>NZ_JBXAKS010000006.1:0-380641 GCF_058798675.1 Janthinobacterium sp. GW822-FHT07H10
CCCTGGCGCTGGCCCTGGCCTGCGCCTGCGCGCCCGCGCTGGCCACGGACGGCCTGCCGCCGCTGCCGGCCGGCTCGCCCCTCGTGCGCGGCGCCGATGGCCGCCTGATGGCGCCCGACATCGCCCGCATCGTCGCGCGCGGCGAACTGGTGGTGGCCATGTTCAAGGCCGACAGCCCGCCGTTCTACACGGAGAAAAATGGCGTGCTGAGCGGTATCGACGTCGACCTGGCGCGCAGCATCGGCAAGGAGCTGGGCGTGCCCGTGCGCTTCGACCGCAGCGGCGCCAGCATCGACGGCGTGGTCGAGCTGGTCGGCGTCGGCCAGGCCGATATCGCCATCGGCCGCCTGGGGCGCACGCTCCGGCGCAGCCAGATGGTGCTGTTCTCGACGCCGTACATGCTGCTGGGCCACGCCATGCTGATCAACCGCGTGCGCTTCGCGGAAATGGCCGGCGAGCGCCCGCTGAAGCAGGTGATGCGCGACTTCAAGGGCCAGATCGGCGTCATCGCCCACACTTCGTGGGAGGAATACGCGCGCCGGCATTTCCCGCAGGCGACCGTGAAGCCGTATCCCACCTGGCCGGCGCTGGTGGATGCCGTCAGCCGCGGCGAGGTGGCCGGCGCCTACCGCGACGAGCTCGAGGTGCGCGCCGTGCTCGAGCGCGATCCGCGCCTGGCCCTGACCCTGCGCACGGTGACCTTCAGCGATGCGCAATCCGTGCTGAGCGTGATGGTGGGCGTGCGCGACACGACATTATTGTCCCTGGTCAACGAGGTGATCGGCACGCGCGCCGACAAGCCCAGCGTGGCCAGCGCTCTGAAACTGGCGAGGTAGACCATGCATACCCCCGTGAATGCCGACATCGACACCGTGGCCGCCGTGCCCGCGCCGCAGCCGGGCGCCGTCTTGCGCCGCTTCCGCGCGCTGGCCATCAATCCCTTCATGGTGCTGGCCTGCGTGCTGCTGGGCGCGAGCATCGGCTGGGCGGCGCCCGGCGTGGCGCGTCCGCTGGGCCTGGTCGGCGTCGTCTACGTCGACCTGCTGACGATGGTGGTGCTGCCGTTCATGATGTCGGCGGTGGTGCTGAGCCTGCAAAACCTGTACCGCGAGGGCGGGGCCGGCAAGATCGTGCAGCGCGTGGTGGTGGTGTTCGTGCTGCTGGCGCTGGCCGCGGCCGTGCTGGCCACCGTCGCCACCTGGCTGCTGCATCCGGGCGGCGGCATGTCCGAGGGCACGCGCGCCGCGCTCGGGCATATCGTCGGCGGCGATGCCGATGGCAGCAACACGGCCATGGCCCTGCTGACGCCGGAGCCGGCGCCGGCCTCGGCCAGCGCGCAAGAGATCCTGCGCACCCTGATCCCGTCGAATATCTTCGCCGCGCTGGCGAATGGCGAAACGCTCAAGGCGCTGGTCTTCGCGCTGCTGTTCGGTTTTGCCGTGGGCCAGGTGCCGAGCCGCATCTCGACGGGCTTGCAGGATGCGCTGGAAACCGTCTACAAGGCGTGCCAGACCCTGACCGGCTGGATCAACCTGCCGCTGCCGCTGATCCTCGTGTGCATGGCGGCCGGCCAGGTGGCGCGCACGGGCCTGGCGCCGATGGCGGCCATGGCCGGTTTCGTCGGCGGCTTCCTGGCCGTCAGCGTACTGCTGGTCGGCGTGGCCATGGCCGTCGTGCGCCACCGGGCCGGGGTCGGTGCGCGCGCGGTGATGAAGGCCATGCGCGAACCGTTCGCGCTGGGCGTGGCGACCAACAACAGCGCCGCCTGCATGCCGGCCATGGTCAATGCGCTGGTGGGGCGCCTGGGCTTTGCCCGCTCGCGCGTGGAACTGCTGGTGCCGCTCAGCGTGGCCCTGCTGCGCGCCGGACCGGTCGCGTATTTCGTCTGCGGCAGCATGTTCATCGCCGCCCTGTACGGCCGCACGCTGTCGGCGTCCGACCTGGCCCTGCTGGCCGGGCTGTCCGCGCTGACGGGCTTTGCCTCGTCCGGCATGGCCGGCGTCGTGACGGTGTCGCTGATGGGCGTGGTGTGCGCCAGCCTGTCGCTGCCGTTCGAGGCGGCCTTCGTGCTGTTCGTGGCGGTCGATCCCGTCTGCGCCATGGCCCGCACGGCGCTTACCGTCATCGCCAACTGCGCGGCCGTGTCGCTGATCTGCGCGCGTCCCGTGACCCTGCAGCCATGAAGCTGCTGCGCGACATCCTGCACCAGCCCGCCACCTTGCTTGGCGCGGTGCTGCTGGGCGCCTGGGTCGGCATGCTGTGGCCGCAGGGCGCGCCCCTGTTTGCCGCCCTGTCGACCATCTATCTGTCGCTGATCCAGGTGGCGGCCTTGCCCTTCCTCGTGCTGGCCGTGTATTTCGGCTTGCAACGGATGGCGGCCGCCGGCGAGCAGTGGCGCCGCCTCGGCGTGCTGGCGCTGCTGGGACTGCTGCTCATGCTGCTGTGCGCCCTGGGCGGCGCCGTGCTGGCCAGCCTGGGCGCGGCCGGCGCCGGCCTCGATGCGGGCCAGGAAGCGTCGCTGGGCCGGCTGGCCATGCGCGCCGAGGCGCCGCCCGTGGTCAGCCTGCATGCCGAGGAGGCGGCGGCGGGCGCGGTGGCGGCGCCGCCGCTGGTGCCGCGCAACCTGTATGCCGTGATGGCGTTCGGCTCGGCGCCGTCGGTGCTGATCGGCGTGCTGCTGTTCGGCGCCGCCGTGGCCGTGCAGCGCCCGGAGGCCGGCAATCAGCTGAGCAGCATCCTCGAAGCCGTGTACCGCGGCATGGAGCTGGCCATCCGCTCCGTGAATATCGGCTTGCCGCTGACGGCCTTCATCCTCGCCGCGGCCGCCACCAGCAGCGCGGGCGGCGAGTCGATCGGCCTGCTGACGGGCTTCCTGCTCACCTGGTACGGCAGCGTGCTGCTGTGCTGCGCGCTGGTGGTGGGGCTGCTGGCCTGGCGCCTGAAGACGCACCCGTGGCAGGTGCTGACGGCGCTGCGCGAGCCCGTCACCGTCTGCCTGTTCGCGCCAGTCGGCGCGGCGGCGCTGCCCGAATTCATCGAGGCGCTCAGCGTGCGCCTCGGTTTCAGCCGCGGCGTGGTGGAGCTGATGGCCTCGATCTGCCCCGTCTTCATCAAGACGGGCGAGGCGCTGTTCTTTGCCGTGCTGGCCGTTTTCGTGGCGAATGTGTACGGCCAGCCGCCGGGCGCGGCGGACATTCTCCTGATCGGGTTTCTGGCTGCCTGGACGGCCCTGTGGGCTATCGGCGTGCCCGGCGTGAAGGCGGTGCTGTGGGCCGGCGTGCTGCAGGCGTCGCTGGGCTTGCCGCTGGACGCCATGCTGCCCGTGCTGCTGATGCTCGAAGTGCTGTGCGAGGGCGCGCGCAACCTGGTGTCTTACCTGGCCGCCGCCGCCCTGATCGCACTGGGCAGCGAGGCGGCGCTGCCGCAGCAGGCGGTGGCGGCCAGCGCCGCTGCTGCCGCGCCGCTGCTGCTGGTGCTGGGACGGCGCCAGGCCTGGCTCGGCGCGGGCTTGCTGGCGGCGGCCCTGCTGTCGGTGTTTGGCGCGGGCCTGGGCGCCGGCCTGCGCAAGATGCTGATGCTGACTTACTAAGGTTTTCTTACTCATTACGTACAGGATATTCCATGTCTTTCAAGCCCGAATCGACGCAGGCCGGCGCACACCGCGCGATGACGCAGCTGGCGCTGGCCCTGCTGGCGGCCAGCATGCTGGCCGGCTGCGGCGCGCTGGCCCTGATGCGCGGCGACCCGCGGCCCGTCAAGCCCGACTGGCAAACGGTGACCCTGGTGGCCGCCAACGATGCGAACGGCAACAGCGCGCTGGCCGTCGACGTGGTGCTGGTCAGGGACAAGGCCGTGCTCGACACCCTGGCCGCCATGCCGGCCAGCCGCTATTTTGCCGCCAAGGGCGACTTGCAGCGCACCTTTCCCGAAGCCCTGACGGTGCTGGCCGTGGAAATCACGCCGGGCCAGGCGCTGCAGCTGGACGCCAAACGCTTCGGCGAGCAGCGCGTCTGGGCCGCGCTGGTCTTTGCCAATTATGCCAATCCCGGCGAACACCGCGAGCGCTTGCTGCTCGGCAGCAGCGCCTATGTGCTGCAGCTGAACGCGCAGGGGTTCGCCGCCAGCGACATCAAGACGGGCGCCGCCCGCTAACCGAGGAAGCATCTGCCATGGCCGAAGCAATGTTGTATGACCGTATCCAGTGGCATGAAGGCATGCTGCTCACTCCGCAGCATTTCCAGCAGGAGAGCGCCCGCGTGGACGCCCTGGTGGGCTGGCAGGCGCTGGCCGCCCAGCCGGCCGCCTGGGGCGTGCGCGTGCTGGCCATCGACGAGGCCAGGCTGAGCAGCGGCAAGCTGCGCATCACGGCGCTGCAAGCCATCTTGCCCAACGGCATGGCGGTGGCGTACGACGCCGGCCAGGCGCAGGACTACGTGCTGGAACTGGACCTGGCGCCGTACGCCGCCGGCATGGAGCAGCACGACTTGCCCGTCTACCTGGCCGTCGGCACTGCGCGTTCGCTGCGCCTGCCGGGGCAGCCGGCCATGTTCCGCCGCGTCGACAGCCCGCTCGTCGAGGACGAAGTGTCCGAAGCGCTGGCCGACGAGGTGCCGCGCATGGCCGCCAACCTGTGCCTGATGGCCGGCAAGGTGCCGGGGCCGGCCTGGGTGCATCTGCAGCTGATGATCTTGCGCAAGGAAAACGAAAGCGTGCGCCGCTGCGCCTTCTGGCCGGCCCAGCTCGAGGTGCCCGCCGCCTCGGCCATTTTGCAGCGCGCGCAGGCGCTGGCCGCGCTGATGCGCAACAAGGCCGTCTTCCTCGCGCGCCAGACGGCCTCGGGCTCGTCGCGGCTGGAAGACCGGCTGGCCATGCTGGAACAGCGGGCGCGCCTGTCCAGCCTGACCCTGCACCTGCCGCTGCTGGAAGCGGCGCTCGATGCGGGGCCGGTGCAGCCGCTGCCGCTGTACCTGGCCCTGTGCGCCCAGCTCGGTCCCTTGTCGGCGCTGCGCCCCGGCGCCGTGCCGCTGGCGCCGCCCGCCTACGCGCATGGCGACAGCTATGCGGCTTTCGACAGCGTGCTGGGCAACCTGCTGGACCTGGTCGGCGAAGTGAGCCAGGAATGGAAGACCTGCACCTTCAACCTGAACGGCCAGGTGTTTTCCCTGCCGCTGCGCCCGGAATGGCTGGGCGGGCAGGGCACGCGCCTGGTGGTGGGCTTGCGCGGCCAGCGCGAGCGCGAACTGGCGGCGTGGATGGCGGGCGCCGTGATCGGCTCGCGCACGGTGTCGGCGTCGCTGGGCGACCGCCGCGTGCTGGGCGCGACGCGCGGCCCCATCGACGGCGCGCCGGAACTGGGCTTGCGCGGCAGCCAGGGCTGCAGCCTGTTCGCCATCGAGGTCACCGACCAGTTCATCGTCGCCGGCCAGGATTTGCTCATTAGCAACATCAACGAACACCTGCAGGCACAGCGCCCGCAGGAAGTCGTTTTGTTCATCAAAGGCTGAAGCATGACACTCCAGGATACTGTCCATGGCGCGCACGGCGCCAGCGGCGCGGCGGCAGGCGCCGCGCGCCCTCTCGGCGGCGATGGCAACGACCTTGCCAGCGTCCAGTTCCGCGCCTTCGTGGCGCTGCTCAACCAGTCCGTTGCCGAGGGCGCGGCCCTGGGCGAGGCGGATGGCCGCGCCGGCGCGGAAGCGCTGAGCCGCAAGCTGAGCCAGCTGATCGAGCTGCAAACCCTGGAGGCGGGGCGGCAGGGCGGCAAGGCGGGCGCCGAGGCGGAATTGCAGGGACGCTTCCTGAAGGCGGCCCTGGCCGACGAAGTGCTGCTGCACACGGACTGGGCCGGACGCACGCACTGGCGCCACGTGCTGCTCGAAGCGACGCTGTTCAATTCCGGCCACGCCGGCCAGCAGGTGTTCGCCGATATCGACCAGCTGCTGCGCGAGCGCGAACCGGCGCGCCGGGCCGTGGCGCGCCTGTACCTGTACCTGCTGTCGCTGGGCTTCCAGGGCCGCTACCGCGACGGCGCGGGCCTGGCGCAGATCGCCGACTACCGGCGCGAGCTGTTCCAGTTCGTCTACCAGCGCGCGCCCGACATGCGCGCGCGCGACGCCGTCCTCACCGAGCAGCCGTATGCGAGCACCCTGTCGTACAGCGGCGGGCGGCGCCTGTCCCGGCTGAGCCGGCGCGGCGCCATCCTGGTGCTGGTGCTGCTGATACTGCTGGGGATATCGGAAGTGCTGTGGCTATGGCAATCGTGGCCCGTGCGCAAGGCCCTCAGCGCGCCTGTCTCGCCGGCCATCGTGCACTTGCGGCCCGCGCCGCCGCTGGCGCTGCAAGCTGTCGCGCAGGGCGAGGTGGCGCCATGCTGAACTTCCTCTCCGATAACCTGGCCATCGCCGTGCTGCTGCTGGTGACCCTGCTGGTGCTGGTGCTACTGGCCGTCGTCATCAGCGCGGCGCTGCGCAGCGGCGGCCAGGCCGCCACGGCGAATGCGGGCAGCAAGCTGCGCCTGCTGGGCTCCGAATCGCTGCGCCTGTCCTTCCGCCATGCGATCGAGCTGATCGAAGCCAATCTGGCCGAGCGCGCCGAGCGCTACAACCTGTCGTGGACCTTGCTGCTCAATGAAAGCACGGGCCGCGCCGTGCCGCTGGCGCAGTCCGGCCTGTCCAGCGCGCTGAGCGCCGACAGCAGCCTGACGGCGGCCGCCCAGGGCATCGCCTGGAATTTCTTCGACAAGGGCGTGGTGGTGCAGCTGCAGTCCGAGTACCTGGGCTCGCCCGATCCCGACAGCGCCGCCAGCAACGGCATCTGGGACGATTTCCTGGGGCTGTGCCGCGCCTACCGGCCGCAGCGGCCCTTCGACGGCATCGTGCTGGCCATGCCGTGCGCGGCCCTGCTGGCCAGCGATCCGCAGGGCCAGCTGGAACTGGTGGCGCGCGCCAAGGCCATCCACCGGCGCCTGTGGCTGGCGCAGAACCGTCTGGCGCTGCGCTTTCCCATCCACCTGGTGGTGACCGAGTGCGAGGTGCTGCCGGGCTTTTCCACGTTCGGCGTGGCCTTGCCCGAGCCGATGCGCCGCTCCATCCTGGGCTGGGCATCGCCATATGAACTGGTGGCGCCGTTTCGCGTGCAGTGGGTCGACGCGGCGATGGACCAGATCGTCGGCGCCGTGGCCGACAGCTGCGCCGAACTGTGCGCGCTGGAGCAGGCCGATGCCGACAGCCGCGCGTATTTCCTCCTGCCCAGCGAGGTGGAGCGGCTGCGCGCGGGCCTGAAGGTGTTTTGCGAGGAGCTGATGCGGCCCAGCGCCTATCACGAGCCCTTCCTGCTGCGCGGCATCTACCTGACGGGCGACTGCAGCGACGAAGCCGCGCTGCTGGCCGCCACAGCCGGCGCGGCCGCGGCGCCCGCATTGACAGACGGGGCGGAGCACACGCAGCTGGCGCTGGCCGGCGCTGGGGCGCAGGACGCGGCCGTCGCGGCGCCGCAGGACGGCATGCCCGTCTTTTTGCGCGATATCTTCGAACGCAAGATCTTTGCCGAAGTGGGCCTGGTGCAGGCGTCGTCGCAGCGCATGCGCCGGCCGGCCGTCGGCCGCCTGGCCTACTGGTCGGCGCTGCTGTTGCCTGCCCTGTGGGCGCTGGGCCTGATCGTTTCGAGTTTCCAGTTGCACCGGCTGGCCGGCGAAATGATCGTCTATCTCGATGCGCTGAACGGCGACGACCGCGCCAGCCTGCAAAGTGGCCGCGCGGCGGCTGGCTGGACGGCGGCCGCCGGCGGCGCGCCCAATGCCCAGCGCAGCCAGCAGCGCGCCGTCGACGCCTTGCTCAACATCGAACAGCTGGGCGAGGCGCATTTCAGCTCCCTTTTCATGCCCGGTTCCTGGCCCATCTTCGACGACTTGCACGACCGCGTGCAGCAGCGCCTGGAGCAGGGCTTCGCCGACAACGCCTTCGAAGCGCTGAGGCGCGCCGCCTTCGCGCAGCTGAGCCAGCTGACGGGCGTGCCGCGCGACCCGGCCACGGGCAGCCTGATCGCGGGCGCCCAGTGCACCTTGCCGGCGCGCTGGCATGAGCAGGCGGGCGTGCCGGCGCCCAGCGCGCTGAACCTGGAAGACTTGCCGCACTACCTGGCGATGCTGCAATACCTGGCGCGCATGGATGAGCTGGACCGCGTCGTCAGCGCCATGCTGCGCCTGAAGGGCCCCAGTTCCGTGCCGGCCTCGGGCGACGACCTGGCGCTCGTCGTGCGCGTGCTGCTGGGCACGGAATTGAACGGCACGCCGGCCCGCACGGCCGCGCTGTTTCGCGAAGTGGCGCAAAACGTGCCGTCGCTGGCCATCGAGCCGATGCAGGAGGCGGCCCGCTGTTCGCTGCACCTGGCCAGCGGCGCCATGTACCGCCGCCTGTTCGACGAGAATGGCTTGCTGCGCGCCGAGCAGGCCGTGGCCGCCAGCACGGGCGGACTGTTCGACGGCGCACAGCGCAGCAGCGACCTCGACACCCAGCTGCGCCAGTGGCAAACCCTGCGCGCGGCGCTCGATGCGCAGCAAAGCCAGCTGATGGTGGGCAAGGGCGGCTGGATGCATCAAAGTAACCTGAACCTGGGCGCCGCGCACGACGCCATGCTCGAACGCATCGGCGCCAATTCGCTGCTGGGCAAGGTGGGCGCGCAGGACAGCCGGCAGCTGGCGACGCAGGGCTTCGGCCGCTTCGTCATGGCCTGGGACGCCATCCTGGCCGTGCCCAATCCCGTCGACGCGGGCGGCCCCGGCCTGGCCTGGGCCGGCGCCACCGCCAGCTGGGCCTTCACGCCCGAACGCAAGGCCTTGCATGAAGCCGTGTCGGCGCTGATGGCACCGCCGTACATGCGGGCCGAGACGCCCGTGCGCCTGCCTGACGTGCCAGCCGGCGCTACCATCCGCTGGGACAAGGTGCAGCTGGAGCGGGCCGCCAGCCTGGCCGAGGCGCGCAAGGCGTTCCAGGCGGGGCCGTACACGCGTTTGCCCAGCCGCTTGCAGCAGCCGGCCAGCGCCCTCGTCGACCAGGCCCTGGCCGGCAGCGTGCATGGCGCGCTGGCGCAGGCGCTGACGATTGCGGCGGCGGAATTGCCCAGCGCCGCCAGCGACGCCGACTATGCGAGCGTGCTGCGCGTGCGCGCCCGCCTGGAGGAGATGGGGGCGCGCCAGGCCGTGGCCGAAGTCGATACGGCGCTGGCGCGCGACGCCATGTCGCGCCTGCGTCGCCTGGACGAGGTGTTCACGGCGGGCGAGGTGTTCGTGCCGCGCGACCGCGCGTTCCAGGGCTGGAAGGGCGAGAAGGGCGCGCTGGTCGAGGCTTTCGCGGCTGGCGACGGGGCCGGCCTGAACGCTTACCTGGCGCAGCAGCAGGAATTCATCGAGATCCTCGGCAAGCAGGTCGAGGGCGTGCTGACGCAGCTGTCCGGCGCGGCCGCCAGCCAGCCGCTGGTGGCGCGCTGGCAAGCCATCCTGGCCGATTTGCGCCGCTACCGCCTGAAAAGTCCCACCAGTTCGCTGCTGGCGGTGGAACAGTTCATCCTCAACGGCAGCGCCGACATCGACCTGGCCAACTGCGCCGACAAGCTGGGCGCGCGCATGGCGCAGCGGCGCGGCGCCGACGTGTTTGCCGAGCGCCTGCACGGCCTGCAAAGCGGCTTGCTGGCGCGCTGCCGCGAACTGTCGGCCAGTCATTACCAGGGCGAGTGGGAGCGGTTCGCCGAGGTCTACAACCGCGACCTGGGGCGGCGCCTGCCGTTCGTCGCGCTGTCCGGCGCGGCGGGGACGCGCGGCCGCGCCAGCGACGCCGTGCCGGCCGACCGCGAGGAAGTGGGCGCCGTGATGAAGCTGTATGAACGGGCCAGCGCCGCCAGCGCGCAGGCCGAGCGCGAGCCGGGCCGGCCCGCCGTCAGCGCCGCCGTGCGCAAGGCCAACCTGCAGCTGCGCCGCGTGCGCGACGTGCTGGCGCCCCTGTATCCGGCCGAGGAGGGCCAGGCGGGCGGCCTCGACGTGACGGCGCAGTTCCGCGCCAATCCCGGTGCCGAGGCGGAAGGCAACAAGATCATCGAATGGACCCTGAGCATCGGCGGCGCCAGCGTGCGGCAGAACGAGGCCCCGCGCGCGCTGCGCTGGGAGCCGGGCATGGCCGTGCTGCTGTCCATGCGCCTGGCGCGCGACGGCACGGGCACGCCGAAGGCTGAAGCGGGCCAGTCGCACATGGCCGTGGCCGAGCGCACGGTCAGTTACCGTTTCGACGACCCGTGGGCCCTGTTCTCGTTCATCGGCGCGTATCGCGAGGAAGAGGCGCCGGGCAGCGACGGGCGTGCGCCGCTGCTGCGTTTCGAGTTTCCGTTGGCCAATACCGACGCCACGGGCAGAGTGCCCGCCGCCGACAGCCGCGCCCGCGTCTTCGTGCGCCTGGCCGTCAGCGCGCCGGGCAAGCGCACGCCGCTGGCCTGGCCGGCCGTGTTTCCGGTCCAGGCGCCGGCCTGGCAGGAAGCGGCCTTGCCCGCCACGGGCGGCGCCGCCGACAGGCTCAGTATGCAGGCCGACAGGGGCGAGCGGTGAGCGCCGCCGACCGGGGGCATGCGGGCGGGGCGCCCGTGCGGGTGGCCGTGTTCGGCAGCTTTTACCGGGGTTTTCACGTGCTCAGCGAATTGCTGAAAGGCCCGCTGGCGCCGCGCATCGAGGTGGTCGGCGTGGCCACCGATGATCCGCGCGTGGGCTTTGTCAGCCGCGAGCGGCGCGTCTGGTCGTATCCGCACAGCGCGGACGAGGAGGCGATGGTGGCGCGCCTGGCGGCCGCGCACGGCTTGCCGGCCTACCGGGGCCGCGTGAAGAGCGAGGAGTTTTACCACCTGTACGAGCGCGAGTGGCGCCCCGAGCTGTGCATCGCGGCCACCTTCGGCCAGCAGTTCGACGCGCGCCTGCACCGCTTCCCGCGCCATGGCTTCTACAACCTGCACCCGTGCGTGGACGATGGCTGGCCGTCGGCCTACGCGGGACCGAACCCGTTCCAGGCCCTGCTCGACGATGGCGCCGACCATGCCGTCATCGCCCTGCATGAAGTGGACGACGGCTTCGACACGGGCCGGCTGGTGGCGCTGTCGGACAAGATCTACTTTCCGCCGGCCGCCTCGGTGGTCGACCTGCACAAGAGTACCTCGCCGCTGGCGGCCAAGTTCCTGGCGCAGCAGGTGGCCAGGCTGATCGACGCCGCGCAGGCCCGCCATGCAGCCGCCTGACAATGGCGCCCGCTTCCTCCTTCCTGGCGCGGCTGTTCCTGCCACGCCAGCTCAACCGAAAAGACACGACCATGCACGCCATTCCTGATTTCCTGCTCAGCGCCGCCGACCAGCAACGCCTGGACGCCTTGCTGGCCCCCCTGTCGCCCGAGGCGCCGTGCGGCGAGTCGGCCCGCTACGACGCCGTCTGCATGGAGATCCGCCTGCTGCGCGAGGAGGATGACCCCAGCCTGCCGATGGGGCAATGGGAGCGCCCGCTCAAGCGCGCCGACTGGGCGCTGATCGAACAGCATTGCGGCGAGGTGTTGACGGCGCGCTCGAAGGATGTGCAGATCGCCGCCTGGCTGGCCGAGGCGTGGCTGCGCCAGCGCGGCTTTGCCGGCCTGTATCACGGCCTGCGCCTGGTCGACGCCTTGCTGCGCGATTACTGGCCGGACGTGCATCCGCTGATCGACGACGACGGCGACGCCGATGCGCGCCTGGCGCCGCTCGAGTGGCTGAATGAGTCGCTGAGCGTGAGCGTGCGCCTGCATGCGCCCCTGCTGGTACTGGGCGGCAAGCTGCCGCCGCTGACCCTGGCCGACTGGGAGCGCATGACGGCGCAGGACGTGGCGCCCGTGCCTGGCGAGCGCGCCGATGCGGGCGCGGGCGAGGATGCGCCGCTGACGCGCGCCGACATCGTGTTCGCGGCGGCGCAGATGGGCGGCGAGCTGGCGCGCGTGGGCGCCGCCGTCGCGCACGGCCTCGATTGCCTCGACGGCATGGCGGACTTCCTCGACACGCGCCTGGGCGAACAGGCGCCGCGGCTGCTGAAGCTGCGCGGCGTGCTGGAAACCGTCCAGCGCGTGCTGCTGCAACTGCAGGACGAGCAGGCGCTGGACCCGGCGCCGGACGAGGCGGAAGCGGAGCTGGCCGCTTGCGCCGCGCCGGACGGCGGCGATGCGATGCCGGCGGCCGCGCCGGCCGCCAGCCCGGCGCCCATGGCCGCGCGCTGGCGCAACCGCACGGAAGCCTACGCCACGCTCGAGGCGCTGGCCGAATACCTGGCGCAGATCGAGCCGCACAGCCCGACCCCGTTCCTCATCCGCCGCGCCGTCAACTGGGGCCGCATGCCGCTGCCCGAGGTGATCGCGGAAATCATCCGCGAGGAGGGCGACTTGAACCGCCTGGTGAATGTGCTGGGCATACGCCTGTAAAACGCGGCGGCATGAGGCCTGCGAGCGGGCGCCACGGCAACGGCCTGGCGTCATCCACGGTAAGATATGGGCATTTTTAGCCATTGTGTGAGGGACCGGGGTGCGCGTGTTGCTGGTGGAAGACGATCCGATGATCGGGGAAAGCATGGTCGAGGGCTTGCTTGGCGAGTGCTATGCCGTGGACTGGGTGCGCGATGGCCACGATGCGGAGCTGGCGCTGGCCGGCTTCGCCTACGACCTGATGCTGCTGGACCTGGGCTTGCCCGGCAAGGAGGGCATGGAGGTGCTGCGCGCCACGCGCAGGTGCGGCGCCGACTTGCCCGTGCTGATCATCACGGCACGCGACGGCACGCCGGCCCGCGTCGAGGGGCTCGACAGCGGCGCCGACGATTACCTGGTGAAACCGTTCGACCTCGACGAGTTGCTGGCACGCATACGCGCGCTGCTGCGCCGCAGGGTCAGCCGTTCGCGCTCCATCATCGAGCACGGCGCGCTGACGCTGGACCTGGCCAGCCATGACGTCACGTTCGAAGGCGAGCAGATCAAGCTGCCGCCGCGCGAGTTTTCCGTGCTGCGCGCCTTGCTCGACGATCCGGGCAAGGTGGTGTCGAAGCGCCAGCTGGGCGAAAAGCTGTATGGCTGGGACAGCGAAGTGGAAAGCAATACCGTCGACGTGTATGTGTACCAGCTGCGCAGGAAGTTCGGCGCGGACTGCATCCAGACCGTGCGCGGCGTCGGTTACAAGATGCGCGTGGCGCCATGCTGAGCATCCGTCGCCAGTTGCTGCTCGGCTTGCTGGCCGCCACCTTGCTGTGCGTGCTCGGTGCGGGCATTTCACTGTTCCGCTCGCTGCTGGAAGAAACCAATGAACTGGCCGACTTGCAGCTGCGCCAGCTGGCCGTGGCCTTGCCCGACGAGTTCGAACCGCAGACGGGCATGCCCGCCGCGCAGGATCCGGAAGAAGCATTCGTGCTGCAGGCGTGGGACGAGGCGGGCCAGCCATTACCCGTTTTGCCGGGCCAGTCACCACTGCCGCGCTATGCGCTGGCCGGTTTTGCCGACGTC
This sequence comes from Janthinobacterium sp. GW822-FHT07H10, assembly GCF_058798675.1. Lineage (NCBI taxonomy): Bacteria > Pseudomonadati > Pseudomonadota > Betaproteobacteria > Burkholderiales > Oxalobacteraceae > Janthinobacterium > Janthinobacterium sp. GW822-FHT07H10. The sequence goes on from NZ_JBXAKS010000006.1 coordinate 13,527, forward strand.
CTGGTGCAGGGCGAGGACTGGCGCCTGTACGGCGAGACGCGGCGCGGCCGTTACGTGCAGGTGGCGCAGGCGCAGGCCGTGCGCGACCAGCTGGCGTGGCAGATGACCATGCGCGCCGGCGCGCCGCTGCTGGTGTTCGCGCTGATCCTGGCGCTGCTGATCGTCGCCGTGGTGGGTCGGGCGCTGGCGCCGCTGCACCGGCTGGCCGCATCGGTGGCGGGCCGCTCGCCGGATGCGCTCACACCGCTGGCGGCCGACGACATGCCGCCCGAACTGCGGCCCGTGGCGCTGGCGCTGAATGGACTGATGGGACAGTTCGAGGCGGCGCTGACGGCGCAGCGCACCTTTGTCGCCGATGCCGCGCACGAATTGCGCTCGCCGCTGACGGCGCTGAAGCTGCAGTTGCAGCTGGCCGAACGGGCCAGCGGCGAGGCGGCGCGGGCGGCCGCGCTGGCCAGGCTGCACGAGCGGCTCGACCGCAGCACCCACCTCGTGCGCCAGCTGCTGAGTCTGGCGCGCCACGAGACGGCGCTGACGGCCAGCCAGCTGCAGTCTGTCGATCTGGGGCAATTGCTGGAAGCGGCCGTGGCCGACCACAGCGCGCTGGCCGACAGCCGCGACATCGACCTGGGTGTGGTTGAAACATTGCCGACCAGGGTGATGGTGAAAGCCGACCCGGATGGCTTGCAAGTCTTGCTGAACAACCTGATCGACAATGCCTTGCGCTACACGCAGCAGGGCGGCAGGGTCGACCTGCAGGCGGCGCAGGAAGATGGCCGGCCGCTGCTGCGCGTGCGCGATAACGGTCCCGGCGTGCCGTTGCAGCACCATGCGCGCCTGTTCGACCGTTTCTTCCGGCCCGATGGCAACGATGCCTGGGGCTGCGGCCTGGGCCTGTCCATCGTGCGCCACATCGCCGAGCACCACCGGGCCGACATCGCGCTGGCCGACGGCGAGGCGGGACGGGGACTGTGCGTGACAGTGCGCTTTCCGCAGGCGGCGTGAACGAAAAAAAAGCGGATGCCGTTGCCGGCATCCGCTTTTTCGAGAGGCGCGGTGTGCTTACGCCAGCTCGGTGATGAACTGCCCGCGCGCCGGGCGCACTTTTTTCAGGTCGACCAGCCAGTCGCCTTCATCGGCGCGGTAGCCGAGCGGCAGCATGACGACCGAACGCAGGCCTTTTGCGCGCAGGCCGAGGATTTCATCGACCTTGGCCGGGTCGAAACCTTCCATCGGCGTCGAATCGACTTTTTCCTGCGCTGCGGCGATCAGGGCCGTGCCCACGCCGATGTAGGCCTGGCGCGCCGCGTGCTGGTAGTTGGTCTCGGCGTCGCGCTGCGGATACGTGGCGAGGATTTGCTGGCGGTACGCTTCCCAGCCCTCGTTCTTGAAGCCGCGCACGGTGTTGACGAGGTCAAACATCTTGTTGATGCGCTCGACCGTGTAATTGTCCCAGGCGGCAAACACCAGCAAATGCGAGGCGTCCGTCACTTGCGACTGGTTCCACGCATGCGGCTTGATCTGCTCGCGCAGGGCCGGATTCGTCACCACGAACACTTCATAGGGATGCAGCCCGCTGGAGCTGGCCGTCAGGCGCACGGCTTCCAGGATGCGCTCGACCTTGTCTTGCGGCACCGTTTTCGTCGGGTCCATTTTCTTGGTGGCGTAGCGCCATTGCAGTGTTTCGAGCAAATCGGACATATAAATCCCTTTCATAATGAATAGTTCAGATTGGAAATGATAGCGGATTCAGCCATTTCAAGTGCGGCGGGTAAAAAGAAACTTGTATAGCGCACTCAAGCATGGTTGTCTACAGGCCAAGCATGTCCAGCTCATGCCGCGGGTAGCGCGCGCCCTGCACGGCGGTGGGCGCGATGGCGGCGCCGATGGCGGCCAGCTCGCTGTCGCTCAGGACGATCTGCGCGGCGGCGACGTTCTCTTCCAGGTGCGCCAGGCTGCGGGCGCCGGGAATCGGCACGATGTCGCCGCCTTGCGCCAGCAGCCAGGCCAGGGCCAGCTGCGCCGCCGTGGCGCCGCGCGCGGCGGCCAGGCGTTGCAGCGCGGCCACCAGGCGCCCGTTGGCGGCCATGGCTTGCGGCTGGAAACGGGGCAAGCTATGGCGATAGTCGTCGGGCGCCAGCGCGGCGCTGGAAGCGAGCTTGCCGGTCAGGAAGCCGCGTCCCAGCGGGCTGTAGGGCACGAAGCCGATGCCCAGCGCGCGGCAGGCGGGCAGCACGTCCGCTTCCACGTCGCGGCTCCACAGCGCATATTCGGATTGCACGGCCGCGATCGGATGCACGGCGTGGGCGCGGCGCAGGGTGGCGGCCGACACTTCCGACAGTCCCAGGTGGCGCACCTTGCCCGCCCGCACCAGCCCGGCCATGGCGCCGACGACGTCCTCGATGGGCACGGCGGGGTCCACGCGGTGCTGGTACAGCAGGTCGATGCAGTCGACGCCCAGCCGGGACAGCGACGCTTGCACCACCTGGACGATGTGTTCCGGGCGGCTGTCCACGCCGGCCATGCGTTCCACGCCCTGGCCGTGCGGCATGATGCGGAAGCCGAACTTGGTGGCTATGCTGACCTTGCCGCGCAGCTGTTTCAGGGCGCGCCCCACCAGCGCCTCGTTGGCGTAGGGGCCGTATACTTCGGCCGTGTCGATCAGGGTGACGCCCAGTTCCACGGCGCGGTGCAGCACGCGCAAGGCGCTTGCCTCGTCGGCGCCGCCGTAGGCAAAGCTCATGCCCATGCAGCCCAGGCCGATGGGTGCGACGCTCAGGCCCGATGTGCCCAGTGTGCGGTATTCCATGGTCATTCCTCTTCAAAAAAAGATGCAATGAGTATGGAGCAGGCAACAGCATGCGATAAGATCGCTTATCCTGCATGTATTACTGAATTTTTCTCATGAATGATGGCCGACCTGAATGAATTGACGGCTTTTGCCGCCGTCGCCCGCCTGCGCAGCTTTCGCAAGGCGGCGCTGGAGCGCGGCGTGTCCGCTTCCGCCCTCAGCCATGCGCTGCGCGCGCTGGAAGAGCGCCTGGGCGTGCGCCTGCTGAACCGCAGCACGCGCAGCGTCACGCCGACGCAGGCGGGGCAGCAGCTGCTGGCGCGGCTGGAACCGGCCATGCGCGAAATCACGGATGCCTTGCTGGACTTGAGCACCCTGCAGGATGTTCCTGCAGGCAAGCTGCGCCTGAACGTGCCGCGCCCGGCCGCCCGGCTGCTGCTGGCGCCCATGCTGGCGTCGTTCGTGGCGCGCCATCCGCGCGTGCAGGTCGAGCTGGTCACCGATGACGGCATGATCGATATCGTGCGCGACGGCTTCGATGCGGGCATCCGCTTTGGCGAGTACGTGGCGGCGGACATGATCGCCGTGCCCGTGGGTGCGCCGCAGCCTTTCGTGGTGGTGGCGTCGCCGGCCTATCTGGCGGCCCATGGCGCGCCGGCCACGCCGCGCGCGCTGCTGGCGCATGCCTGCATCGTCCGGCGCTTTCCCAGCGGGCGCGAGTATGCGTGGGAGTTCGAACAGGCCGGCGAGGGCGTCAGCATCGCCGTCGGCGGCCCGCTGGTATTTGACGACGATGAGCTGATGCTGCGCGCGGCCCGCGACGGCGCCGGGCTGGCGTATGTGTACGAGGCCGATGCGCGCGCGGACATCGCGGCCGGGCGGCTGGCGTGCGTGCTGGAAGGCTGGTTGCCGCCGCCGCCCCGTTACTTCCTGTACTACCCGAGCCGGCGGCAGATGCCGGCCGTGTTGCGCGCCTTTGTCGACATGCTGCGCGCGGACGGCGGCGCGTAGCCGGCGTGGTCAGCCAGCGGCTGGCGGCGCGCCATGCTCGACCGGCCATTTCACTGTAAACAGGGTGCCGCCCGCCGCGCCGCGGGCGCAGGCCGCGCTGCCGCCGTGCGCGCGGGCGATGGCCTCGACCACGGCCAGTCCCAGGCCGCTGCCCGCGTGCAGGTCGACCCGCGCGCTGTCGCCGCGGCGGAACGCCTCGAACACATGCGGCGCCAGTTCGTCCGGGATGCCGGGACCCGCATCCTCGACGCTGAGGAAATACTGGCCGGCCTGCACGCGGGTGCGCACGCGCAGCAGCCCCGGATGCGCATAGCGGCGCGCGTTGTCGAGCAGGGCCAGCACGATTTGCCGGATGCGCGCCGCGTCGCAGCAGACGGGATGGTCGGACAGCTGCAATTGCAGCACAAAGCCGGCCGCTTCCATGTCCGGCGCCAGCAGGCGGCCCACTTCCTCGATTTCCAGGGTCAGGTCCGTCCACGCCATGCGCAGCTGCATGTAGCCGCTGTCGGCCAGGCTCAGGGTGCGCAAGTCCTCGATCAGGCGGCCCAGGTCCTCGACTTGCGCCAGCAGGCTGGAAAACGGCACTTCCTCGGGCTTGAAGACGCCATCGACGACGCCTTGCAGGGTGCCGCGCAGGATGGTCACGGGCGTGCGCAGTTCGTGCGCGATGGCCGCGTTCCACGTTTCGCTTTCCTTGGCCGCCCGCTGCAGGCGTTCGGCCATGCTGTTGAAGTCATCGACCAGCATGGCCGTTTCGCCCAGGCTGCGGTCGCCCGCGAAAGCGCGCGCGGACAGGTCGCCATGGGCCACGCGGCGCACGCTGTCCATCACGGAATTGATCGGTTTTAAAATACGCGAAGCGAGCTTGATGGCAAAGAAGGCGGCCAGCAGCAAGCCGAAGATGGTGATGGCAAAGATCCACAGCCATTCCGCCGTCGTCGGCGACCAGTCGTCCGGCTCGGACAGCATGCCGGGATCGATCTTGAAGGCGACGGCAAAGAAGATCCAGGAACCGATCCAGATGAGCAGGATGCTGCACACCATCAGCACGGACATCGACAGCACGATCTGCCGGTTCAGGCCGGTAAAGCGCATCAGGCGTCGCTTTCCAGGCGGTAGCCGACGCCGCGCAGGCTGGCCGGCATGTTCATGACGCCGGCTTCCTCGAGCTTCTTGCGCAGCTTGCTGACATGGCTGTCCACCGTGCGTTCCAGCGAATTGCTTTCAGGCATGCACGCTTCCAGCAGCTCCAGGCGGCTGCAGACGCGGCGCGGCGTGCGCGCCAGGTGCGCCAGCAGGCGAAATTCCGTCAGGGTCAGGCTCAGCGGCACGGGCGTGCCGTGGCGCAGCACGCTGGCCACATAGGTTTCCTGGTCGATATCGATGGGGCCGCAGCGCAGGCGCTGGCCGCCGACCGGGTGATGGCGCACGCGCGAACGGCGCAGCACGGCGGCCACGCGGGCCACCACTTCGGCCGGATTGAAGGGCTTGATGATGTAGTCGTCGGCGCCCACGCGCAGGGCGGCCAGCTTGTCGGCGTCCTGGTCGCGCGCCGTCAGCATGATGACGGGGGTCTCGCCGCGCCGCCGCACTTCCGTCAGCACGCCCCAGCCGTCGACCTGCGGCATCTGCACGTCGAGCAGCAGCAGGTCCGGCGCCAGCGCCAGGTGCTGGTTCAGCGCTTCGCGCCCGTCCAGCGCGAAGGCCGTGCGGTAGCCGTCGCGCTCGAGGTAGCCGGCCAGGATGCGGGCGATCTGCGGTTCATCTTCGGCGATCAGGACGAGGGCGGCGGGCGGGGTGGTGGCAAGGAACGATGGTTGGCTGGAGCTGTGGAGATAGTTCATGCAAATAGTCTAGCATTCTTCGCGCTCTCCATCGAATCTCCACATTTCTTTGACGGAACATCCATGCTGGCCTTTTATGCTCTGGTTATCTGTCGACCGGACCGCCGGTTGGGATCAGCCATAGAGAAAAGTCATGCCAGTAAAGTACTTCACCAGGAAAAATAGTTTGATTACCGCGGCGCTGCTCAGCCTGGCCGCCTGTTCCCAGCCCGCGCCCGAGGAAGGGGCCGCGCCGCCTGCCGCCGTGACGGTGCTCAAGCTGCACGCCGCGCCCGTGGTGCTCAGCGACGAATTGCCGGGCAGGGTGGCCGCGTTCCGCACGGCCGACATCCGCCCGCAGGTGGGCGGCATCGTGCTGCGCCGCCAGTTCGAGCAGGGCGCCGACGTGAAGGCGGGGCAGAAGCTGTTCCAGCTCAATCCGGCGCCATTCCAGGCCGACGTCGATTCGGCCACCGCCGCCCTGCAGCATGCGGTGGCCACGGCGAACCGCGCCAGCAGCCAGGCCGAGCGCCTGAAGCCGCTGGTCGAGGCGGACGCCATCAGCCGCCAGGCGTATGACGACGCCGTGGCGCAGCGCGAGCAAGCCGTGGCCACCGTGGCGCAGGCGCGGGCCAGCCTGGCCCGGCGCCGCCTGGACCTGGCCTTTGCCAGCATCGAGGCGCCGATTGCCGGGCGCATCGGCTCCGAACTGGTGACCGAGGGCGCGCTCGTCGGCCTAGCGGACGCGGCGCCGATGGCGCGCATCCAGCAGATCGACAAGGTGTATGTCGACGTGCGCCAGCCGGCCGCCGCGCTGGCCGCGCTGCAGGCCGCAGGTTCGGACGGTACGGGCGGCGCCGACAAGCTGCCCGTGACCATCCTCGGTGCCGATGGCCGGCCGCATCCCGTCACGGGACGCATCCTGTTCTCCGGCATCAGCATCGATGCGGGCACGGGAGACGCCACCATCCGCGTGCTGGTCGACAATCCGCAGCGCCAGCTCTTGCCGGGGATGTTCGTGCGCGCGCGCATCGCCCGCGCCGTGCAGGCCGACGGCGTGCTCGTGCCGCAGCAGGCCGTCTTGCGCAGCAGCGATGGCCAGGCGCAGGCCTGGGTGCTCGATGGCACGAACAAGGCCAGCCTGAAACCGATCGCCGTGGGCGACGTCGTCAACCACCAGTATGTGGTCAACGGCGGACTGAAGGCGGGCGAAACCGTCGTCATCGAAGGCCAGGAACGCCTGCAGCCGGGCGCCACGGCCGCGCCGCAACCGTGGAAGCCAGCCGTCGTGGCAAGCGCTGCTGCCGCCAAGACGCGTTGATCCGTATTCATTGAAAGCGTACTTGTTGAAAGTTTAATTACATGCCTCAATTTTTCATCAACCGCCCCGTCTTTGCGTGGGTGGTGGCGGTCTTCATCGTCCTGTTCGGACTGATCGCCATACCGCAATTGCCGATTGCGCGCTTCCCCTCGGTGGCGCCGCCCAGCGTCAGCATCAGCGCCAACTATCCCGGCGCCACGCCGCAAACTATGAACGATTCCGTGGTGGGCCTGATCGAACGCGAACTGTCCGGCGTCAAGCACCTGCTGTATTTCGAGTCGTCCACCGATACCTCGGGGTCGGCGTCGATCACCGTCACCTTCCAGCCGGGCACGAATCCGGAAATGGCCCAGGTGGACGTGCAAAACCGCCTGAAAGCCATCGAGCCGCGCCTGCCGCAGGCCGTGCGGCAAAATGGCCTGACCGTGGAATCGGCGTCGTCCGGCTTCCTGATGATCGTCAGTCTGATCTCCGACAATGGCGCCCACGATGAAGTGGCGCTGGGCGACTACCTGGCGCGCAACGTGACGGAAGAGCTGCGCCGCATTCCCGGCGTGGGCAAGGTGCAGCTGTTCGGTTCCGAGCGGGCCATGCGCATCTGGGTCGACCCGGCCAAGCTGGTGTCCTACAACATCGCCATGGGCGACATCACGGCGGCCGTGGCGCAGCAAAATGCGCAGATCGCCCCGGGCCGCCTCGGCGATTCGCCGGCCGTGGAGGGCCAGCGCGTGACCATCCCGCTGACGGTGCAGGGCCAGCTGCAGACGCCGGCAGAATTTGCCGCCATCGTGCTGCGGGCGAATGCGGACGGCTCGAAAGTGACCATCGGCGACGTGGCGCGCGTCTCGCTGGGCGCGCAAAGCTTCAATTTCAGCATCCGCGAAAACGGCCAGGCCGCTTCGGGCGCCGCCATCATGCTGTCGCCGGGCGCCAACGCCGTGCAGACGGCGGCCGCCGTGCGCGCGCGCATGGCCGAACTGGCGCACACCATGCCGGCCGGGATCAAGTATTCGGTGCCGTTCGATACGGCGCCGTTCGTGAAAATCTCGATTGAAAAGGTCATCGTCACCCTGCTTGAAGCGATGGTGCTGGTGTTCCTCGTCATGTACCTGTTCCTGCAAAAGATACGCTATACCCTGATTCCCGCCATCGTCGCGCCGATCGCCCTGATGGGGACATTTACCGTGATGCTGCTGGCCGGCTACTCCATCAACGTGCTGACCATGTTCGGCATGGTGCTGGCCATCGGCATCATCGTCGATGACGCCATCGTGGTGGTGGAAGCGGTCGAGCGCTTGATGGCGACCGAGGGCCTGTCGCCGAAGGAAGCGACGTCGAAGGCCATGCGCGAAATCACGGGCGCCGTGGTCGGCATCACGCTGGTGCTGACGGCCGTGTTCATCCCGATGGCGCTGGCCAGCGGTTCCGTCGGCGCGATCTACCGCCAGTTCACGCTGGCCATGGCCGTCTCGATCCTGTTCTCTGCCTTTTTGGCGCTGACCCTGACGCCGGCCCTGTGCGCCACCATGCTCAAACCCATCGGCCCGCACGACCACGACAAGAAGGGCTTCTTCCTGTGGTTCGACCGCTGTTTTGACCGCATGACGGCCCGCTACGAAAAGGGCGTGGTGGCGATGCTGAAACGGGCCGGCCGCTCGATGTTCGTGTACGGCGCCATCGTCGCGGCGCTGGGCGTGGCCTTCCTGCAGCTGCCCTCGGCTTTCCTGCCGGAAGAAGACCAGGGCTACTTCATCACCTCGATCCAGCTGCCGTCCGACGCCACCATGGAGCGCACGCTCGATGTCGTCAAGCAGTTCGAGGCGCATACGGCCACGCGGCCCGGCATCGAAGTGAACCAGTCGATCCTCGGCTTCAGCTTTTCCGGCGCGGGGCCGAACGCGGGCCTGGCGTTCACCATGCTGAAGGACTGGAAGGAGCGCAACGGCGCCACGGCGCAGGAAGAAGTGGCGCTGGCGCAGGCCGCCATGGCGCAGGCGAAGGAGGGCGTGATCATGAGCCTGATGCCGCCGGCCATCGATGAACTGGGCAACTCGTCCGGCTTTTCCCTGCGCCTGCAAGACCGCGCCAACCAGGGCGTCGCCGCCCTGCAGGCGGCGCAGAACCAGCTGCTGGGACTGGCCGCGCACAGCAGCAAGGTGGCGGGCGTGTATCCGGACGGCTTGCCGCCCGGCGCCAGCGTGCGCCTCGATATCGACCGCACCAAGGCCGAAGCGCTGGGCGTGTCGTTTACGGCCATCGCCGACATGCTGACGGCGGCCATGGGGTCGACCTATGTCAACGACTTCCCCAATGCGGGCCGCATGCAGCAGGTGATCATCCAGGCCGATGCGCCCGCGCGCATGCAGCTGAACGACGTGCTGGCCTTGCGCATCCGCAATAACGCGGGCGGCATGGTGGCCATGGGCGAGCTGGTGCGTCCCGTGTGGAGCGAATCGCCGCTGCAGCTGGTGCGCTACCTCGGCTATCCGGCGGCGCGCATCTCGGGCAGCGCCGCGCCCGGCGTGTCCAGCGGCGACGCCATGCTGGAAATGGAGCGGCTCGTGAAACAGCTGCCGCCCGGCTTCGCGCTGGCGTGGACGGGACAGTCGCTGCAAGAGAAGGAATCGGCCTCGCAAGCGCCGATGCTGATGGCGCTGTCGATGCTGGTGGTCTTCCTCGTGCTGGCGGCCCTGTATGAAAGCTGGTCGATTCCCGTCTCCGTCATGCTGGTGGTACCGCTGGGCTTGCTCGGCGCCGTGCTGGCCGTGATGATGCGCGGCATGCCGAACGACGTGTTCTTCAAGGTCGGCATGATCACGATCATCGGCCTGTCGGCGAAGAATGCCATCCTGATCGTCGAATATGCGCGCCAGTTGCAGGCGCAGGGCAAGGGACTGGTCGAGGCGACGGTGGAAGCGGCCAGGCTGCGCCTGCGCCCGATCTTGATGACCTCGCTGGCGTTCGCGCTGGGCGTCGTGCCGCTGATGCTGGCCACGGGCGCCAGCGCGGAAACCCAGCACGCGATCGGCACGGGCGTGTTCGGCGGCATGATCACCGCCACCGTGCTGGCCGTGTTTTTCGTGCCCGTGTTCTTTGTCGTGGTGCTGGGCGCCGTCGACAAGGTGGGCAGCTATGTCAAGAAACGCAATAGTCACACCGCCGCCAAGGCGGTGGAAGGAGAGTCGTAATGCGTTGGTTTTATCTGTTACCCGTCGCCGCGCTGTTGTCGGCGTGTTCATTGACGCCGCCGCTGGTCAAGCCGGCGCCGCCCATTCCCGCCAGTTATGAGGCGGTGCCGTCGGCGGCAGGCATGGCAGGCACCGCCGCCGACCTGGGCTGGCGCCAGATGCTGCTCGATGCGCGCCTGCAGCGCCTCGTCGCGCTGGCGCTGGAAAACAACCGCGACTTGCGCGTGGCCTCGCTCAACGTGGAAGCCGTGCGGGCCCAGTACCAGATCCAGGATGCGGGCCGCTATCCCGCCATTGGCCTCAACGGCGGCGGCACGCGCCAGCGCGCTGCCGATGGCGCGGGACAAAATCACGCGGTGCAAAGCCAGTTTTCGGCCGGCGTCGCCATGAGCGCGTTCGAGATCGACCTGTTTGGTCGCCTGCGTTCCTTGTCGGACGCCGCGTTTGCGCGCTACCTGGCCACGGAGCAGGGCCAGCGCGCCGCGCGCATGGCCCTGATCGGCGGCGTGGCCGATGCCTACCTGGAACAGCGACTGGCGGAAGAGCAACTGGCGCTGGCGCGGCAAACCCTGGCCGACTGGCGCCAGGCGCTGGTCCTGACGCAGCGCCTGCATGGCGCGCAGCAGGGCAGTGGCCTGGACGTGGCGCAAGCGCAAGGGCAGGCCGCCACGGCGGAGGCGGACGTGCAGGCCCGCATGCGGGCCAGTGCCCTGGCGCGCAACAACCTGGAATTGCTGCTCGGCGCGCCGCTGCCTGGCGATTTACCGGCAAGCCATCCCCTCGACGGCCAGCCCGTGCTGACGCAGCTGCCGCCTGGTTTGCCGTCGGACTTGCTGGCGCGCCGTCCCGACATCCTGCAGGCCGAATACGCGCTGGTGGCGGCGAATGCGGAAATCGGCGCCGCGCGCGCCGCCTTCTTCCCCCGTTTGTCGCTGACGGCGCAGCTGGGCCTGGCCAGCCCGGAGCTCGGCGACCTGTTCCGTGGCAGCGCGCGCAGCTGGTCGTTCGCGCCCCAGCTCACGCAGCCGCTGTTCCAGGGCGGCCAGCTGCGCGCGGAACTGCGCCTGTCGCAGCTGCGCAAGGACGTCGCCGTGCTGCAGTACGAACAGGCGATCGAGACGGCTTTCCGCGAAGTGCGCGACGGCCTGGCCGGCAGCGCCACGTATGCGCAGCAGATCGACGCCCAGCAGCGCGTGGTGGCGGCGGCGCAGCAGCGCCAGCGCCTGTCGCAGCTGCGCTACGACGCGGGCCAGGACAGTCGCCTGGAATTGCTCGACGCGCAGCGCCAGGCGTATGCGGCGCGGCAAACCCTGCTCGACGTGCGGCGCGACCAGTTCAAGTCGGCCGTGGCCTTGTACAAGGCGCTGGGGGGCGGGCTGGAAGAATAGGGAACTTTGGCCGGCGCGCGCCTACCAGCTCACGTGCAGGGGCTGCGGCATCCAGGGATGCCCGATGAAGGCAAGGCTCCATGGCAGCTGGTTCATCAGCACGTCGACCGTCCTGCGCTGGACGGTCAGCGTGCATAGCCCGTCGCGCCATTCCAGGCGGCCTTCGCGCTGCAGGAAGGTTTCGCGCAAGGCCGCTGACGACATCTTTTGCATGTTGAGCCAGTTGCCAATGACGGCGGCCAGCAGGTGGTCGCCGAGCGCCATATCTTCTGCCGCAAGGTGCATGGGTGGCGCCGGAAAGTCGGGATCCAGGCCGCACAGCAGCTTGTTCAGCACCAATTGTGAGCCTGGCCTGTCGCTCCTGCCATCGATCAGGTATTGCAGCAAGTGCACGGCACGCGCGCCGTCCTCGCTGCGCACGCGCATCGCGCCATGCTCCGCGGGCATCAGCACATTGATTTTTCGCAACATCATCTCAAGGAAAGGATGGAACAGCACCAGGCCGGCGTTGTTGACGTAGCTGACTTCCGGGGGCGCGCCGGCGGGCGCCGCTGGCGGATGGATGGCGTCGTTCATGTAATTATCCGGTAAAGGCCGCAATCGGCCGGTTACGTGCCAGGCTCCAGCCCGTCGTGTGCTGGGCGCCGGGCTGGCCGTCGGCCTGCTGCACGCTGTGGCTCCAGAGGATTTCCGTAAAGCTCAGCTTGAACTGCTCGGTCGGCATGTCGTCGGCATGGGTTTGCAGCTGGATTTCGCTGATCAGCGCGTCGCGCAGGGCAATGGTGATGACGTTGGCCGTCGTGCTGCTCGAATGGCGGGCGATGTACAGCCTGGTCGGCTGGGTCGCGCCGGTGCCCAGCGGTCGCGCCAGCAGGCACAGCTCGTACAGTTTGACCGAAGTCGCATCGACATATTTGACACAGGTAAATTCGGTGATGACGGGCCGGCCGGCGGTGCGCGCCGCGTTGCCGACGTCGGTCGTCACTTGCTGTTTCATGCCCTGGTGCAGCGAGACCAGTTCGATGCATGGGCCCATGCCCTGCAGCGCAGCGGCGTCGCGCCAGATGGCGTCGATTCCCTTGCTTTCACCGTCCGGCGCCTTGCCGAATACGAGTTCCCCGTTGCCGGGTTCCAATAAGATCAAATCCATGGCGATGCTCTCTCTTGTCGATGCTCGGGGGCGGTGTGCGCTTACAGGTGGATATGTTTCGGGCGCGCCACTTGCCAGCCGGCGTCAGCGGCGCGGTCGACAAAGCAGATGCTCAGGTGCGCCATGCCTGGCGAACAAAAGTACACGCATGCCGAGGCACTTTTCCGGTCGTCGATGAAGAACCACATGGCGTCGCCGTGCGCCATGCCCAAGCTGGCCGGGCGGTGCACGAGCAGCTCGGCGTTGTCGCGCGCCACCAGGGCCACCCGTACCGTGGCTTCGCCCATGTTGCTGGTATGGTAGATACGGGCCACCTGCTTCTCCTGTCGTGAGTGGGTCGATGTGCGTGTCGGGCGCCCTGGCACTATACACCGGTTTAGTTGCCTAAAGACAATCACAATAGGGGCGAGGGAAAACTTTTTTTGCACCGCTGCATCCAAATGCGGGCATGGCGCGTAGTACAGGGGTGCGCTCGCCGCGAATGCGGCATGGCGGCACGTCCATTCACTCTTACAGGGGCCACGACCATGCCACATTTGCCAACCTTGCCATTTGCCAAGCTGCTGCTTGTTTCCGCCGTCGCCATGAGCTTGTCCGCCTGCGGCGGCGGGAGCAGCCACGATGATTCCGTCACACCACCGCCGCCCGCGGTGGTCGCCGGCGACGTCTTCGTGTTGACCGCCAGCAACAAGCTGCTGTCGTTCGACCGCGCCACGCCCGCCACCATCCGCACCACGGCCACCGTCACGGGCTTGCAGGCGGGCGAAAACCTGCTGGGCATCGACTTCCGGCCCGCCGACGGCCAGCTGTATGGCCTCGGCAGCACGGGGCGCCTGTACACCCTGAACGGCGCGACCGGCGTCGCCACGCTGAAAGCGACGCTGGCGGCCGACGCGGCCGACGCCACGGCGCCATTCACGGCGCTGGCCGGCACGCAGTTCGGCGTCGATTTCAACCCGGTCGCCGACCGCCTGCGCATCGTCAGCGACACGGGACAGAGCCTGCGCATCAATGCCGACACGGGCGCCACCACCACGGACGGCAATATCAATGGCGGCGCCGCGAATACGGCCATCACGGCCGCCGCCTACACCAACAGCTTCGCCGGCACGGCCAGCACGACCTTATTTGTCATCGACGCGGCCAACGCCACGCTGTACACGCAGAATCCGCCCAACAACGGCACCCTGGCCGGCGCCGTGCCGCTGGGCGTGGCGGCCACCAGCGTGGCGGGCTTCGACATCGACGCGCGCAGCAACACGGGCTACGCCGTCATGACGGTGGCCGGCGCGCGCAACCTGTACACCCTGAACCTGGCGGCGACCGCCGCGCCGGCGACCCTGGTGGCGGCCATCGGCGCGAGCGAAGAGCTGCGCGGCATCGCCTTGAAGGCCCAGGCGGCGCCCATCGCCTACGGCTTGACGGACGACGGCCGCATCGTCACCTTCAAGACGGCCACGCCGAACACCCTCGACGCCAACGTGGCCGTGACGGGCCTGGCAACGGGCGAACGCCTGCTGGGTTTTGACATCCGGCCCAAGGATGGCGTGCTGTACGGTATTTCCTCGGCCGCGCGCCTCGTCACCATCGACCCTGCCACGGGCATGGCCACCGTCAAGGCAACCCTGGCGGCCGATGCGGCCGACGTGACGGCGCCCTACACGGGCCTTGCCGGCACGGCCTTCGGCGTCGATTTCAACCCCGTCGCCGACCGCCTGCGCGTGATCAGCAACACGGGGCAAAGCCTGCGCATCAATGCCGACACGGGCGCCACTACCACCGATGGCGCCATCAACCGCGCGGGCGCGGCGCCCGTCGTCACGGCCGCCGCCTACACCAACAGCTATGCGGGCACGACGGCGACCATGCTGTTCGATATCGACACGGCCAGCGCTGCCCTGGCCCTGCAGAATCCGCCCAACGACGGCGCCCTGGCGAACGTGGGGCCGCTCGGCGTGGCCGTGATGGGCGACGCCGGCTTCGATATCGCGGGCGGCGCCAACGGCCTGGCGCTGGCGGCCCTGCGCACGTCGGCCACGGGCCCCAGCTCGCTGTACCGCATCGACCTGGCGACGGGCGCCGCGGTGCCGAGCGGCGGCGCGGCCACGCCGGCCCTGTCCGCCATCGGCAACGGGGCGGTGGGGCTGGCCGATCTCGCCATCGCCCTCAAGTGACGTCAATCCGCCGCAGCTTTGCTTTGATTCAATAATTCCAGTATCATGGAAGTATTGTTGACATTCACAGGCTGCGGCGCATGGTGCCCGCGACGCCGCATCGTACGGGACCTTTATCGCATGCTCACCGCCTTCCTGATCTTCCTCGCCACCCTGACCCTCGTCATCTGGCAGCCGCGCGGCCTGGGCATCGGCTGGAGCGCCGTCATCGGCGCCGGCGTGGCCTTGCTGGCCGGCGTCATCCACTGGGCCGATATTCCCGTCGTCTGGCATATCGTGTGGAACGCCACCGGCACCTTTGTTGCCGTCATCATCATCAGCCTGCTGCTGGACGCGGCCGGCTTCTTCGAGTGGTCTGCGCTGCACGTGGCGCGCTGGGGCGGCGGCAGCGGCAGAAAACTGTTCGTGCTGCTGGTCCTGCTGGGCGCCCTGGTGTCCGCCGTGTTCGCCAACGACGGTGCCGCGCTGATCCTGACGCCCATCGTCATCGCCATGCTGCGCGCCCTGAAATTTTCCGCCAAGGCCACGCTGGCCTACGTCATGGCGGCCGGCTTCATCGCCGACACGGCCAGCCTGCCGCTGGTGGTGTCGAACCTCGTGAATATCGTCTCGGCCGACTATTTCAAGATCGGCTTTGCCGAATACGCGTCCGTGATGGTGCCCGTCAACGTGGTGGCCGTGCTGGCCACCCTGGCGGCCTTGCTGCTCTTTTTCCGCCAGGATATCCCGCGCGACTACGACGCCACGCAGCTCAAGCTTCCCGGCGCCGCCATCCGCGACCTGGCCACCTTCCGCGCCGGCTGGCTGGTGCTGGCGCTGCTGCTGGTGGGCTTCTTCTCGCAGGAAGCCCTGGGCGTGCCCATCAGCCTGATCGCCGCCGTGGGCGCCGCGCTGCTGCTGGGCGTGGCAGGCAAGGGCCACGTGATTTCCACGCGCTACGTGCTGCGCCATGCGCCGTGGCACATCGTCGTCTTTTCGCTGGGCATGTACCTGGTCGTCTACGGCTTGCGCAATGCGGGCTTGACCGGCTATGTGACGGCCATGCTGAACCACTTTGCCGCCTGGGGCGTGTGGGGCGCGGCCATGGGCACGGGCGTGCTGACGGCATTGCTGTCGTCCGTGATGAACAACCTGCCGACGGTGCTGGTGGGGGCGCTGGCCATCGACCCGACGACGGCGCAGGGCACCGTGCGCGAAGCGATGATCTATGCAAACGTCATCGGCAGCGACCTGGGGCCGAAGATCACGCCCATCGGCAGCCTGGCCACCTTGCTGTGGCTGCATGTACTCGACAGCAAGAATATCCACATCTCCTGGGGCTATTATTTCCGCGTCGGCATCGTGCTCACCGTGCCCGTGCTGCTCGTGACCTTGGCGGCGCTGGCGCTGCGCCTGGGCTGAGTTCCGTGTATGGTGGCGCTTGAGAAGCCGCCACAACGAGGAAAGCATGCAATTGATACTGATAGGGGCCACGGGCCTGGTGGGACGCGCAGTGCTGCGCCTGGCGCTGGCCGATGCGCGCGTGACGGGCGTCGTGGCGCCGTCGCGGCGGGCCTTGCCGGCGCAGCCGAAACTGCAGGCGCCCGTCGTCGACTTCGACCGCTTGCCGGCCGACGCGCCGTGGTGGCAGGCGCACGCCGTCATCTGCACCCTGGGCACGACCATGAAAGTGGCCGGCACGCGGCAGGTGTTCAGGCGCGTCGACCATGACTATCCGCTGGCCGCGGCGCGCCTGGCGCTGGCGGCCGGCACGCGCGCGTATGTCTTGAATTCGGCGGCCGGCGCCAACGCGTCTTCGCGCATCTTTTATAACCGCGTCAAGGGCGAGCTGGAACGCGACCTCGAGCAGCTGGGCTTTGCCTCGCTCACGCACGTGCGTCCCGGCCTGATCGGCGGCGAGCGCGAGGTGGCGCGCGCGGGCGAGGGCGCCGCCTTGCGCATCCTGCGCGTGCTGGGCCCCATGCTGCCGCCGCGCTGGCGCATCAATCCGGCGCCGCGCATCGCCAGCGCCTTGCTGGAAGCGGCCATCGCCGCCGCGCCGGGCGTGCACGTGGTGGCCTCGGACAGATTGCTGTGAACGCGCGCCGTATAATTCCCGTTCCTTGACTTGCGAGTACAGACTATGCAGACAGTACGTCCTTACCTGGCCAGCGACCGCGACGCCTGCCTGGCCCTCTTCGACGGCAACACGCCGCGTTTTTTCGACCCCTCGGAGCGCGTCCGCTTTGCCGCCTGGCTCGATGCATCGACGCACCCCTATTTTGTCATCGAGCGCGTCATCGACGGTGAGGCGCGCATCGTCGCCTGCGGCGGCCATGCGCTCGAGGCGGACGGCAGCGTGGCCAGCCTGTCCTGGGGCATGGTGGCGCAGCACTTGCATGGCCAGGGGCTGGGCCACGCGCTGACGCAGGCGCGCCTCGATGCCATCGGCGCCATGCCGCAGGTGAGCAGCGTGAACATGAATACCAGCCAGCACACGCAGCAGTTTTATGCGCGCTTCGGCTTCGTGCCCGTGAAGGTGACGCCGGATGGCATCGGGCCCGGCCTCGACCAGTGGGACATGGTCTTGCAATTGCCCGCGGAGCGGGCGTAGATGGCCGCCGCCGACAGCCATGTCGCTGCGGTGCCGCTGGAAAAGGCGTATCGATTGCTCAACCATGGCCCCTCCATCCTCGTCTCGGCCCGCCATGGCGGCGTGGACAACGTGATGGCGGCGGCCTGGGCCTGCGCGCTCGACTTCGCGCCGCCGAAGCTGACCGTGGTGCTGGACAAGGCCACGCGCACGCGCGCGCTGGTCGAAGGCAGCGGCACTTTCGTGATCCAGGTGCCGACGGCGGCGCAGCTGCAGCTCACGCATGCCGTCGGCACGCACAGCCTCGACGCGCAGCCGGACAAGCTGGCGCGCGCCGGCGTGCAGCTGTTTCAACGCGAGGGGTTCGATATGCCATTCGTGGCCGGATGCTCGGCCTGGCTGGCCTGCCGCCTGATCCCCGAGCCGCACAACCAGGGAGCGTACGACCTGTTCATCGGCGAAGTGGTGGGCGCCTGGGCCGATACGCGCGTGTTCCGCGACGGCCACTGGCATTTCGAGGATGCCGGTCCGGAGTGGCGCAGCCTGCATTACATCGCGGGCGGGCGCTTCTATGCGATCGGCGAGGCGCTCGACGCGGCTACGTAATCAATCGAGGGCGATGACGCGGTCGTTCGCGCCCGGCACGCAGCCGTCGGCGATGGCTTCCCAGCCCCGGTGCACCACCACCTGCTTGCCGTCGTGGCAGATTTCCACGCGTTCGCTGGCGGGCAGGCGCTGGCGCGCGAACGCTTCCAGGCTGGCCGGCAGGCTCACTTGCAGCCGCATCGTGCCGATGGCTTCGCGCGGGTGGTCGTCCATGTGCACGAGCGGTACGAAGACGGAACCGAGCATCAGCCAGCGCGATCCCACGTCGACGGGCGCGGGCGCATACGGCGCGGCGCGCAGCCAGTCCTGGGCGCGGGCGCGCAAGTCGCTGCCTGCGGCCAGCTCGCCCCAGGCGGAGGCCAGCAATTCCACCACCCACTGGTTGCAATTCTGGTATTTCAAATCATAGGCATAGGCGTTGGCGCTGTAGCGTCCCGCCAGCAGTTGCTGCACACGCACGGGGTCGAGCAGGGCGCGGCGCAGGGGGGCCACCGTCTCCGCCGGCAGTTTTACCAGCGCGATGTAGCCGAGCGAGGGATTGTCCGTGCCCATGGCGAAACCGGCCGTGCCCTGGTCGAAGATGCGCGGACGGCCTTCGTCGCAGGCGTAGTACAGCTGGCGCGCGGACCAGCCGCCGTCATCGTCATGGCGCCAGGCTAGCGCCGCGTGCGAATAGCGGATGCCGAAGCGCGCCAGGTCCAGGCCCGAGCGGCTGATCAGCGCCACGCTGCCTTCGGTGGCGGCCAGCTCCTCGCGCACGACGGCGGCAAAGCGCAGCAGGCGGTCCTGTTCTTCGGCCGTGAGTTCCTGCGCGCGGTCGCAGAAGCGCGCGGAAGCGGGCGACGTGCCTGCATGCGCCGCGCCGGCGCCGCTGAATGCGGCGCAGACGGCCAGCAGCAGCGCCAGGCGGCGCGGGCGCACGCTTGACCTCAAACGCCGAATCAAAGGCTGACGGGACGCGTGGCCAGTTCGCCGTACCAGTCGTCGGCCAGCACCAGGAAGAAGGCGGCGCGCGTGTCGTTGCGCGAGAACTCGATGCCGTAGGCGCGGTTTTGCGCATACACCATGTCGCCCTGCGCCAGCTGCTGCTTGTCGAGGGCCGCTTGCGGCAAGTCCAGCACCAGCGGCGCTTGCGTGGCGTCGGCCCGCAGGGTGAGGCGCGTCATGCCGTCGCGGCCCGGCATGGCGGCCACGTCGATGATGCGGTAAGGGCCATTGGCCACCTTGTTGTCGCGCGACGAGCTGTTGCTCGAGCCGTTGAGCGAATCGGAAATGCTGCCGCTCGACTGGGAACCGGCGCTGGAGGCCGAGGAAACGAAGCTGTCGGCGTTGGCGTTGCACGCCATGGTCAGTGCTGCGGCCAGGCCGAGCATGCGTAAGGAGGTAGTCAAGGCAGTTTTCCAGTGAGCGGATGATGCATTAGTAATTGCAAATAAGGGGCAAGCCGGGGTCGTCCCGGCCTGCGCATCATAGCAGATCGGCCATCAGCTGAGCAGTACCGCGATCAGGCCCCTGGCCTCGGCCGAAGGCTGCTCGCGCAGCGTCTGCAGCACGGGGTCGCTGTCGAGGTAAGCTTGCAGCGGCGCGCTGACGGTGACGGACGCCTGCGGCAGGGGCGAGGGCACGGGCGCCAGCGCCTTGGCCAGCAGCAGGGTGTCGCGCAAGCCTTCCGGCGGCAGCATGATGGTCGAGCCGGGCAAGGCGACGATCGCGTCGGCCACGGACGGCGGCACGCCCAGCTGGCCCATCAGGCCGCGGCCGATGACTTCCAGCGCGGGCGCCATCTGCGTTTCCAGCTGCGCGTACAGGCCCGGCGTCTTGTCGGCTTGCGCCAGCAAATAAAAGCCGGCTACCTCATGCACGATGCCGGCAAACAGGGCCGTATCGGCATCCGTGTCCGTGACGATGCTGGCAATTTCATGGGACAGCGCGGCCACGTGCACGGTGTGCGCCCACAGCTGGGTGGCCCGGCTGCGCAGCTCGGGGTCCTTGATGCCCGCGTTCAGCTGGCGGATGACGGCCGCCGTCGCCAGCGAATACAGGTTGCGGTGGCCCAGCCGTTCCACGGCCGCGCGCACGCTGGTGATGGCGGGCGCCATGCCGGGCGCGAACAGGGCCGAGTTGGCCAGGGCCACGGCGCGTGCCGACAAGGTCGGTTCGCACAGCAGCAAACGGCTGATCTCGGCCGAATGGCAATCGGGATTGGCCAGTTCCTTTTGCAGGAGCAAGGCCGTATTGACGCTGGTGGGAAAGGCCAGGGATTCCGTTTCGGCACTGGCCAGGAGTTGCGCCAGGCTGCTGAGGGTGTTGACGTGCATGGATAGGGGCCGCGAAATAGCAATGCTGAATATTATCAGGCTATGCGCGCCGGCACGCGTTTCGCTGCCGAACGGGCCATGATGAATGTCAAGCATGGCGGCCGGGCTGTTTGCGTTGACGGCTGAAAGCTACGGCAGCAGCAGCGCATGCTGGCTGGCCGTGTGGAAATCGCGCCAGACGCGGTTGATGGTGCTGTCTTCGCGGGCCGCGTACAGGCCGCAGTACGGATACAGATCGTCGACGGCCGCGCGCGCGGCGGCCACCAGGGCCAGCGAGCTGGCCTGCACGGCCTGCATGGCGTCCGCCTCCAGCGAGGAGCCGGCGGCAACCGTGGCCCAGCTGCCGTCGAGTTCAGCGTAAAAGCGCGCGCGGGCGGCCGCAAACGCATCCTGCTTGCTTTGTAGTAAGTCCGCCACTGCCGGCACCTGCAGCAGTGGCAAGCCTGCGCGCGCGTGGCGGCGGTGGCGCATGCACTCTTCGGCCAATTCCATGAAATGGCTGGCCATGCCGGCCACGTTCGCCGCCAGGGTCACGTACGCGAGCGAATAGAACGGGTAGCGGTAGAGGGGGCCATCGGCCGTCGCGGTGTCGGGACTGATCGTAAAACCATGTTCCTTGCCGAGCCACTGGCCATCGATGCGGTAGCTGTGCGAGGCGCTGGCGCGCATGCCGAGGCTGTTCCACGAGGGCACCAGCTGTACCTGCGCGGCCGGCACGAGGAAGGCGCGGATGCGCGGTTTTCCTGCGTCATCGAGCAGGGGGACGCCGTTGGCGCGCAGCTGGGCGTTCAGGGTGAAGTGGGTCGCCATGGGTGCGCCGCTGGCGTAGTCCCAGCTGCCCGTGATGCGGTAGCCGTCGCCTTCCTCGTCCGCGTGGCCCGTGGCCGCGCCGCTGCCGCCCAGGCACACGCGCGGCGTGCCGATGATGCTGCGCGCCATCCCGGGGGCGAGGAAACCGGCGAACCAGCCGGCGCCCGCGCACAGGGTCAGCACCCAGCCCATGCTGCCGTCGACGGCGGCGACGGCTTCTTCCAGCCGCACCACTTGCGGCAGGGGCAGCTCGGCGCCGCCGGCGCTGCGCGGCGCCAGCATGCTCAGCCAGCCGCGCCGGTGCAGCAGCGCCTGCTGGGCAGGGTGCAGGAAGCGGGCGGCGTCGGCCGCTGGCGCATGGCGCGCGATGCGTCGCGCGTCGCGCTCGGAAAGGGGGGCTATGGCAGCGTGCGGCATGGGCAAGGTCCGGCAATGGCAAAGGCGGGCATTTTCGCATAGTGCGGCGTATACGGGGTGGTTCGGGGTGGTTCGCCGCTGGTGCGCCGCCACCGGTGAGCATTGCCGCGGCGGGCCATAAGCAGGTACAGTCGCATGATCTCTTGCCACGCAGCGCCTATCCTGAAAGCATACAACCATGGCCCATCTTCCCGATCCGCACTTCGCCGGGCGCGTGCGCGCCAGTTTTGACTTGCAAAATGCCATGACCTTGATCCAGGCCAGCCTGCCCGTGGTGGCGCATGGCAGCACGGAAATTCACGTGCCGCACTGGAGCGGCATCGAGCAGCAGCACGGCTTCGTGCATGGCGGCGTGGTGGGCATGATCGCCGATTCGGCCGCCGGCTATGCGGCCATGACGCTGGTGCCGGACGGCGCGTCCGTGCTGACGGTGGAATACAAGATGAATTTGCTGGCGCCCGCCGATGGCGAAAAGCTGATCGCGCGCGGCAAGGTGGTGCGGCCGGGCCGCACCCTGATCGTCACGCAGGCCGAAGTGTTCGCCGTCAAGGAGGGCCGGGAAACCTTGTGCGCGCTGATGCAGCAAACCATCATGGTGATGCACGGCAAGGCGGAAAGAACCTGAGTCCCGGCCAGCAAGACGGCGTCAGGCCGCCGTTTTCTCGGCCGCCAACGCCGCCTTGACGCTGTCGCGCTGCCCCACGCGCGCCAGGAAGGCTTGCACATTGGCCAGTGCGGACAAATCCACGCCCAGGTGCGGCGCCCAGCCCGTGATGACGAACAGGTAGGCGTCGGCCACCGTGAAGGCGTCGCCCGTCAGGTAGGACTGGCCTTCCAGGCGGCTATTGACCCATGCATATTTCTTGCTCAGTTGCTGGGTGAACAAGGCCTTGGCGGCCGCGTCGAGGCGGGGATCGAACAAGGGGCTGAACGATTTGTGCAGCTCGGAGGTGATGTAGTTCTGCCATTCCAGCACCCTGTAGCGGGCAAAGTTGCCCACGGGCGGCAACAGCTCCTGCTTGCCGGCCTGTTCGGCGATGTACTGGGCGATGACGGGACCTTCGCTCAAGGTAGTCCCATCGTCGAGCGCCAGCAGCGGCACCTGGCCTTTCGGGCTGAGTTCGTAGTAATTGCCGCCTTCCTGCGTGCGGTGCTGGCCCAGGTCGACTTTCACCAGGGTGAACGGCGTGCCCGTTTCGCGCAGGATGATGTGGGGAGCCAGCGAGCAGGCGCCCGGAGAATAAAAGAGTTTCATGGCGATCCTTGAACAGGTGGGAAAGATGCCACTATAGTCCTGCGCTGCCGCACGGTAAATGCGTGTTCGTTCAATTCTTTGTTCACGCCCAGTAAAGGATTGCGCTGGCTTAAACCGCGGGATGGCGGCGCCGGTGATGGCCGGGAAACCGTGTGCGCGCCGCGCGCCAGGCGCCGGACCGGAACGACACAGCGGCCGGCGGCGGGGGGACCTGGGCGGTTCGGATACGGTCGACAAGGGCGCCGGCGAGGCGGGACAGCGGACGGCTTGAGCTCAGGCAGCGTGGCTGGCCGCGGACCACTCGCGCAGCAATTGGCCGAACGCCTCGGCTGCCGCCGTCTTGCTGGCGCTGCGCCAGAGCAGCTGGAACTGGGCGGCGGGCAGGGCGGGCAAGCCATGCTGGCCATCGATGACCACCATGCCCGCTTCCAGGTCGCCTTGCGGCAGGGCCGTGATGGCCAGTCCGGCCAGCACGGCGGCGCGCAAGCCCTGCTGGCTGGGCGAGGTAAACGCCACGCGCCAGTCGAGCCCGGCGCCTTCGAGGGCCTCGACGCCCACTTGCCGGTGCATGCAGGGCGCCGGCGAAAACGCCAGCGGCAGCGGCAGTGCGCCGTCATGGCTGAAATCCTGCGCCGCCGCCCAGACGAAGCGCGTGCGGCGCAGCACGGCCGCGTCCTCCTGGCTGCCGGCCAGGGCCATGACAACGGCCAGGTCCAGCGCATCGGCCGCCACCAGTTTCTGTAGGTCAAGATAGGTGCCCACCGTGACATCCATGCGCACGGCGGGAAACAGGCGCGCGAATTGCGCCAGCAGGGCAGGCAGGCGGGCGCCCATGAAATTTTCCGGCACGCCAAAGCGCACGGCGCCGGCAATCGAGGAGCGCTGGAAACGCCGCGACAGCGCATCCTGGGCCGCCAGGACCTGCCGCGCGTGGCGCAGGAAATCCTCGCCATCCTCGGTCAGGCGCAGGCGGCGCGTCGTGCGCACGAGCAGCGCGGTGCCGGCCTGTTCCTCCAGGCGCCGGATCTGGTGGCTGATGGCGGACTGGCTCAGGTGCAGCCGTTCGGCCGCGCGCGTGAAACCGCCCGTTTCCTGTACGGCGACAAAGGCGCGCAGCAATGCGGTATCGAAGTCCATGGCCTGTGATCCTGGTGATTCATGATGAAAATGAATGAATTGTACAAAATTTTATCATTTCCCTCATGAATCGGGGCTGCCTAGAATGGCGCGGCACAGGCATCTCTTGCCGGGTGCCTTAACCACTGACTTTGACTGGGCTCCGATGCTACTTTCTTCTACGCAACAAAATCGCATGACACTGGCCGCCGTGTGCCTGGCCTCGCTCATGTTTGGGCTGGAAATTTCCAGCGTGCCCGTGATCCTGCCGACGCTGGAAACCGTGCTGCATGGCGACTTCAAGCAGTTGCAATGGATCATGAACGCCTACACGATCGCCTGCACCACGGTGTTGATGGCCACCGGCACCCTGGCCGACCGCTTTGGCCGCAAACGCCTGTTTCTCGCCAGCCTGGCCCTGTTCGGCCTCAGTTCGCTCGTGTGCGGCTGGGCCGGCAGCACCGGCGTGCTGATCGCCGCGCGCTTACTGCAAGGCATGGCCGGGGGCGCCATGCTGATCTGCCAGGTGGCCGTGCTGTCGCAGCAATTCCAGGCGGGCGCCGCGCGGGGCCGGGCGTTTGGCGCCTGGGGCATCGTCTTTGGCATCGGCCTGGGCTTTGGTCCCATCATCGGCGCGGCCATCGTCGCACTATCAAATTGGCAATGGGTGTTCCTCGTGCACGGGCCGCTGGCGATTGTGACGCTGCTGCTGGTGTGGCTGGGCGTGAGCGAATCGCGCGACCCGCAGCGGCGCAAGCTCGACGTGGCGGGCATCGCCAGCTTGTCGCTGGGCGTGTTCAGCCTGGCGTGGTGCATCACGCAGGGGCCGGCGCTGGGTCTCACGGATCCGCGCAGCGTGGCCAGCCTGGCCGTGGCACTGTTCAGCCTGATGCTATTTGCCGTCATCGAGCGGCGCCGGGCGGAACCGATGGTCGATTTTGCCGTGTTTCGCCTGCGCCGGTTTTCGGGCGCCTTGCTTGGTTCGGCAGGCATGAATTTCAGTTTCTGGCCTTTCATGATGTATTTGCCCCTGTACGTGCAAAATTGCCTCGGCTACAGCAGCGTGGGCACGGGCCTGACCTTGCTGGCCTACACCTTGCCCACCTTGCTCGTGCCGCCGCTGGCCGAGCGGCTGGCGCTGCGCTACCGGGCCGATGCGGTGATCCCCGCCGGCTTGCTGGCCATCGGCGCGGGTTTCCTGCTGATGCTGTGGGGCAGCCGCGCGGACGCCGCCAGCTGGCTGACGATCCTGCCCGGCTGCCTGCTGGCCGGCACGGGACTGGGCTTGACGAATACGCCCGTCACCAACACGACGACGGGCGCCGTGCCGAACGAACGCGCGGGCATGGCCTCGGGCATCGACATCAGCGCGCGCATGGTCAGCCTGTCCCTCAATATCGCGCTGATGGGCTTTATCCTCGTCGCAGCCATCCAGTCCGCCGTGCGCGCGCAGTTGCCTGCCGGCCTGGACGCCGCCGCGTTGCGGGCCGTGGCGGAAGGCTTGTCGGCAGGCAAGGGCGCTGGCGAACTGGGCTTGACGCTGCCGGCTGGCGCCGTGCGGCTGGCGCTGACGCAGGGTTTCGGCGCCGTGATGCTGTACGGCGGCGTGGCCGCCTGCCTGTTTGCCGCCGCCAGCTGGCTGGTATTTGGCGCCGGGCGGACACCGCGCGTGGCCGGTCTGCCCATGCGCTAGCGTGCGGGCGGCTATAATCTGCGCACGTTGGCAAGTGTTGCGCAACGTCATTACGGAGCCGCACATGCACAAACTGATTTCTGAACTCAACCGCCTGTATCTGTTCGATGCACAGCAGCAGTATCTGGACGCGGAGGGCGGCGCGCAGCCGCTGACGCCGGCCGTGCTGGCGCGCCATCTGTCGGGCGAGCAGACGGTAGCGGTGCGGCTGGTTACCGATAGCGGCCTGGCGCGCGCGCTGGTGCTGGAGTTTGGCGGCAAGGGCGGCGGCGAGGCGCACTGGAGCGCGCTGTGCACGATCGCCAATGCCGTGCAGCATGAGCTGGACTTGCCGGCGCCTGCCGTCAGCATTTCGGGCACGGCGTTCCAGTTATGGCTATCGCTGGCCACGCCCGTGCCCGTCGCCCAGGCGCGCCAGTTCGTGCAACTGCTGCGCGCGACTTTTTTGCCCGCATCGACCGACATCCTCGCCGTGGCGCCACCCGCCTACGTGGAGCAGGCGGCGCTGCCGCCATGCTTGCAGCCGTCGGGCAAGTGGGCTGCCTTCATCCACCCCAGCATGGGCGCCGCCTTCGTCGACGAGCCGGGCCTGGACATGCCGCCGCCGCCGACGGCACAGCTGGGCTTCCTGGAAAGCTTGCGCAGCATCAATCCGGCGCAGTTCGCGCAGGCGCTGGCGCAGCTGCAGGGGCATGCGGGACTTTCGGCGTCTTCGCCCGCGCCTGTGCCGGTGGCCGCATCGCCCGTTGCATCTGCCGCCACCGCGCCAGGCTTGCTGCTGCAGGACGCCACGCTGGAAGACATCGTGCGCTGGCTGCATGCGCGCAACATCGAGCCGACGTTCCGCCACCGGCTGCCGTAATCGTGCGCGAGCCGCGTGCCGGCGACCGGCCGCTTACACGGTAGGGAAAGCCAGGTTGATGCCATCCAGGTATTGCGCCACTTCGCTGCCTGCCGCCTTGATCGCAAGCTGGCGGCATAGCTGGGTGTTGATGGGCGGCGTCAAGGTGATGCCTTTGTTCAGGAAGGGCTGGAGTATGGCCGCCTGATTGGCGCGCAACTCGATATTGATGGCCGCACTGTTGAAGGCCTGCAATCCATAGTACAGGGAGCTCGTTTCCTCGCAAATCAGTTCCTGCACCACTCTCAGGCTTTCGTCCAGCGCCAGTCTCAGGTTGGGCCAGGTCATCAGGGTCGCGGTGCGCCGCTTGAAAAGATACTGGTTGCCGTTGATGATCTGGGTATCGACGTAGTCGAGCCCGACCAGCGACAGGATGGGTATCAGCAAGCCGAGGCTGGCATTCGTGGAATAGTGGCCACCCACGCGCAGCATTGCCAGTACGTCGCTCAGTTCGACTTCGTCCTCGGTTTCCCAGAAGTCTTTTTCAAACACGGTGTCGCAGATGAAGCCGCGGTTTTCCTTGCAAAACGCGTCGTGTTGCATATTGAAATGGAACAAGAAGCGCATCTTGCCCTGCATGCTGAACATCCAGCCGCTAGCTGGCCGCGAACGGATGCCGAGCCTGCCGGTAATGGGCAGCGACTCGTGCATGTCCAGCCGGCTGTGCTTGGCCTTGATATGGGTCCGCAACGATTGATCGAGGTCTACCGGATCGACAAAAATGAAATACCGCGTCTTCGCGCTGGTGGCGAACAGTGCGTGCAGAATGTCAGCGCCGGATCCCGGGTAATACAGTACGGCCTCGTCGCGTCCGCCGCTGCGCACGCGCTCGTTATGCGTGGCCAGCCCCGCGCGGCGCTCAACGGGTACTTCCCACAGATCTTCGTCAGGCATGCTTGCTCCCCCTCAGATTTGCCTTCATGTTCGATGGATGGCTTCCGGCAAGCTGCGTCCCGCTTGGGGCGTCACGACGGCTTGCCAAGAAATCAAGATAACATTAAATGAATCTTGAAATATCCACAAGGAAATTTTTTCCCCATGAGAGATCAGCGCTCACGGCGCTGGCGCCGCTCCCTGTGCGCGCAGCCAGTCGAATACCTGCCTGACGATGGGCGAGCGCGGGTGTTCGGCCACGCCCGACAGCCACCAGGTGGCGCCGGGCACCCTCGGGTAGTCGGGCAGCACGTGCAGCAGGCCGCGCGCCAGGCTGGCGTCCGCCAGCAGGCGCGGCAGGCAGGCGACGCCGCGCCCATCCAGGGTGGCGTCCAGCAACAGGCGCGCGTCGTCGTAGATGGCCCGCTTGCGAAAGCGTGCCAGCGGACCCAGGAACAGGGGCGCCGTGGCGTCGCCCGTCAGGCTTTCTTCCAGACACACCAGATCCGCGTGCAGATGGTGCTCGTCTGGCGGCACGCCGGCCAGCCGCGCTGCCAGTTCGCTGTTGGCCACCAGCAGCCATTCATCGTGCAGCAGGGGGATTTCCTGCAAGTCCGGCTGCAGGATGGGGCGCTCGCCGATGGCGAGATCGACGTCGATTTCATCGACGAAACGGGCGCTTTCATCGACCGACAGCAGCAGGCACAGCTCGGGCAGCTGCGCCTCCAGCGCGCGCAGCCGGGGCTGCAGCCAGCCGTGCAGCAGGGGCGCCGGACACACGAGCACCACGAGGCCCGGATCGAGATAGGTGGCGATGCGTCCCAGGCCGCTGCGCAGCACGGTCATCGAGCGCTGCACGCTGCGCAGCAGCACTTCGCCGGCCACCGTCAGCTCCACGCCCCGTCCGGCGCGACGGAACAGCGGCTGCTTGACCTGTTCTTCCAGCAATTGCACCTGGTGGCTGATGGCCGACTGCGTCACGTGCAGCTCGTCGGCCGCGCGCGAGAAATTGCCGTGACGGGCCGCCGCCTCAAAGCCCATCAACAACTTCAGCGAAGGAATGCGATGTTCTGACATATGAGAAAAGTTAATGAATTAAGGCAAATCATATCATTTGTTTTCATGCCTTGATCGGCCGACAATGCTCTCCATCCCGAGACGCCAGCTATGGCGCGCGGCAATCTTGTTAATGAATAAAGGATGGATATGCACACACGTCGATATTTCTTGCGTCATTGCATGGTGGGCGGCAGCGCGCTGGCCATGGGCGGCTTGCTGGCCGGCTGCGGCGGTGGCGCCGAGGGCGGGCCGGGTACAGGTCCCACCGCGCCATTGCCGCCGATCAATAGTGGCGGCAACGGAGGCCTGCCTCAGGCCGACGGCTGGCGCATGCCCGACGAGGCCGAATCCCACAAGGCGACATGGATGGCGTACGGCGCCTCGAACGCCATCTGGACGCGCGCGCAAGTGCCGCAGGTACAGCTGGCGCTGGTGCGCATCGCCAACGCCATCGCCGCGCATGAACCTGTCAACATGCTGGTGCGTCCATTTGAACTGGCCAGTGCGCGGCAATTGCTCGATGCGGGCGTCACCCTGATTCCCGCCGAGCTGGACGATTTATGGATGCGCGACACGGGTCCCGTCTTCGTGCGCAAGCCGAACGGAGAGCGGGCCGGCGTGAAATTCAACTTCAATGGCTGGGGCAACAAGCAGCAGTCGGGCAAGGATGGCGTGGTGGCCGACATCGTCGCCGCCCAGGCCCGGGTGCCGCTGCTGTCCACGCGCCTGGTGCTGGAAGGGGGCGCGCTGGAAGTGGACGGCAAGGGCACGGCCATCATCACGGAAAGTTGCGTGCTGAATAGCAACCGCAATCCGGGCTGGAGCAAGGCCGATTGCGAGGCTGAACTGTTGCGCCTGCTTGGCATCCGCAAGGTGATCTGGCTGCCTGGCATCAAGAACCAGGACATCACGGACGCCCACACGGATTTCTACGCCCGCTTCGTGCGTCCCGGCGTGGTGGCGGCGCACCGCGAGATGGACACGGAATCGTACGACCATGCGCTGACGCGGCGCCACCTGGAGATCCTGCGCGGTGCCACCGATGCGGATAACCAGCCGCTGCAGATCGTCGTCGTCGATGGTCCCGGCCAGATTCGGCCAGGAAACAATCCAAATACCTTCGCCGCCGGCTATATCAATTACTATGCCACCAGGAGCGCCATTTTCATCCCCGAATTCGGCGATGCGCAGGCCGATGCCCGGGCCAGGGCGCAATATATGGAACTGTATCCGGGGCACGCCGTGATCCAGATCAATATCGACCCCATCGCGGCCGGTGGCGGCGGCATCCATTGCACCACGCAGCAGGAAATTGGATAAAAGGAGAACAGCATGCTACGACGACACTTCCTGACTGGCGCCCTGGGCCTGGCGGCCGGCGCCGCCAGCGGCCTGCCTGCCATGCCCGCCCTGGCGGCGGGCGCGGGCTGGCGCATGCCCGACGAAGGCGAGCGCCACTCTGCCACCTGGATGGCGTTCGGCGCCAACGACGAGGTGTGGGGCAAGCGCCTGAAGGCGGGCGCGCAAGCGAACCTGGCGCGCATCGCGCAGGCGATTGCCAGCGTCGAGCCCGTGCACATGCTCATCAACGAGGAAGACTACGACGTGGCGGCGCGCCTGTGCGGCAGCAAGGTCAGGCTGCTGGTGCAGCCCATCGACGACCTGTGGATGCGCGACACGGGGCCCGTCTTCGTCAAGCAGGCGGGCGGCGCGCTGGCCGGCGTGAACTTCAATTTCAATGGCTGGGGCGAAAAGCAGGATTACGACGACGATGCGCTGGTGGCTGGTTTTGTTGCCGGGCGCGCCGGCGTGGCCGTGCTGGAAAGCAGCCTG
The DNA here is from genome assembly GCF_058798675.1 of Janthinobacterium sp. GW822-FHT07H10. Classification (NCBI taxonomy): domain Bacteria; kingdom Pseudomonadati; phylum Pseudomonadota; class Betaproteobacteria; order Burkholderiales; family Oxalobacteraceae; genus Janthinobacterium; species Janthinobacterium sp. GW822-FHT07H10. The sequence continues at coordinate 43,826 of NZ_JBXAKS010000006.1, forward strand.
GTGCTCGAAGGGGGCGGCATCGAAGTCGATGGCCAGGGCACGGCCATCATCACGGAAAGCTGCGTGCTCAACGCCAACCGCAACCCCGGCGTGAGCAAGGCCGCATGCGAGCGGGAGCTGCGCCGGCTGCTGGGCATCGAAAAAGTCATCTGGCTGCCCGGCATCGCCGGCCAGGATATCACGGATGGCCACACGGACTTCTATGCGCGCTTCTGCGCGCCCGGCGTCGTCGCGGCCGGCTTTGAAAGCGACCCGACGTCGCCCGAGCGGGCCGTCACGCAGCGCCACCTCGACATCCTGCGCAAGGCCACCGACGCCCGCGGCCGGCCGCTGCACGTGGTGGTCTTGCCGGGGCCCGGCCATGTGCGTCCGCAGTATGAAAACAAGGACTTCGCCGCTGGCTACATCAATTTCTATGTCTGCAACGGCGCCGTGCTGTGCCCGGAATTCGGCGATGCGACAGCCGACCGCAATACCAAGGCCATCTTGCGCGAGCAATTCCCGGGACGCGACATCGTGCAACTGAATATCGACGCCATCGCGGCCGGTGGCGGCGGCATCCACTGCACCACGCAGCAGCAGCCGGCGTGAGGGTCAGGCCGGCAGGCGTGTCGTTGTCCGTCCCTGGCATGGGAACGGCGGCGACGGCGCCGCCGGCTCGGCAGGTCGCGCCTCATCCGCTGAACACGCAGCGCATGAAGTCGCGCCGCAGCCCGTTGATTCTGGCGGAATCGCGCGTGTAATACAGCTTGTTCGTCAGCAGCACGCCATAGCGGCCGCGCCGCGGGCTGAGCCACATTGCCGTACCCGTGAAACCCAGGTGGCACCAGATGTCGTCCCCGGGTTCCGTGCCTGCCGCCGGATGCCAGAACAGGCCGCGCGCGGGATGCAGTGCGCCCGTCTGCACTGTCAGCGAAGCGCTTACCCAGCCGGCATCGAATGCCCCGCCGTGCTGCCCTGTCGATGTCGCCAGCATTGCCTGCAGGAAGCGTTGCAGGTCGAATACGTTTGAAAACAGCCCGGCAATGCCGCACACGCCGCCCAGCAGCCGGGCCGAAAAATCATGCACGATGCCGCACAGGTGGGCACCGGCCTGCTCGCAGTACTCGGTGGGCGCGACCAGCTGGCCGTGGCGCGGCGCCACCGGGCCGAAGCCCGTGGCAGCCATGCCCAGCGGCCGCAAAATGTACTCTGCAAGCGCCTCGTCCAGCGGCATGCCCAGCAGCCGCTCGATGACAAAGCCGAGGATCAGGGCCGCGCGGTCCGTGTAGTCCACAGCCACGCCGGGCCGGCCTTCCAGCGGCTCGCGCAGTACGCCGCGCACGATGTCCTCGCGCACCTCGCCGTAGCTGGCGCGCAGGCGCGCGCGCAGCGGCAAGCCCGCCGTATGGGTGAGCAGCTGGAAAATCGTCACCGGCCCCAGCGCATAGCCTGCCGTGCCGGGCAAGACGTCGGCCAGCCGGTTGTCCAGGCGCAGCCGTTTCTGGCCCACCAGCCTGCCGGTCAGCGCCCATACGCTGACGATCTTGGTCAGCGAAGCGATGTCGAACAAGGTGTCGGCCCGCATCGCGGCGCTGGCGGGATCGGGCGTGAGCCGCCCGGCCGCGCCCGCCATACTGTGGTGGACGGAGCCCATGGCCCAGGCCGCGCCTGGAAAAACCTGGTCGTGCACGCCGCTTTCCACCAGCGCGGCCAGCTGGTCTGCAGGATCTGTCTGGTGTGTCATTTGCATGTTGACGGTGTCGTGCATGCCTGGTCATGGTCTGCCGCTGCCACCCCGAGCCAGCGTGCCAGCGACTGCGCCACCCATAGCCCCTCGTCGAGCGGCAAGTCGTGGCCCGCGTCGCCGTGGATCAGGCAGTCCGCTTGCCAGGCCCGCGCCAGGCGCAGCGAGCAGCGGTGGTCGACCAGTTGATCTTGCGCGCCGGCCATCACCAGCACCGGCATGGCGGGACGAGTGGCAGGGGCGCGGTAGCGGGCGGCCGACAGCAGCTGGCGCAGCGCATTGCGGCGGCTGACCGGGTATTGCTGCTGATAACTGAGCCAGTCGGCCACCAATCCCGCGTTGCCCGCGCCATGCCGGCGGCTGGTCAGGCGCAAAATCAGCGCTTCCTGGCTGCGTTGGTCGCCCAGCAGCAGCTGGCGCAGCAGGGCGCCGTAGTTTTGCCAGCGCAGCCGCCGGTAAAACGGACTGTAGGGCCGCATGCTGGTGTTGAGCAGCACGCAGCGGGCCACTTCCTGCGGATAGCGGTGCGCCCATTCCACGGCCACCATGCCGCCCAGCGACAGGGCCAGCAGGCGGTAGGGCGGGGCGATTGCGCGCGCCAGCAAATCCTGGCGGCACGACTCCACCATCGCGGCCACGCGCGTGGCGCTGTCCTGCGCATGGCGTTGTCCATTGCCGGGCAAGTCGGGCGTGACGATATGGGCGCCGGGCAGGGCGCGCGCCAGGGTGGCGGGGAAGGCGCCCCAGTGGCGCTGTTCGCGCATCAGGCCGCGCAGCAGGATCCAGTTATCTTGCGTATTGATCTGCGTCATGATTCGTACCACTGCGCCAGCGCGCGCCGGCGCTGGGCCTTGTGCGCCAGGCCTTCCGGCACCCAGCGACCGTGGCTGCTGGCGGCGCGCATGAGGAAGTCGAACCACACCAGGTGGCGCCGCAGCACGCGCTGCAGGCGGTGCGTGGCCGTCGGGTTGAAGATGCTGACCCGGTTGAACAGCTGGCGCGGGTTTTTCTTGACCCAGCGCCAGGAACCCATTTCCAGCGTCAGCGGCAGGAACACGCGTCCGCTGTAGCCGGTGCCGTTCAGGTACAGATAATCCCACAGGTCGCCATGCGTGCGGTATTGCCGGCTTTGTGGCTCGAACACATAGTCGTGGTTCGGATAGCTTTGACTGAACAGCTCTTCCAGCGCGCCGATCTCGGCCAGGTGCTGTATTGGCACCTTGGTATGCGCGTGGGGAAACCAGATGCGGTCGCGCAAGCCGAAGCCGGAATGGCAATCGAGGGCGATGCTGAACTGGCGCGACAGCAATTCGCGCTCGACGAAGTCGCACACGGCCTGGCTTTCCGCTTCCATGCGCGCGTCTTGCGCGCCCCGGTACCAGGGCAGGCGCGGACTGTAGCGCTGTCCGCCCAGCATGAACGGCACGCTTTCGCGCGCGCTCAGCGGGGCATTGCGCATCAGGTCGACGCCGTTCGGATTGCAGCGCGTGGCTTGCCACATGCCGCCCGGATTGACCAGCGGCATGAACACGAGGCGCATCGTTTCCAGCTGCTGGTGCAGGGTGGCATCCCAGCGCAGGCGCGCGATCAGGCTTTCCAAAAAGGAGAGCAGTACTTGCGTGCCGATGCGCTCGAGGCCGTGGATGCCGCCGAAAAAGCCCAGCACGGGCACGTCCGGACCGGGGTTGCCCAGCGCAATGGTGTACACGGGAAATTCGCGCCCGTCCATGGCGACAGTGCAGGGCGCGGCCACTTCCAGGTGCTTGCCGCCCTCGTCGATGAGGCGTTTCAGCATGACCAGTTCGGGCAAATTCTTTTCGATCATTCGGCGTCGGAAAAGGAGAGTGACAGCCAGTGTAGCCGAAATCAGCAGCGTTCCCGACATCCCGCATGACGAAATTTATTGATGGCCGGCATGTCACGAAGCCGTCATGTTTGCTGTGTAGTCTATTGCAGTTGACGCAAGAATTGTAACTTGGCAATACCCCAATTTGCGCAGTTCCCCCTTCACACGATAGCGACAAGATAGCGATATGACAGGCAGCCCGGCATCCGTCCATGTGCTTGCGCTGGCGGGATACCTGGTGCTGCTGGGCTTCCTGGCCGCGGCGGGGCCCGTGCGGGCGCAGGCCGCCGACGCCCCTGTCTTCCAGTTCGATATCGCCGCGCAGAACCTCGGCGACGCGCTCGATCTCTACAGCCGCCGCACGGGCATCGCCGTGCTCATGGAGCAGCGCTACGCGCAGCGCCAGTCGGGCACTGTGCGCGGCGCGCATGCCACCGGCGTGGCCCTGCAAGCCTTGCTCGAGGGCACGGGGCTGCAGGCGCGCCAGTCCGATGCCCAAGCCGTCATCGTGTATGCCCCGGCCGGCGCCGACTTGCCGCAGGCCGCCGTGGTGGCGGCCGCCGACATTCCTGGCGCCCTGCACGGCGGCGGCGACCATGCGGCCTACGTCAGCCGCCTGCAGCACGTTTTGCTGGGGCTGCTGTGCCGCGCGGCGCAGACGCGTCCCGGCGGCTACCGCCTGGCGCTGCAGCTGTACCTGAACCGCGCCGGCGTGGTGGACCGGGTGCAACTGCTCGACAGCACGGGCTTGCGCGCGCGCGACACGGCCATCGCGCGCCTGGTGCTGGGCATGCGCGTGGGCGCGGCGCCGCTGCCGTCGATGCCGCAGCCCGTTTCCATCCTGCTGCTGCCGCAGGGTCCGGGCAGCGAAGTCGATTGCGCCGCCAGCGCGCCGGGAGGGGCCGCGCCATGAGCATGCCCGACCTGCGCACCAAACTGAAGCGGCATCTGAGTTCACGCTACGCCGTGCTGCGCTGGCGCCTCGAGCGCGTGGTCGGCTGCAAGCACCATGCGGCCGATGCGCTGCAGGAAACCTGGCTGCGCCTCGAAGCGATGGTGTCGCCGGGACCGGCCTCCGCTCCCGTCCACAATCCCGACGCGTATCTCCTGCGCATGGCGGCCAATATCGCCACCGACGCCTATCGGCGCGACCGTATCATCGTCACGGAACGCGAACGCGAAGAGCTGATGCACATGGCCGACGAGAGCGGCGACGATATCGGCGACCCGGCGCGCATCGTTTCGGCGCGTCTCGACGTGCAGGCGCTGGACGCGGCGCTGGCCGGGCTGTCGCCGCGCCGTCGCGCCATCCTGACGGCGGCCCGGGTCGACGGCTTGCTCAACGCGGAGATTGCCGAGCGCTTCGGCATTTCCGTGGCGATGGTGAAGAAAGAATTGCAGGCCGCCATGCAACACTGTAAAACGTGCATGGCCGACGCCGAGGCCGTCCAGCGCAGCGATGTGTCGGGCCGCCGTAAATATTGATGAAACCCATGAATGCTCCTGACCCCGATCAACGCGGCCCCGCCGCCAGCGCCGATGACAGCGACGCGGCCATCGGCCGGCAAGCCGATGCCTGGTGGGCGCGGCTGCGCGGCGACGACTTTACGCGGGCCGACGCCGACGCCTTGCGCGCCTGGTGCGCGCGCAGCCCCGCGCATGCGCGCGCCTGGCGCGAACTCAGGCAGCTGTGGCAGGCGCTCGACCCGGCGCTGCAAGGGGAGGCGCAGGCGGCCGCACCGCAGCGGGCTGCCGTGCTGGCCTTCCCCGTGCGGACCGGACGCCGTGCCTTCCTCGGCGGCGCGCTGGCCGCCGGCGTCGCCGTGCTGGCCCTGCGGCCGCCGCTGGGCGCCTGGCCATCGCTGCAGGAGCTCAGCGCCGATTACCGCACGGGTACGGGCGAGCAGCGGCAAGTGGCGCTGTCGCGCCAGCTGACGGTGCAGATGAACACGCAGACGCGCATCAATGTGCGGACGCAGGAAGCGATCGAACTGCTGGCCGGCGAGGCGGAAATCGTTGCCAGCGGCGCCAGCACGCCCGTGACCGTGGTGGCGGGCGAGGGACGCCTGCTGGCGCAATCGGCCCGCTTCAATGTGCGTCACACGGACGATGCCGTCTGCGTCACCTGCCTGGCGGGCGCCGTGGAAGTGGCCTGGCAACACCGCCGCCAGACCCTCGATGCGGGACAGCAACTGGTGTACGACGACAAGGCCATCCTGGCGGCCACGGCGGCGCCGGCGGGCGAGGCCAGCGCCTGGCGCACGGGGGCGCTGTCGTTCGCCGGCAAGCCGCTGTCCCACGTCGTCGATGAAATCAACCGCTACCGGCCCGGCAAGGTGCTGCTGCGCAATGCCGAGCTGGGCCGCCGCCTCGTGCGCATGCGCTTTTCCATCGGCCAGACCGATGGCGCGCTGGCGATGATACGCGACCTGTACGGCGCGCAAATGACCAGCTTGCCGGGCGGCATCGTGCTGCTCAGCTGATGCGTTTTTCTTCGCGGCCGGGTTGATAGAAAATATTTTTCAAAAAACATTATCCCTTCCGCCATCCAGCTACGTCATGGAGGTGTGGACGCTTGTGCGACAGCCAGGCTCCGTTCCCTTCTCTCTAGCCAGGAAACCATTGCCATGACCAAGCTTCACACTGCCCAGCGCCCCGTCCCGCACGTTGACATGGGTGCGCAGCGTTGTTCCACGCTGGGCAGCCGCTTGCGGCTCACGCCGCTCGCCTATGCATTGACCACCATGCTGATGGCGGGCGCCTTCACGACGCCGGCGCGCGCGCAGCAGGCGTTCAGCGGCGGCTGGTTCGCGGCCAAGGGCGCGGCGCAAAATACGGCTAGCACGGCCGGCCGTTTGCCGAGCGGTCAGCCGCTGCCGCAGGGCAGCCGGCCCGAGGGCCAGCAGGCGAATCAGCAGTTACAGCGTTCGCTCAACAACCTGCACCTGGCCGCGCGCGCCATCGCCGCGCAGCAGGCGGCCCAGGCGCAGGCGCGCCAGCAGGCGGCGGGCGTGCCCGGCGCGCCCGATGGCCTCGTGAAAGGCGGCTTGCAGGTCGACACCAACAGCCTGACGGCCGGCTGGCTCAACGCCCAGGCGCCCGTGCAGACGGTGGCGGCGGGCAAGACGGCCGTGGTGGTGCAGCAGACGGCGGACAAGGCCATCCTGAACTGGGAAACGTTTAACGTCGGCAAGGACACGAGCCTGACCTTCCAGCAGCAAAAGGATTGGGCCGTGCTGAACCGGGTCAACGATCCGCTGGCCCGTCCCAGCCAGATCCAGGGCCAGATCAAGGCTGACGGCACGGTGCTGATCGTCAACCGCAACGGCATCGTCTTCAATGGCGCGAGCCAGGTCGACACGCGCAGCCTGGTGGCGGCCGCGGCCCGCATCGGCGACGCGCAATTCCAGAAGGGCGGCATCTACAGCCCCGGCACGGCCGGCGCCGCGACGTTCACCGAGGCGGCCGGCAAGGTGCAGGTGCTGGCCGGCGCGCGCATCAGCAGCAGCGCGCCCAAGGGCAGTACGGAAGGCGGCGGTTACGTGATGCTGCTGGGCAAGGAAGTGCACAACGGGGGCGAGATCAGCACACCCAAGGGTCAGGCCCTGCTGGCCGCCGGCGACAGTTTCAGCATCAAGAAATGCGTGGGCACGGACGGCAACCCCTTGTCGACCACGCGCGGCAGCGAAGTCACGTCCCAGTTCGCGGCAGGCAGCACGGCGGGCAAGGTCGTCAACACGGGCCTGATCCAGGCGCGCGAAGGCGACGTGACGCTGGCGGGCCGCGAAGTGCGCCAGGACGGCGTGCTGCTGGCCACGACCACCACGGCCACGCGCGGCACCATCCACCTGAACGCGCTGGGCAGCGACGCTGGCGTGACCCTGGGACGGGGCGCCGCCACGGCCATCGTCATCGAGGACGACGGCAAGACGACGGCGCTCGACAGCCAGCGCGACGCCATGCGCGGGCCGGCCGTGGCGACGGAAAACATCGCCGCCGTGAGCGACCGCCGCGACCAGTCGCGCATCGAAATCGGCAGCGCCGGCACGGTGGAATTCCTCGGCGATTCGCTGACCCTGGCCACGGGCGGGCAGATCGCCGTCAACGCGGCCAGCCGCAGCCTCGTGCGCGACGGCGCCCGGCTCGACGTTGCCGGCGCCGTCGGCGTGAAGGTGGCCATGGCGGCGAACAATGTCGAGATCAATGTGCAGGGCAACGAGCAGCGCGATGCGCCCGTCAACCGCGACGGCAAGGCCTTGATCAACAACAGCATCTGGGTCGACCGCCGCAAGCTGGTGCTGCTTCCCAAAGGCACGAACGGCTACGACAGCGACCGCTGGTACACGGCCGGCGGCTTGCTGGAGGTGGCCGGTTACCTGGGCACGCAGGGCCACTCCGTCAGCGAATGGATGGCGCAGGGCGGCACGGTGACCTTCGGCGGCAAGGACGTCGTCACGCAGCTTGGCTCCAGCATCAACCTGTCGGGCGGTACGCTGGACGTGCAGACGGGCGCGCTGCGCCAGACCTGGCTGAAAGGCGCGGACGGCAAGCTGCACGAGGCGGGCAGCGCGCCTGCGGACCTGGCGTATGCGGGCCTGTACAAGGGCTACGAGGAAGAGCATGCGCGCTGGGGCAAGGATGCCAGCGCGTTTTACGCCAGTCCATTGATCGCCGCGCAACAGCGGCTGGAAAACGGCTACACGGTGGGGCGCGATGCGGGCAAGCTGGTGGTGGCCACCGGTTCGGCCGTGCTGGAGGGCGGCATCGCGGGCGACGTCTTCCAGGGCGAACGCCAGACCCAGGCGCCGCAGGCGCTGCTCGACGGCTACCAGCAGTCGCAGTTCGCGGCCGCGCAGCGCGGCCAGCTGATCGTCGGCCAGTACCAGCCGATGTTCGACAAGCGCACGGGCGTGCTGCAGCATGCGCTGTCGGCCGTCATGGACGAGGTACGCCTGACGCGCGTGCAGGATGGCATCGCCGCCGGACTCGACGTGGACAGCGTGCTGGCGCCCGAGCGCCAGGGCAGGCTGCTGCTCGACACGGGCTTGCTCAATGAGCAGCAGCTGGGTGCCATCCGCCTCGCCGCGAAAGGCGCGATCACCATTGACAGCGCGCTGCAGGTGGCCGATGGCGGCAATATCACCGTGTTCGGCAAGGACGTCGCCATCAATGCCAGCCTGCGCAGCCGTGGCGGCAGCATCGCGGCCGGCAACGTGCTGAACCAGGTCGGTGCGCTGGGCATGCTCGATACCTATGTCAATCCGGGCGCGCCCCCGGGCACGCTGGTGCTGGCCGACGGCGTCACGCTCGATGCCAGCGGCTTGTTCAGCAACGTGCTGCGCGATCCGCTGGCCGCCGCCGGCCTGCCTTACGTGAACGGCGGCAGCGTGTCCCTGCGCGCGTTTGGCGACGTGCGCGTCGGCAATGGCAGCCTGGTCGACGTGAGCTCCGGCGCGGCCATCCTGGCGCAGGCGAAACAGCAGGGCGGCAAGGGCGGCAGCGTGACCCTGGCCAGCTATGGCGCGAAGGCCGAGCTGGCGCTGGGCGAAGGCGCGCAAGTGCGCGGCCATGGCGTGGCGGGCGGCGGCAAGCTGGAATTGCAGGCCAACAAGATCATGATCGGCCCAATGGAAAAACCCGAGGCAGGCACCGTGCAGCTGGGCGGCGGCTTCTTCGACAAGGGCTTTTCCAGCTACAGCCTGGTCGGCAAGCAGGGCGTGACGGTAGCCGACGGCACGCAGGTGGACGTGCGCATGCCCATGCTGCGCCTGGTGGACAATGAAAAACTGGCCCTGTGGATGCCGGAGCAGGTCACGGAAAATCCGCTGAAGGGCATCTTGACGCAGCGCAAGGGCGCCAGCCTGGCCCTGCAGGTGGGCGACATGCAGTCCGGCGCGGCCGACATGGCCATCGCCGAACTGCTGGTGGGCAAGAATGCCGTGCTCAGCGTCGATGCGGGCCAGTCCATCAAGCTGTCCAGCGTCGGCCAGCTGACGGTGGAAGGCCGGTTGAACGCCTGGGGCGGCAAGATCAGCCTCGGCGGCGTGGGCGTCGACAGGCCGGTCGCCGAGGCGGTGGAGGCGGCCGGCCATGGCCGCTCCATCTGGCTCGGCGAGAATGCCGTGCTCGACGTGGCATCGCGCGCCGTCAGCGCCACGGATGCGCATGGCCGGCGCTACGGCAAGGTGGTCGATGGCGGCAGCATCGTCGTCGGCGGCGAGATCGACCATGCGCAGGGCAGCACCTCGGCCGCCAGCCTGTTCGTCGTCGTGCGCGACGGCGCCGTGCTCGATGCGTCCGGCGCGCACGCCGTGCTCGATGTCGATGGCGACGCCATCGACGTGGCCAGCGCGGGCGGCAGCATCGCGCTGGCGTCGAACAATGGCCTGTATCTGGACGGCCAGCTGCGGGCCAGGGCCGGCGGCGCGGGCGCGGCGGGCGGCACCCTGTCCGTGGCCACGGGCACGCCCGAATACCTGAAAGTGCTGGCCACGCCCAGGGTGCTGCAGGGCCGCCAGCTGCGGCTGACGCAGCGCCAGGCGGCCAGCGACCTGGCTGACAATGTGACAGCCCGCGACGGGGCGCAGGCGCTGCAGTACGGCCATGGCCGTTTTTCCGTGGAGCAAGTGGAAGCGGGCGGTTTCGGCAACCTGGCCCTGCTGGGCGCCGCCAGCTTCGATGGCGACGTGGCGCTGACGATGCAGCAAAGCTTCCAGCTGTACGGCGCGCCCGTGCTCTCGCCCGGCAGTTCGCCCGATGCGAAGGTCAGCGTGGCGGCGCCGTATGTGCGCCTGGCCAGCATCAAGCCGGCCGGCCGCGATTTCTATACGACGCCAGGCAGCGCAGGACAGTCGCCGGTCGCCAGCCAGATCAGCATTGCGGGCGACCTGATCGACGTGCGCGGCATGGTCGACGTCGCGGCCAACGACGTGCGCCTGACCAGCCGTGGCGACCTGCGCTTCCTGCTGTCGCCGCTGGGCTGGGATGGCAACCAGCCGACGACCGTGCTGTCGGCGCCGGGCGACATGACCCTCAAGGCGGCCCAGCTGTATCCGGCCACGGGCGCCGGCGCCGCCGTGCGCGTGGGCATGGACATAAAAGATGGCAATATCGTCTACGACCCCGAGCGCAGCCTGACCATCGCGCGCAGCACGGACAGCATTCCCGCCGTGCCGTACTCGGCCTTTGGCATGCTGCAGCTGGGCGCCGCCCATATCGAGCAGGGCGGCATCGTGCGCGCGCCGCTGGGTTTGCTTAACCTGGGTCTCAGCCTGCGCGCGGACGAGAATAGCCTGAGCATCAATTTCTTGCCTGGCAGTGTCACTTCCGTCAGCGCCGCCGGCATGGTCATGCCGTATGGCGGCACGGCCGATGGCCAGAACTGGAACGTCGACGGCAAGAAGACGGAGTTTCTCGGCGTCGGCGGCAGCAGCGCCAATGGCGCCATGCGCATCGGCGTCGATATCGCCAGCGTGGCCGTGGCCGTCAAGCCGGGCGCGCTGCTGGACCTGTCCGGCGGCGGCGAATTGACGGGCGCCGGTTTTGTCGCCGGCCGCGGCGGCTCCACCGATGCGCGCTACCATCCGCTGGTGCAGGTGGGGGCGAACGGCGGCTTTGTCTTGCCGGGCCTGGCGACCAATCCCGTGTACGCCATCGTGCCGGGCGTGCAGGCGCCGCAGGCGCCCGTGGGCGGCGACAAGGGCGCTGCCGACCCGGCCGTGGGCCGGCAGGTGACGCTAGGCAGCGGCGTGCCAGGCTTGCCCGCCGGCACCTACACCCTGATGCCATCGACCTACGCCTTGCTGCCGGGCGCCTTCCGCGTGGAACTGAACGGCCTGGCGGGGCAGGCGAGTGGCGGCGCCCCGGCGCAGCCGCTGCGCAACGGTTCCTGGGCCGCGCCCGGCACACTGTCGATCGCGGGCACGGATATCCGCGCGCCGCTGGCCAGCCAGCTGATACTCACGCCGGCCAAGGTCTTGCGCACGTATTCGCAGTACAACGAAATGGGCTATACGGCGTTTGCCCTGGCCGACGCGCAAACGCGGGGCATTCCCCGCCCGCTGCTGCCGGCCGATGCGAAGACGTTCAAGCTGCAGCTGGCACCCGGCGCCGGCATCGATTCCTTCCAGTTCGAGGGAACGGGCAAGTTCGGCGCGGCCACGGGCGGCTTCGGCGGCACCGTCTCGGTGATCGCGGGCGGCCCCGAGGATCTGGAAATCATCGCCGACGGCGCGCCCGCCACGCCGGATTTTGGCGGCGTCACGCTGCGTGCCAGCAGCCTGAACGCGATCGGCGCGGCGCGCATCGTCATCGGTTCCACGCCCATCATCAATTACGGACAGGGCGGCAACTACATCAGTTTTGGCACGGCGCAGGCACATAATATCTACCTGCGCCGCGGCGCCATCCTGGCGGCGCCGGAAGTGATGCTGCTGGCGCGCGATCCCTGGAATACGGAATGGACCGCCGGCCTGATCGATGTTGCGCCCGGCGCGGGCATCAACACGCTGGGACGCGGCAAGGCCGCCTATGACTCCAACGACGGTTTTATCTACCAGAGCAACGAGGGCATCCACATGCTGGCCGCCTCGAACGGCTTGATGAATGTGACCCCGGTCGGCGGTTCGGCGCGCGGCGGCATCAGCATCGGCGTGTGCGGCGACGCCTGCGCCGGCACGGCCAGCCTGTACTCGGAAGGCACCTTGCTGATGTCGACGAATGGCAGTTTCGAGCTGGACAACTCGGCCCGCTACGGCACGCGCAACCTGAGCCTGGCGGTGGGCGCCATCAACATGGGCAGCAGCGAGGCGCTGGCGGCGGCCCAGGCCAGCGGCACGCGCTCCAGCGGCCTGGCCATGAACCAGGGCGTGCTGGAGCGCCTGCTGCGCGGCGACACCAGCACGGGCGCGCCGGCCCTGCAGGCACTGATGCTGAGCGCGGCCGACAGCGTCAATTTCTATGGCGACGTGGTGCTCGATACCTACGACAAGACGACGGGCAAGTCCACCCTGGAGCGCCTGGTGCTGACCACGCCGGCCATGTATGGCCAGGGCGGCGACGGCGCGGTGGCCACCATCCGCACGGCCAACTTGATCTGGGGCGGCGCCCTGTCGCCGGCCGGCAATGTGATCACGCATGGCGCCGGCACGGGCAGCGGCACCCTGAACCTGGAAGCGGAACGCATCGATTTCGGCTTCGGCCCGTTCACGCAGCCGGCCGGCGTCGCCTCGTTCGACCGCCTGGCACTGGGCTTTGCCAACGTCAACCTGAAGGCCAGCGGGCAAGTCACGGCCAACCACAAGGGCAGCCTGTCCGTCTACCAGGCGCAGGACGGCTATGAGACGGGCAAGGGCTACCAGTACAGCGGCGGCAAGCTGAACATCATCACGCCGCTGCTGACGGGCGACGCCGGCTCCGTGCACAGCTACACGGCGGGCGGCGCGCTGACGGTGGCGGCGCCGGCCGGCGTGGCGCCGGCGGCACCCGTCAAGAACAACGATGGGCTCGGTGCTCAGCTGAGCCTGAAGGGCGACAGCGTCAGCGTGGCCACGGCCGTGGTGCTGCCGAGCGGCAAGCTCACCGTCAGCGCGCAGGACGACATCACCGTGGCCGATGGCGCCCGCCTCGACCTGGCGGGTCGCAAGAGCACTTTCTTCGACGTGGATAAGTACAGTTGGGGCGGCGACGTCACCCTGGACAGCCGCGCCGGCGACATCCGCGCAGCAAGCGGTGCCGTGATCGACCTGTCGGCCGAGCACAACCGCGCCGGCAGCCTGAAGGCGGTGGCGCTCGACGGCGGGGCCGGCATGGTGGATTTGCAGGGCAAGATACTGGGCGGCGCCAGCGGCAGCTACGACGCGGGCGGCACCATGGTGCCGTACAAGCAGGGCAGCGTGGACGTGCGCGCGCAAACCCTGGGCGCGGGCGGCAACCTGGACAGCCAGTTCGCGTCGCTGAACCAGCGCCTGACGGCAGGCGGCGTGACGGGCGGGCGCAGCTTCCAGCTGAAACGGGGCGACTTGACAATAGGCAATGAGCTGAAGGCGGGCGAGGTGCAGGTCTCCGTCGACAATGGCCGTCTCACCGTCGCTGGCGTGATCGACGCCAGCGGCGAGCGCGTGGGCAGCATCCGCCTGGCCGGCAAGCATGGATTGACGTTGGCCGGCAACGCCGTGCTCGACGCGCATGGCACGGTCTTGCGCGTCGATAGCTATGGCAAGATCATCGACAGCCCGAACCGGGCCATGGTGGAACTGAATGCGGGCGAGGGCGTATTGAACCTGGCCGGCGGCGCGCAGATCGACGTGCGCCACGGCACGGCCGCCGTGGCCGGCAAGGGCAAGGGCGAATACGACGGCGCCGCGCGCGGCACGCTGGAATTGAGCGCGCCGCGCCTGGGCAGCGGCGGTGCCCGCACGGACGTCGACGCCGCCACCTTTGGCGACATCGCCATCGCGGCCGGCGGCGGCTTGACCATCCGCGGCGCGAAATCCATCGCCGTCAACGCCATGCAGCGCTACGACGACGCGGCCTACGCCATGACGCCCGATGCCTATGGCGTGCTGGCGCCCGACCTGTCGGCCAGCGGCCGGCCGTACCAGGTGATCAACCAGGCTTACCTGGACAGCAAGCACGGGGACAGCGCGGCCTTCATCGACGCGGCGCTGGCCAACACGAACTTGCGCAACGGCAAACTGGCGGGCCTGGCCACGGCCGCGTATGCCGATGCGCTGCATGTGCGTCCCGGCGTCGATATCGTCAGCAAGACGGCGGACGGCGACCTGGTGGTGCAGGGCGACGTGGATCTGTCGGGCATGCGCTACGCCAGCCTCAATCCCCGCTTCCAGCGCACGACTGTGCGCGGCTCGGGCGAGGTGGGCAGCCTGCTGCTGCGCGCCGGCGGCGACCTGAGCATCTACGGCAGCATCAATGACGGCTTCGCGCCGCCGCCCGCCACCAAGGACGAGAACGGCTGGCGCCTGCTGCCGGGGCGCGACATCAATGGCAGCGACGTCATCGTGCCGGGCAAGGGCGTGACCGTGGCCGATGGCACGCTGTTCCCGGGCGGAATCGCGCTCAATTACGACCTGCCCATCAAGGGTTTCAATTTGATGGCCAATACGCGCCTGCCCGTGGCCGTGACCCTGGACCAGGCCATGACCGCGCCGGCCGGCACGGTGCTGGCCGCTGCCGTGCGCGACAGCGCCGGCAAGATCGTCCACGCGGCCGGCACCTTGCTGGCCACGGAGCAGACCTTTACGGCCGGCATGCGCCTCGACGCCGGCAGCGTGCTCAAGCAAGCGGTGAAAGTGAGCGCCATGACCTGGCCCAAGGGCGTGCCGCTGCCTGGCGTGGCCGGTGAACGCTCGGTCTTTGTACTCGATGGCAACCTGGCGCTGGCCGTGGGCTCCCTGATCCCGTCCGGCACCGACGTCAAGCTGTTGCCCAATGTGGCGGCAATCGAGCTGCGTCCGGAAGTGGCGGGCAGCCAGGGCAAGCTGTGGGCCATCGCGCCCATGCTGGCCGAAGGTTCGCAAGCGTGGGGCATGCGCCTGGTGGCGGGCGCCGACCTGGACGGGGCCGACACGCGCAGCGTGCAGGCGCATCCCGCGCACGGCACCCTGCGCCTGGCCGACAGCCACTACGGCATGTATGGCGTGCTGGTGCCGCCGAAGGGCGTGCAGTACTGGAGCAAGGAAGCGGGAGAGCAGGGCATCGAAGGCATCGTGGCGGGTGAACCGATCTCCGAGGAATTTCTCAATCAGAACGGCACCACGATTGCGAAGTTCTGCGCCGACACCGCCAGCTGGTGCGATCTGAGGGTGTCCTACGTGTGGACCAAAGAAGGCGCGGAAGAGTTTGCCGACCCCAGAACCAAGGAGGGCGACCTGCTCGATCCGGTGGCGCTGGGCTGGCCCACCATTTGCGAGGAAAATCCCACCTGGTGCGGCACGCCGAACCCCACGTTCGACTACAAGGCGAGCAGCCTGCGCCACAGCGTGCTGCGCACGGGCACGGGCGACCTGGACCTCGTCAGCGGCGGCGACCTGCGCATGGACAGCCTGTATGGCGTATACACGGCGGGCATGTCGTCTTCGCCGACGGCGGCCGGCGACCCGTACAACCTGCCGCGCTCGCGCAATGCGAACGGTACGGTGCTGGGCAACCCCGACGGCGCGCATGAGGGCCTGGTCGATGGCGGCGCCGACAGCATCTATCGGGCATGGTATCCGGACCAGGGCGGCAATCTGCTGCTGAAGGTGGCGGGTAACTTGAGCGGCGCGTTGCTCAACGCGTCGAGCGCCAGCAACGAGCGTCCCGTCAGCAAGGATGGCCTGGCCGATTCGGTGCCGGTGGGCAACTGGCTGTGGCGCCAGGGCAGCGGCGGCGTGGCCACGGGCGGCCCGGCCCAGCCGACGGCGTGGTGGATCAACTTCGGCAGCTATATGCGCCGCGATACCCTGGCCGACACCGTGCTGGGCTTTACGGGCTTCGGTACCCTGGGCGGCGGCAATGTGCGCGCCGAGGTGGCGGGTGATGCGGGCGTGCAGACACTGCTGACGGGCAGTTCTTATAACGCCAACATCAATCCCCGTTCGCAGGGCTTGCTGCTGGCCGTGGGCAGCACGGGCCGCGTGCAGGCCGACGGCAGCCTGCTGCTGACGGGCGGCGGCGACCTCGACCTGCGCGTGGGCGGTGCGCTCAATCCCGCCAGCACGCCCGGTGGAGGCTATCTGAATGGCGCGCTGGTCGACTTGCGGGGCCACGCGGAAACGTCGGCCGCACAGCTGGGCAGCCTGGCGCTGCAGTACGGTTCGCAGCCTACCCAGCACGTACCGCTGGAAACGCGGGCCTATGATGCCTTCACGGCCACGCGCGCCACGCCGCGCGGCGGCATGCTCCTGGTACCCGGCGACGCCACCTTCAGCGTGGCGACCCTGGGCGACCAGGCGCTGCAGGATGTGGCCGACCCCGGCCGCGTGACCCTGCCCAATGCCACGCCATTCACCGGCCCGTCCGGAGAGCAGGGCTATGGCTACAGCTGGTTCAGCCTGTGGACGCCGCGCACGGCGCTCGACCTGTTCTCTGCCGGCGGCAATATGACTCCCCTGAGCGGGTCGCTTGGCACGGCCACCGACCTGGCCATCGTCTACCCGTCCATCGTGCGGGCCGCGGCGCCGCATGGCAGCTTGTATTACGGCAAAGCAGTTGTCGACTCGAATGCCGCCACCAGTTATGCTGATCCGCTGGTGCTGGCGCCATCGCCCAATGCGCAGCTGCAGTGGCTTGCCGGCGATTCCATCTATGCGGGCGGCTATGCCGTCAGCCAGTCCGGTGCCGCCGCCGACAGCATCGTTACGCCGTTCAAGCCTGGCTTTACGGGCTGGGATATCAGGACTTACGTGACCGATCCCCTGGCTGCCAATGTCTCAAGCAAGGGGACGCCAGCAACGAAATGGAACTTCCCGCTGTTTGCCTTCGGACCGAATTCCTCGGCCGGCCCTGCGAACGGCGGTACGCAGGCCGCCCGCATCTATGCCGCCACGGGCGACCTGGTGGGCGTGAATAGCGGCCGCATCATCGAGTTCACCGATGCCGCGCATGCGGGCATCACCTGGTACGAGGGGGCGCAACCCGTGTGGATGAAGGCGGGACGCGATATCGTCAGCAGCGGCACGGCGCAGCTGGAAGCCCTGGATGGCACCGCCGCCGGCGAGATGCGCTTCAGGATACTCAGCAACCTTTTCGTGCACAACAATGCATATGACGTATCGGTGGTCTCGGCCGGGCGCGACATCCTCGGCAGTTCCTTCAACGTGGCCGGTCCCGGCACGCTCGACATCAGCGCGGGCCGCAACATATTGATGCAGGATAAAGGCAGCGTCGTCAGCCTCGGTCCCGTCGTGGCGGGCGACAAGCGCCCGGGCGCCGGCATCGCCATGCAGGCGGGCGTGGGCGCGGCCGGCCTCGATTACCTGCGCTTCGTCAAGCCGTATCTGGATCCGGCGAACGTGGCGCAGAAGGGCGTGCCGCTGGCGGACCAGGCGGGCAAGGTGGTGAAATCGTACGACAGTGAGTTGGCAGCCTGGCTCGGTGAGCGCTACGGCTTCAAGGGCACGGCGGCCGAGGCGCTGGCCTTTTACCTGGCCTTGCCCGAGCCGCAGCAGCGCGTGTTCGCCCGCACCGTGTATTTCGCGGAACTGAAGGCAGGCGGGCGCGAGTATAACGATGCGGACAGCTCGCGCTATGGCAGCTTCTTGCGCAGCCGCAACGCCATCGCGGGCCTGGCGCCGGCCACGGACGCCAGCGGCAAGGCGATTTCGTATGCGGGCGATATCGTCATGTACCGCGGCACGTATGCCGCCTACAATCCGCTTTCGCTGAACTATGACCGCATCGTTCCCCGCAGCGGCTACGTGCACACGAATTTCGGTGGCGATATCGCGCTGCTGACGCCGGGCGGCCAGCAGGTGTTGGGCATCGAAGGCGAGGCGCCGCCGTCGACCTCGGGCGTCATCACCAAGGGCGGCGGCAATATCGACCTGTTCTCGCACGGCAGCATCCTGCTGGGCCAGAGCCGCATCATGACGACGTTTGGCGGCGACATCCTCGCTTGGTCGTCGACGGGCGACATCAACGCGGGCCGTGGCTCGAAGTCGACCATCGTCTACACGCCGCCCAAGCGCGTGTATGACAACTGGGGCAACGTGACCTTGTCGTCCGACGTGCCCAGCACGGGCGCCGGCATCGCCACGCTGGCGCCGATCGCGGAAGTGCCGGCCGGCGACGTGGACTTGCTGGCGCCGCTGGGCACCATCGACGCGGGCGAGGCGGGCATCCGCGTCTCGGGCAACGTCAACCTGGCCGCGCTGAAGGTGATGAACGCGGCGAATATCCAGGTCAAGGGCGAAGCGAAAGGCATGCCGACAGTGGCGTCCGTCAACGTGGCGGCCATGACGAACGCCAGCGCGGCGGCTTCCCAGGCCACGGCGGCGGCGCAGGACGTGGTGCAGCGCGAGCGCGCCGCCACCCGCTCGGCGCAGCCATCCGTGTTCACGGTGCGCGTGCTGGGCTTTGGCGGCGACGCGCCGTCCGACAGCGCGCAAGCGGCCCCGCAGGACGGCGCCCGCATCGAGGCGGCCGACTACAACCCGCGCAGCGCCGTGCGCGTGCTGGGCCTGGGCCCGCTGCCGGAATCGGCCACGCGCCAGCTGACGGCGCAAGAGCGCAGCAGGCTGTCGCCATGATGGCCGGCATGGTGGAAATGTTGCTATTGCGCATGGCAGCGGGCGCTGTGGGGCATGCGCGCATGGCCCGCTGCTGGCCAGCCATGCGGCCCCGTCTGCGGGCCGCCAACGACATGGCGTCGGCGCCAGGGCCGGGCGCGCAGCTGCAGGCGGTGCTGGAAAGCCATTACGCGGGCCTGCACCGTCGCCTGACGCGGCACCTGGGCTGCGCCGAGCTGGCCAGCGACAGCCTGCACGACGCCTGGCTGCGCCTGGGGGCGGGCAATGGCGCGCCGCTGGCGCACAGTCCCGTCGCCTATGTCTTCCGCGTCGCCTGCAATGCGGCCACGGACAGCCTGCGCCGCAACCGCGCCTGGCTGTATGCGGACGCGGGCGATGGGGAAGAGGAGGGCATCGAGCGCCTGGCCGATGCGGCGGCGGGGCCGGAACGCCTGGCCGAGCTGCATGCGGACCTGCGGCGCCTGGCGCAGGCCGTCGAACTGTTGCCACGGCGTCACCGGCAAGTGCTCGAAGCGCTGCGCGTCGATGAGCTGACCCGGCAGGAGGTGGCCGAGCGGCACGACATGTCGCTGCGCAACGTCGATACGGCCCTGCGCCAGGCGCTCGACCACTGCGCCCGCCATACGGGCTACGCGGCGCTGGGCGGCGTCGGCACGCCCCGGCGCAGTTTGCGCGTGCGCCAGGGACAGGCGCAAATGGGGAGTTAAGCGGGGTTCTGCGTACGTTCGCGTACAGACGCGTACATGTCCTGCCGCCAGACTGGCACTTCGGGCCTGCATGCGCCCACCCAGCCAACTGCCAGGAGGAAGCGCGACATGAGCGAGATCAAGCAGGTCCATCGTATCGATACAGGCCGGCGCGGCTTGCTGATCGCCGGCGCCCTGTCGGCCACCGCCGTGGCCGTGCCCGGCGTCACCGGCGCGGCGGAAGCGGTAAAAACGGCCGCCCAGGCCGGCCAGGCGCCGCCGCCCGTGTTGATGAACGTCACGCTGGAGGTCAATGGCCAGCGCCACAGCATGGAACTGGACACGCGCACCACCTTGCTCGACGCCTTGCGCGAACACCTGCATCTGACGGGAACCAAGAAGGGCTGCGACCACGGCCAGTGCGGCGCCTGCACCGTCATGCTCGACGGCCAGCGCATCAATGCCTGCCTGACCCTGGCCGTGATGCATGACGGCGCCAAGCTTACCACCATCGAGGGCCTGGGCACGCCCGACAAACTGCACCCGATGCAGGCAGCCTTCATCGCACACGACGGCTATCAGTGCGGCTATTGCACGCCGGGGCAGATCTGTTCGGCCGTGGCCGCGCTGGGAGAGCTGCGCCAGGGCATCCCCAGCCATGTCAGCGCGGACCTGAACGCGGCGCCGCAGGCGACGCCCGAAGAATTGCGCGAGCGCATGAGCGGCAACCTGTGCCGCTGCGGCGCCTACTCCAACATCATCGACGCCATCGCCGAGGTGGCGGGGAGGCCGGCATGAGAGTGTTTACTTACCAGAAGGCCGCCACGCCGGCCGAGGCAGCGGCGGCCGCGCTGCGCACGCCGGGCGCCCGCTTCATCGCCGGCGGCACGAATCTGCTCGACCTGATGAAACTCGAGATCGAGACGCCCGCGCATCTGATCGACGTCAATGGCCTGGCCCTGGACAAGGTGGAAGCAACAAACGATGGCGGCTTGCGCATCGGCGCCCTCGTGCGCAATACGGCGCTGGCGGCCCATGCCACGGTGCGCCGCGATTACGGCGTGCTGTCGCGCGCCTTGCTGGCCGGCGCGTCGGCGCAACTGCGCAACAAGGCGACGACGGCCGGCAACCTGCTGCAGCGCACGCGCTGTCCTTACTTTTATGATACAAACCAGGCCTGCAACAAGCGCGTGCCGGGCAGCGGCTGTTCCGCCATCGGCGGCTTCAGCCGGCCGCTGGCCATCGTGGGCGGCAGCGATGTCTGCATCGCCACGCACCCGAGCGACATGGCCGTGGCCATGCGCGTGCTCGACGCCAGCATCGACACGGTACGCGCCGACGGCGCCGTGCGCACGATACCGATCGCCGACTTTTACCGCCTGCCGGGCAATACGCCGCACGTGGAGACCGTCTTGCAGCCAGGCGAACTGATCACGGGCGTGGTATTGCCACGGCCGCCGGGCGGCACGCATATGTACCGCAAGGTGCGCGACCGCGCCTCGTACGCGTTCGCGCTGGTGTCCGTCGCGGCGGTGATCTTGCCGGACGGCACGGGCAGGCTGGCCCTGGGCGGTGTCGCGCCGCAGCCGTGGCGGGTTGCGGGCGCGGAACAGGCCATGCCCGATGGCGCCGCCGCCGTGGCCCGGCAGTTGCTGGCCGGTGCCAGGCCGACGGACGACAATGGCTTCAAGGTGACCCTGGCCGAGCGCACGATAGCCTCCGTGCTGAGGGAAGCACAAGCAGTCCAAGCGAAGAAAGGCTAGGGCCATGAAATTCACGACACCTGCGACCACCAATCCCATCGACCAGCTGAAAGTCGTGGGCCGGCCCACGGACCGCATCGACGGCCCCCTGAAAACCACGGGCACGGCGCCGTATGCGTATGAACAGCACGCCGCCGCGCCGCATGCCGCCTACGGCCATGTCGTCGGCGCCGCCATCGCCAAGGGCCGCATCGCGTCCATCGATGCCGGCGCCGCGCGGCGCGCGCCAGGCGTGCTGGCCGTCGTCACGGCTGAGTCGGCGGGCAAGCTGGGCAAGGGCAAGATGAATACGGCCCATCTGCTGGGCGGCCCGGACATCCAGCATTACCACCAGGCCATCGCGCTGGTGGTGGCGGAAACCTTCGAGCAGGCCCGCTCGGCCGCGCAGTTGCTCGACGTGACATATGTGGAACAGCAGGGCGCATTCGACCTGGCCAAGGCCAGGGGCGGCGCCAGCAAGCCGAAAGACGGCAAGCCCGACAGCCGCGCCGGCGATTTTGCCGGCGCCTATGCCAATGCCCCCGTGCGCCTCGATGCCATGTATGCGACGCCCGACCAGTCGCACGCGATGATGGAGCCGCACGCCTCGATTGCTTCCTGGGAAGGCGACAAGCTGACGCTGTGGACGGCGAACCAGATGGTGGACTGGGGCCGCGGCGACCTGGCGCGCACCCTGGGCGTGCCGAAAGACCAGGTGCGCATCGTCTCGCCCTATATCGGTGGCGGCTTCGGCGGCAAGCTGTTCGTGCGCGCCGAAGCGTTGCTGGCGGCGCTCGGCGCGCGCGCGGCGCAGCGTCCCGTGAAGG
This sequence comes from Janthinobacterium sp. GW822-FHT07H10, assembly GCF_058798675.1. Lineage (NCBI taxonomy): Bacteria > Pseudomonadati > Pseudomonadota > Betaproteobacteria > Burkholderiales > Oxalobacteraceae > Janthinobacterium > Janthinobacterium sp. GW822-FHT07H10. The sequence goes on from NZ_JBXAKS010000006.1 coordinate 65,901, forward strand.
TGGCGCTGACGCGGCCCCTGATGTTCAACAACACGACGCACCGGCCCGCCACCATCCAGCGCCTGCGCATCGGCGCCACGCGCGACGGCAAGATCACGGCCATCGGCCATGAATCGTGGTCGGGCGACTTGAAGGGCGGCCAGCCGGAAACGGCCGTGCTGCAGACGCGGCTGCTGTACGCGGGCGCCAACCGCATGACGGCCATGCGCCTGGCCGTGCTCGATCTGCCGGAGGGCAACGCCATGCGCGCGCCGGGCGAGGCGCCGGGCTTGATGGCGCTGGAAATCGCCATGGACGAGATGGCGGAGAAATTGAAAATGGATCCCATCGTCTTGCGCATCCTCAACGATACGAAAGTGGACCCGGAAAAGCCCGGCCGGCCGTTTTCCCAGCGCCGCCTGATCGACTGCCTGCGCACGGGCGCCGTGGAGTTCGGCTGGAAGGAGCGCCTGGCGCAACCGGGCGCGCGGCGCGACGGCCGCTGGCTGGTGGGCATGGGCGTGGCGGCCGCCTTCCGCAACAACCTCGTCATGCAGTCCGCCGCCAGGGTGCGCCTCGACGGCAAGGGCATCATTACCGTGGAGACGGACATGACGGACATCGGCACGGGCAGCTACACCATCATCGCCCAGACGGCGGCCGAGATGCTGGGCGTGACCCTGAACCGGGTCGTGGTGCGCCTCGGCGATTCGGATTTCCCCGTCTCGGCCGGTTCGGGCGGGCAGTGGGGCGGCAACAGCTCGACGGCCGGCGTGTACGCGGCCTGCGTGCGCCTGCGCCAGGCCATCGCCGGCAAGCTGGGCTTCGACGAGAAAGACGCGCGCTTTGCCGACGGCCAGGTGAGCCAGGGCGAGCGCAGCGTGCCGCTCGCTGCCGCCGCCTACCATGGCGACGTCGTCGCGGAAGACCACATGGAATACGGCGACCTCGACAAGAAATTCCAGCAATCGACGTTTGGCGCGCATTTCGTCGAAGTGGGCGTGGACCGCGACACGGGCGAAGTCCGCGTGCGCCGCATGCTGGCCGTGTGCGCGGCCGGCCGCATCCTCAATCCGAAGGCGGCGCGCAGCCAGGTGATCGGCGCCATGACCATGGGTGTGGGCGCGGCCCTGATGGAAGAGCTGGTGGTCGACCGGCGCCGCGGCTACTTCGTCAACCACGACCTGGCCGGCTACGAAGTGCCCGTGCACGCCGACATCCCGCACCAGGACGTCATCTTCCTCGACGAAACGGACCCCATGTCCTCGCCCATGAAGGCCAAGGGTGTGGGCGAGCTGGGCATCTGCGGCGTGGCGGCCGCCATCGCCAATGCCGTGTACAACGCGACGGGGGTGCGCGTGCGCGAGTATCCGCTAACGTTGGACAAGCTGATTGGCAAGCTCGATGGCAAGCTGACGGCGTAACCGGACGCCAGGGCCGCATGGCGCGATGGCTGCGCCATGTCACCTGGCATCGTTTCGCACCGTCGGGTGTTTTTTCCTCCGCGGCGTGAGGGAAACGCTGTACTTGGGGTGGCCCGCGCTATCGTAAAAGACTGCTATTCATGACGATTTCTCTTATTTTTATCTCAAAATAGTAATGCAGGGCGCTGTCTTCGCTGTACTGGTTTTCCAGGACAATCACATCGACATCTTTTTCAGGAAAATATACCTTGATCGATGCGAATCCCAGGCCTTTGCCAGAGTGCCCTATGTATGTGACGGGCGTCTTGTCGCTCACGTAAACACCGTAGCCATAACCATTTTTTTCGCTGCCAAAAGCCACATGCTGGCTGGAGATGTCGTAGCTCGTCATCAGTCGATAGGTTTCCGGCTTTAAAATCTTTCCCTTGTGAAGCTTTTCATCCCAGATATTCAAGTCCCTGGCGTTTGAAACAATGCCACCTGCTGGAATGAAGCCGATCCAGTCTTTTCCCTGCACTGGATGCTCGCGCAGTTCGAATGCATTTTTCGCATTGACATAGCCATTGATGACCTTATTGCTTTTGTTTTCCTCATAGCAAAAACTGTTTTTCATGCCCAGTTCCTTGAACAAGTCATTGGCCGCCTCGATATACGTTTTGCCGGAGACTTTTTCAAAAATACTGCCCAGCATGCTGTAGGTGGTCACGCCATACAAAAAGTCCGTTCCGGGCTTGAAATTCAGTGGCTGGTCAATGTCAGTGATGCCTGCTGAAAAGTTGAGCAGCTGATGCACCGTCACCTGGTCGGCCCAGGCTTGCGGCAAGTCAGGCAGGTACTTTCTGACGGGACTGCGCAAGTCTATTGTGCCTTTCTCAACTTCTCTTAAAATCAGCACCGCCGTAATTTGCTTGCTGTTCGACATGATCCTGAAGTTGTCTTCGGGTGTTAATGGGGTTTTATTTGCAATATCCGCATAGCCGTAGGCTTTTGAGTATTTCGTTTCGCCATGTTGCGTGATGAGGATGACGCCATTGAAATTTCTTGGACTGGTTGCTTGTACCAGGCGGTCAATTTTGGCGGAGTAGTCATCGGTCTTTGCTGTCGCTGACCGGTCGCCGGCCTGGGCATGCACGAAGCTGGAGAGGGTCAATACAAAAGACATCGTCAATATTTGTCGTGAAAAAATCGTTTTGCTGTCAGCGGAAGAAGTTTTCATGGGGGATATTGTGGCTTGGTTGATTATGTCGAAGGAAGCGCTGCGCCGCTTGTGCGAATGAGGCTATCGGCGTCGTCGATGACCTTGCCCATGCGTTCGTGCGCCTGCATGCATGGGCGGGAAAGTGTTGCCAGTGTATGACAAGAACGGCAAAATTCGAAGACATGTGACGGCGGCTTGCCCGCCTTGCCTTCCCCCATGACGCGACCCGGCCGGCAGCCTGTACACGGGCCGGCTGCGAAGTACCCGCGCACGCCGCTATCGCGCATGCTGCCTGGCTTTTTACCGTCAAGTATGACGTTGGGAAACTAATTTCCTCATGGTTACAATGTGAGTGTTTGGACATCACTTAAGTTGCTAGACTCAGCAACATCCCTCGCCTGAACGGCTTTTCGGTGGCGTTCAATCTTCGGTATCCGATGTCTTGAAGTGATAAGCATGTTGAGCTAATCCATGCACAAACTGTCGTATTTTCATTTGTTTTCCCCGCACCGCCCTTTGCTGGCGCCCTTCGTTGACGGCCAGCCCATTTCCGACTGACAAGCGAGTTTACGGAGGCATGCATGTTCAAGATACCGCAACGGTTGACAATACTGGCCACGATGTTCATCGGCGCCAGCCTGGCCCTGGCCGCGTCCGCCGCCCACGCGGCCAAGCCCGAGGCCGCCGTGACGCCTGGCGTGGCGCGCGTCGTCGACACGGCACGCGCCGGCCCGGTGAACGGCATGCAGATGAACTCCGACGAGTTCATCTGGCGCCTGTTTACCAAGTTCACGGCGCCCACGCCAGGCGCGCAGCCACCATCGGTGATCTTTGATACCTGGGCGTCGGATGCCGACACGTTCACGGCGACGCCCGCCTGGCCGAGTCCAGGCACGGCGCGGAAATTCCAGGCCAGCGCGTTGCTGAGGACGAAACTGCACGGCGGCGGTCCGGTCGATTTGCCTTGCATCCCGCCGGGCAATGCCGCTGCGGGCGGTTTTCCCGTCGATGGCACGCCGGTGCCCTGCATCGCCGAAGAGGTGAGGCGCAATCGTCCGCAGTTTGACTATATCAAGAAGAACGGCTTGCATACGCGGGCGGGCCTGGCCACGGCCTACCAGCGCGCGCTCGATGTGCAGATGCCGACCGATGCCGTCTCCGTCAAGGGCGACTGGGTACCCGTGGATACCTTGCTCAAATGGATACCCGAGTTGCGCAGCCCGGAACGCATCCGCTCGCTGTACTACACCAGCGTGTCCGAGAAGGTGGAATATGCCTTGGTGGCCCTGCATGTGAGCAGCCGGCAGAACCCGAACTGGGTGTGGGGCACTTTTGAACACCAGAAAAATCCAGGCCGCTGCGACGACCTCGGCTGCTATGACAGCTTTGGCGCCGAGCAGCCCGTGGTGGCGCCCAACCGGCGCGCCATCAACACCCAGTACGGCGCCTGCGACAAGTCGAGCATGCTGCAAATGCTGATGACCCAGGCCAAGCTGTCGCCGGTCTGGCAGAATTACTGCCTGAAGTCGACCCAGGTCGACTATGTGACGGCCGACGGCACGCCGACCGCACTGGGCAATTCGGTCATTGAACGCGTGGTCGGCAATGGCACGGTGACGGCGTCATCCTGTATCGCTTGCCATGCGTATGCGTCGTACGACGCCACAGGCGCGACATCGCTGGGGGCCAAGGCCATGCTGCCCTTCAATCCGACCGGCGCGCCGATGCCAGCCGTCCTGAAGGGCTCCCGCAAATTCGACTTCATGTGGGGAGTGCTGCAGGCCAAGTAAGGGCGGCCATGCAGCGCCTGACGTATCGGTATTGATGGGCGTCAAAACCGGTACGTCAACGTCCCCCGTACACTGCGCGGCATGCCATACGTGCCTTGCGCATAGGTGTTGATGTTGATGTAGTGCTTGTCGAGCAGGTTTTCCACGTTCAGCTGGGCCGTCAGCTGGCGCGACAGCTGATACGTGGCCATCAGGCTGACCGTGCTGTAGGCTTGCTGCGTGATTCTTTCCTTGCCGTCCGGGCCCTCGTCGTCAAAGTAGAACTTGTTTTGCCAGTTGATGCCGCCGCCCACGGTGAGGTCGGGGCGCACTTTCCAGGTGGTAAACAGTCGTGCCGTCGAGCGGGGCGACAGGGTGTTGATATCCTGCTGTTCGCGGTCCTTGGCGCGGAAGTGGCTGGCGCTGGCCGTCACGTTCCAACCCGGCGCCAGACGACCCGACAGTTCCCCTTCGATACCACGGCTGGTGGCGCCCCGCGCCGCGTAATACGCTTGCGTGGTGGTGCCGGGAATCCTGTGGGCGCCGTCCGGCTGGGCCAGCTTGTCCTGCCTGATCTCGAAGATGCCGATGGCGCCGTTCAACTGTCCACCCGGCAACTCGCCTTTCAAGCCCACTTCCATGCTTTGCCCCGTCAGCGGGTCCAGCCAGGCGCCCGTGCGGTCCTGGTTTTCCTGCGGGCGGAAGATGTCCGTGTAGCTGGCATAGGCCGAATACACGCTGTTCAAGTCGACCACCAGGCCCGCATACGGCACGAACTTGCTCTTGGCGAAGGCAAAGCGGGCGCTGCCATCGAAGCCGATGCGGTCCTTGTCCCAGCGGCTCAGGCGCCCGCCGACGATCAGCCGGGTGTGGTCGGCAAGGTTCAGCCGCGCCGCGCCATAGGCCCCATATTGCTTGGTGGTATATTTTTCCGACAGCACGGGCTCGCCCCAGGCCGGCTGCGGGTAGCTGCCGTCCCAGGCGAGAAAATTGCCGATCGGCTCGGGATCGAGCGCTTCCTTGACGCTGAACTCGGCGCGCTGCAGCGTGTAATTGGCGCCGACGATGACTTCGTGCTGGCGTCCGCCCAGGGTGAACGGGCCGGACAGCTTGAGGTCGGCGCTGCTCTGCTCGCGCTGGCCGATGTAGCGGTTCGGATAGCCGAGCATGCCCAGACCCGTGATGCGGTCCGGCCGCTCGGCCAGGAACAGCAGCGGCGTGTCTTCCGTATGCTTGCTGTACATGGCTTGCGCCTGCGCCTTCCAGCCCTGGCCCAGCGCGTGCTCCACGGTGGCGTGCACATTCGTCTGCTCCGTGGCCCAGGCGGCCCAGCGCGGCGCCGTCGAGACGGAACGGTCGAAATCCGTGCGCGTGCCGTCGCTGTACCACAGCGGGAAGCCGCCCCAGTTGCTGCCTTTCGGGTCGTTCTTCTGGTAGCTGGCGCCCACGCTGGCCACCGTGCCGGGCGCCAGGTCCGCCTCGACGGTGGCGTAGACGAGCTGGCGCTGGTTCGCATAGTGGCTGGTGAACGATTTGCGGTCCTGCCAGGCGCCGGCCACGCGGCCGCGCACGGAACCGTCGCCGTTCAGGGGCGTGGCCAGGTCGACGGTGCCGCGGTAATCGCTCCACGAGCCGGCCGCCAGCGACAGCTGGCCTTCGAACTGCCTGGCGCTGGCCCGCTTGCGCACGAGGTTGATCGAGGCGGACGGGTAGCCGGCGCCCGTCAGCAAGCCCGTGGCGCCGCGCGTCACTTCCACGCGGTCATAGATCAGCGAATCCATTTCCGACTCGCCGCCCGAATACTGCACTTTATACGTGGTGGGCACGCCGTCGTACTGGAAATTGTCGACGTCGAAGCCGCGCGCGGAAAAGGTGCTGCGCTCCGTGTCGAACTGGTTGACGGCGATGCCGGGCGTGTTGCGCAGCACGTCGCGCACCGTCAGCAAGTCCTGGTCATCCATGCGCTGGCGCGTGATGACGCTGACCGATTGCGGCGTCTCGCGCAGCGACAGCACCAGGCCCGTGGCGCTGGCCGTGGCCGGCGTCGTATAGGATCCCGTGCCTTCCGTGCTGGTGCTGCGCTCGGCCGTGGCGCGCACGGCGATGCCGGGCAGGGTGGCGGCGTCCGCCGCCGACGGCTGCTGGCGTACGGCGTAGTGGCCGCCGCCCTGGTCGATGGCGATCAGGCCGCTGCCGTCGAGCAGGCGGGCGAAACCGTCGGCCACCTTGTAATGGCCGTTCAAGCCGCGGCTGCTCAAGCCCGCGTACAGGCTGGCGGCGCCGGAAATGCTGACGCCGGCCTCGGCCGCAAACGCGGACAGGGCCGTGCTGAGGGGGCCGGCGGCCACCTGGTAGTGACGCGCTGGGCCATCCTGCTGCAGCTGCTGCGCGTGCGCGAGCGGTGTCAGGGCCAGGCTGCCCAGCAGGGCGAGGGTGATGCTGGTGTTGCGGTAGTGCTTCATTGCGTGTTTCCCTTCGTTCATGTGTTGGTCCTGTGTGGATTGACGAGGCACATGGCGGAAAGGGACATTCTTTGTAAAAGTTTTATGCGGGCTCGACCGAAATCCAGAAACGGCTAGGGCGCCGCACGCGGATGGGCAGCGACGCTTGCAGCAGGGCCAGCAGCGCGTCCGTGTCGCGCAGCTGGTAGACGCCCGAGACGCGCAGGCGCGCCACGGCCGGATCGCAGCGCACGACGCCGTGGCGGTAGCGCGCCAGCTGCGCCAGCACGTCGGCCAGCGGCGTGTCGTCCGCGTACAGCAAGCCCTTGAGCCAGGCGTTTGCATGCGGCGCCAGCGGCTGCGGCGTGTTGGCGGCCGCCGCGTCGAAGCTGGCTTGCCAGCCGGCCTGCAGAATGACGGGACGGCCTTCGGCGGGCCGCACTTCGACGGCGCCCTGCGCCACGGCCACATGGGTGCGCGCGCCCAGCAGGCTGACGTCCTGGCGCACCGTGAAGCGCGTGCCGATGGCACGCACGCTGCCGTTGCTGGTGCGCACGATGAATGGGCGCCGGCCAGGATGGGGATCGGGGGCCGTCGCCACGTGGATTTCGCCGGCACGCAGGTGCACCAGGCGCAGCGCGGCGCTGAAGCCGATATCGGCGGCGCTGGCCGTGTTCAGGCTCAGGCGGCTGCCGTCGGCCAGGGTCAGGTGGCGGATCTCGCCCGTGGCCGTGCGCAGGTCGGCCGTCCATTCCTGCCACGGCGCCACTTTCAGCATGGCCCAGCCGGCAGGTCCGGCGACGATCAGCACGGCCAGGGTTTTCAGGGTGGCGCGGCGCTGGACGCGGGCTGGGCGGTCCAGTACCGGCATGGCCAGCGGCGCGGACAGCATGCCGAAGGTGCGGCACACCTGCTCGGCCCGTTGCCAGGCCGCCTCATTGCGCGGATGGCGGGCGCGCCAGCGGGCCAGCGCCTGCCGTGACGCGTCGTCCAGTTCGCCGCCTTGCAGGCGCATCATCCAGTGCGCCGCTTCATGCGCGGCGTGCGCATCGATGGCGGCGCTCATGCCAGCAGCAGGATGCATTGTGCCAGCGCCTGCACCATGTAGCGCTTGACGGTACGCTCGCTGATGTTCAGGCGCGCGGCGATCTCGGCGTAGCCCAGGCCTTCCAGCTGCGACAGCAGGAACGCCGTGCGCACCTTCGCGCCCAGGCCATCGAGCAGCATATCGATCTGGTGCAGCGTTTCCAGGATCAGCAAGCGCTCTTCCGCCGACGGCGTGACGGGCGCGGGCAACTGGGCCAGGGTGGCCAGCCAGGCCTGTTCCAGCGACTGGCGGCGGTAATGGTCGATCAGCAGGCGCCGCGCCACGGTGGTCAGGTAGGCGCGCGGCGTGCGCAGGCCGACGGCGCGCTCCGTTGGCGTGGCCAGCAATTTGACGAAGGTATCTTGCGCCAGGTCGGCCGCGTGGTCCGTGCAGGACAGTTTGCCGCGCAGCCAGCGCAGCAGCCAGGGATGGTGTTCGCCGTACAGTCGGGCGACGGGATCGGCGGCGGGGGATACGGCATACGTCACGGCACACTCCAGGTTGGCGCGGAAGTCCCCATGCCGCAGGCGTGCAGGTGCTTCTTAAATGCGAATGGTTCTCATTTTACATTGACGTGCCTGAATGTCAATGGAGGCGCCATGGGCGGCAGCATGGCTCGATGGCATGGAGTTGCTATGTGGAAATATTTAATATATTATCTTTTATGGCAATATTAATTGTGTTGAATCAACTAATATTTCGATGAAACTTACTTTGGATCTGGATTTCTTGTGCGTAAACATAGTGTGCGTGGTGTATTGAGTGTCTTGCTGGCTGCGGCCGGCGCGAGTGCCGGGGCAAGCCAGGCGGGTGACGAGGTCGTGGCGGCGCCGGTGGTGGAAACCCCGGCGGCGGCGCCTGCCGTGGCCGGAGCGGCCGCCGCGCCGGTCGTCGCGAAGCTGAGCCTGGTATCGTCGGGCGAGCAGATGGTGGTGGAGTACGGCACCAGCGGCAGCGCGGAAGAGTGCAAGGATTTTACGCCGGCGGGCAAGGTGTACGACGCCACGACCTTGCGTGAGAAATTGCTGCCATTTATTTCGAAGATGGTCGAGCGCTCGCGGCGCATGACGGGCGTGCTGCCGGAAGTGCAGAAGACGCTGACGGCGGGCGAGCCGCTGTGGGTGCAGGCCTACGCCGACTGGCCGGCCGAACATGGCTTGCGCGCCGGTTCCTGCGGGCCCTTGACCTTGCAGCTGACGCCGGAAGCGGGCAAGAAATACCAGGTGGAGTTCCGTTTCCTCGGTGACAACAAGTGCAGGCAGGTGTTGCTCGACGTGACGGACCCGGCGGCGAAACAGGAAATCGCCGCGCCCGTCACCGCCAGCTGCGCGGCGCCGAAAAAATCGCTGTTCGGCCTGTTTTAAGCGCTGTGGCGGGCGGAGCGGTCAACTTAACAGAGTGACAAAGGCCATTCCGCTATACTGGCGGCCCGACATCGTAGCCCGAAAACCACCATGGACCTCAGTACCCACGCCGCCGTCGTCAATTGCGAAGCGTATCGCGACGGCAAGAAGATCGCGCATTTCGATATCGACAAGGTGAGCGACTTTCTCGGCGACCCAGACTGCTTCGTCTGGATCGGCCTGGCCGGCCCCGATGCCACGGCCATGCAGGCGCTGCAGGCGGCTTTCGGCCTGCACGAACTGGCCGTCGAGGATGCGGAAGGGGCGCACGAGCGGCCCAAGCTGGAGGAGTACGGCGACACCCTGTTCATGGTGCTGCACACGGCCAGCCTGGACGGCGACGCCATCGTCTACGGCGAAACCCACGTCTTCCTCGGCTGCCGCTTCATCATCACCGTGCGCCACGGCCCCTCGGCCGGCTATGCGAAGTTACGCGAACGCAAGGAAAGCGTGCCGGACAAGCTGGCCAGCGGTCCCGGCTATGTGCTGTATTCCATCATCGATTTCATCGTTGACCAGTATCAGCCCTGCATCGACCATCTGCAGGCCAGGTTCCAGCAGTATGAAACCCAGCTGTTCAAGCCCAGCCTGAGCGAAGACAAGCTACAGGATTTCTACCAGCTCAAGACGGAACTGCTGAAACTCGACGCGGCCGTCAACCCCCTGCATGAAATCTGCACCCAGCTGATCCGTTTCCATGGCGACATCGTGCCCAAGGAAAACCGCATCTATTACCGCGACATCCTCGACCACGTGAAGCGCGTCACGCACACGGCGGGCCAGATGCGCGAGATGGTCAATTCCGCCATGCAAGTGGCTTTGGGGCAAATCTCGATCCGCCAGAACGAGGTCGTCAAGCGCCTGGCCGGCTGGGGCGCCATCCTGGCCGTGCCCACCATGGTCTTCAGCCTGTACGGCATGAATTTCGAATTCATGCCCGAGCTGAAATGGCGCGGCAGCTACCCGGCCGTGATCGTCGGCATCTTCGTCGGCTGCTACCTGCTGCACCGCCGCCTGAAGCGCGACGGCTGGCTGTAACGGCGGCGGGCGGCATGCAAATATTGGAGAGTTTTCCCGCCGAATTAGCTGCTACGATGAAATGGTCTTAGTGAAGGTGGTTGATGGCAGGTGGCTGAACCTCCTTGGCGTGGATAGCGGTCCGGCCGGCGCTGCACCCCAGAGCCGCCGGTGCGGACCACATCGTCTGTCCGACGCCACAAGGCTCCTGGTTTCCAGGAGCCTTTTTTTTGCCCGTGCCGCCTGTGCCGCCTATGCCGGCGCCACGGCGCCCGCTGCTTCCAGGATCAGCGCCGTCACCTCGGCGGGGCGCGAGGCCAGCGAGGCGTGGCTGGCGTTCAGGGTGATGACTTTTCTCGCGTTCAGGCGCGCCGCCATGCGCTCCTGGTTGACGGGGGCAATCATGCGGTCGGCGCTGGAAATCTGGTACCAGCTGGGTTTGTGTTTCCACGCCGGGTCGCTGACGGTGTCGCCGAAGGTGCTGGCCAGCGGCGCCTTTTGCACCACGCCCAGCACGGCGCCTTCTTCCGCATCGAGGTCCTGGCAAAAGCTGTCGTGGTATTGCTCGGCCTTCACCCACAGGTAGCCGTCGCTGTCGCCTTCCAGGTTGGCCGCGCCGAGGGGCGGGTGTTCCTGGGTGATGCTGCCCGGGCTTTCGCCCGCGTCGGGGGCGAAGGCGGCGATGTACACGAGGCCGACGACGTTCGGCGCGTTGCCGGCCACGCTGATGACGGCGCCGCCGTAGGAGTGGCCCACCAGCAATACCGGTCCCTGCACCTGCGCCACCATCTTGCGCGTGCGTTCGGCGTCGTCGGCCAGCGAGGTGAGGGGCAGTTCGACGGCGCGGATGGCCGTATGGCCCTGGCGGCGCAATTCCAGGATGACGCGGCTCCAGTGGGCGGCGCCGCCCCAGAAACCATGGACGAGGACGATGGTGGCTTGCTTGCTCATACGGGTACTCCTTGTGGTGTAGGGAAGGACGTATACCGTGCAGTTGCCTGGAAGGAACGACACGGCGGCAGGTGCTCATCCATTGTAGACCTTCCCGGCGCACATGGCCGCCGGCGTTTTACTTTTCCCAGCGCATGGCTTCGATGGCATGGACCACGGCCGTCTCATACTCGATGAAGAAGTCGGCGTGGGCGGCGTTGTCGAGCACCAGCAGCGTGCTGCCCGGCAGCGCCGCCACGGTGCGCGCAAAGTCGGCCTGGTGCGCCTGCGGGTAGATGCGCAGGAAGGTGCGCGCCGCCGCCAGCAGGCGCGGTTCGCTCTGCGCCGTGAGCCAGGGCGTGACGTCGCGCAGGCTGCCCGGCTGGGCGGCGATCACCAGCGCCGGTGCGCGCACGGCCCGGTAGTCGGGGGCATGGGCGTACGCGCCCGTGGCCATGGCCGTGGCGATGGCCGCCGGCGTAGCGGGGCGCACCGAGCCGTCGGCCTGCACCTGCAGCGTATCGCGCCAGTAGGCATCGAGGGCCGGCCACCACTGCTTGTGGATGCGCTGCGCATAGGCGATCGAGGCGTCCATCGACGCCATGTCGGCCGGCGCCGGCGCGGGCGGGTTCAAGTCATCCTCGTCGGGTTCCGGTTCGCCGCGCCAGGGCAGGGGATTGCTGTAGTCGAACGTGGTGTCGAGGTAGACGACGCCGCGCACGCGGCCCGGATGGCGGCCGGCGAACAAGGTCACCTCGTTGCCGGCGATGGAATGGCCGGCCAGGATGATGCGCCGGACCTGCAAGGCGTCGAGCACGGCCAGCAGGTCGGCCACCAGGGTGGCGGGCGCGTAGCTGGCGCCGTCCACGGGCAGCGGCTTGCTGGAAGAGCCATCGCCGCGGCGCGTGACGGCCAGCACGCGGTGGCGGCGCGCCAGCGCGGGCGCCAGGCTGTCGAATGCATGCGCATTGCCGCCCAGGCCGGACAGCAGCACGATCACATCGTCCTCGCTGCCAGGAGCGCCGCGCCAGTCGCGCACGTGCAGGCTGACGCCGGGGGCGACGGCGATGCGCCGGTCGGTCACCGCGGCGGCGAATGGCAGCGTGCCACCACCACCGCAGGCGGCCAGGCCGGCCAGCGCACCCATGCCGAACAGCAGGCGCCGGCGGGCGTGGAAATGGGGGATGGCGTCGTCGGTTCCGGTCATGCGGTACTCCTGTAGGGATGAGGGCATGGCCAGTATCGGCGCCGCGCATGAAGCGCCGCTGAGGATGGGGTGAAGGAAGGCTGAAGACGGCGCCGGCCGGCACCGCCTCCTAGTGCGACACCAGCACCGGCAAGGTCATCTCCTGCAGCACCGTGCGCGTGACGCCGCCCAGCAACGTTTCGCGCAGGCGCATGTGGCCATAGCAGCCCATCACCAGCAGGTCGCACCGGCGTTGCGCGGCCATGGCCAGCAGGGCCGCGCCCACGTCCTGGCCAGGCGGCGTGTCGTGTTGCAGCACGTCGACGTTGACGCCGTGGCGCGCCAGGTACAGGGCCAGGTCGGCGCCCGGCTGTTCGCCATGCGCGGCCGGCTGCGCGTGGGAATTGACGACGGCCAGGGTCACCTGCTGCGCGCGCCGCAGCAGCGGCAGCGCATCGGTGATGGCGCGCAGCGCTTCGGCGCTGCCGTTCCAGGCCAGCAGCGGGCGCTGGCCGATGGCGGCGGTCGCCGTGGGCGAGGGCGCGTGCGGCACCATCAGCACGGGGCGGCCGCAATGCAGCATCAGGTACTCGGCCGTGCCGGCGATCACGCGCGAGGGCGTGTCCTGCGCGTCCGTCTGGCCCAGGATCAGCAAGTCGCAATAGCGCGCCTGCAGCAGCAGGGCGCCTTGCGCGTCGTCGTCGACGAAGCGCGTTTCATACGCCGACAGGCCTTCTTCGCGGGCGATGCGCTCGAAGTCGTGCAAGGCGTCGCTGGCCTGGCCGCGCAGCGCCTGCATTTGCGCCGGCGCGAACTGCAAGGCGTTGACGCCGCCGCCATACGCGTAGCGCGAGATGCCGCTCATGGCCGAGCCGATCAGGTGCGCCCCTTCGGCGATGGCCATGCGCACTGCCAGGCGGACGCGCCGCGGGCAGTGGCTAGAATTGTCTACGTGGACCAGCAGGGTGGTGTAGGGCATGGCATCGTCCTGGAAAGTGGGGAAAGGGGGAAGGGAGGACTCGGCTCAAGGCTGCAGCACATAACTGCCCGGCGCGTCGCCCAGGGCGCCGCCCATCGCTGGCGGCGTTGCCCGCCCGCCCGAGCGTTCCGCCAGCCAGGCCTGCCAGGCGGGCCACCAGGAACCCTGCTGGTGCGGCACGTCCCGCTGCCAGCTGTCCGCGTCGATATACGCATCGTCGTGGCGGTGCGTGGCCAGCTGGTAGCTGCGGCGCGCCTGGCCCGGTGGCGAGACGACGCCCGCATTGTGGCCGCCCGAGGTCAGCAGAAAGGTGACGTCCGTGTCGGTGAGCAGCTGCAGCTTGTAGACGGAGCGCCACGGCGCCACGTGGTCCGTCAAGGTGCCCACGGCGAAGATGGGCGCGTCGATGTCGGGCAGGGCGATGTGGCGGCCCGCCGTGCGGTAGCGGCCTTCGGCCAGGTCGTTGTGCAGGAACAGGCGGCGCAGGTATTCCGAGTGCATGCGGCAAGGCATGCGCGTGGCGTCCGCGTTCCACGCCATCAGGTCGCTGTCCTGCTCATCGAGACCCAGCAGATAGTGGTTCAGCCGGCGCGACCAGATCAGGTCGTTCGAGCGCAGCAGCTGGAAGGCGCCCGCCATCTGCCGCGTATCGAGATAGCCCTGCTTCCACATGGCCGCTTCCAGGAAGCTGACCTGGCTCTCGTCGATGAACAGCGACAGCTCGCCCGGTTCCTTGAAGTCCACCTGCGACGCCAGCATCGTCAGGCTGGCCAGGCGCGTGTCGCCGTCGCGCGCCATGCTGGCGGCGGCGATCGCCAGCAGGGTGCCGCCCAGGCAATAGCCGACGGCGTGCACCTGCGGCGCCCGCGCGATGGCCGCCACCGCGTCGAGCGCGGCCATCACGCCCAGCTGGCGGTAGTCTTCCAGCGACAGCTCGCGGTCTTCCTCGCCCGGGTTTTTCCACGAAATCATGAACACCGTGTGGCCCTGGCCGACCAGGTAGCGCACCAGCGAATTGTGCGGCGACAGGTCGAGAATATAGAACTTCATGATCCAGGCGGGCACGAACAGCACGGGCGTCGCGTGCACCCTGGCCGTCGTCGGCGCGTACTGGATCAGTTCGATCAAGTCGTTGCGGTACACGACCTTGCCCGGCGTGACGGCCACGTTCCCGCCCACTAGATAGCGGCGCGCATCGGGCGCATATGGCCCCATGGCCGCGTGCTGCCAGTCGTCGGCCGCGCGGGCCATGCCGCGCGCCAGGTTGGCGCCGCCGCTCTCCAGCGTGGCCTGCCGCACCACGGGATTGGTAAGCGGGAAGTTCGACGGCGCCAGCATGTCGAGCCACTGGCGCACGGTAAACGTGACGACATCCTCGTGGTGCGGCGAGACGCCGCGCACGCCCGTCGTGGCGCGGTGCCACCACTGCTGCTGCAGCAGAAAGCCCTGGTAGACCAGGTTGTAGGGCCAGCGCTGCCAGGCCGGGTCGTCGAAGCGGCGGTCCTGCGGCAGCGGAGCGATGCACGGCTGCCCGAGCGCGGCGCCGGACTGCGCCGATTGCATGGCGTGCTGCTGCCAGCGGCCGATCTTCTTCCACGCTTCCAGCAGCAGGGTTTGCTGTTTCGATGGCGCCAGCGCCAGGTGGCCGAGCCAGTCCGCATAGGCATTGCCCAGGGCGACGGGCGAGATGCCGCCCGTGAACTTGCCCAGCCAGGCATTCAGCAGCAGGTCCAGGGTGGCGCCTTCCGGCGCGCTTTCCGGGTAATCGGGCACGGGCGCGCCTTGCCAGGCGCTGCCCGCGCGTTCATGTGCCGTTGCTGCCTGCTGCCTCTTGCTCATCCGGGACTCCCGTCATTTTTTTACAGGATAGCAAGAGCTTGTTCAAAAAATTATGATCTACATCAAGTTTGGCCGGATACGCCTGCCGCCCGTGCCTCTTCGATGATCCACGCCATGAACGCTTGCACGGCGGGGCGCGCGGCCGCATCGGGACGCGCCACCAGGTAGTAGGCAAAGCGCGCGGGCCACGGCAGGTCCAGCACCTGCACCAGGCGTCCGGCGGCGATTTCCTCCTGCGCATACAGCTGCGGCACGAGGGCCAGGCCCTGGCCCGCCTCGGCCGCGCGTATCAACAGGAAATCGTCCTCGAAGGCGGAACCGCGCGCCGCACGCTCCTCATCGGGCGCGCCGTGCGCGGCCAGCCACAGGGGCCAGTCGGCGCGGTCCGTGTCGTGCAGCAGCGGGTAGCGCAGGCAATCGGCTGGCGCGATTATCGGTGGCTGGCCCGCCACCAGGGCCGGGCTGGCGACGGGCACCAGCACGGGCGCCATCAGCCGCGTCACCAGCAGGCCCGGATAGTCGCCGAGGCCGTGGCGCAGCGCCACGTCGACGCGGTCGCGGCGCAAGTCGACCAGGGCCGACGTGGCTTCCACGCGCACCTCGATCTGCGGGTGGCGCTGGTTGAAGCGGCCCAGGCGCGGCACCAGCCAGGCGGCGGCAAAGGTGGCCACCGTGCTGACGGTCAGCGTCTGGCGCCCGGCAATGTCTTCCAGCGCCTGGCTGGCGCTGGCGATCTGCGCGAATGCGGCCAGCAGGGCAGGGTGAACCTTGCCGCCCGCTTCCGTCAGGCGCAAACCCTGGCGTTCGCGCGTAAACAGCGCCATGCCGACCCGCTCTTCGAGCAAGCGGATCTGCTGGCTGACGGCACCCGACGTCACATGCAGCGCCTCGGCGGCGGCCTTGATGCTGCCGCGCTGGCCCACTTCGACAAAGGCGCGCAGTGCCTGGAGCGGTAAAGGATGGTTCATCGGTATAGTTTTTCTATAGTCACGAGGCAAAAAGCATCGTTTCAGTTTTATTCGACAGCAACGCATTATACGGGCCTGCGACGCTCATTTCGACGTTGAGTAAAACTATATCAATAGGATGGCTATGCTACTTTCACATCGGCAACTTTGCCTGATCTTGCTGTGCACGACGCAATTCGTCGCCTTGCTCGATTTTTCCATCACCATGATTCCCTTGCCGCAAATCCAGCACAGCCTGGGCTTCACCCCGGGCGGCTTGCAGTGGGTCATCAACGCCTATGGCGTGGCCATCGCCGGCTTCCTGCTGCTGGGCGGGCGCGCGGCCGACATGTTCGGCCGCCGCCGCGTCTTCCTCGCCGGCGTGCTGCTGTTTACGGCGGCGTCCCTGCTCGGCGGCTTTTCGCACAGCCCGGCCATGCTGGTGGCCACGCGCGCGCTGCAGGGCCTGGGCGCCGCCATGTTTTCGCCGGCCGCATTCTCGCTGCTGCTGGCCGTCTTTCCCGAGCCTGCGCAGCGCAACCGGGCGCTGGGCGCCTGGACGGCCGTGGCGGCCAGCGGCTTTGTCGCGGGCCTGATACTGGGCGGCTTCATCACCGACCTGCTGGGCTGGCGCTGGGTGCTGTGGATCAATGTACCGGTCGGCGCGCTGGTGCTGGCGCTGTCGCCCGCCTTGCCGGCAGGCAAACCCGATGCCGCCGCGGCGTCCGGTACGCTCGACGTGTGGGGCGCGCTGCTGGTGGCCGCGGGCGCGGCCATGCTGGTGTTTGCCTTCGCCAACAGCGAACATGTGGGCCTGGCGCACCCGCTCACGTTCGGCCTGGTCGCCGCGGCGCTGGCCCTGCTGGCCTTGTTCGTCTGGGTCGAGAGCCGCGTGGCCGCGCCGCTGATGCCGCTGGCCGTCTTCTGGCGCCGCTCGACGGGCGGTGCGAACGTGGTGTCGCTTCTGGCCAATACGGCGCTGGGCCCTACCTTTGTCGTCGTGGCCCTGGCCATGCAGGAAGTGCTGGGGTTTTCCGCCACGCGCACGGGGCTGGGACTGCTGCCCATGGCCATCGCCTTTACGCTGGCCAGCGCCTGGGCCGGGCCGGCGCTGATCGCCCGCTGCGGCACCAAGCCCGTCATCGTCGGCGGCATGCTGCTGTTCATCGGCGGCCTGGCACTGCTGGGCAGCGCGCTGGCCACATTGTCCGCCTGGAGCGCGTCCATCCTGCCCGGCACCGTGCTGGCCGGCATCGGCTACGGCCTGGCCTTTCCCGCCTGGACCGTGGCCGGCATCGACGGCGTGCCGGAAGCGGACCATGGCCTGGCGGGCGGCATGCTGACCACCACGCAGGAAGTCGGTTCCGCCGTGGGACTGGCCGTGGGCGTGGCCGTCAGCATCGCCGTGCTGGCCGGCGGCGGCACGGCCGCGCAAGGCTACAGCAGCGCCATCCTCGTTTCCGCCTGCCTGGTGGCGGCGGGCCTGGCCTGCGCCGTGGCCATCCTGCCCGGCAAGGCCGCGCGCCGGGAGGCGACGCCATGATCGAGCTGTACACCGACAGTTCGCCCAACGGTTTCAAGGCCACCATCGCGCTGGCCGAACTGGGCTTGCCGTACCGGCTGCGCCACGTGCGCATCGAGCAGGGCGAGCACCGTCAAGCCGCTTTCCTGGCCCTCAATCCGCACGGCCGCATACCCGTGCTGGTCGATCACGAGGCGGGCATCACCTTGTTCGAATCGGCCGCCATCCTGCTGTACCTGGCCGAGAAGACGGGGCGCCTGCTGCCGGCGCAACCCGCGCAGCGCTGGGCCGCCATCACCTGGCTGGCCTTCCACGCGGCCAGCATGGGGCCGCTGCTGGGCCAGCGCGTGCATTTCGAGATTGCCGAAGCGGGTGCGAATGCCGCCGCGGCGGCGCATTTCCGCCAGTTGTGCGACGCGGCCTTCGCCACCATGGAAGGCCGCCTGGCCGCCTGCGCCTACCTGGCCGGCGACGAGTATTCGATGGCCGATATCGCCAGCTTTGGCTGGCTGCACATCGCGCGGCTGGTCGGCTTCGACTTTTCCGCCTGGCCGCACGTGCGTGCCTGGTACGCCCGCGTGGCGGCCCGTCCGGCCGTCCGGCTGGGCATCTCCATTCCCGCGCCCGCCACGGGCGCCTGATCCACGACAAGGAACCCCATGACCATTGACACCTCCGGCGCGTCCTCGCACGCGTTTGCCCGTCACCCCGGCTACCGCCGCATGTTCGCGCCCGGCGCGCTCACGCTCGGCATCTTCTTGCCGCTGCGCTTTTACCAGGGCGACATGCGGGCGCTGGCCGGCCAGGCCGACCTTGTCGCCGCCATGGACCGGCAAGGCTTTGCCGCCGCCTGGGTGCGCGACATTCCCCTGTACGACCGCCGCTTCGGCGATGCGGGCCAGCTGTTCGACCCGTGGACCTACCTGGCATACCTGGCGGCGTGCACGCAGACGCTGGCCCTGGCCACGGGCAGCGCCATCTTCACGCTGCGCCATCCCGTCGACCTGGCCAAGGCTGCCGCCAGCATCGACCAGCTGTCGGGCGGACGCCTGGTGCTGGGCACGGCCGCGGGCGACCGCGCCAGCGAATTTCCCGCGTATGGCGTGCCGCACGCGACGCGCGGCGAACGCTATGCGCAGGCGGTGCACATGTTCCGCCAGCTGCTGCGCCCCGGCCCGGCACAGATCAGCGGCCCGCTGGGCAGCCTCGATGGCCTCGAACTGCTGCCGAAACCGGCCGCCGGCGCCATTCCCCTGGTCGTCACCAGTTCCTCGGGCCAGCCTTTGGCATGGATAGGACGCCACGCGGATGGCTGGCTGACGTATCCGGAAGCGACGCATACGCCGGACGGACCGCGCCGCCTGGCGGACAAGATCCGCGCCTGGCGCGCCTGCATCCCCGATGGCGGCTACCGCCCGCACATGTGCAACGAGTGGCTGGACCTGGTGGACGACGCCGATTACCCGCGCACGCCAGTGCGCAGCGGTTATGTGCTGCGCACGGGGCGCAAGGGCTTGATCGACCTGCTGGGCGAGTGGCGCGACGCGGGCGTCAACCACGCGGCACTGGGCATCCAGCACGGGCAGCGGCCGGCGGCGCAAGTGCTGCAGGAGCTGGCCGAGGAGGTGCTGCCGCATTTCCCCTCGCATGCGGGCGTGCCGACGCGCGGCCCGCAGTGGTGAGGGGCCGCTAGAATGCCTGGCTGGCGGCGTAAATGAGCAGGCCGGCCAGGCCGCCGACGACGGTGCCGTTGATGCGGATGAATTGCAGGTCGCGGCCGATGGCCAGCTCGATGCGGCTGCTCATTTCTTCCTTGCTCCACAGGGCCAGGCGGTTTTCGATGAAGGCGCCCACTTCGCCCCGGTAGCGGCGCACCAGCGCGCCGCTGCCGGCGACGATGGCGTCGTTCAGCCAGGCGCGCGCGGCCGCGTCCGTACCCAGCACCTTGCCCGTGTTCCGCGCCAGGCCGGCGATGGCCTCCGCCAGCACGGGCCGGTCGGCGTGCAGGTCGGCCAGCAGGCGCGCGTGGATGGTGCCCCACAGTTCGCCCAGCATGGCTTGCACGGTGTCGCTGGCGACCAGCTGCTGCTGGTAGTGGCGCACGGTCTCCTGCCAGTGCGGATCGGCCTTCAGGTGCAGCGCGCTGTCGGCGATCCAGCCGGCGATGCGCTGGCGCAGCGGGTGGCCGGGGTCGAGGCGCACGGCGAGGGCAAACTTTTGCAGCGAGGCGATCATGCGCGGTTCATACGCCTTCAAGGCCTTTTTCACGAGCGCGTTCTCGATCTGGAAGGCGCCCAGCGCGAAGTCGCCGATGGCGGCGTGGTGGCGCTCGTCGGCCAGGTAGGCGGCGCTGCGGTCGAGCAGGAAATCCACCAGTTCCTGCGGTTTGCCGTCGGAGACCAGCGCATCGATGCAGTCGGCCGCGACGTCTGACACGTTCAACTGGCCCAGGTAGGCGCTGGCCTGTGCGCGCAGCAGCCGGCCCAGTTTTTCATGGTCGGCCATCGCCAGCAGCTGCTTGGCGACGCCGGCGCTGGCCATGCCCAGCTGGCGCGCATGCTGCGGGTCGTCCAGCCAGGTGCCCAGCCGTCCGGCCGGATCGGCTTGCGCGATGCGCTCGGCGATGCCTTGCTCGGTGATGAAATGGTTTTCCACGAAGGCGCCCAGGCTGCGCCCGATTTCTATCTTGCTGTTCGGGATGATGGCCGTGTGCCACAGCGGAATGCCCAGCGGGTGGCGGAACAGGGCGACAACGGCGAACCAGTCGGCAATCGCGCCCACCATCGCGGCCTCGGCAAACGCTTCCACATAGCCCCAGGCCGGGTGGCCGCCGCGCTGCGCGCGGGCGACGGCAAACACCAGCGCCGCCAGCAGCAGCAAGCCGGCGGCCAGCAGCTGCATATTGCGCAGGCGCGCGCGCTGAAGCTGGTCCGTGCTGCGGTCCAGCTGTTCGATGAGGTCGGGGGAGCGTTGCATGGATGGCGGCCTGCATGGGTTGCGAGACCGCCATCTTAAGGCGCCGGCGGCGAAACGTGTCGCCGGCGTGAAGGATTACTGCGGCGGGTGCAGCAGCGAACGGCGGCGCGCGTAGCCGAAGTAGATGATCAGGCCCAGTACGAGCCAGATGGAAAAGGCGACCCAGGTGACCCAGCTGAGGAAGGTCATCAGGCCCACGCACAGGATCACGGCCAGCGCCGGCACATACGGCACGCCAGGGCAGCGGAAGGCGCGCGGCAGGTCGGGACGGCGCTTGCGCAGCACCACGACGGCGACGGACACCATGGTGAAGGCGGCCAGGGTGCCGATGTTGATCAGCTCGGCGAGGATGTTGAGCGGGATCACGGCGGCGATCAGGCCGAACACGATGCCCACCAGCCAGGTGGCGAAGAACGGCGTGTGGAAGCGCGGATGCACGGTCGACAGGCGCTTGGGCAGCAAGCCGTCGCGCGACATGGCGAAGATGATGCGCGTCTGGCCGAAGGCCATCACGAGGATCACGGTGGTCATGCCGAGGATGGCGCCCAGGTCGACGAAGCCGGCGATCCATTTTTCGCCCGCGTATTGCAGGGCCAGCGAGACGGGATGGTCGACGCCGAGGAATTTCTGGTATGGCACGATGCCCGTCATGATGGCCGAGACCACCACGTACAGCACGGCGCACACGGCCAGCGAGCCGATAATGCCGATCGGCAGATCGCGCGCCGGCTTCTTGACTTCCTCGGCGGCCGAGGTGACGGCGTCGAAGCCGATGAAGGCGAAGAACACGAGGGCGGCGGCGCTCAGCATGCCGTGGTAGCCGAACGGCATGTAAGGCTGCCAGTTGGCCGGCTGCACGTGGCGCGCGCCGAAGATGATGAACAGCAGCACCACGCCCACCTTGATGGCCACCATGATGTTGTTCAGGCGCGCCGATTCGCGCACGCCCCAGCCCAGCATGGCCGTCAGGGCCAGCATGATGACGAGGGCCGGCAGGTTGATGAAGGTGGTCACGCCAGGCAGGGCGCCGGGGGCGGCCGTCAAGGCCACGGGCAGCACGATGCCAAAGCCCGACAGCAGCGACTGGAAGTAGCCGGACCAGCCGACGGAGACGGCGGCCGCGGCCAGGCCGTACTCGAGCAGCAGGTCCCAGCCTATCATCCAGGCGGCCAGCTCGCCCAGGGTGGCATAGCTGTAGGTATAGATGGAGCCGGCCACCGGCACGGTGGAGGCGAATTCCGCATAGCACAGGGCGGCGAAGCAGCAGGCGACGGCCGCCACGACGAAGGACAGCGAGAGGGCGGGGCCGGCCGTCAGGGCGCCCGTGCCGGTGAGCACGAAAATGCCGGTGCCGACGATGGCGCCTATGCCCATGAGCACCAGGTCGAAGGGGCCCAGCACTTTTGCCAGTCCTCCCGGCTTCTTGCTGTGGGCGATCATATCATCCAAATTCTTGGTTCTAAATAAGCTCACTGTCTCTCCTGTGTGTTTTTGTCATGGCGCCATTGCCGCCTCGTGGGCAGCACGACGCAGCCAGATTCTAGCCCAGCCTGCAGGCATTCTAGAAGGAAATATGTACTTTGCCGTGCACGCCAGCGCTGCAAGCTTGTCCAGCAGGCAAAAAAAAGCCCCGGGATGATGGACCGGGGCCGTAAAGGAGACTGCCTTGCCTGCTTAATGACTCACTTGGCGAAGTGCGCTTCGATTTCCTCGAGGGTCTTGCCCTTGGTTTCCGGCAACAAAAACGCGGCGGCCAGGAAGTACACGACGGTGCAGCCGGCGCCGAAGAAGAACAGGGTCGAATAGCCGTGCAAGCCCACCGTCGGCAGGAAGATGGCGGCGATCACCGTCGAGACGAACTGGTTCACCAGCAGCGCGATGCTCATGCCGTTCGAGCGTATGCGCGTCGGCATCAGCTCGGACAGGGCCAGCCACACGCACACGCCCGGTCCCACGGCAAAGCTGGAGACAAACACGCAGATGGCGACCGCCACCAGCCAGCCGTGCGTGGACGAGGGCACGGGGCCCAGGCTGGCCTTCTCGATGCGCAGCGGCGCCTCGCGCCCGGCGGCCGGGTCGGCGAACGGATTCAGGTGCAGCTTGCGGAAGAACACGCCGATGACGCTGTCGGCCTGCACGGCATCCTCGCGGGCGATCGTCACCTGGCGCAGCACGGGATCGTCGCTGCGCAGGCTCTTCACGTTGGTGAACGGGCCGTAGGCGTAGGCGATGGTCAGCTGCTGCGGCGTGCCGTCGGCGGCCGCGCCCAGCGCGCTCAGGGTGGCCGCATCGAGGCGCAGGGCCAGGCCATCGTTCTGGATCTGCGCGGCGATGGCGGGACGCACGTCGGCCAGGCCCGCTTCGGCGCCGCGGAACAGCAGGCCCGCCGCCAGCAGCGAGACGATGATGCCGCCCGTGCCCAGCATCAGCAGGAACTTGCGGCCCTTGCGGTCCACCAGCAGCACGGCCACCACCGTCATCACGGCGTTCAGCACTTTCAGCAGGACGTCGGCCATGTTGGCCGAGGCGCCGGACAGGCCGGCCTGGTTGAGGATGTTGACGACATAGGCGAGGATGGAATTGATGCCCGTCGCCTGCGTGCAGGCCAGGATCAGACAGGCGAGCAGGAAGGGCAGCACGTAGCGGCGGCTCAGCAGCGGGTCCCTGGCCTTGCCCTTGCCGTCCACTCTGGCCGCATTTTCGGGGGTATCGAGGATCTCGCGCAGTTCCGCGTCCGCTTCATGGGGCAAACGCGTGCGCAGCAGCGACTGGCGCGCCTGTTCCACGCGGCCGCGGCGGGCCAGCCAGCGCGGCGACTCGGCCAGCAGCAGGGCGCCGATGGTAAACACGAGGCCCGGCGTCAGGCAGACCCAGAAGATGCTGCGCCAGGCGTGGTCCTTGGCCGTGAAGATGGCGGCAATGCGGCCCGCCTCGGGCAGCGCCTGCGCCACCTGCGTGGCCGTTTCCACCGTCTGCGCCTGCACCAGGCCGATCAGGGCGGCCGCCACCAGGCCGATGGTCAGCAGCAGCTGGAACAGGGCCGCGCCCCGTCCCCGCTGTTGCGCGGGCAGGCATTCGGCCAGGTACAGGGGCACGACGACGCCGATCAAGCCGCCGCTGATGCCTTGCAGCAAGCGACCGAGCAGCAGCGGCGTGTAGCCGTCGGCCAGGGCGATCAGGGGGATGCTGGCGCTGAACAGGGCGCCGGCCCAGAACATGACCCAGCGCCGCCCCAGCAGGTCGGCCAGGGCGCCGGCGAACAGCGACGACAGGACGGAACCCAGGAGCACGGCGGCGACGATAAAGCTCAGCTGCTGGGCCGTCAGTTTCCACGCCACCGAGGCCGTCGATTCCAGGTAGGGCAGGGCGCCGGCGATGATGCCGATGTCTATGCCGTACAGCAATCCCCCCATGCCGGCAATAAATAGCAGGTAGCGCATGGCCCACACGGGGGCCTTGTGTGACGTGTCGTGCATGGAAACTCCGGAGGTGGGGTTGAAGTGGTCTAGCGGGTGGAAAGATCGATGGCCGTGCCTTCGACGAAGACGGACACTGGCTGCAGGCTGGCGTCAAGGACGACGATATCGGCCCAGGCGCCGGGCGCCAGGCGGCCCCGTTCGGATTCGCCCAGGTAGTCGGCCGGGTACAGCGACAGGCGGTTCGAGGCGTCGGCCAGGTCCAGGCCCAGGTCGACGAAATTGCGCAGGGCCTGGTCCATGGTCAGCACGCTGCCGGCCAGCGAGCCCGTGGCCAGGCGCACGCAGCCCATGCATTTGTAGACGCGCTGCGTGCCCAGGCCGTATTCGCCGTCCGGCATGCCGGTGGCCGAGGTGGCGTCCGTCACGCCGTACAGGCGCGGGATGGCGCGCAGAGCCGCGCGCAGGGCGCCCTTGGCCACGTGCTGCAGGTCGGGGATGATTTCCGCGTATTCGGCATGTGCCAGCGCCGCGCCCACCATGCCGGGATCGTAATGGGTCATGCCCGTCATGCCGTTGTACAGGTGCGTGAAGCCCGCGACGCCGGCCTTCAGCGCAGCTACGCCTTCGTCATAGGTGCCGGCGCTGTGGCCGATCTGCACGCGGATGCCCATCGCCGCCAGTTGCGGGATCAGCTCCAGGTGGCCGGGGATTTCCGGCGCCATGGTCAGCACCTTGATGGGGGCGATGGCGTGAAAGCGCTGCACCAGCGCCAGGCTGGCCTGCACCACGTCGGGCGGCTGCGCGCCGAGGCGGTGCAAATTCAGGAACGGGCCTTCCAGGTGCACGCCCAGCATGCGCGCGCCGTTGGCCGGGCGCTGCGCGATGACGCCGGCCAGGCCTTGCAGGGCGCGCAGGATCGACGGCTCCTTTGCCGTCAGCGTGGTGCCCAGCAGGGCCGTGGTGCCGTGGCGCGCATGCACTTGCGCCACGGTGGCGCCGGCGTCGCCGCCTTCCATGATGTCGACGCCGGCCGCGCCATGCACGTGCAGGTCGATGAAGCCGGGCAGGATGGTCAGCGCGCTGTCGGCGGCAGGGTCTTCCTGTATCTGGACGATACGCTGGTCAAAAGTGATGGTGCCCGTGATCCAGCCAGATGGGGTAAGGATTCTGCCGCTCAGCATGTGTTATTCCGCTATGAAAAGTTCGATGCCCAGCTTTTGCAGCCCTTCGCGGTACTCCTGGCTGATGCTGGCATCGGTGATGACGGTATCGACGCGGTCCAGCTGCACGATGCGGTGCAGGCTGACGCGGCCGAACTTGGAGGCGTCCGTGAGGACGATGATTTTCTTTGCCCGTTCCACCATCTTGTGGTTCAGGCTGGCTTCCGCCTCGTGGTGGGTGGTGACACCGAACTGCAGGTCGAAGCCGTCCACGCCGAGGAACAGCTTGTCGAAGCTGTAGGCTTGCAGGCAGGTCTCGGCCTGGCTGCCCTGGATCGACAGCGACTGCTTGCGCAGCAGGCCGCCCGTCAGGATCAGGTCCACGCCCGGTGCATCGGCCAGTTCCCACGCGATATTCAGGCCGTTCGTGGCCACCGTCACGCCGGTGGCGTCGCGCAGGTGGCGCGCCAGCGAGATGGTGGTGGTGCCCGAGTCGATGATGATGTTGTCGCCCGGTTGCACCAGCCGCGCCGCATAGGCGCCGATGCGCTCCTTCTGCTCGTGGTTGATGGCGTCCTTCTGGCGTATCGTGTGCTCGGGCGGCGGCGTGCGCGTCAACGTCGCGCCGCCGTGGCTGCGCGTGGCCATGCCTTGCGCTTCCAGCGCATTGAGGTCGCTGCGGATGGTGACCGCGGACACGCCGAGCTTTTCCACCAAATCGGTCACTTGCACCGAGCCCTGCTGGGCGAGCATTTGGAGGATGGATTCACGGCGTTGGCTGGTATTTCGCATGGTGGCGGGCTCAGTAAAAAATGAAAATGCCGAGCTTAACAGATTGCCGCTTCGGCAACGATGGCCACCGCCGCATTGCGGTTGCAGGCGCGCGCATATTGCGCCAGCAGGCTGCCGATCTTGTGCTCGATCAAGGCCGGCGCCGCCACGGCCAGGCTGCCCTCTACCACGGCCAGGTACTGTTCCGGCAAGTGCTGGCTCAGCAGCGGCAGCGGAATCGCCAGGCCCTGCAGGTTGGCCAGCAGCTTGTCGACGGCGGCCGCCACTTCCGGCTCGCCCCAGTAATAGCGGCAACGGTCGCTCAAGCCATAGCGGCGCATCAGCCGCTGTTCTTCCGGCGTGCCCAGGTAGTGCTTGATCCAGTTCTTCGGCTTGGCCAGCATGACGTCGTCGAGCACCTGCATCAGTTGCGAGGTCGCCGCCGCCGGCAGCAGTTCTTCCTCGATCTGGCACAGGGCGAACAGCGCTTCGCGCAGGGCGAAGGTGGCGGCGGGACCCACTTTCAGGATGGCGAAATGGTCGCGCACCATGGCGTGCAGGGCCGATTCGCGCTGGTAGTCGGTGGAATGGGCTTCGAACACGAGGCCGGGCTGCTCGGCGACGAAGGCCGACAGTTCGGCGGCGGCATCCGCGTCGTAGTGCTGGATGCTGCTCTGGTCGAAATCGACGCCCGGCTGCACCACCATGGCGATCACGCGGCGCCAGGCGCCATGCAGGCCGTTGTCGAGGAAGGCGCGGCGGTGCACGTCCAGCGTGCGGCGCGCCGCCTGCGGGCTGGTGACGGCGCCGGCCTGCGCCAGCGACGCTTCGCCGCCGGGAATCGGCACTTCCGTGCCGATCACGTAGACGGGCGGCGTAAAGCCTGCCGCGGCGGCCGCCGCTTCGGCGACCTTGCACAGGCGCGCCGAGCGGGCGGCCACGGTTTCATCGTCGAGCAGCAAGGGGTCATCCAAGCAGCGCATGCTGCAATCGAGGTGGATTTTATGGAAGCCGGCCGCCGCGTAGGCGGCGATCAGGGTTTCGGCGTGGTCCATGGCCGTCGCCGCATCGAGGTGCTGCCAGGCGTTCGGTCCCAGGTGGTCGCCGCCCAGCACCAGGCGCTCGGACGGGAAACCCTGTTCCCGCGCCAGCGCCAGCATGGTGTCGCGGAAGACGGCCGGCGTCATGCCCGTGTAGCCGCCGAACTGGTCGACCTGGTTCGAGGTCGCCTCGACCAGCAGCACGGTGTCGTACTCGCTGGCCACGCGCATGGCGGCACGCAGCACGCTCGGGTGGCTGCAGCAGACGGCATACAGGCCGACGACTTCGCCGCGGCGGTGCGCCTTGATCACTTGCTGGACGGGCGATAAAGTAAAAGACGGGGTTTCCACTTGGTTCATCGTTCTCAAGCCTTCGTATGTTGTCGGATCAGGAGGGCGGCGCCGCGTGCGCCGCCGGCGTCGCCAAAGCGCGGCGGCAGGATGGGCGGCACGTGCACGCCGGGGAACAGGTGGCGCCTGACGGCGGCCGGCAGCTTGTCGTACAGGTGCGGCAGCTTGGACAGGCCGCCGCCGAGCACGATGGCGTGCGGATCGTAGGCCAGCACCAGGCCGGCCAGCGCGTGGCCGAGGATGTCGAGGTGCACGGCCACCGTGCGCTGGGCCACGGCGTCGCCCATGTTGGCGCGCGCCATGATGGCCAGCGGCTCGGCGCCGTCGCCGCCGAAATGCGCGTGCAGCTTGCTCATGGCCGGACCGGAGACATAGCGCTCCAGGCAGCCCTGCTTGCCGCAGGGGCAGGCGTAGTCCGTCAAGCCGTGCTGCACCAGCAGGGCGGCCGGCAGGCTCCAGTGGCCCCATTCGCCGGCCACGCCGTTAAAGCCGCGCAGCAGCTGGCCGCCCACGCAATAGCCGCCGCCGGCGCCCGTGCCGAGGATGGCGCCGAACATGCTGGCGACATGGCCGGCCGCGCCGCCCTGCGCCTCGGACAGGGCGAAGCACTGGCAATCGTTGCCGATGGCGACGGGGCGCTGCAAGGTTTGCTGCAAGGTCTGCGCCACCAGGCGGCCGTTCAGGGCCGGCACGTTGGAGCTGAGCTGGCGGCCGCTGGCACTGTCGATCACGCCGGGCAAGCCGATGCCGACGGGCGCGGCGCTGCCCAGCGCCGCGTCGCCATGCGCCACCAGGTCGACGATGGCTTGCACGAAGGCGGGGAAATCGTCGCCGGGCGTGGCCACGCGCTCGCGGAATACTTCTTCCAGCGCGCCATCGCGGTCAGCAAACGCCACCAGCTCCATCTTGCTGCCGCCGATGTCGATGCCGTGGTAGCCGCGCCGCTGCGCGTGCTGCTCAGGATTAGAATTGCTCATGGCCATAGATGGTGACACCCTGCACGACACGGTTGACGATGCCGCCGGCGAATGGATTGTCGGGGCGCAGTTGCAGCAGCGCGGACTGGTGCAGCGCGTATTGCTGCGCCATCAGCAGCCACAGCGGGGCCAGCCAGGCGTCGGGCCATGCCGGCGCGTCGGCCGACAGGTCGCCGCCGATGCCCACGGTCAGGCATGCCTGCGCCACGCTGTCGCGCTGCAGTTCTTTCAGTAAGTCGTCCTCGTACTGGCGCGCCAGCGGCTTGCTGCTGCGCAGCAGGATCACCAGCGACTCCGTGGTGACGGCCGATTTCGGGCCGTGGCGGAAGCCCAGCGCCGTATTCGCCATCGCCATCACGCGGCCGCCCGTCAGCTCCAGGATTTTCAGGGCCGCTTCCTTGGCCAGCGCTTCCAGCGGGCCGCTGCCCAGGTACACCACGCGCTGCACCGGCTGCGAGCCGAGGTCCGCCACGGGCGCCGACCAGTCGCGCAACGCCTGTTCGCCCAGGCTGGCCAGGGTATCCAGGCGCGCCAGGTCCGTATGCTTGCCCAGCACCGACAGGGCCGCCAGCAGCATGCTGCTAAAGCTGCTGGTCATGGCGAAGCCGCGGTCGCAGCTGCCGGCCGGCATCAGCAGGTTGTAGGTTTGGGCGTCATTGGCGCCCTGGCGCGCCAGCTTGCCATCCGCATTGCAGGTGATATTGAGGAAGCGCGCGCCGGGCACGACCTGGCGCAGCAATTCCACGGCGGCCAGGCTTTCCGGGCTGTCGCCGCTGCGGGCAAACGACACGAGCAGCGTGGGCGCATCCGCTTCCAGGTACAGCTCATGGTGGGTCAGCAAAGTCGTGGTGGCGATGGCGCGGATCTGCGCCGGCCAGGCGGCATTGAGTTCATCGACGACGATCTCGCCCACATAGGCCGAGCTGCCGGCGCCCGTCAGGATGACGCGCTGCCGGGGATTGCACAGCGCGTCGCCGAGGAAGGCGGCCAGGCTGGCTTGCTCGGCGCGCAAAATGCCGGCCAGCGCGCGCCAGATGGCTGGCTGATGGGCGATCTCCTCGGCCGTATGCAGGCCGCCGATGTCGCGCCAGGTTTGAATGTCACGCTGAAGAAGGGTAGTCATGGAAGTGTCAGTAAAGTGTTTGTTGTGATAAAGCATAAATACTAAATTTCGAAAAGTCAAATACGAAAGTAAAACGAAAGTAAATACTTTGTTGGCTTGCGATATGCCTGCGTTTATGTGTCCGGCAATGGCGGTTTTTTGCAGTGCACAAGCCCATGTCGAGACGATTTGTCGCCGATATACGACGATAACGAAAGTATGTAGTGTGACATTTTGGTGAGTCGAAAGATAAATGCGCCATATTTGGGCTTTTTTAGAATAATTTCACGCAATAACTTTCTTTTTATTGACGATGTTTATTTTTCTTCTTAAAGTATTCCCATCGCATCGCACTTTTCTGAAAGCCTGCCAGATGAAACCACTCCCGCTTCCCCGCCGTGCCATCGCCGCCTGCGTGCTTGCCGCCCTGTCCACCCTGGCACTCCACGGGGCGCATGCCGCCCCGATTGGCAACCTGCAGGCACTGAGCGCCGTGCATGCGGCCGACGTGGCCAAGGGCGAAGGGCTGGGCTGGGATGTGCGCAGCGACACGGGCGTGCAGCTGCGTATCAGCCTGCCGCAGGCGGACGTGCTGCGCATCTGGGCCGGGCCGAAAACGGGCTTGACGGGACCTGGCGACAAGGCCGCGCCCATCGTCGTCGGCCAGCCGGCCGCGCAGGTGGCGTATAAAGTCAGCGAACAGGCCGACCATATCCTGATTTCCACCGAGGCGCTGAGCCTGCGCATCGACCGCAAGCCGCTGCGCTTTACCCTGTTCCGCGCCGGCGACAGCGTGCCGCTGTGGCGCGAAGTGCAGCCGCTGTCGCTGGACGCCAAGCAGGGCGTGCAGGTGCTGTCCAGCGCGCCCGGCGAACGTTATTTCGGCGGCGGCCAGCAAAACGGCCGTTTCGAATTCAAGGGCAGGCAGGTGCCCGTCTCGTATTCGGGCGGCTGGGAAGAGGGCGACCGCCCGAATCCCGCGCCATTTCTCATGAGCTCACGGGGCTGGGGCATGCTGCGCAACACCTGGTCCGACGGCAATTACGACTTGCGCGACAACGAACAGATCTCGCTGCAGCACGCGGAAGGCCGTTTCGACGCCTATTTCTTCGTCGGCAAGGACGTGCGCGACGTCGTCGCCCGCTACACGGAACTGACGGGCCGCGCGCGCATGCTGCCACGCTGGGCGCTGGAATACGGCGACGCCGATTGCTACAACGATGGCGACAACGTGAAAAAGCCCGGCTCCGTGCCGAAAGGCTGGAGCGATGGCCCGACGGGCAAGACGCCGGACGTGGTGGAAACCGTGGCGCGCCAGTACCGCGAACATGACATGCCGGGCGGCTGGATCCTGCCCAACGACGGCTACGGCTGCGGCTATACGCAGCTGCCGGAAACCGTGAAGGGCCTGGCCGGCTATGGCTTCCGCACGGGCCTGTGGACGGAAAACGGCGTCGACAAGATCGCCTGGGAGGTGGGCCAGGCGGGCAGCCGCGTGCAAAAGCTGGACGTGGCGTGGACGGGCAAGGGCTACCAGTTCGCCATGGATGCGAACAAGTCCGCCTACGACGGCATCCTGAACAATTCCGACAGCCGTCCCTTCCTGTGGACGGTGATGGGCTGGGCCGGCATCCAGCGCTACGCCGTGGCGTGGACGGGCGACCAGAGCGCCAGCTGGGACTATATCCGCTGGCACATCCCGACCCTGATCGGCTCGGGCCTGTCCGGCCAAGCGTATGCGTCCGGCGACGTCGACGCCATCTTCGGCGGCAGCCCGGAAACCTATCTGCGCGACCTGCAATGGAAGAGCTTCACGCCCGTGCTGATGGGCATGTCCGGCTGGGCCGCGGCCGAGCGCAAGCATCCATGGTGGTTCGAGCAGCCGTACCGCGATATCAACCGCCGCTACCTGAAGCTCAAGATGCGCCTCACGCCGTATATGTATACGCTGACGCGCGAAGCGGAGCAGACGGGCGCGCCGCTGGTGCGGGGACTGATGTGGGATTACCCGCAAGACCCGGCCGCCTACACGGAAGCCTACAAATACCAGTTCCTGCTGGGCCGCGACGTGCTGGTGGCGCCCGTCTACCGCAGCCAGGCCGTCAGCGGCGGCTGGCGCAAGGGCATCCACCTGCCGCAGGGCACGTGGTACGACTACTGGGATGGCCGCCAGGCCACGGCCGGCGCCAGGGGGCGCGACCTGGACCTGCAGGTGACCTTGGAAAAGCTGCCCGTGTTCGTGCGCGCCGGCGCCATCCTGCCCATGTATCCGGAAATGCTGTACGACGGCCAGAAGCCGAAGGACCAACTCACGCTCGATATCTATCCGCACGGCGACTCGGCATACACCCTGTATGAAGACGACGGCAACACGCGCCAGTACCAGGGCGGCGCCTTCAGCCAGCAAGTGATGCGCATGCACGCCAGCGGCGCCGATGTGCGCGTGGAGATTGGCGCCGTCGACGGCAAGTACCAGGGCCAGGAAGCGCGCCGCAGCTATGCGCTGCGCATGCTGGCGGGCCAGCGTCCGGCGACCGTGCATGCCGGCGAGCGCCTGCTTGCCGCCGCAGCCGACCGCGCCGCCTACGACCGGGCGGCCGAAGGCTGGTTCTTCGATGCGGCCGAGCGCCAGGGCACCTTGCACGTGAAGGTGGCGGCGCAGGATATCCGCCAGGCCTTGATGTTGCAGGTCGCCGGCGCGCTGGCCGTGGCCAGGACCGATGCCGATTTCCCGGCCGCCCCCGTGCCGGGCCGCGCCTTGCCGGCCGACGCCATGCAGGTGGTGGCGCGTCCCCTTGAAGAAAGCGGCTATGCGCTGGAAAACGCCTTCGACGGCAAGCCCGAGACCTGGTTCCGCACCGTGCGCAGCCCGGCCGTCAAGAGCGGTCCGCATGAATGGGTGATCGGCTTTACGGAGCGGCGCCTGGTGGACGGCATCGAACTGGCGCCGCGCAACGACCAGCACTGGAAACATGGCCAGGTGCGCGACTACGAGATTTATATCGGCGACAACAACGGCGAATGGGGCGCGCCGCTGGCGCGCGGCACCCTCAAGCTGGCGCAGGGCATGCAGACGATCAATTTCCCGGCCACGGCAGGGCGCTTGCTGCGCTTCCGCGTCATGAGCACGCAAAATCCGGAAGGCGACGGCGCGGCCAGCACGGACCCGATGGTCACGGCGGCGCAGGCCGCACCGGTGGCGCGCGCCTTCGACGCCGCGCTGGCGACCGACGTGGCGCCCGTCACCCTGTCCGAATTCCGCGTGCTCGAGCACCGCGTGGCCGAAGGCGCGGAAGTGCAGCGCTACCTGTCGGACCTGGCGCTGCCGAAGAACATCGGGCGCGACCGGCCGGCCGGCAAGGCGGCCGAGATGCGCATGAACGGGCTGTGGTTCCGCAAGGGCCTCGGCGTGGGACCTGCCAGCCGCATCGACCTGCAGCTGGCGGGGAACTGGAATCTGCTGCGCGCCGACCTGGGCGTGGACGATAGCTGCCGCAGCGCGGGCGGCTTGCAATTCCAGGTATGGAGCGGTGAGCGGCTGCTGTATGACAGCGGCCTGGTCACGGCTCCCGGGGTAGTCAAACCCGAAATCGATGTACGCGGCCTGAGCCAGCTCAGTTTGCGCACCCTGGGCGCGCGCGGCGCCCAACCGGCCCAGGTCTGCGGCAATTGGGCCAATGCCGTACTGACCGGCACGGAAGGCGCGACCGTCAAGCCGCGCTGACCGAACTACCACCAACAATAAAAAAACGCACCCCTCTTCGGACCGGGGAGGGGCGCTTATAACCCTCATATATAGACGGAGAGACCATTATGCATAGCACCCGACTCAAATTGCGCGACATCAGCCGCGCCGCCGCGATCGTCATCGCGCTGGCGGTAGGCGTGCCAGGCCAGGCCTGGGCACAGTCGAACGCCACCAGTACCATTTTCGGCGAAGTGACCGCGCCGGCCGGCGCCACCGTGGTGCTGGAAAACCTGGCGACAGGCGTGCAGCGCACCTTGACGCCGGATGCGTCGGGCCGCTATGTGGCCAATTCCATGCCGCCTGGCCGCTATGCGGTGCGCGTGCTGCGCGCCGGCGCCGTCGAGGCGGCGCAGGAAGTCGAGGCCCTGATCGGCGCCGGCGCCGAGGCCAACTTCGGCCCGGCCAGCGCGGCCGGTCCCGTCAGCCAGGAGCAGACCGTCGTCGTGAAGGCGTCGCGCAACCCGATCGACGTGTCGAACACCAACAATGGCGTGATCTTCACGGCCAAGGAACTCAAGGCCCTGCCGGTGGGCAACGATGTCGCGTCCATCGTGCAGCTGACGCCGGGCGTCTCGCGCGGCACCAACAGCGTGTACGGCAACGCGCCGTCGATCGGCGGCTCGGGCCAGTCGGAAAACGCGTTCTACGTCAACGGTTTCCCGATCACGAACATCCTGACCCAGGTGGGCGCGTCGGAACTGCCATTTGGCGCGATTTCGAACATGCAGGTGCTGTCGGGCGGCTATGGTTCGGAATTCGGCCGTTCCACGGGCGGCGTGATCAACATCACCACCAAGAGCGGCGGCAACAAGGTCGAATTCGGCGGCAAGGTTTCCATCATTCCCCGCTCGCTGAAGGGCGAGCCGGAAAACACCTACTACCCGAACACGGGCGCCAATCCGAAGACGGACGGCAATCTGCTGTACTGGAACCGCGACAATGGCAGCACCAGCAAGGTGGTGGGCCTGTATGGCAGCGGTCCTTTGATCAAGAACAAGCTGTTCGCCTTCGTCGCGCTGGAACAGACGCGCACCGACGGCCAGGCCGTGGCCGCCGCCGCCGACTCGGGCACGGCGCTGGCGCGCGGCTGGAGCACCAGCCAGAGCAAGGTGGACCGCATGATGGCCAAGCTCGATTACAACCTGACGGACGACCATCACTTCGAGTACACCAAGCTGTATGACCGTACCCGCACGGACAGCCAGTCGTATGGCTACAGCTACGACACGCATTCGAGCAACGGCGTCCAGTCCGGCAAGGGCGAGACGACGACCAACTGCTGCGGCTCGTCGGCCGCGCCGGGCGCGAACATCGACATCTTCAAGTACACCGGCTATTTGACCGACAACCTGACGCTGACGGCGATGATGGGGCAGTCGCGCACCTCGCACACCCGCACGCCGAACGGCTACAACCCGCTGCTGGCGCAGACGTCGTCGAATTCCTCGACCCAGGTGCCAGGGCTGACGTATGCCAATCCGCAGACGGTGACGGGCACCCTGATCGACCCGTCCTCGGAAGACCGCCAGAAGGCCAAGCGCCTGGACCTGGAATACAAGCTGGGCAAGCATTCGCTGCGCGGCGGCATCGACCGCATCGACGTGGAATCGAAGGTGGGCCTGAGCCTGGCCGGCGGCTACCGCTGGAGCTACCAGAAGGCCGCCGATCCGAACCGCCCGATCAACGGCGCCTTTGAAACGCCGGCCCAGGGCGGCGGTTACGGCACGCAGGGTTACTATGTGAGCAAGGACTTGAACGCCAACCTGGCGCGTCCCACCAGCGTGCAATCGGCGCAATACATCCAGGATCACTACCAGGTCACTGAAAAAGTGCTGCTGGACCTGGGCCTGCGCCGCGAACAGTTCACCAACTACAGCACCGACGGCGTGGCATTCATCTCGCAGCGCAACATGATCGCCCCGCGCGTGGGCGCCACCTGGGATTACCTGGGCGACGGCACCCTGAAATTCTTCGCCAATGGCGGCCGCTACCACCTGCCGGTGCCATCGAATCTGTCGAGCAACATGGCCAGTCCCTTCCTGGCCACCAGCGAAATGTACACGTACACGGGCGTCGATCCGGTGACGGGCGCGCCGACGGGCCTGCACGCCATCAGCAAGCCGTATTCGGCCAACAATGCCTACGGCCAGAGCCGCGATGCGCGCGAAGTGACGGCCATCGGCCTGAAGCCGCTGTCGCAGGATGAATTCTCGCTGGGCTTCGAACGCGCCCTGAGCAAGAAGCTGGTGGTCGGCGCCAGTGTGCTGTACCGCAAGCTGAACGACACCAACGACGACGTCTGCGACGCGCGTCCGCTGCAAGCCTGGGCCACGCGCAACAGCGTCGACACGAGCAACTGGGGCGGCTTCCAGTGCGCCATCATCAACCCGGGCCGCGACAACAGTCTGATGGTCGACTTCGACGACGGCAAGGGCCTGCGCCGCGTCGACATCTCGGCGGCGGAGTGGGGCAATCCGCTGCCATCGCGCACCTACCGCGCCCTGAACCTGTTCGTCGAGCACCCGTACACGAACGGCTGGTACGGCAAGCTGACCTACACCCTGTCCGGCCTGAAGGGCAATATGGAAGGCCAGACCGACAGCATCGGCGGCGGCGACGTGGGCCTGACGGTCAGCGACGACCACAAGGAACTGATGTACAACGCCTATGGCTACCTGCCGGGCGACCACCGCCACGCGTTCAAGGCGTATGGCTTCATGCAGGTCGTGCCCGACGTGACCGTGGGCGCCAACATGTCGCTGATCTCGGGTGCGCCGCGCAACTGCATCGGCGCGCTGCCCGATGACCTGAAGTTCGACAACGACTACGGCGATTCCTACTTCTATTGCAACGGCAAGCCGGCGCCGCGCGGCAGCCAGGGCCGCCTGCCATGGCAAGCCCAGCTGGACCTGAATGTGGCCTATACTCCCAGCGCCGTCAAAGGCCTGAGCTTGAAAGTGGACGTGTTCAATGTGTTCAACAGCCAGACGGTGACGCGCTACAACGAAACGCGAGAAGACCATGGCGCCATCGCCCGCAATTACCTGCAGGTGGCTGGCCGCACGGCGCCGCGTTCGGTGCGCTTCACGGCGGAATACACGTATTAATCTGCCGTAAGGCAGGATCCATGGGCGCCCGTGCCGGCCTGGCGGGCGCCCGGCAATTACCAACGGAGTGAGAAGAGACTAATGACGACACAATTCAATCGACGCAATTTCCTGTCCGCCAGCGCAGCGCTGGCCGGTGGCGCCATGGCCGGCAGCGCGCTGCTGCCCGGCGACGCCGTTGCCGCCCCCGCCGGCGGCCGCGACAAGGTCCGCCTCGGCATGATCGGCACGGGCATGCGTGGACAGGTGCTGCTGGCTGAACTGGTGCGCCGCGACGACGTGGAAGTGGTGGCCCTGTGCGATATCGAAC
The DNA here is from genome assembly GCF_058798675.1 of Janthinobacterium sp. GW822-FHT07H10. Taxonomy (NCBI): domain Bacteria; kingdom Pseudomonadati; phylum Pseudomonadota; class Betaproteobacteria; order Burkholderiales; family Oxalobacteraceae; genus Janthinobacterium; species Janthinobacterium sp. GW822-FHT07H10. The sequence continues at coordinate 102,583 of NZ_JBXAKS010000006.1, forward strand.
CGATCATGCTCAAGCATGCTTTGGGCCAGGTGGCGAAAGCCGGCAAGCCGCGGCCGCGCACCTACGGCGAAGACCGCGACCAGAACGCCTACAAGCGCATGCTCGACGCGGGCGGCCTCGATGGCGTGATCATCGCCACGCCGTGGGAATTCCACGCGCCGATGGCGATTGCCGCCATGCAGGCGAAGATACCCGTCGGTTGCGAAGTGGTGGCCGGCATCACCCTGCAAGACCACTGGGATGTGCTCAATACCCAGCTGAAGACGGGCACGCCGTACATGTTGCTGGAAAACGTGTGCTACCGCCGCGACGTGATGGCGGCGCTGCAGATGGTGCGCGCCGGCCTGTTCGGCGAACTGCTGCACCTGCAGGGCGGCTACCAGCACGATTTGCGCGCCGTCAAATTCAACAGCGGCAATCCGGCCAAGCCGTATGGCGGCGGCGTGGAATTCGGCGAAAAGGGCTGGTCCGAAGCGCATTGGCGCACGCAGCACTCGGTCGAGCGCAACGGCGAGCTGTATCCGAGCCACGGCATCGGCCCATGCGCCATGTACACCAACGTCAACCGCGGCAACCGTTTCACGCGCATCAACGCCTTCGCCACCAAGGCACGCGGCTTGCACGACTATATCGTCAAGCAGCCGGGCGGCGCGCAGCATGCGAACGCCAAGGTGAAATTCAGGCTGGGCGACGTCGTCACCACCACGCTGGCGTGCGAAAACGGCGAAACCATCATCCTGCAGCACGATACGAGCCTGCCGCGCCCGTACTCGCTGGGCTTCCGCGTGCAAGGCACGGACGGCCTGTGGATGGACTTGAACAATTCCATCCACATCGAAGGCGTCAGCAAGCCGCACGCGTGGGACGACTTCAAGGCTTACCAGGACAAGTATGAGCATCCGCTGTGGCGCAAGTACGCGGCGCAGGCCGAGGGTGCCGGCCATGGCGGCATGGACTTCTTCGTCATCCACGCCTTTGTCGAAGCGCTGAAGGCCAACGCGCCGATGCCGATCGACATCTACGATGCCGTCACCTGGAGCGCCATCACGCCGTTGTCCGAACAATCGATCGCCGCCAACTTCCAGACCCTGGACTTCCCCGACTTCACGGGCGGCCAGTGGAAATCGCGCAAGCCGATTTTCGCCTTCGACGGCAAGTACTAAGCACCGACAACCCGCTACCGCGCCACCTGCCGTAGCGGGTTTTTTCATCTATCCCCAGTTTTTCAACCGCGGCGCAGGCTGCAGGTCCCTGTACGCCCGTCGCAAGCAGCACCACCAGGAGACGTTGATGAAACACAGAAGTTCATTACTCTATGCATTCCTTCCCGCCATGCCGATGTTGCTGGCAGCCTGCGGCGGCAGCACCGCCACGGCCACGGATACGGGCGGCACGGCCTTGCTGGCCATGAGCGTGGCCGCGCCAGGCGCGCCGGCGACCGTGGCACTGGCCGGCAATGCCTTCATCACCAGCGGCGCCGGTGGCGCCGTCATCAATGAAAAAGGCTTGGCCAGCTGGAGCAATCCGAATGCCGTCGCCAGCACGTATTTCCGCGTCGCCGAGGCGGGGCCGGTGCAGGTGGCGCTGGACGCCAGCCTGGCCGATGGCGGCAACAGCACCATCCGCGTGAAGATCAACGGCACGCCGTTCGACGTCAAGCTGGCCGGCAAGGCGCGCAAGACCTATGCCGTGGGCACGGTGAACGTGGCGGCAGCCGGCTATGTGAAGGTGGACATGCAGGGCCTGTCGCGCGTGAAGGCCACGTTTGGCGACGTTGCCGCGCTGAAGGTGACGTCCGGCGCCGCGCTCAATTACGCCAACGACCCGGAAAATTACTACTGGTCGCGGCGCGGACCGTCCGTGCACATGGGCTACACGGTGCCGGCCAATACCGAGTATTTCTACAACGAGATGACGATACCCGTGGGCCAGGACGCCATCGGCTCGTACTTCATGGCCAACGGCTTCAGCCAGGGCTACATGGGCATCCAGGTCAAGTCGCCCAGCGAGCGCTGGATCCTGTTCTCCGTCTGGGATGCGGACAATGGCGCCAAGACCACCCTGGTCAGCAAGGGCGCCGGCGTGGTCGACAATGCGTTCGGCGGCGAGGGCACGGGCGGCCAGACCTATCTGTCGTATAACTGGGCGGCCGGCACGACCTACCGCTTCATCACGCGCGCGCGGCCCGACGGCAACGGCGGCAGCGACTACTCGGCATGGTTCTTTGCGCCGGAAACGGGCAAGTGGCGCTACATCGCCACCTGGAAGCGGCCGGCGATCAGCACTTACCTGACGGGCGTGCATTCCTTCCTCGAAAACTTCATCGACACCCTGGGGTACACGGAGCGCCGCGTCCAGTTCGGCAACCAGTGGGCGCGCAATAGCGCTGGCGCCTGGTCGGAAGTGACAGCAGGGCGCTTCACGGGCGACGCCACGGCCACCAATGCGCAGCGCATGGATTACGCGGGCGGCCTGGAAAACGGCAAGTTCTACCTGCATAACGGCGGCTTCTTCGCCGACTACGTGAAGACCAACCAGAACTTCACGCGGCCGGCGACGGGCCAGGCGCCGGCCGTCGACGTGACGGCGCTGCCGATGCAATAACCCTGTCCGGCTCCGCAGAGCCGGGCAGCAGTGCGGGCGCCGCTCAAGCGGCGCCCGCAGTTCGCGATGGCAGGCGGGCCGGCCGCTGATCGCCATGCCCGCCGATGCGGCGCCTTGCACGAGGGGGGCCTGTCTCTACCGCCGGCGGCAATGGCCGTCAAGAGTGCAGGCCTTGCCGTTTTTCGACGGACGCCGCACGCGCCGTCACGGCTATTGCCGGACAGGGCTGCTGTTGCCGGCCTGCCACGGGCCATGGCGGCGGTTGCACGGTACGGGCTGCGCAAGTTAGAATGCGAATCATTATTATTTGCGCGCGAGGAATGCCGTGTCGGCTGCCCAATCCGGCGTCCACCAGGAGGTGGGCGGCCTGTATCACGACCACCACCGCTGGCTGCAGGGCTGGCTGCGGCACAAGCTGGGCAACGCCTTCGACGCGGCCGACGTGGCGCACGATACCTTCATGCGCTTGCTGAGCCGCGATGACGCCATCGGCGCGCGCGAGCCGCGCGCCTTCCTGACGACCGTGGCCAAGGGCGTGCTGGGCAATCTGTACCGGCGGCGCGACCTGGAGGCGGCCTACCTGGAAACCCTGGCCGGCCTGCCGGCGCAGTGCGCGCCTGATCCCGAGGCGCAAGCCATCCTGCTCGAAGCCCTGTGCGACATCGACCGCCGCCTCGACGGCCTGGCGCCGCCCGTGCGCCGCGCCTTTCTGCTGTCGCAGCTCGACGGCATGCCGCAGGCGGCCATCGCGCTGGAGCTGGACGTCTCGCTGGCCACCGTGCAGCGCTACCTGGTGAAAGCCATGCACCAGTGCTTCTTTTCCCATCCGGCGCCGTGACGGGCGCCCTGACGCCGCACGCGGCCAGCCTGCAAGCCGTGGAATGGCTGGTGCGCCTGCAGGCCGGCGATTGCGCGCCCGAGGTGGAGCAGGCCTGGCGCGCCTGGCGCGACAGCGATCCGGAAAACGAACTGGCCTGGCAGCATGTGGAAGCGTGCATGGCGCGCATGCGCAGCTTGCCCGCGTCGCTGGCGCACGGCACCCTGGCACGTAAACCCGTCCATGCGCAGGCGAATGCCGCGCGGCGCCAGTCGCTCAAGCTGCTGGCGCTGCTGGCCGTGGGCGGCGGCGCCTGGCTGGCGGGCGGCGACGAACAGGCGGCTTCCTGGCTAGCCGACTACCGTACGGGCACGGGCGAGCTGCGCCACCTGGTGCTGGCGGATGGCACACGCATCGCGCTCAATACGGCGTCCAGCATCGACGTGCGCTACGACGCGGGCCAGCGTCTGGTGACGGTACGAAAGGGCGAGATCATGGTCGCCACGGCGCGCGATCCGGCCGGCCGTCCCTTTGTCGTGCAGACGGCGCATGGCCGCTTGCAGCCCGTGGGCACGCGCTTTGCCGTGCGCGCCGGCAGCGACGCCACCCGCCTGGGCGTGTTCGAAGGCGCCGTCGACATTCAACCGGAGCGTGCACCCGCTGTGGCGCGCAGGCTGCACGCGGGCCAGCTGGCCAGTTTCACGTCGATGCAGATCGCTGCGGCACAAACCCTGCCGGCCGGCGCCGATGCCTGGACGACCGGCATGCTGGTGGCGCACGACATGCCGCTGCCGGAGTTCATCGGCGAACTGGCCCGCTACCGCCATGGCCGCCTGGCGTGCGACCCGGCCATCGCCCACCTGCGCGTCTCCGGCATCTACCCGCTGGCCGACACGGGGCAAGTGCTCGACATGCTGACGCGCAGCTTGCCCGTCGACGTGCGCCAGACCACGCGCTTCTGGGTGACGGTGGTGGCGCATCGCCAGCATCCATAAAATATTTCCAGAAAAAGTGAGGGGTTTTCGATTTTCGCGTGACAAGCACAGTGAAACCTCCATTCACTTTCAGGAAAACAGTCCGCATGCCGAGCAAACCACCGACTTCCGTCTCTTCCATTTCCCATCCATGCCGCCGCCGCGTGGCCGCGCTGGCCGTCAGCCAGGCCCTGTGGCTGCTGGCCGCCGGCGGCGCCGTGGCGCTGGCGCCCGCCGCCATGGCCGCCAACGCAAACAATGCCGCCCGCATGCAGGTGGCGATACCCGCCGGTACCCTGGAACAGGTGCTGGTGCGCTTCGGCCAGGACACGGGCACCATGATTTCCTACCAGGCCGCAGCGCTGGCGGGCAAGCGCAGCGCCGGCCTGGCGGGCAGCTACAGCGTGCCCGAGGCGCTGGACGCCATCGTCGCCGGTTCCGGCTTGCGCGCCGTGCCGCAGGCGAATGGCGGCTTTGTGCTGGAAGCGGCGCCGGCCAGTGCGGGCCAGACCATGCCGGAGATGAAAGTCACCGCCAGCGCCGATGCGCATGGCGCGACGGAAGGCAGCGGCTCGTACACGACGCAGACCATGCGCTCGGCCACGCGTTTGGGCCTGTCCGCGCGCGAGACGCCGCAAGCCGTCAGCGTGGTCACGCGCCAGCAGATGGACGACCAGAACCTGCAGACGGTGGAAGAGGTGCTGCAGAACGCGGCCGGCGTGGCCATCAACCGCTACGACAGCGACCGCACCTCGTTTTTCGCGCGCGGCTTTTCCATCGCCAGCTACCAGTACGACGGCATCCCCACCACGGTCGACAATGCCTATAACGTGGGCGACAGCACCTTGGACATGACGGCTTACGACCGGGTCGAGATCGTGCGCGGCGCCACCGGCCTGCTGACGGGCGCGGGCGAGCCGTCGGCCACCATCAACCTGGTGCGCAAGCGCGCGTCGTCGACGCAGCTGGCCGGCGCGGCCGCCCTGAGCCTCGCTTCCTGGAACAATGCGCGCGCCAGCGCGGATCTCTCCGCGCCATTGAGCGCGGACGGCAAGGTGCGTGGCAGGATCGTGGCCAGCTACCAGGACAGCGAATCGTATGTGCGCCTGTATCACGGCAAGAAAGCCATGGCGTATGCCACCGTGGAAGCGGACCTGGCGCCGGGCAGCGTGCTGATCGCCGGCTATGAATACCAGGACAACCGCCCGCGCGGCGGCATGTATGGCGGCTTGCCGCTGTGGTATGCGGATGGCGAACGGGCCACGTTTTCCCGCTCCGCGACGACGGCCGCCACCTGGAGCCGCTGGTTCAGCACCAGCCAGACGGCCTTTTTGCGCCTGGAGCAGGAGCTGGGCAGCGGCTGGAATCTGACGGCCATGCTGAATCACGGCTGGGGCAGCTACTCGGCCGCCGAAACCTTCGCCTACACCTGGCCGAACAAGGCCACGGGGCAGGGCGTGACGGGCAGCCCCGGTTTTTACGCGGGCACGCGGCGCCAGGACAGCGTCGACGCCTATGTACAGGGGCCCGTCCAGTGGCTGGGGCGCACGCACGACCTGGCGTTCGGCGTCTCGGGCAGCAACCAGTTCGCCAGCAATCCCGGTATCTCGGGCGGCAGCGTCGACTACGGCAATTTTGACCGGTGGCAGGGCGTGGCACCCGAGCCGGACTGGAACGACCCGGATTTCTACCGCTGGAAGCTGCTTGACACGGTGCAGCAGCGCGGCATCTATGGCACGGCGCGCTTTTCGCTGGCCGATCCGCTCAAGCTGATCGTCGGCGCGCGCTACAGCCGCTACAAGGCGGACCATGTCGACGACTGGGGCGGCAGCTACGCCTACGCCAAGCACGCCGTCACGCCGTATGCGGGCCTGGTGTGGGATATCGACGCGCAGCATGCGCTGTACACCAGCTACAGCAAGATCTTCAAGCCGCAGGGCAACCAGGACCGCTTCGGCCGCTACCTCGATCCCGTGCAGGGCAAGAACGCGGAAGTGGGCGTGAAGGGCGAATACTTCGGCGGCCGCCTGAATGCGGCGCTGGCCGTGTTCCGCATCGCGCAGGATGGCCTGGCGCAGGAAGATACGGGCCACTTCGTCGGCAATTCGCTGACGCAGGCCTATTATGCGGCGGATGGCACCACCAGCGAGGGCGTGGAACTGGACGTGTCGGGCGAACTGGCGCAGGGCTGGAACGTGTCGGCCAGCGTGTCGCACGCGGCGGCCAAGGATAACAAGGGCGCGCGCCTGAACAGCTACGTGCCGCAGACCCTGGCGCGCGTGTTTTCCACATACCAGCTGCCTGGCGGGTGGCGCGCATTGTCGGTGGGCGGCGGCGTGAACTGGCAGAGCGGCGCTTACCGCGATGCCACGGGACCGCAGGGCGTCGAACGCGTGGCGCAGGGCGGCTACGCCGTGGCCAGCCTGATGGCGAAATACGCGCTGTCGCGCCAGCTGTCGCTGCAGGCGAACATCAACAACCTGTTCGACAAGCATTACTACAGCCAGATCGGCATGTACAACCAGGCTTACTGGGGCGCGCCGCGCAATGCCAGCGTCACCCTGCGCTACATCTTCTGATCGATCAGAATGGCCAGGCCTGCTTGGTGACGGCCACGGCGACGATGTAGGCAAACAGCAGCACGGCGCCGGCGAACGCGGCGCCGCGCGCGGCTGGCGTCTTGCCGCGTTTCAGGGCGATGGTGCCCAGCACGATGTAGCCCACCAGCGCGCACAGCTTGGCGGCCAGCCAGGGCTGGCTGCCCGGCGACTGGCCGCTCCACACGGCCAGCGTGACCGCGCTGAGCAGCAGCGCCGTGTCGACCAGGTGCGGCAGCACCTTCACCCAGCGCTGCTGCAGCGCGGGCGAGGCGCGCAGCATCCATGCGCCGCGCAGGAGGAACAGAAAGCCGCTGGCGGCGGCGCAACCCATGTGGAAATGCTTGAGGCTCAGATAGTCCATGTATGTATGCTGCCGTCATTGAGAGTGGCGCCAGCATAGCCGCCTTTGGCCTTGCGCGCCATACGCCGTCGGAACAAGGTGGCCCTAGCGCAGGAATTTGACATACACGAGCTCCGGATCGCCCTCATCGAGATGCTCGATCCGGCCGCTGCGCACAAAGCCGGCGCTGGCGAACAGCCGTTGCGCGGCCAGGTTGGACCGGTTCGTCGAAGTGAACATTTTCTCCGTCGGGCACGCTGCCACGGCGGCTGCCAGCAGCCGCTCTCCCACGCCCAGGCGCCGGTGCGCGGGCGACACCACCACCAGGGATATGAAGCCGTAGCCGAAGAAGTCGTCGTGCAGAAGCACATAGCCGGCGACCTGGCCGGCCCGCGTGGCGAGCAGGCAGTGTCCCTTGCCGACGGCGGCGCGCACGGCCTCGCCGCGGGCGGCGTGCGCCTGCGCGTAGGCGTCGCAGGCCAGCATGGCTTCCACATCGCCAGATGCCGCCGCGCGGGTGATGGTCTCGTCTGCTGCGCCGCTGTGCTCCATGCCGCTCCTTTTTCTCCAGGCGCCGAGTGTGCCAAAAACGCGGCGTTTTGTAAAATCCCCCGCCATCCTGGCTAGGTCCATCCCGCATCGCCTAGTCACTTTTGCCGATGCGGCTATCCAGATTGCCTTTCCAGAATCACCCTGTGGCCGATAGTGCCTTTCGCGGCTGGCACGTAAGCTGGTCGGGACGGCTGGCCAGACGGCCAGTGCATTCATGGAGAAACATCGTGGCTACCCTAGATGGCACTAACAAGAACAGTAACAACAACAAGGCAGCCGAACCGGGCATGCGGCGCAAGCAGGCGTCCGTGCTGGTCAGCAGTACCTTTGCCTTCACGATCTGCTTCGCGGTATGGATGATGTTCGCCGTACTGGGCATCCCCATCAAGACCAGCCTGGGCTTGACTGAAACGCAATTCGGCCTGCTGGCCGCCATGCCCGTGCTGACGGGCTCACTCGTGCGCGTGCCGCTGGGCATCTGGACGGACAAATACGGCGGACGCCGCGTCTTCTTCCTGCTGATGCTGGCCAGCGTGGTGCCGATCTACCTGATCGCCTACGCCACCGCCTACTGGCATTTCCTCTTGCTGGGCATGTTCGTGGGCCTGGCGGGCGGTTCGTTTTCCGTCGGCACGCCCTACGTGGCGCGCTGGTACGAGAAGGAGCGCCGCGGCCTGGCCATGGGCATCTTCGGCGCCGGGAACTCCGGTTCCGCGCTGACCAAGTTCGTCGCGCCCGGCATCGTCGCCGCCTTTGGCTGGCAGATGCTGCCCAAGGTGTATGCGGTGGCCATGCTGGCCACGGCCGTCATCTTCTGGCTGTTCTCGTACACGGACAAATCGCACCTGGCGCCATCGGGCGAGAGCTTTTCGGCGCAGATGAAGGTGCTGAAGGACCCGCGCGTGTGGCGCTACTGCCAGTACTACTCGGTGGTGTTCGGCGGCTATGTGGCGCTGGCGCTGTGGATGACGAAGTACTACGTGGCCGAATACGGCTTCGACCTGAGCCACGCGGCGCTGCTGGCCGCCTGCTTCTCGCTGCCGGGCGGCGTGCTGCGCGCGCTGGGCGGCTGGATTTCGGACAAATACGGTGCGGCGAAAGTCACCTGGGCCGTGATGTGGGTGTGCTGGGTGTGCTTTTTCCTGCTGTCGTACCCGCAGACGCAGATGGTGGTGGAAACCGTCACGGGGCCGCTGGCCTTCCACATCGGCCTGTCGCCGCTGTGGTTCACCGTGCTGCTGTTCATCGTCGGCATCGCCATGGCGGTGGGCAAGGCGTCCGTCTTCAAGTTCATCGGCGATGATTTTTCCGACAACATCGGCGCCGTCTCGGGCGTCGTGGGCCTGGCCGGCGGCCTCGGTGGCTTCATCCTGCCCGTGATGTTCGGTGCCCTGGTCGACTTCACCGGCGTGCGTTCGAGCGCCTTCATGCTGTTGTACGGCACCGTCTGCGTCTCGCTCGTCTGGATGCATTTCTCGTTCAAGCCGCTGCGCGCGGCCACTACCAATCAACCTGCAGGAGTAAAAACATGAGCCGCTACATGATCAATACGTGGGAGCCGGAAACACCGAGCTTCTGGCAAAGCACGGGCAAGGCCACGGCCGCGCGCAATCTGTGGATTTCGATTCCCGCACTGCTGCTGGCGTTCGCCGTGTGGATGGTGTGGAGCGTGGTGGTGGTGAACCTGCCCAACATCGGCTTCACCTACAGTAACAACCAGCTGTTCTGGCTGACGGCCTTGCCGGGCCTGTCCGGCGCCACCTTGCGCATCTTTTACTCGTTCATGGTGCCGATCTTCGGCGGCCGGCGCTGGACGGCCATTTCCACCGGCTCGCTCTTGATCCCCGCCATCGGCATCGGCCTGGCCGTGCAGGACGTGAACACGGGCTATCCGACGATGCTGATCCTGGCGCTGCTGTGCGGCTTCGGCGGCGGCAATTTCGCCTCGTCGATGGCCAACATCAGCTTTTTCTATCCGAAGGCGAGCAAGGGCTTCGCGCTGGGCATGAACGCGGGCCTGGGCAACCTGGGCGTGTCGGTGGTGCAGTTCGTCGTGCCGCTGGTGATCACGTTTGCCGTCTTCGGCGCCTGGGGCGGCGATGCGCTGACCTGGGTCAAGAATGGCGTGAGCAAGGACATGTGGTTGCAGAATGCGGGCTTCATCTGGGTGCCGTTCATTGCGCTCTCCACCTTGCTGGCCTGGTTCGGCATGAATGACCTGGCGTCGGCCAAGGCCTCGTTTTCCGAGCAGGCCGTGATCTTCAAGCGCAAGCACAACTGGCTCATGTGCTGGCTGTACACGGGCACCTTCGGTTCCTTCATCGGCTATTCGGCCGCGTTTCCGCTGTTGATCAAGATCCAGTTCCCCGACGTCAATCCGCTCGACTACGCGTTCCTCGGCCCCCTGGTGGGTGCGCTGGCGCGCGTGGCCGGCGGCGTGATCTCGGACAAGCTGGGCGGCGCGCGTGTCACCCTGTGGTCGTTCCTGCTGATGATAGGCGCCGTGCTGGGCGTGCTGTACTTCATGCCGCAAGGCGGCGTTGGCGGTAACTTCAATGGCTTCTTCTGGATGTTCATGCTGCTGTTCGCCGGCACCGGCATCGGCAATGCGTCGACCTTCCGCATGATCCCCGTGATTTTCCTGACCGAGCATCAGCGCGCCGCGGCCGGCAAGGGCAAGGCGGCGCAGGAGCAGGCCATCGTCGACGCCAACAAGGAAGGCGCGGCCGTGCTGGGCTTCACGTCGGCCGTGGCGGCCTACGGCGCCTTCTTCATCCCGAAAAGCTACGGCACCTCGATCGCCATGACGGGCAGCCCCGACGCGGCCCTGTGGTGCTTCATCGGCTTCTACGTCAGCTGCATCGCGATTACCTGGTGGTGCTATGCGCGCAAGAATGCGCCTATGCCTTGCTAAAGTTGGCATGCCTGGCAAGCCGGTCTTGCCAGGCGTTGAGGAAATGAGAGTATGTGATGGAAGAACTGGAAAAATTCGTCAACGGCTTCAGCCTGTTTCAGCAGCAGTATTTCAGCGAGCCGCAGACTTTGTACGACAGCTTGCGCGACGGGCAGCGGCCTTCGACCCTGCTGATCGGCTGCTGCGATTCGCGCGTCGATCCCATGCTGCTGACGGGCAGCGACCCGGGCGACATGTTCGTCGTGCGCAATATCGCCAACCTGGTGCCGCCGTGTACCCCCGATGCGCCGCCCGGCGTCAGTTCGGCCATCGAGTTTGCCGTCTGCAAGCTCGAAGTGGCCAGGGTCATCGTGCTCGGGCATGCGCGCTGCGGCGGCATCCGCGCGCTGCTGGAACCCCAGCCGCGCGCGCAGGGACAGGAAACGGACTTCGTGGGGCAGTGGATGCGCATCGCCGAACCGGTGGCGCAGCGCGTGCGGCGCGACCTCGGACACCGCTCGTCGGCGGAACAGCATCATGCGTGCGAGCTAGCCAGCATACTGCAGTCGCTGGACAACCTGCTCACCTATCCGTGGCTGAAGCGCCGGGTGGAGCAGGGCGTATTGAAACTGCATGGATGGTATTTCGATATCGACAGCGGGGCGCTGATGGCCTATTCGGCGCGCCAGCAGCAGTTTTTGCCCCTCGTCTGTCCCATCGAGCGGGCGCGCCACCTGCACGAGCGGCCGTGGCCGGATGCGGCCAGGTAGAGGTGTCGGATTACGCGCGGCGTTGCCGCCCTAATCCGACCTACATGACGACACTTCAGGCAGGTCGGATTGGCCCGCAGGGCGTCATCCGACAAGTTCCCTCAGCTGAAACGCAGCAAATCGCCGCTGCGGTCGAACGCCAGCAATGTATCGATGCGGCCTTGCTCGATGGCCGTCACCATGGCGCGCAGCGGCGCCTCGCATTCCTGCGGCGCGGGCGGCTGGCCGTGCTGGCCCGCCAGTCCCGCCACGAAGACCACGTCCCAGTGCGTCTGCATCTGCTTCGATTCCTCCGTGAGTTTTTCAAAGCTGTCCAGTTCATCGGGCAGCTTGTCGGCGCACATCACGGGCGTCAGCGACTTGCCCTGGCCGCCAGGCTGGGCCTGCGCCTGGGTAAACGTGAACAGCAGCCGTTGCGGCTGTTCCTGGGTGCGTGCGCTGCGCAGCAGGCTGGCGTAATCGGTAATGGGCATGGCTTTCCTCCTGGTTGAATGATGGCGACAGGTATACCGCAGCGCGCGCGTGCCGCCCATAGGCAATAGTGACTATCCGGGTGACTACGCGCCTATGCATTCCTGGTGCCGGAAACCGACTTCTTGCCAATACCGCTGCGCAGGGCGCATCGCTAGACTGTTTGTATCGACGCTTGAGCCATCGTGCTTGCAGCGTTTCTTAAGACCTGGCGCCGCTGTCCGCGGCGCAATGTGGAGGTAGCATGAGTCACTTTCTGGACCGCCTGAAATTTTTTAGCAAGCCCGCCGAGCCGTTTTCAAACGGCCATGGCACCGTGGTCGATGAAGACCGTACCTGGGAAAACGCCTACCGCCAGCGCTGGCAGCACGACAAGATCGTGCGTTCCACGCATGGCGTGAACTGCACCGGCTCGTGCAGCTGGAAGGTGTATGTCAAGAATGGCCTGATCACCTGGGAAACCCAGCAAACCGATTACCCGCGCACGCGTCCCGACCTGCCCAACCATGAACCGCGCGGCTGCCCGCGCGGCGCCAGCTATTCCTGGTATGTGTATTCGGCGCAGCGCGTGAAGTACCCGATGGTGCGCGGTCGCCTGATGGAAATGTGGCGCGAAGCGCGCAAGACCATGGACCCCGTCACGGCCTGGGACTGGATCAGCCAGGACCCCGTGCGCTCGCAGCAATACAAGTCCATCCGCGGCCTGGGCGGTTTCGTGCGCGCCACGTGGGACGAATCGAATGAGATCATCGCCGCCGCGAATGCGCTGACGATCAAGAAATACGGCCCGGACCGCGTCGTCGGCTTTTCGCCGATTCCCGCCATGTCCATGGTCAGCTATGCCTCCGGCACGCGCTACCTGTCGCTGATCGGCGGCGTGGCCCTGAGCTTCTATGACTGGTACTGCGACCTGCCGCCGGCCAGCCCGCAAGTGTGGGGCGAACAGACGGACGTGCCGGAATCGGCCGACTGGTACAACTCGACTTACCTGATGGTGTGGGGCTCGAACGTGCCGATGACGCGCACGCCCGACGCCCACTTCTACACGGAAGTGCGCTACAAGGGCACGAAAACCGTGGCCATCTCGCCAGACTACGGCGAAATGGTGAAGTTCGGCGACATCTGGCTGGCGCCGAAACAGGGCACGGACGCCGCGCTGGCGCTGGCCATGGGCCACGTCATCCTCAAGGAATTCCATGCGGAAGGCCAGAGCGCCTACTTCCGCGACTATGCGCGCCAGTACACGGATTTCCCCATGCTGGTGCTGCTCAAGGAGCATAACGGCACGCTGGTGCCCGACTACTTCCTGCGCGCCTCGCACCTGGACAACAACCTCGACGAGACCAACAACCCGGAATGGAAAACCCTCGTCATCGACGAAAGCACGGGGGCGATCACGGCGCCGGCCGGCTCCATCGGCTTCCGCTGGGGCGAGTCGGGCAAGTGGAACCTGGAACAGAAGGCGGGCGGCAGCGGCGCGCCCATCGTGCCGATGCTGTCCATGATCAACGACAGCGACGCCGTCACGGAAGTGGGTTTTGCCTACTTCGGCGGCAAGGATGCGGCCGACATGCTGCTGCGCAAGGTGCCCGTGAAAACCATCCGCCTGGCCGACGGCACGACGGGCCTGGTGACCACCGTGTTCGACCTGACCCTGGCCAACTACGGCATCGACCGTGGCCTCGGCGGAGAAAATGTCGCGGAAAGCTATGACGACGACGTGCCGTACACCCCCGCGTGGCAGGAAAAGCACACGGGCGTGAAACGCGCCGACGTCATCACCGTGGCGCGCCAGTTCGCGGAAAACGCCGACCAGACGCGCGGCAAGAGCATGGTCATCGTGGGCGCCGGCCTGAATCACTGGTACCACATGGACATGACCTACCGCGGCATCATCAACATGCTGATGATGTGCGGCTGTATCGGCCAGTCGGGCGGCGGCTGGGCCCATTACGTGGGCCAGGAAAAGCTGCGTCCGCAAACGGGCTGGACGCCCTTGGCCTTCGCCCAGGACTGGGTGCGCCCGATGCGCCAGATGAACGGCACCTCGTTCTTCTATGCGCACACGAGCCAGTGGCGCCATGAAAAGCTGGAAACGGGCGACATCGCCTCGCCATCGGCGGCCGGCGGCACGGGCGACCTGACCCTGCTCGACTACAACGCCAAGGCCGAGCGCATGGGCTGGCTGCCATCGGCGCCGCAGCTGCAAACCAATCCGCTGGAAGTAGCCAAGGCCGCCAGGGCGGCAGGGCAGGCGCCGGCCGCGTATGCGCTCGACCAGATCAAGGCGGGCCAGCTGCAGTTCTCGTGCGACGATCCGGACAATCCGGCCAACTTCCCGCGCAATATGTTCGTCTGGCGTTCGAATATCCTCGGCAGCTCGGGCAAGGGCCACGAGTACTTCCTGAAATACCTGCTCGGCACGCAGAACGGCTTGCTCAGCGACGAAGACGACTGCCTGAAACCGCAGCAGGTGAAGGTGCGCCCGGCCGCCGAAGGCAAGCTCGATCTGCTGGTGGTGCTGGATTTCCGCATGTCGACCACCTGCCTGTACGGCGACGTGGTGCTGCCGACGGCCACCTGGTATGAAAAGGACGACTTGAATACGTCGGACATGCATCCGTTCATCCATCCGCTGTCGGAAGCCGTGCAGCCGCTGTGGCAATCGAAGTCGGACTGGGAAATCTACAAGGGCATCGCCGAGAAATTCTCGGAAATCGGCGGCGAGCTGCTGGGCACCCAGCAAGACATCATCCTCACGCCGCTGATGCACGACACGCCCGGCGAACTGGGCCAGCCTTTCGATCCCAAGGACTGGCGCGCCGGCGAATGCGAGGCCATTCCCGGCAAGACCATGCCGAACATGACGGTGGTCGAGCGCAATTACCGCGACGTCTACAAGAAATTCACGTCGATCGGCCCGCTGCTGGAAAGCATCGGCAATGGTGGCAAGGGCATTTCCTGGAAAACGGGCCATGAAGTGGACGTGCTGCGCGGTATCAACCGCACGGTGCTGGAAGAAGGCGTGTCGCAGGGCCAGCCGCGCCTCGATACGGCCATCGATGCGGCCGAGATGATCCTGTCGCTGGCGCCGGAAACGAATGGCCACGTGGCCGTGAAAGCCTGGGCCGCGCTGTCCGCCATCACGGGACGCGAGCACACGCATCTGGCGCTGCCGCGCGAGCATGACAGCATCCGCTTCCGCGACGTGCAGGCGCAGCCGCGCAAGATCATTTCCTCGCCCACGTGGTCGGGCCTGGAAAGCGAGGAAGTCAGCTACACGGCCGGCTATACCAACGTGCATGAACTGATCCCATGGCGCACCCTGACGGGCCGCCAGCAGTTCTACCAGGATCACCTGTGGATGCGCGACTTCGGCGAAGGGCTGTGCGTGTACAAGCCGGCCATCAACACGAAGACGACGGAAGCGCTGCTGGGCACCCAGCCGAACGGCAACAAGGAGCTGGCGCTGAACTTTTTGACGCCGCACCAGAAGTGGGGCATCCACTCCACGTATTCGGACAACCTGCGCATGCTGACCCTGTCGCGCGGCGGACCGCACGTGTGGCTGTCGGAAATCGACGCCAAGACGGCCGGCATCGTCGACAACGACTGGATCGAAGTCTTCAACGTGAACGGCACCCTGACGGCGCGCGCCATCGTCAGCCAGCGCATCCCGGCCGGCATGACGATGATGTACCACGCGCAGGAAAAGATCATCAACGTGCCTGGCGCGGAGATGACGGGCAAGCGGGGCGGCATCCATAACTCGGTGACGCGCGCCGTGCCCAAGCCGACGCACATGATAGGCGGCTACGCCCAGCTGGCCTACGGCTTCAATTATTACGGCACGGTGGGCTCCAACCGCGATGAATTCGTATTGGTGCGCAAGATGAACAAGGTCGACTGGCTCGAAGGCCCGTTGCAGGAAGAAGGAGCATAGTATGAAAATCAGAGCGCAAATCGGCATGGTGCTGAACCTGGACAAGTGCATCGGCTGCCACACCTGTTCCGTCACGTGCAAGAACGTGTGGACCAGTCGCGACGGCGTCGAGTACGCATGGTTCAACAACGTCGAGACGAAACCGGGCATCGGCTATCCGAAGCAGTGGGAAAACCAGGACAAGTGGAATGGCGGCTGGCGCCGCACGGATGCAGGCAAGATCGAGCCGCGCCAGGGCAGCCGTTTGAAAATCCTGGCGAATATCTTCGCCAACCCGAACCTGCCCGCCATCGACGAGTACTACGAGCCGTTCACCTACGACTACGAGCACCTGCAAAGCGCGCCGCTGTCGCAGACGCCGCCGACGGCCCGTCCGATCTCCGTGCTGACGGGGAAGAAGATGGAAAAGATCGAGTGGGGCCCGAACTGGGAAGATGACCTGGGCGGCGAATTTGCCCAGCGCAGCAAGGACAAGCTGTTCGACAACATGCAGAAGGAGATGTACGGCACGTTCGAGAACACCTTCATGATGTATCTGCCGCGCCTGTGCGAGCATTGCCTCAATCCGACGTGCGTGGCGTCCTGCCCGTCCGGCTCCGTCTACAAGCGCGAAGACGACGGCATCGTGCTGATCGACCAGGACAAGTGCCGCGGCTGGCGCATGTGCATTTCCGGTTGCCCGTACAAGAAGATTTACTACAACTGGTCGTCCGGCAAGGCGGAGAAGTGCACGTTCTGCTTCCCCCGCATCGAAGCGGGCCAGCCTACCGTGTGCTCGGAAACGTGCGTGGGCCGCATCCGCTACCTGGGCGTGCTGCTGTATGACGCCGACAGGATCGAGGCCGCCGCTTCCGTGCCGCAGGAGCAGGACCTGTACCAGGCGCAGCTCGGCCTGTTCCTCGATCCGCACGACCCGGCCATCATCGCCGAGGCGCGCCGCCAGGGCATCCCCGACCTGTGGCTGGAAGCTGCCGTCAAGTCGCCCGTCTACAAGATGGCCGTCGAGTGGAAGGTGGCGTTCCCGCTGCATCCCGAATACCGCACCTTGCCGATGGTGTGGTACGTGCCGCCGCTGTCGCCGATCCAGGCGGCCGCCGAATCGGGCAAGCTGGGCGTGAACGGCATGCTGCCCGATACGCAAAGCCTGCGCATTCCCGTGCAGTACCTGGCCAATCTGCTGACGGCCGGCGACCAGCCGCCCATCGTCTCGGCGCTGGACCGCATGCTGGCCATGCGCGCCTACATGCGCAGCAAGACCGTCGAGAAGGTGGAAAGCCTGACGGTGCTCAAGCAGGTGGGATTGACCCAGGCGCAGGTGGAGGACATGTACCACATCATGGCCATCGCCAACTACGAGGACCGCTTCGTCATCCCCAGCAGCCACAAGGAAATGGCCGAGGACAGCTTCAACGAGAAGGGTTCCTGCGGCTTCAGCTTCGGCAATGGCTGCTCGGACGGAGTCAGCGAGCCGACCTTGTTCGGCAAGAAAAAACACGGTTCGGCCATCTTCATGCAGATGCCGAAGTCGCGCAAAACGGCGCCAGGCGCTTAAGGAGCTCATATGGACTACGCCATGAACCACTATCACATCCTCTCGCGCCTGCTGCTGTATCCGGAGCCCGAGCTGATCGCCCACCTGCCGCAGCTCGATGCCGCGCTGGCGGCCGTGCCGGAACAGCACGCGCTGCTGCGGCCCTTGCTGGCGCACCTGGAAAGCAGCAGCCTGATCGACCTGCAGCAGCAGTACGTAGCCACCTTCGACCGCAATCCCTCGCACTCGCTGCACCTGTTCGAGCATATCCACGGCGAATCGCGCGACCGGGGCCAGGCCATGGTCGACCTGATGGAGGAATACAAGCGCCACGGCCTGCAGATGGTGGGCGACGACTTGCCCGACTTCGTGCCGCTGTTCCTGGAGTTCCTGGCGCAGCTCGACGAGGCGGCTGCCGCGCCATTGCTGGGCGACGCCGTGCACGTGCTGGCGCATATCGGCCGCAAGCTGGCGGCCAACGGCAGCCCGTATGCGCCTGTCTTCACCCTGCTCGAACGCCTGAGCCCCGTGGCGGCAGAAACGCTGGCCGAACCGCCGGTGCGCGACATGGACGAAGCGCTGGAAACCTTCGGTCCAGGTGCGGACGGCGTCGAGCCGCTGCTGCGCCAAGGCCATGGCCAGGTCGCGGGCGGCGTCCATCCCGTGCATTTTCACCCGCAGCCGCGGCGCGCCGCCTGAACGGCGTCCGCATGAAGAGGAGTACATCATGAGTCATTACCTGCATCAATTCGTCTACGGCATCTATCCGTACATCGCGCTGGCCATCTTTTTTCTCGGTAGCCTGATCCGTTTCGACCGCGAGCAATACACGTGGAAGTCCGATTCCAGCCAGCTGCTGCACCGCGGCAGCCTGCGCCTGGGCAATATCCTGTTCCATATCGGCATCATCGGCCTGCTGTTCGGCCATGCGGCCGGCTTGCTGACCCCTGTCTGGGTGTGGGACACCCTGGGCGTGTCGCACAGCCTGAAGCAGGGCGTGGCCATGGCGGCCGGCGGCGTGATGGGCGGCCTGTGCCTGGTCGGCTTGCTGATCCTGCTGGCGCGCCGCTTTTCCAATGACCGGCTGCGCGCCGTCACCACGGCCGGCGACAAGCTGGTGATGCTGTGGATTTTGCTGACCTTGCTGCTGGGTCTGTCGTCGATCTTTGTCTCCGCCTCGCACATGGATGGCCACATGATGGTCTTGCTGATGCAATGGGCGCAGCACATCGTCACCTTCCGCGCCGACGCGGCCAGCTTCATCGTCGACGCGCCGCTGGTCTTCAAGCTGCACCTGTTCATGGGCATGTCGCTGTTCGTCATCTTCCCGTTCACCCGCCTGGTGCACGTGTGGAGCGGCTTTGGCGCCATCGGCTACCTGGGCCGCGCCTATCAGTTGGTGCGCCGCCGTTAAAAAACGCCATGAAAAATCTACTGCGCGTAGCGATTTTCGGCCTGCGATACTCACTGTGCATGCGCACAGCTGCGCTTCTCAGCCGCAACTCATCTCCGCTCGCGACGATTTTTCAGGCTATTTATGGAAGGAAAGTAAGATGGGAATCTCCGTCAATGGCATCGATATCGACGATGCCGACATCGCGCAGGAACTGCCGCATCACGACAGGGCCGGCAATCCGCTGAAACAGGCCGTGCATGAACTGGTGCTGCGCCGGTTGCTGCTGGACGAGGCGCAGCGCCTCGGCGTGCAGGGCACCAGCATTGATGACCGCATCGAGGCGCTGTTCGCGCAGGAAGTGCGCGTGCCGCCCGCCGACGATGCGGCCTGCCGCACGTTTTACGCGCAGCGCCCGCAGCTGTTTCGCAGCGGCGCGCTGGTCGAGGCGCGCCACATCCTGTTCCAGGTGACGCCCGAGGCGCCTTTGGAACTGCTGCGCGCCACGGCGCAAGCCGTGCTCGATGCCTTGAAACTGGCGCCCGAGCGCTTTGCGGAACTGGCGGCGCAGTACTCGAACTGCCCGTCCGGCGCGCTGGGGGGCAATCTGGGCCAGCTGTCGCCGGGCCAGAGCGTGCCGGAATTCGATGCGCTGCTGTTTCGCCTGGAAGAGGGCGCGCTGGCCGGCCACTTGCTGGAAACGCGCTTCGGCTACCACGTGGTGCAGGTGCTGCGCCGGGTCGAAGGCCAGGCCATTCCCTACGAGGCGGTGCAGGCGCAGATCGCCGACCGCCTGTCGCGCGCGGCCTGGCAGCGCGCCGTGCACCAGTACCTGCATTTGCTGGTGGGCCGCGCCGAGATCGCCGGCATCGAGCTGGAAGGCACAGCCAGTCCGTTAGTGCAATAGACCGGAAGGCGTAGGCCGCTAGGCCTTCTGGGGCACAGTCAGATCGTGCCCCAGCCTTTACAATCGAGGAAGAAACAGGAGTAGCGTCATGAGTAGCGTCAAGTTGCAGGACCGTTTTGGCCGTTCGATCGATTATGTGCGGCTGTCCGTCACCGACCGCTGCGACTTGCGCTGCAGTTATTGCATGCCCAAGGGCTTTCGCGGCTTCGAAGAACCGAAGGATTGGCTGACGTTCGATGAAATCGAGCGCCTGCTGGGCATTTTCGTACGCCTCGGCACGCGCCGCGTGCGCCTGACGGGCGGCGAGCCGCTGTTGCGGCGCAAGCTGCCCGAGCTGGCGCGCAAGCTGTCGTCGCTGCCCGGCCTGCAGGATCTGTCGCTGTCGACGAATGCCACGCAACTGGGCAAGCACGCCACGGCCTTGCGCGCGGCGGGCGTGGACCGTATCAATGTCAGCCTCGATTCGCTCGACCGCGCCTGCATGCAGCAGATCACGGGGCGCGACAGCCTGCAACCCATCCTCGATGGCCTGATGGCGGGCAAGGCGGCCGGTTTTGACCCGATCAAGATCAATATGGTGGCCATGCGCGGCGTCAATGACGGCCAGATCGAGGCCATGGCGGCGTTTTGCATCGAGCAGCAGTTCATCCTGCGCCTGATCGAAGCCATGCCCATGGGCAGCACGGGGCGCGATGCCCACTACATGCCGCTGGCTGCCGTGCGCGAGCGCCTGGCGGCCCGCTTTGGCCTGGTGCCGCAGGCGCAGGAGCTGGGCGGCGGGCCGGCGCGCTACCTGGCCACGCCCGATGGACGCTCGAGCATCGGCTTCATCACGCCCATGTCGCAGCATTTTTGCGCCAGCTGCAACCGCGTGCGCCTGTCCGTCGATGGTACCCTGTACCTGTGCCTGGGACAGGAAGAGAAATTCGCCTTCGGTCCCATGCTGCGTGGCGGCGCCACCGATGCGGAGCTGGAAGCGGCGATCCGCGCGGCCATCGAACTGAAGCCGCAGCAGCATGATTTCAACACGCAGCCGGACAAGATTATCCGTTTCATGGCCCAAACCGGAGGCTGAACGGTGCGGTGCCAAGTAAAGGATGTATGAAATTTAAAGCGATGTTTTCCTCCTGGCAGAAACTGTCGACCAAGATCGTCGGCGCGCTGCTGCTCATGCTGGTCCTGGCCCTGACGGCCATCGGCTGCACCCTGTTCCTGTCGTGGCAGCTGGAAGGCAGTTCGGCCGCCATCAACGAGACAGGGCGGCTGCGCATGCAGACCTACCGTCTGACCCTGCTGATCGCCAGCGATGCCCGCGTGCAGGCGCAGCAGCAGGCGCTGCTGATCGACGAAACCCTGGCCAAGATCGCCCACGGCGACCCGCAGCGTCCTTTGTTCCTGCCGCCCAGCACCGCCATCAAGTCCGAATTCGAGCGCATCGGCGACGCCTGGCGCGATGGCTTGCGCCCGGCCGCCCTGGCCGCCGACAGCACGGCGCGCGCGCGCCAGTTCGAGCATGAGGCCGACACCTTTGTCGGCCAGGTCGACCAGCTGGTGCGCCTGATCGAGCACGATAGCGAGCAGCGCACGTTCTGGCTGCGCGCCTCGCAGCTGGTCTTGCTGGCCATGGCGATACTCGGCACGGTCAGCATGATCTTCCTGATGTTCATGCTGATCATCGAGCCCGTGACGCGGCTGCGCCTGGGCATGCAGCGCATGAAGGAGCGCGATTTCAGCGTGCGCCTGGCCGTCGAGAGCAATGACGAATTCGGCCAGCTGGCCAGTGGCTTCAACCAGATGGCCGACCGCCTGCAAGCCCTGTACGGCAATTTGGAAGAGGGCGTGCGCAGCAAGACGGCCACCCTCGAATACCGCAACCGCGAACTGGCGCTGCTGTACGAAAGCGCCGCCTTCTTGCAGCGCCCGCAGCCGTTGGAAGACATCTGCGGCGGCTTCATGCAGCGCATCGTCGATTATTTCGAGGCCGATGGCTCCACCGTGCGCGTGCTCGACGCCGAGCGCGGCAACCTGCACATGGTGGTGCACACGGGCCTGTCCGAGGAACTGGTGGCGTCCGAACACTGCCTGAAGGTGGGCGACTGCCTGTGCGGCACGGCCGTCGAAATGAAGGTGGCGAAGGTGCACGACATGCGCCGCATCGACAAGGCGCACGAGCTGCGCTGTCACCGCGAAGGCTTCGCCACCGTCTCCGTCTTCCATATCCATGCGCATGAACAGCACCTGGGCTTCTTCAACCTGCATTTCCGCCATGCGCGCGTGTTTTCCGCGCGCGAGCTGGCCTTGCTGGAAACCCTGGGCCAGCTGCTGGGCATCGCGCTGGAAAACCTGCGCCTGGCCGCGCGCGAACGCGAGATGGCCATTTCCGAAGAGCGCAACCTGGTGGCGCAGGGCCTGCACGACAGCATTGCGCAAAGCCTCAATTTCCTCAACCTGCAAGTGCAGATGCTCGACGACTCCGTGCGCAATGCGCGTTTCGACGAGGTGGCCGGCATCGTGCCGGCCCTGCATGCGGGCGTGAAGGAAAGCTATGAAGACGTGCGCGAGCTGCTGGCGAACTTCCGCAGCCGTCTGATGGAAGACGACTTGATCGGCTCCCTGCGCGCGGCGCTGGAGAAATTCCGTCGCCAGACGGGCATCGACGCCGAACTGCTGGCCGATGTCGATGGCGCGCCATTCCCACGCGAGCAGCAATTGCAGCTATTATTCATCGTGCAGGAAGCGCTGTCGAACATCCGCAAGCACGCCCAGGCCAGCCATGTCGAGGTGCGGCTGGACGATCACCAGGACTTTACGCTGACGATCAGCGACAACGGCGTCGGTTTCGATGCCGCGGCCGTGCTGGAAAAGGGCGACAGCCATGTCGGCATCCACATCATGCGCGAGCGCGCGCAGCGCATCGAGGCTACGTTCGAGGTGCATGCCGCGCCAGGGCGGGGTACCACGGTCGAGCTGCACCTGCCGCGCGCGCAGCGGCGCGCCGCATGAGCCATCACTTGAACCATCATCGCGCAAGCACCTGAAAGCATAAAAAATGGAGACTCCCGTCAAACCGATCACCGTCATGCTGGTCGATGACCACGCGCTGTTCCGCAGCGGCATACGCTCGCTGCTGCAGCGGCATACGGATTTTTCCGTCGTGGGCGAGGCGGCCGACGGCGTGGAAGGCATCAAGCGCGCCATCCAGCTGCAGCCCGACGTGGTGCTGCTGGACCTGAACATGGCCGGCATGTCCGGCGTGGAAGCGCTGCAGCTGATGCAGCACGATTGCCCGGACACAGCCATCGTCATGCTGACCGTCTCCGAGGACGCCGAAGACCTGGCCACGGCCCTGCGCGCGGGCGCCTGCGGTTATCTGATCAAGAATATCGACGCCGATTACCTGGTGCGCGCCATCCGCCGCGCGGCCGCCGGCGAAGTCGTCATCGCCGAAGCCATGACGGGCAAGCTGGTGGCGCAGCTGCAGGCGGGCACGCGGCGCGAAGAACCCGTGTCGGAGCTGGACAAGCTGACCCCGCGCGAAAAGGAAATCATCGACTGCCTGTCGCGCGGCGAGAGCAACAAGGGCATCGCGCGCACGCTGGACCTGGCCGAAAGCACGGTGAAGATCCACGTGCAGAACGTGCTGAAAAAGCTCAACCTGACCAGCCGCGTGCAGGCGGCCGTGTACGCGGTCGAGCACCGCCAGGGCAAGTAGCCGGCAGCGCGATGCCGGGGGCTGGCCTCTCGGCTCGGGCCCCATGGCCGTCGCGCCATCCTTCCCGTCCTTCTAGCCCTTCTAGTCCTTTTTGCCGATGGCCGCCATTGCGCTTTTAAAGTAGTATATTGAATATATCTTTAAGCGCGAGTCCACCATGGCCATTACTCCCATCAGCGAACCATCATCTCCTGCCGCCGCTCCCGGTGCCGCACCGTGGCATGCCCGCCATGCCGTCTGGCAGCTGGGTTTTCGTCCGTTCTACCTGCTGGCCGCACTGTTCGCGGCTGTCAGCATTCCCCTGTGGCTGGCCAGCTATGCCAGCCTGCTGCAGGGCGGTCTGCACGTCGGGCTGGGCTGGCATATGCACGAGATGGTGTTCGGCTTCGCGCTGGCCGTCATCGTCGGCTTCCTGTACACGGCGGGGCGCAACTGGACGGGGCTGCCCACGCCGCACGGCGCGCCGCTGATGGCGCTGGCGGGGCTGTGGCTGGCCGGACGCATGGCCATGCTGTGCCTAAACGGCCCGCTGGCGCCCATGGCGGCGCTGGTGGACTGGCTGTTCCTGCCGCTGGCCACGTATCCGCTGTACCGCGTGCTGCGCCGCTCGGGCAATACGCGCAACCTGTTCCTCGTCGGCTTGCTGGCCCTGCTGGCGCTGGCCAACGGCCTGTATCATGCGGCCGCGCTGGGCTGGCTGTCGCTGTCGCTGTTCCTGCCCGTGCAGGCGGCCATTCTGATTATCGTGCTGATCGAATCGGTGATCGGCGCGCGCGTCATTCCCATGTTTACGCGCAATGGCGCACCGGGCAGCACGCCCGTGGCCAGTCCGAAGCGGGCGCTGATGGCCGTGGGATGCATGGCGCTGGCCAGCATCGCCTGGCTGGCGGGCGCGCCGGCCTGGGCGACGGCGCCGCTGGCCCTGGCGGCAAGCGCCATGTCGCTGGCCAACCTGCTGGCCTGGCAGCCGCGGCGCACCCTGCGCGTACCGCTGCTGTGGATCTTGCACCTGTCATACGCGTGGATAGGCATCGGCTTTGCGCTGCTGGCGCTGGCCAGCTGGCAGCTGCTGCCGGCCAGCGCCGCATTCCACGCGTTGACCGTGGGGTCGATGGCGGGCCTGATCATCGGCATGATGACGCGCACGACCCTGGGCCACACGGGGCGCCCCCTCAAGGCGGGCAGGGCGGAAGCGGGCATGTACTGGCTGGTGCAGCTGGGTGCGCTGGCGCGGCTGCTGGCAGCTGTCGGCCCCACGCCATCGGTGCTGCCGTCGCTGTGGGCGGCAGGCTTGTGCTGGTCGCTGGCGTTTGCCTTGTATATGCTGGTGTATGCGCCTTACCTGTGGCGCGCGCGCGTCGATGGGCGTGAAGGCTGAGGGAAGTCAGGACGGGCGCCAGGCCAGCAGCTTCTTGACTTCCGGCGTCCAGTAGGACAGCGATTCGCCGACGACGAAGAGCAGCATGCCCAGCATGAAGGCTCTCAGCAGAAGGTCACGGCACACGATCATCGCAGGCTCCATGGTTGATTGAGATAAGTATAACATTTCCAATAAGGAATTGATTTTTAATTAGCAAGTCAGCTGCGCCATTCATGCTTGCGTTTCCTGGTACTCGGCCATGCAGCGCCGCACTTCCGCCTCCACGAGCGCCAGCAGGCGCGCCGTTTCATCGAGCCAGCCCGGCGCCGGCCGCTCCTGCAGGCGCGCCAGCCGTTCCAGCTCGGCCAGGCGGCTGACCAGCGCCGTGGCGCCCAGCAGCGCCACGCTGCCGCGCAAGCCATGGCTGCCGTGCACGATGGCTTGCGGCGTGCCGCTGCGCACGGCCTGCGCGAGCTGGCCAAACATGGCCGGCGCCGTATCGAGATAGGTCTGGCACAGCGTGAGGAACAGCGGCACGTCCTGGCAGGCGGCGTGCAGCAGCAGGGCGGGGTCGATATGGCGGTAGGCTGGCATGGCTGGACGGCCTCAGGCGGTGCCGAGCCGCGCGTGGCTGGCGCAGCAGGCGCGCAGGTAGCCGCGCAATTCGTCGTAGTTGACGGGCTTGGAGAAGAACACCACGCCCGGCGGCACGCCGCCCCTTGCATCGAGCGCTTCCGGCGACAGGCTCGACAGCATGGCGATGTGCATGTCCGCCAGCAGCGGGTCGGCCAGGATGGTGCGTATCACTTCGTAGCCGTCGATGCCTTCCATGATGATATCGCTCAATAAAATATCGGGTTGGTCGCGGGCGATTTCCAGCAATGCCTGGTAGCCATTTTCGCAGAAGCGCAAGCTGGCCTGCAAGCCCCATGAGGCAATCTGCTTTTGATACAGCGCACGCTCGATAGGATGATCCTCGATCACGAGGATGGAAGGCGCGCGCAGGCCGCTGTCCTGCCGCGCGGGACGCGGCGCGCGCGACTCCTGACTATGTTGTGTGTAGCCACTCTTGTAGGCGTGCACGGCCGACAGGGGGATGCGGCGGTGGCCGCCCTTGGTCTTCCACGCCTCGATGACGCCCGCCTCCACCAGCTGCTGCACCGAGGTGACGGAAATGCCGAGCAATTCGGCGGCTTTTTGCGTGGTACAGACGTCGTCAGCTTGCATGGAATAAAGAGTCGGTGAGGGTGAGGAGAGCATATGCGGGTCCGTTCAGAAAATCAAATCCGGCAAATCTGATGAATTTGGCTCAGGGCAGGCTTTCCGCGTCACGCCGCCGCTCTTCGCGACGCTGCGGCTGCTGGAGCTGCGTGACGGCCGTCGACAGCACTTCCAGCGCCATCAGCAAGTCCGCATGCAGGCGCCGCTGCGTCTCGATATCCTCGGTGAAACTGGCATGCACGGCCGCGCCTGAAAGGCGCTTCAGCTGGCCCAGGCCCAGGGCCGTGGCGGCGTCGAAGATTTCCTGTGCCAGCACGCGGGCCGGCGCCGTGCGGCCGCAGCGCAGCGCATGCGCGATGCCGGCCAGGCGGTCGCGCGTCTCGGCCACGAACAGGGCCAGGATTTCGCCCTGCAATTGCCGGTCTTCGCCAAACATCGCGTCGAGGCGGGCTTGCTCGAACGGCAGCGCGCGCCGTTCCGCCGGTTTGGACGCCGCTGGCGCCGCCTGTCCGGCCATGGGGCCGGCCGGTACGGCGCTGCGCGCGCGCAGCAATTCCGGCAAGCCCGCGTGCGGCCAGGCGTCGGCCAGCTTGTCGGACGCGCGCTGGCGCCGGCGTGGGCGCGGGCGCCGCCACAGCAGGGCGGCCAGCAGCAGCGCCAGGCCCGTCAAGGCCAGGCCCGGGCGTACCAGGGTCATGCCGTCGTAGCAGGCCAATAAATAGGTGTAGATGAAGGCGTTCATGGCAGTGGCTGCCAAATGGCGTCGCGGCGGGAAGAAGCGCGTGGCATGCTGGACCTCCTGTTGAAAGACGTCGCGCTGCCCGGTGCCGGCAGCGGAGAAAACGTTTTTAACAAAAATCACGATATAGCCAGTTTAGAACAATATTTGGTTTATTTGGGAAATTTGTTTTTCCTTGTGGATATAAATTAGCGGGCAAGGGCAAGCGCGCCTGTGGGGAAAAGCAACACCGCGTAAATATTGCTTTCTGGCGTGTGCCACGCTTTGCAAATTAGTGAAAAAATGAAACGTTCTTGATCGCCCTCAATCCGGTGCGCAGGCGCGCGCCGCCGACACATCCTTGTAAAGGAGCATCATGACTGCCTCATCCCGGCCTGGACCATTGTTGCTACTCACCGCAGTCATCTTTATCTTGCTGGGCCTGGCGCTTGCCGGCGGCGGCGCCTGGCTCGTCAGCCTGGGCGGTTCCTGGTATTACGTCGTGGCCGGTATCGGCATGATAGTTGCCGGTGCGCTCGTGTGGAAAGGACGGCGCAGCGCCCAGCCTTTCCTGGCATTGCTGCTGTTCGCCACCCTGATCTGGTCCGTGATCGAAGTGAAGTTCGACTGGTGGCAATTGTTGCCGCGCCTGGATATCTGGTTCGCGGCCGCCGTCTGGCTGCTACTGCCGTTCATCGACCGCCGCCTCGATCCGCCTTTGCGTGCCGGGGCGAAACCGCGCGACACGGGCAAGAGCGCCTTGCTGGCTGCCGTCGTGGCGACGGCGGCCGTGGGCGTGTTCTCGCTGTTCCAGGATTATTACACCCTGCATGGCGAGGTGCCGGCCGAAAACATGGCGGCCGCCCCCGAAGGCGATTACGCGCCGGGCGTGGCGCCCAATGACTGGGCCGCGTATGGCCGCTCCGGCTATGGCGACCGCTACGCGCCGGCCGCGCAGATCACGCCGGCCAACGCCTCGCAGCTGAAGGAGGCGTGGGTCTACCATACGGGCGACTTCAAGGGGCCGAACGACCCGGGCGAGATCGCCAACGAAGTCACGCCGCTGAAGGTCAACGGCATGCTGTATATCTGCACGCCGCACAACATCGTCATCGCGCTCGATCCGGACACGGGCAAGGAGATCTGGCGCCACGATCCGAAGATCAACCGCGACGCCTCGAGCTACCAGCACATGATCTGCCGCGGCGTGGCGTACTGGGACGTCAACGCGGGCCGCGCCAAGGACAGCCCGGCGCCGGAAGCGGCCGGCATGGAGTGTCCGCGCCGCATCTTCGCGCCCACCATGGATGCGACCTTGATCGCCGTCAATGCCGATACGGGCGAAGCGTGCAAGAGCTTTGGCGAAAATGGCGTGATCGGCCTGTACCATGGCATGGGCATGAAGAAACGCGGTTTCCTGATGCCGACCTCGCCGCCGGCCGTGGCGCAGAACGTGGTGGTGATGGCCGCCAGCGTGACCGACAACTTTTCCACGGAAGAACCCTCGGGCGTGATCCGTGGCTACGACCCCGTCACGGGCAAGCTGATGTGGAACTGGGATGCTTCGAACCCGGACGACACGGCGCCCATCGCCGATGGCAAGACCTACACCAACAACTCGCCTAACTCGTGGGGCGTGTCCAGCGTTGATGAAAAGCTGGGCATGGTGTACATCCCCATGGGCAACGAAACGCCCGATACCTGGGGCGGCAACCGCAACCCCCATGGCGAGAAATACAATAGCGCCATCGTCGCGCTCGATCTGGCCACCGGCAAGGTGCGCTGGGTGTACCAGACCGTGCACCACGACATCTGGGACATGGATATCGGCGGCCAGCCCACCTTGGTCGACATCGACACGCCGAAAGGCAAAATCCCTTCCGTCGTCGCCACCACCAAGCGCGGCGACATCTATGTGATCGACCGCCGCGACGGCAGCCTGGTCGTGCCGGCGCCGGAAAAACCCGTGCCGACAGCCAACGCCGCCCCTGGCGACCGCCTGTCGCCCATGCAGCCGTTCTCGGCCCTGACTTTCTTGCCCGAGAAAAATATCAGCGAGACGGACATGTGGGGCACGACGCCATTCGACCAGCTGGCGTGCCGCATCATCTTCCGCCAGCACCGCTATGAAGGCCCGTTCACGCCGCAGACGGTGGCCGAGGGCAAGATCAAGGGCGCCATCATCTCGCCTGGCCCGCTCGGCATCTTCGAGTGGGGCGGGGCGGCCGTCGATCCTGGCCGGCAATTGTTGCTGGTCAATCCAGACTATATGGGCTTTCTGGAACGCCTGGTGCCGCGCGCGCAAGCCAACGCGAAGGGCGGCACGGGGTCGGAAATGGGCTTGCAGCCGCAGACGGGCGTGCCGTTCGCCGTGGAAATCAAGCCCTTCCTGTCGCCGCTGGGCTTCCCTTGCCAGGCGCCGCCGTGGGGCTATATCGCCGCCGTCGACTTGCGCACCATGAAAAAAGTGTGGATGCACAAGAACGGCACCACGCGCGACAGCGCTCCCGTGCCCATCGCCTTGCCGCTGGGCGTGCCCAGCCTGGGCGGCATCAGCACCACGGGCGGCGGCGTGGCATTCCTCAGCAGCACGCTGGACTACTACATCCGCGGCTACGACGTGCGCAATGGCAAAACCGTGTGGAAAGCCCGCCTGCCGGCCGGCGGCCAGGCGACGCCGATGAGCTATGTCTCCGACAAGACGGGCAAGCAATATGTGGTGGTGATGGCTGGCGGCCACGGCTCATTGGGCACGAAGATGGGCGATAGCCTGGTGGCGTTTGCCTTGCCGGACGAAGCGGTGAAGGAGGCGGGGAAGGCGAAGTAGCGATGCTCACCGAGGCATGCACCGGCAATGCCGCGGGTGTGCGCCAACATGGCCAGCAGCCATGTTGGCGCCCGGCGCTACTGCAAGCGGCGATTCAAGACGATGAGTTCGGCATTAGCCGCCTGATCGTCGGTCATCGGGTAGAGCACGACCGCATAAGCATGGTCCGTCGTCTTGTTGATGCTTGCAATGACCAGGTTGTCACGGGGTATCGGCAGCAGTTCGTTTGTCAGCAAGTTCCTGTAGCCTTGCTCACCCTTGCTATAGAATAGTTCCAACAACTGATCATTTTTCGTGGTCAGCCAGCCGTTTCCAAACTCGCTGTTGAAACGCGTGACAAAAGTGTCGTCAGCAATTTGGACTGGCTGCCAGGTATTGAAAAATGGATCGGCAAAGACCGCCAATTCAATGATGTCGCTTGCCCCATTCGCATCTATTTTTTTGATGATGATTTTTTCTTTTTCTTGCGCCAGCAGATAAGACTCCTTGTCGAAGGATGAACTTAATATCTGCAAGACATCTATACCCTTCGCGTCGATTTCCCGCTGGCGCGTCACATTGCCTTTATCATCGATCTCTCTGTGCTGGAGCAGGCTGCCATCATTGGCCAGCAAATGAATGGCCTTGTTGGAAATGGTGATTCTGTTATTTGCAGGTAATGGAACTTTGATAGTGTTTTTCTTTTTCAGTTTTCCATTGATAAATTCGATGGCCAATATTTTGTCAGGTTTGTTATCGTAGAAGTCCACATCGTGAAATATCGAACAGGCCGCCGTCGTGCCAATGAAGTTTCCCGTGTATGGCCGATTACCCTTTGGCATTTCCACATCCTCGCGATGAAAGATGGGAATGCTGATTTCCAGTTCCTTATCAGGATGATAGGGAATGATGGAGACATAGTTTTCCTGATCCGGACTCAAGAACAGTGTCGGCAAGATCCCGTCATCCTCGACATAGTTGTCGATACTGCCGTCAATCTCAACCGTCGTATAAATCAGCTGATACGTGCCATTTTTTTCGTACACATAGCTCGTCAGCAGCGTTTTTTCACCAAATGAAATGCTATCCTTTGCTGATATCGCTGTCTTCGCAAGCAGCGTTGTCATCGTACCCAAGTTGCCCTGTGTAATAGACGCAGTATAGGGCGCTACCTTGTCGAGGTTTTTCATACGTCAGATTATCTCCGTGTCTTGGCGCATCCAGCATAAGCTGCCGCGCGTTGCGATCTGGGGCCGCCGATGCCCGCTGACTCGGCGTCCCCGCGCGCACAGCTGCGCTGCCTGGCCAAGAGGGGGCGCCGAGCCGACTGCCGCTCGCGACGGTTTTGTCAGGCGCCCTTATTGTGCCGCCAATCCCAGTTTCAATCCCACCAGCTTGCCCGGCGCGGCGTCCGTTTTTTCCGGCGCGCCCGCGCTGACCCGGGCCGCTGGCGTGCCATCCTGCTGCAGGGCAGCGAGGATGGCCGCGCTGCGCTGGGCGCCCAGTTTAGCGAGCGCATCGGCAGGCAGGGGCTGCTTGGCTTCCAGCTGCTCGCGCAAGCCGGTATAAAACGCGCTGGCGTCGGCCACTTGCGGCTCGCCTTCGATCAGCTTGCCCAGGCGTTGCCAGACGGGGATCTTCGCCGCGGCGGCCGATGCGGATGCCCCGGACGCCGCCGCTGCCGATGCCGCGGCAGGAGAGGCGGATTCCGCCGCCTTCTTCTGCTTGTCCAGCTCGGCCTTGCCGAAGCGTTCCCCGTACAGCTCGCGCAGGGCGCCGCGTATCTTGCGTTCGCCCAGGTTCAACGGTCCCGGTTCCTCGCCCGCTTCCAGCTTGATGCCGGCCTTGGCGGCGACGGCGCGGCGCACGGCCTGGGCGCGCAGGGCGGCCGCGTCCGTGTCGCTGTACTGGCCCGGCACGGCCAGCTTCAGCTGTTCGCGCTTGCCGAGGATTTGCGCCACCTGCTTGAGTTTTTCCCGTTCCGGCGGCAGCAGCACGGCGCTGCCCGCATCGAAGTCGATGGATTCGAGCTTGTCGGCGCTAATGCCCAGCAAGCTGCCCAGCGCGCGGAACGGCGCCGTGACGATCTTCGTCAGCACATTGCCGACGGCTTTCCAGATCAGCGCGCCATAGCTGAATTGCGGATCGTTCATGTCGCCCGACACGGGCAAGCCCAGGTCGATGCGTCCGTCGCTATCCTTGAGGATGGCCAGCGCCAGTTCCAGCGGCAGTTTCAGGGCGTCCGGGCTGTCGATGCGCTCGCCCAGGGTCAGTTTGTCGAGCACGATCTGGTTGGTGCCGTCGAGCTGGCGGTTGCGCACCTTGTACTGCAAGTCCAGCGAAATCTTGCCCTCGGCCACCTTGTAGCCGGCAAACTTCATC
Source organism: Janthinobacterium sp. GW822-FHT07H10 (assembly GCF_058798675.1). Lineage (NCBI taxonomy): Bacteria > Pseudomonadati > Pseudomonadota > Betaproteobacteria > Burkholderiales > Oxalobacteraceae > Janthinobacterium > Janthinobacterium sp. GW822-FHT07H10. The sequence goes on from NZ_JBXAKS010000006.1 coordinate 134,577, forward strand.
GTGTACGGCGAGGCGGAAACCATGTCGACGTTCTTGAAGACCACGTTCAAGTCCGTGTTGTCGGTCGGGGCAAACGGGTTGAGCTGGCCGCGCACGCGGGCCAGGCCGAATTCGTCGATGCGGCCATCGAGTTCGATCTGGCTGCGCGCATCGCGTTTCGTCGACAGGCCCGTGACGACGCCATTCAATTCATAGATCTTGGCGGCGAATTGCGGTCGCAGGCTCAGGTCGGCAAAATCCAGCTTGGCATTCTGCAGGCGCACGCGGCGCACGCGCACGGGGAAGGCGGCGTCCGGCGCCGGTGCCGCCGCCGTGGCGGCCGTGGATGTCGCCGTTGCCGGCGTCGCCGGCTGTGCCGCTTTGGCTGCCGGTTCCGGGGCTTTGACCAGCAGCCGCTGCGCATTGAGGCTGCGGTCGTCTTCGATGATCAGCTGGGCGTTCGGTTCCACCACGCGCAATTCGGCAATGTCGACAAAGTCGGGCCCCACGCTGGCCGTCAGCTTGTCGGCACGCACGCTTTTCCAGGAGGCAAAGCGCTTGCCATCCGTTTCATTGAGCACCAGGCCGGCGATGTCCACGCCGCCCTCATAACGCAGCTTCGGCGCCTTGGGCGCGCCGCCGCCTGTCGTCAGGCGGCCGCTGCCGGAGATGGCGCCGCCGGCCAGCTTCAGCTTCAGATGTTGCGCCAGCAGCGGCTGCACGGGCGCCAGCGCCAGTTGCTTGAGGTTCAGCTGCGCATCGACGGCGCCCGTGCCCGGCACGAACTTGCCGTTGGCCGTGAGCAATCCGCCTTCGCGCAAGCCCACGCCCAGCTCGAACGGCAACGCCTGCTTCATGTCGTTGCTGACATGCTGCAGCGACAGGCGGGCGTCCTGCAAGTTGCCCTTGATGCCAGTGCCCGCATCGTCGAAGCGGGCGCCGAACTTGCTCAGTTCTACCTTGTCTATCCTGGTGGACCACGGTGCGGACGGCGCCTCGGCGACGGTGTCGGTCTTGCTGGAAGCAAACACGGGCAGCTTTTGCGCGATCGCGAACTGGCCCTGGCGGTTCCGCGCCAGGTCGATCTGCGCGCCGCTGGCCGTCACGGCGCCCAGGTGCACCGCGCGCGCCGCCACGTCAATCTTGCCTTCTGTAAAGCCCAACTGGGCCAGCTTGAACGGCGTTTGCGCGCCCCGTTGCATGGCGAGATCGGCCAGCGCGAAACTGGCGCCGTCGATGACGGTAGTCATGCCGGATGGCGCTTGCTGCAGGGCCAGTTGTAATTGCAGTTGCAGCTGTTTGGCGCTCAGCTGCAGGGCCGGCGAGACGGTTTCATCGATGGCGGATACGTCCACATTGGCCAGTGCCACCTGTTTCAAATCCACCTTCCACTTGCCCGGCTTCGAGGGCGCGGCAGGGGCCGCGGTGGCGGCCGGCGCCGCTGCTGGCTTGCCAGGCAGCATCAGGTTCGCCAGGTCGATCTCGCCCTTGCTGTCGCGGCGGATGGCCAGCTTGCCGCCGTCCAGGCTGATCTTTTCCACCGTGACGCTCTGGCGCGCCAGGTCCACGTTCGCGCCCGTGACGGCCAGGGTGGTCATGGCCGTAAATGGTTCTCCCTTGCCGTCGCGCACCAGCGCCAGGTCGCGCAGGGCCAGGCCGGCGCCCGCCAGCTTGGCGTCGAGCGTGCCGTCGGCATAGGAAAAGTGATAGGGCAGGCGCGCCGACAGCTTGCCGCTGGTCACTTCGGCGCGCGTATAGGCTTTCAGGTAGGCGGCCAGGCCGGGCAGGGAGGCGTCAGTCAGGACCAGTTCGCCTTCGCCGCGGATCGGGTTCAGCGAGGCCGTGCCGCGCCAGTGCAGCTTGCCGCCGCGCGCCGCATCGGCGCTGAAGGTATAGCTGCCGTTGGCGTCGGGCAGGGTCGAAATATTGTCGAGCGTGAAGGCGATCGGCGTGAAGTTGTCCGCATAGCCCGCCTTCTGGTCTTGCCACGCCACCTTGCCTTGTTCCAGCGCAAAGTGGCCGATGATCAGGCGCGGCATGCCGCCCTCGCTCTTGTCCGGGTGGTTGCGTTGCCAGGTGGCCAGCACTTCGGCCAGGTTGAACTTGCCGTCAGGCGTGATGGTCAGATGGGCCTGCGGTGCCGTGATGCGGATTTCCGCCAGGCTCCAGGCGCGGCGCACGATGGATTTCCATTCGAGCTGCACGGCCACGGCGCCGATGGACAGCAGCGGCGCGCCGGCCGCTTCCTGCAAGGCAATCTTGTCCGCTTCCAGGCGCAGGGTGAACGGATTGAAGCGCACGTCGGCGATGCTGGCCTGGCGCGCCAGTTCCTTGTCGGCAAATTTGGGCAGCTGGTTTTTGATGACTTGCGGCACCAGCCAGAAGCCGGCCGCGCTGTAGGCGGCGAGGGCGCAACCGGAGCCGATGGCCCAGCGCTGCCAGCGTTTCCAGCGAAATGTTTTCGTCTGCACGCTTTTCTTGTCGATTGTGTTCACGAACTTACCTTTTAGTATCTTGTTGGACGGCGCGTCCTGCGCGCCGTGACTGTCAGTATGCCTCTTTGCCAGCTCATCTGCAAAATTCAAACGTGCTCATGTGATAACAGAGTCCCTCGCGCGCTATTTATTGCGCCAAAACTCACGCAATCTCACTTATTTTTGCGAATGATTCTCGTTACGGTTATCATGCCGGGTAACCTGAAGTTTCCTTCTGTCTATTTTCTCTGTAGAAAGTCCTGTCTTTATGCGCGTAGCTTTTCCTTCCTTGCAACTACTTCCTGTGGCCGCCGCCTTGTCGCTGGCCTTCGCCCCGCACGCCGCGCTGGCCGCCAACGCAGTCCATGGCCAGGACGACTTGACGGCTGGCGATGAGAAAGTCATGCAGGCCGTGCAGGTGACGGGCGCCCGCGCGCGGGGCCTGGTGCCGCTCACCACGGAGGCGGGCAGCTTTCGCGGCGCCAGCATCATGGACGTGCCCTCGACCGTCAACGTGATCACGCGCGAATTGCTGGAGCAGCAAGCCGTTTCCGGCCTGTACGATGCCGTGCGCAACACGGCCGGCGTGACGCGCCAGCAAAACGGCGGAGAGACCTGGGACCAGCTGGTGATACGCGGCATCGCCGTGGAAAACCGCACGAATTACCGCCTCAACGGTTCCATGCCCATCATGAACTTCTCGCAAGTGCCCATGGAAAACAAGGAACGGGTGGAAGTGCTGAAGGGTGCCTCGGCCCTGTACTACGGCTTCACGTCGCCGGCCGGCGTGGTCAACTTCGTCACCAAGCGGGCCGGCAGCAAGCCCGTCACCAGCCTGGGCTTGAGCATCGACGACCGCGGCAGCGCGGTGGCGAATGTCGATGTGGCTCGCCGGTTTGGCGCCGAGCAGGAAGTCGGCGTGCGCGTGAACGCGGCCGGCGGCACGCTCGGTTCTTACCTGGAGCATGTCGGCAATGGCAACCGCAGCTTCCTCTCCGCGGCGCTGGACTGGCGCGTGACGAACAGATTGCTGCTGAAGGCCGACCTGGAATACGACCGCCGCAAGGTGACGGAGCAGGCGGGCGTGGCCCTGCCCGCGGCCGTGAAAGGCGTGATCAGCTTGCCGCGCGCCGTCGACCCGCGCCAGTTGATCGGCCCGGACTGGTCGAATTTCGAGGCGCAGACGAAAAACGCGCAGCTGCGCGCCGATTACGCCATCACGGATGGCTGGGCCCTGACGGTGGAAGCGGGCCACTCGGAAACGGCGCGCGACCGCCGCCTGGCGATCTTCCGCCTGAATAACGCGGCGGCGCTGGCCACGGGCGCTGGCCGCATCACGGGCAATATCCAGCACAGCGTGACGGCCTCGGACTTGCTGCGCGCTGAGCTGGCGGGCAACTTCCATACGGGTGTCATCGCGCATGAACTGACCCTGGGCGTGTCGCGCACGGACAAGTCGCAAGATCCTATCTACCAGAGCAACTACACGATCGCCTCGCAAAACCTGTATAACCCCGTGCCCGTGACGAATGTCGTGTTCGGCCCCAAGCCGACGGCGCCGACGACGGCCGCGCTCGATACGCGCGACACGGGCTTGTACGCGCTCGACCGCATGGTCTTCAGCCCGCAATGGCAAAGCGTGGTCGGCGTGCGCCGCAGCAGTTATCAAAGCGACCAGGGCGCCAGTCATTACGACGTCAGCAAGACGACGCCGATGGCGTCATTAATCTACAAGCTGACGCCGGAGCTGTCGTTCTATGCGTCCACGGCGCGCGGCCTGGAAGAGGGCGAGACGGGCCCGACGGGCACGGCCAACCAGGGCGTCAAGATGGCGCCCGGCGTGAGCAAGCAGAAGGAACTGGGTGCGCGCTGGCTGGCGCCGGGCGATACCCTGGTCTCCGCCGCGCTGTTCGACATCACGCGTCCCGGCTACTATACCAATAGCAGCAATGTCTTCACGTCGGATGGCGAACAGCGCTACCGCGGCCTGGAACTGTCGACCCAGGGCAAGCTGACGCGCCAGCTGTCGTGGCAAACGTCGGCCCAGTTCCTCGACCCGACCTTTGCGCACATCAACGCCGACTACAACGGCAAGGCGCCGGAAAATGCGTCGAAGCGCACGGCCAGCGCCTTTTTGGCGTATGCCTTCGATGGGCTGCCGGGCCTGTCGCTGAGCGGCGGCGCGTATTATTACAGCGCCCGTCCCGTTAACGACCTGAACCAGGCCTTCCTCGGCGGCGTCACGCTCTTCAGCGCCGGCGCCCGCTATGCGGGCACGCTGATGAACAAAGCCGCCGTGTGGCAGCTGAACGTGGAAAACGCGGCCGACAAGCGCTACTGGGCCGGCGCCGGCACGCGTCTGGCTTCGGGCGCGCCGCGCGCCATCAAGCTGTCGATGAAGGTCGACCTGTAAGACGCGCCGCCAGCAGGCAGGACGGCCTGAGGCGACGGCTTGCCTGCTGGCCTGAGCCTGAACGGCTGACTTGACCCTGGGCCTTGGCCGCGGGGCAGGGCGGCGGTTATAATTGTGGCATGTTCATCAGCCAAGGCCGCGCCGTCATCGTCCTGTGGATCGCGTGTATCGCCATCCTCCTGGCTGCGCTCGCCCCGACCGTGTCGCGCGCGTTCACGGTCGCCAGCGGCCGGGCCGTGCCCAGCTTCGAGATTTGCTCGGTGGCCGGCGGCATGAGCATGCTGCCGATGAAATCGAGCGTGCAGGAACCGTCCGCGCCGCAAAAGCCGGCGATGAACATGGGCGATTGCCCGTGCTGCAGCATGCATGCGGCCACCCTGGACATCGCGCCCACGGCCCTCGTGCTCGCTTCCGGCGAACTGATCGCCGGCTTGCTGCCGCTGCTGTTCTACCAATCCCCCACACCGCTGTTCGCCTGGACGCCCGTCCAGCCCCGCGGCCCGCCTGCCGCTTTCTGATACTGCCATCCCGTCCGTGAACCGCCCCGCGCCGCGCCGCTTGCGCGTCCGTGGCCGTTCGCCTCGTCCATACAGAATTCGAAAGCAGCAGCATGAACCATTTCCCTTTATTGATTTCCCTCGCCCTTGCCATGTCCGCCATGCCCGCCGTGGCACAGTCCCGCAGCGACGTCGACACGGCCGTCCTGCCTGAACTGAAAGTCATCGTCACGGCCGTCAAGGATGGCTACCGTCCCGCCGCCGACACGGCGCAAATGCTCAGCAGCACACCAGGCTACAGCGTGGCGGCCGGCGGCGGCGTGTCCGGCTTGCCCGTCGTGAATGGTTTCGCCGATGACCGGCTGAAGATCCGCATCGACGGCATGGAACTGACGTCTGCCTGCGCCAATCATATGAATGCGCCGCTGTCGTACATTGATCCGCAACAAGTGCAGCGCATACGCCTGATCGCGGGCGTGACGCCCGTCAGTGCCGGCGGCGACAGCATCGGCGGCACCATCGAGGTGCAGTCAAACGCGCCCGTGTTTGCCCAGCCCGGCGCGGCCCTGCACACGCAAGGCAGCGTTGCCGTGTCGGGACGCAGCGTCAACAACAGCGTGTCGACCAGCGTGAACGCGTCGGCGGCCAGCGACGTGCTCAGCATCGGCTACAGCGGCGCCTATGCGCGCGCCCACAGTTATGAAGATGGCCATGGCAACACGGTGCTGGCCAGCATGGTGGAAAGCATCAACCAGGCCATCGTGCTGTCGGCCAAGGGCAAGGGCCAGCAACTGACCCTGCGCGCCGGCGTGCAGCATATCCCGTACCAGGGTTTTCCCAACCAGTACATGGACATGACGGACAACCACGGCCAGTTCGCCAACCTGGCCTATCGGGGCGAGTTCGGCTGGGGCGTGCTCGACGCGCGCGCCTACTGGCAGCAGACCGACCATGAAATGGGCTTTTTCACGCCCGAGCGCACGGGCACCATGCCGATGCTCACGCACGGGCGCAATACGGGCTACGCCTTGCAGGCCAGCCTGCCCACGGGCACGGGCGAATTGCGCCTGGGCCAGGAATGGCACGGTTTCCGCCTCGACGATTACTGGCCGGCCGTGCCCGGTTCCATGATGATGGGGCCGCGCAGCTATCTGAACATCAACGACGGCAAGCGCGAGCGCACCGTGCTGTTTGCCGAACTGGACACGCGCCATGCCGCGCGCTGGAGCAGCGTGCTGGGCCTGCGCGCCGAATCCGTGCGCATGGATACGGGCAAGGTGCAGTCGTATGGCACGAACATGATGAACATGGCCGACAGCATGGCGGCGGCCGCCTTCAATGCGCGCGAACGCCGCCAGCGCGACACGAATATCGATGCCTCGGCGCAAGCGACCTACACGCCGGACGCGGCCAGCAGCTATGAATTCGCGCTGGCGCGCAAGGTGCGCTCGCCCAACCTGTACGAGCGCTACTCGTGGGGCCGCGGCTCGATGGCCATGACCATGACCAACTGGTTTGGCGATGGCAACGGTTATGTGGGCAATATCGACCTCAAGCCCGAGACGGCATATACGGCGGCGTTTACGGCGGACTGGCATGGCGGCGGCGAAGAGGGCTGGTTCGTGCGCGTCAATCCGTATTACAGCAAGGTCGACAATTACATCGACGTCGACGTGCTGTCATCTTTCCACCCGTACATGCAGATGGGCGCCAACGGCAACTTGCTGCGCTTCGCCAACCACGACGCCAAGCTGTACGGCGCCAACCTGGCCTGGCAGCTGCCGCTGGCCAGCAGCGCGCGCTGGGGCCGCTTCATGGCCACGGGCAACGCCGCCTATACGCGGGGCAAGCGCAGCGATGGCGGCGACCTGTACCGGATGATGCCGTTCAACGCCTTGCTGGCCGTCGAGCACAAGCTGGGCGCCTGGAGCAGCCGCATCGAAACGAAGATCGTTGCCCGCAAGGACAGGGTCGATGCGCGCCGGCTGGAACGGGAAACGGGCGGCTATGCCCTCGTCAACCTGCGCACCAGCGTGGCGCTGGCCAAGATGGCCAGCCTGACTGCGGGCGTGAGCAACCTGTTCAACCGCGCGTATGCGGACCCGCTCGGCGGCGTCTACCTGTCGGGACTGAAGGCGAACGGCGGGGCGCTGCAAGCCTTGCCGGCCGAGGGCAGGTCGATTGACCTGGGCTTGCAGCTGCAGTTCTAAGGCCGAGCAGGAATAGAGCGCCTTCGGCCTTGATGCCTAAGGAGGAAGGCGCTTGCCGGGTGCAAAATCGGCGACAGGTATCGAGCGGGCGGTTATAGTTGATGTGGATAACTATTATTTTGAGAAGCCTCCCGATTCATGCAGACGATACCGATAGACGCGCTCTCCATTATTGCCAGGCAATGTATCGCCGTGACCTGTCTCCAGCGCTTTTGCCAGCGTCATGCCATTGAGCATCCGGCATTGACGGCTTTCATCGAGCACGTCTGGAAAGTGGCGCAGGTCGAGTCTGGCAATTTTGCCTCCTGGGAACGCGGCTTCGCCGCCTTGCCTGTCAGCGGCATGGGCGATCCCTGGCCGGAAGAGGTCAGCGCGGCAATACCGGCAACACTTCTTGGCACATTGACGGAACTTTTGCAGCACGTACAGGAAACGAGTGCCTGCACGTGGCATGGCGATGACTTGCCAGCGACCAGGCGGCAGCTGGAAGCCGTGTTCCGCCTCTGCGGGCGACATGCTGTCGCCGTGCCGGCGCCGGGACACTATGCGCAGCACGATGCGGCGATCCGCAACGGCTGGGGGCCGGCGCTGACGGACGGGGAATTGCGCGCCTGGCGCGCCCTTGTGCAAGGCGAGGCAGCGGCTGCGCCTGTGCATGATGCAGCCGATCAAACATGATTTTTCCTGGCGATGCCATCGTAGCCCTTGCCTATGCCCAGCCATTGATTGCATGCCAAATGGCAGGTTGTTGGCATGTATTTCAAGAAAGCCTGGAGGATCCGGCGATTGATCCCGTGGTGGATTGGGCGTCAAAAAGGGCAGGGCTGGCCCGCGATTCAGGATGGTCGGCCGGGAGTGCCGGGCGTATATTGTGCCCCCGCCATGGGGAACGCGCGTGTGCCCTCGTTTTCCGGTCTAAGGTGGAAAACGTTGGCGCCACTCATAGTGTCTTCGAGGCGCAGGCCGCATACGACAGCAACTGGCCCGTGGCGGATGCAGATGGCAGCAACATTTTTTTGAAGAGCTAATCGATGCACCATGCCTTGAGCACCGCCGTAAATGTATTTCGACGCTGGGCGTCGGAGCGTCCTGTCGATGAAAGAAGTGGCGAGTGGGAATGCGACTATGCGAAATGGCCTGAAATAAACGCTGCTTTTCTGACGCATATCAAGACCGGCCCTCCGCACGCTTCCACGGCAGGCGACATTGCCGACCTGCTGTATGCGATTGGCAGGGACAATGAAACCGCATATCTGGTCAGGGAACTGGCCAGGCGCGAAGACTGGTTCCTGTTCCTCCTGCCACATGCGCTTGCGGTCAACGATCCTGACGTGAAATGGCAGTTTGCCGTGCAATTGGGCGTGGAAAAGTTCCCCTTTTTTGCCGCAGAATCAGCCTTGCTGAAACTGGTGCAGGACGAACATGAATATGTGCGCCGGATGGCGCTGCAAGGACTCGGCCGCATGGCATCGCCCCATGCGGAACCCCTGTGCGTACGCGCATGGGAAAGCAATCATGAATATCAACGCATCATGGTCCTGTGGGTGCTGAAAGAGCTCAAATCCCGGAACTTGCATGAATATATACTTCTGGCCAAGGCCGACGGCAGGGAATTTTTAATGCGTAATGCTGCTGAGATCGAGAATGGGATGGCACCATCGGATAGCCAGGTAGACCAGCGGCAGCACACATGACCTCCCGTCACCCATTGCCTGATTAACCATCCTTTGCCAGCCGCGCCCGGATGGAGTCTAATCATGGCTTGTTCCTTGACGAGGTTGCCATGCTGCCCACACCTGCCATCGCCGCGCTGCGCGAGCAATTTCCCCTGATTACAGAATTGATGGCCTTGCGGCCCTTGAGCTGGTTCAATCCCGGCATCGCGCCGGCGGCCGAGGCTCTCGCTGACGTCGGCTTGACGGCGGCCGACGTGGCCGACGCCAGCGCGCGCCTGGCCCGCTTTGCGCCGTACCTGGCCAAGGCTTTCCCGGAAACCCAGGCCAGCGGCGGCGTCATCGAATCACCCGTCGTGCCGCTGCCCGCCATGCAGGCGGCACTGGCGGCGCGCACGGAAGCACCGATTCCGGGCCAGCTGTGGCTCAAGCAGGATAGCCATCTGCCCATTTCCGGCTCGATCAAGGCGCGCGGCGGCATCTATGAAGTGCTGAAACATGCGGAAACGCTGGCGCTCGAGGCCGGCTTGCTGAAAGAGGGCGACGATTACGGCGTGCTGGCCAGCGACGCCGTACGCGCGTTTTTCGGCCAATACGCGATCGCCGTCGGCTCCACGGGCAACCTGGGCTTGTCGATCGGCATCATGAGCGCGCGCCTGGGCTTTCGCGCCACCGTGCACATGTCGGCCGACGCGCGGCAGTGGAAGAAGGATAAATTGCGCAGCCACGGCGTCACCGTCGTCGAGTACGCGACCGATTACAGCGTGGCCGTGGAAGCGGGGCGCCGGCAGGCACAGGGCGATCCGACCTGCCATTTCGTCGACGATGAAAACTCGCACGATCTGTTCCTCGGCTACGCGGTGGCGGGCGAACGCCTGAAGCGTCAGCTGGAAGCGGCCGGCGTGGCGGTCGACGCCCAGCATCCGTTGTTCGTGTACCTGCCGTGCGGCGTCGGCGGCGGCCCCGGCGGCGTGGCGTTTGGCTTGAAGCTGGCCTTTGGCGACGACGTGCACTGCGTGTTCGTCGAACCGACCCACTCGCCGTGCATGTTGCTGGGCGTGCATACGGGCTTGCACGAGCGCATCAGCGTGCAAGACATCGGCATCGACAACGTGACGGCGGCCGATGGCCTGGCCGTGGGCCGGCCGTCCGGCTTCGTCGGGCGCGCCATGCAGCGGCTGATCGACGGCTATGCCACCGTCAGCGATGAGGAACTGTACCGCTTGCTGGCCTTGCTGGAGCAAACGCAGCAGCTGCGCCTGGAACCGTCCGCCGTGGCCGGTTTCGCGGGCATCGACGCCGTGCTGGCCGCGCCGCAATACCGGCAACAGCTGGGGAATGCCACGCACCTGGTGTGGGGCACGGGCGGCAGCATGGTGCCGCAGGAAGAAATGGTGGCCTACGTGGCGCGTGGCCGCGCGCTGCTGGCGGCCGGAGCCGATTGATGCCGGCCGGCGTGCCGCCCAGGGCCACGCTCACGGCCAGCCAGTTCGCCAACCTGCACACGTTTCTCGTGGCGGCGCGCCACGCCAGCTTCGCGCTGGCCGCGCAGGAACTGGCGCTCACGCCCAGCGCCGTCAGCCACCGCATCGCGCGGCTGGAAGACAGCCTGGGCATGCGGCTGTTCGAACGGTTGACGCGGCGGGTGAAACTGACGCGCGATGGCGAACGCATCTTTGCCGCCCTGCAGGCGGGCTGGGACGGCCTGCATGCGGCCATAACCGGCGGCGATGCGCTGGCGGGCAGCATCACCGTGCATGCGCGCCCATCGATCGCCCAGTGCTGGCTGGTGCCGCGCCTGGCCGGCTTCACGGCGCAGTTTCCTGATTTGAACATCGACTTGCGCGTGGGCAATGAGGCCGTGGACTTCCGCGCCGGCCAGGTGGACCTGGCGCTGCACTATGGCGACGGTAACTTTCCTGGCCTGGCGGCGCGCAAGCTGATGGACGAATGGCTGGCGCCCGTCTGCAGTCCCGCGTATGCGCGCCAGCACGGCTTGCTTGATATGCCGCAACACTTGCCAGGCGCAACGCTGCTGCACGACACCCTGGCCTGGCCCGCCTGCGCGCCCGACGCCGAGTGGCGGCTGTGGCTGGACGCGCAGGCGCCGGAAGTGGCCTTGCCCGCGCGCAGCCTGCGTTTCGACCGCGCCGACCTGTGCGCGCAGGCGGCCATCCACCATGCGGGCGTGGCCATGGGCCGGCGCCAGCTGGTGCAGCCGTGGCTGGCCAGCGGCCAGCTTGTTTTGCCGTTCGGCGGTTTTACCTTGCCCAGCCCGCAAGCGTATTACCTCGTGCACAGCGCGCGCGCGCCGTTGCCGGCACGCGTGCAGGCGCTGCTGGACTGGCTGGTGGGGCAGGCAATTTGATACACTGCGCCCCTTACTCAGACACGCGCCAGAAAGTAGTCCCATGCAGCCATCTCCACTGATCCCCACGCCGCCGCAGGAATTGCGCGCGTATGCGCTCGCCTGCCTGCTCGAACCGGACCCGGCGACGAAGGTGGCGATGGTGGCGGCCATGGCCGAGGCGCCACTCCCGCTGGATGCGCGATCGCCGCTGGCGCCAGGCGGACCCGTGCCGGGCCGTCCCGAGCGCCCGGAACTGGTGCCGCCGCGCCTGGTGGGGCGGCGTTCGATGATTACGCCGGAAGGGCGCGCCATGCTCGTGCACGCGCTCGCGCATATCGAGTTCAATGCCATGAACTTGGCGCTCGACGCCCTGTGGCGCTTCCCGGACCTGCCGGCCGAGTACTACACGGACTGGCTGCGCGTGGCAAAGGAGGAAGCCACGCACTTCGCCATGCTGCAGGCGCACCTGCAGGTGCTCGGTCACACGTATGGCGACTTTCCCGGACACGATAGCCTGTGGGAAATGGTCGACAAGACGCGCGGCGACGTGCTGGCGCGCATGGCGCTGGTGCCGCGCACCCTGGAAGCGCGGGGCCTGGACGCGATTCCGCCGCTGCGCGCCAAGCTGGCGCAGGCGGGAGATATGGCGGCCGCCGCCATCCTCGACATCATCCTGCGCGACGAGGTGGGCCACGTCGAGATCGGCAACCGCTGGTATGGCTACCTGTGCGACCAGCGCGGCCTGGAATTGCGCGCCACCTATGCCGAGCTGGCGCTGCGCTACGAGGCGCCGACCCTGCGCGGCCCGTTCAACCTGGAAGCGCGGCGCCGGGCCGGGTTCTCGGAACTCGAATTGTCCGACTTGCCTGGCTGAACATGCCAGACGCCGCCGGGTCGCTCAGGGATGGGCCGTCAGGCTCAGGTGCCAATGGCTCAGGTGGGCGGGATCAATGCTCACCTTGGCCGGCTTGGCCCAGGCCCCCGCGCCCGGTATCAAGCCCTTGGGCGGGTTGGCAAAGCGGCCATCGACGAGGGCCAGCTTGACGAAACTGTGGCCGATGTAGATGACGCGCGTGTCGGCGGCCGCCGCTTCCAGCGTCAGCATGGCGCGGTTGGCCGTGATCCACGCCACCAGCAAGGCCAGTCTCGGCTTGTTCACCTGGCCGGCCGCCACTTCCGCCTGTGCATCATCGATCAGCTTGCGAATGCCGGCGCCGTTGCCCTGGCCGTCCAGCGTATCGGCGTAGCCGCCCGCGCCGTCCGCGTAGCGCATGTCGATCTGCTGACCATCGCTGTGGCCGCTGTGCCCGAGGATGGAGCGGCCTGCCGCCGTTTGCGTCACGTGCTGGCCGCTGATGTCGTCGAAACGGTAGGGCTTGTTCAGCAGCCAGGCGATCGTCAGCCGGGTGGCCCAGGAATCGCCGCCGGCATCGCGCGAGCCGTAGCGCCGCGCCGCCAGCGCCGCCTCGTTGTTGGCCAGGTACAGCGGGATGAAGGCCGTGTCGCCCTTCAAGTCCACCTGTCCGCCCTCGTTTGGATCGGACGTCGCTTCGGTGCCGTTGATCTGTCCCTTCAGGCGGATGGTGACGACGGCCTTCTTGTCGATCTTGGCGCCGGCAAAGGTGGGCAGCACCAGGCCCGGGAACTTGACCTTGCCGGGATTCTTGGTGTTTGCCTGGGCCAACAGGTTGTCTGCGCTGAAGGACGGGTTGCCGCCGCTGGCGGAAATGCCGATGTTGACTTCCGTAATGGTGGCCGCCGCCGGCGTGTACTGCAGTTCCAGCGGCACCGTGTGGGTGGGCGTGGTGGCTCCCTGCGACACGGAGACATAGGGGCCCGGCAAGTTGCCCGCTACCCTGATCGGTTGCAAGATGGGATGGGCATCCTTGTTCGGCGACAGGAATCTTGCCTTGGTGATTTTCAGGCCCTTGCACACCAGGCTCAGCTCCACCCGAGTAACCGTCGGCAGCAGGTTGTCGCCGATATTCGTGGCGCTGACACCGCCGCCGACGGCCAGCGGGCCATTCTGCGTTTGCTTGCTGACATCGATGCAATCGGTCCTGACGATGGTGCCTTGCGTGAAGTGTGACTGGTTCACGGCGCCGGCCGCCGCCAGGTTGGCGCCGGGCAAGCCGACCACGGAATACGACCAGGTATCGTTGTAGCGGCTTTGCTGCGTCGTGTACACGGGATATTCGGCGGTGCTGACGGTGATCTTCACCCCCACGTTTTTCGTGCCCTTCGGTACCGTGTAGACGATGGGCGTGGTCATGGTGTTGTTTTGCGCGGCCGCCGTGGCGCTGAAGGTCTGGCTGCCTTCGTCATCGAGCGGCGTGGCGTCCGGCGGCGCGGCGCCCGCGCCCGCGTCCGTTCCGCCGCGCGCCGACGGCGCGGCGCCATCCTGCGTCACCGTGCCGGCCGTATAGGTGTTCGCGGCGGCCGGCGGCGCCAGGGCCGTCGCGAACGGATAGACGATGCCGACGTTGACCGTTGTGCTGCCAGGAAAGACGGCGGCGCTGATGCTGACCACGTTCGGATGCTCGAGGTCGTTCAAGGTCAGCTGGTAGGTGTCCGGGATGACGCCGTCGAAACGGAAGGCGCCCGTGGCGTCGATCACGGCCACGCGGCGTTGGTGGGAGTTATAGCCGGTGAGCAGGATTTTCTTGCCGGCCAGGCCCGTCGCATTGCCGCCCGCCGGCGTGCGCATCTGTCCCAGCAGCACGGTATTGGATTTGATGACGCTCAAGGCGTACGACACGGCAAATTCGCCATCCTCCGACACGAAGTTGAGATTCATGTCGAGCGCGCCGGACGGCAGGACGGCCAGCAGCTGCTGCATGGCCGTGGCGCCGATGGTGAAGCTGCCCGTGTCGGGATGGAAGACCCAGTAGGACTTCAGGCTGATGGCGGGGCCGCCGGGTGCGGCCAGGAAGCCGTCGCTGTCATTCTGCAGGGCCATCGCCGGCGCGCCGCTGAGGCGAAAGGCCAGGCCATCCGCCTGCAGCGTATTGTTCGCTCCCAGGCCCGTGATGGCCAGCTGGGGCGGGGTGGGCGGCAGGCTGCCATCGTCGAGCGGCTCGACATAGGTTTCCACTGCCGTCGGCAATTCTGTCTGGATCAACACATCGAAGACCGAGACCGCGCCGCCCTTGCTAATGAACAATTGCGCGTGCTGGTCGACACCCGTATCGCCGGGCGTGGAAAAGCGCAGGGTGCCATCCCTGAGCAGTACGTCGCTGATGGCGCCGCTGGCCTTGACGCTGTCTGCACCGTCCGGCAACCCCAGCTCGGCCAGCGACAGGACCACCACCTGCGCCGGCCGCACGGCATCGAGCGCCACGCTGTCGACGGCCGTGATATTCCAGATGAGGCCGCCCAGCTCGAACGGACGCGTGCGGTTGATGCGCAGCACGACGACGTCGGTGGCGGTGACCGTCGCGCCTGCCGCGATGCTGCCGGCCTGGACGTCGCCGTCAACGACGGTGGCGCCGGCTGGAATGCCGGCAAGGACGGCGTGCACATTGTTTGCCGTCTCGCTGCCATTGTTGCGGATGCTGATGCGAAACGTGTATTCGTAGATTCTGCGGTTGATGCGCCGCTCCGCCGTCTTGCGCAGCGAGGTGACGTCAAAAGGGCCGACGGCAACGCTGGGCGCCGTGGCAGTCGTCGCCTCTGTGGCGGCCGCGGCCGCATCCTGGCCTGCCAGCGCATCTCTGTCCGCTGCTGTCTCCATGTCCGCCGCCAGCATGACTTTCGGCGTGGGCGGCTGCGTCGGATCGTTGGAGCCGCCGCAGGCGCACAGGCTCGCCGCCAGCGCGACGACGGCCAGTTGCCGGCGCCGCAGGCACAGCATGGCCAGCACGCCGGCCAGCAGCAGGCAGGGCGTGGCGGGCAGGGGCACCGCTTGCGTGCTGCCCGTGTCGAGTTCGATGAAGGAAACGGGATCGAGAACGACGAACAGCTGGGGGCCGGGGCTGCCTACGCCCAGATAATCGAAGGTGACGGAAAAGCCCGTTGCCGTGGCGCCGGGAGCGATGCCGCCCGCCAGCGCCAGTGCGTCGAGGTAGCCGCTGTCGGGAATGGCGGGATCGGGCTGCACCAGCAAGAAGTCCCAACCGGGCGCCGTGGAAACGTTTTGCAGGTTGATGTAGGGGCCCACGCTGAAGAAGACGGTGAATTCCTCGATGGGCACGGCCAGCGTGGTATTGCTGACGGTATAGTCGTAGCGCCACTGCGTGCCGCCCAGGGCGGTAGCCGTGTAGCCGATGCTGGTGGCGTGCGCGGCGCTCATCGCGCACAGCAGCAGCGCCAGCAGCGCTTGTTTGATGACGTTCATGATTGTCCCCCCATTTGCTGGCGCCAAGCGTGCCCAGGCAAGAGGTCAAGCAGGAAGCGTTCCTGAATAAAAAGTCCTTCTGAAACAAGGGGTTGAAGGCTGGTGGAGGCGTGCTGCGCATGAGCGTGTCAATTGTACCGACACGCATGGCCGCGGCGCGCCGCTATCGGGCTGTCACGATGGCCGGGCGCTGTCAGCGCTGTCCTACCCAGCTTGTCGAAATCGTCTGATTGTATGCCTTGCGGAAACACGCGATGATCGTGTTTATGCTGCAACAGCCAACCATTCCGACGGAGTATGCGATGCACAAGCGAGCCGAGCCAAGCCATTTGAACAAGCCATTCCTGCTGATCTGCCTGTTTACGGTGTCGACCCTGGCCGCTACGCTGATCAATACGGACGAAACGCAGCCGACCGAAGGCGAGAGCGCGCCGGCGCCCGTGGCGCGCGATGCGGGCCATGGCGCCATGCCGTTGTGCAACGGCGACGCGTTCAAGCTGTCGGCGCAGTGCCAGCCGCGGCGCGCGGCCTGACGCCGGCCTGGTCCTTCGCCTCGCCCTGCAAGCGTTGTTGCAGCAAGGCCAGCACGGCCGCTTCTTCCGGCGCCAGCGCCGGCAAGTCCTCCTGCAGTTGCTGCCGCGCCCGCGCGCGCATGCCTTCCAACAGACTGCCATCCAGATACGCTTCCAGCACGGCCGGGTGCACATAGCACTTGCGGCAGATGGTCGGCGTGTTGCCCAGCTTTTTCGCCACCGACTCGATCGCCTGCACGATGTTCTTCTTGGCTTGCGCATCAGAATCGACCAGTTCGAATGCCTGCAGCGCCAGCGCGGCCAGCAGGGTGCCGGCCCAGGTGCGGAAATCCTTGGCCGTGTAGTCCTCGCCCGTCACTTCCCGCAGGTAGTCATTGACCGCGCCCGAATCGACGCCGTGGCGCTCGCCCGCGTCGTCGACATACTGAAACAGTTCCTGCCCCGGCAAGTCGCGCATGCGCTGCAGCACTCTGGCCAGGCGGCGGTCGCTGAGGCGGATATCGTGGCGCACGCCGCTCTTGCCCTTGAAATGGAAGGCCACGGCGCTGCCATCGACCTGCACGTGGCGCGTGCGCAAGGTGGTCAGGCCGAACGACTTGTTCGTGCGCGCATATTCCTCGTTGCCGATGCGCATCATCGTCAATTCCAGCAGATGCACGATGGTGGCCAGCACTTTTTCCCGCGGCAGGCCGGGCAGCTGCATGCCGCGCGCGACGGCGGCGCGGATGGCGGGCAGGGCCTTGCCAAAGCTGAGCATGCGTTCATATTTCACTTCGTCGCGCACCTGGCGCCAGCGCGCATGGTAGCGGTACTGCTTGCGGCCGCGCGCATCGCGCCCCGTCGCCTGCAGGTGGCCGTTGGCGCGCGCACAGATCCACACATCGGTCCAGGCGGGTGGAATGGCCAGCGCCTTGATGCGCGTCAAGGTGTCGTCGTCGCGCACGGCCTGGCCGTCCGCGTCCACATAGCGGAACTTGGCCGGTTTGCCCAGGCGGACGAGGCCGGGCTGGTGGTCGCCCGTGTAGCGCAGGCCGGCGGCCCTGGCGGTGGTGGTGGCGGAGATATCCATGTTTTTCCTATGCAGGCGTTGCCGGGGTGCCGCGCAACTGGCGCGCTCTTATGCTAAGGTGCGCATTCGTAAAGCCGTGCGCGGCAGACAGGAGCAGCAGATGTTTGGCAGAAGAAAAAATCTCGAGCAAGACCACGCCCCCCAGGCCGACAAGCAGTATGAAAAGAAATATACGGATGACAGTTTCTGGGACAAGGTGGTCAAGTTCGCCAAGACGGCAGGGCGCGAAGTCATCGAAAAGGCCTTGTGGCTGTACTACGCCGCCCAGCAGCCGAATACGCCGCTGTGGGCCAAGACGGCCATCTATGGCGCGCTCGGCTATTTCATTTCGCCCATCGATGCGATTCCCGACATCACGCCCGTGGTCGGCTATGCGGATGACCTGGCCGTGCTGGCGGCGGCCGTCGCCACGGTGGCCACCTACATCACGGCTGACGTCAAGCAGCGCGCGGCCGAGAAGCTGCGCGGCTGGTTCGGCGCCTAGCCGGGGCGGCCCTGGCTAGGCGGCCGCTGCCGGCTGGCCCTTGACGGCATTGCGGTACCTGGCCCTGGCTTCGGCTTTCTTCACAGCTTCGCGGGCGATGTTGTCCGCCTTGATGCGGGCCTTTTCGCTCTTGCTGCGCTGTTGCGCCACGTCCTTGTTGCCGATGCGATTCGTCATGCCGCTCTCCTGTGATTGGTCGGTGTGACCCAGCATACCGGCTCGACCACCGATCACCGTGCGCCGCCCCACATAGCGCGAGCTTCCTAGACCCTGGCCGGTTTGCCGGCGCCGTGCGCCAGCAGGCGCCGCACGACTTCTTTCTGGAACGAGCGGAACTCCTTGTCGGCGCTGATGTTGGCGAAGGCCAGCACGGCCGTCTTGCTGGCGCGGTCGACGCAGACGATGGACGCCGCGCCCGGGTCGCAGCCGCTGTGCGTGGCCAGCGGCGTGCCGTCGACATCGCGCAATTGCCAGACCAGGGCCTGGCGCAGCGCGGGATCGGCTGGCGTGATCGCGGCCGCTTGCGGTGCAAAGAACAGTTGCAGGGTGGCATCTTGCAAATAGCGGTGGCCATCGACCCGGCCGCCATTGCTGAAGATGGCCAGGAAACGGGCGTAGTCATGCGCGGAACTGCGCAGCAGGCCGGCCGGCCAGTCCGGGTAGCCGACGGGCGGCAGCAGTTGCAGGCCCGGTTCCTTGTGTGCATACGGCTGGGCCACGACGGCGCGGCGCGGCAAGCCGGCCAGGCTCCACGCCGTGCGGTCCATGCCCAGCGGCTCGAACAGGTGCTCGTAGGCATAGGTGTCGAGGCCGTTGGGGTTCAGGCGGCCCACCAGATAACCGAGCAGGGCCACGCCGACATTGCTGTAGCGCCATTCCGTGCCGGGGCGGGCGGCAAACGACAGGTCCGCGTCATACCAGGCGCCGCCGCGCGACAGATAGCCCTTGACGAAGTCGCGCAAGGGCAGGCGCGGGTCGCCCTGCACGGCAAACGCCGTCGTCTTTTCATACACGGCGTCGGAAATGCCCGAGGTGTGGCTCAGCAAATGGCGGAAGGTGATGGGCACGTCGGGAAACTTCGGATGCATGAGCGGGAAGTCCAGGTAGGCCGACACCTTGTCGTCGAGCTGGAAGGCGCCCTGTTCCAGCAGCATCATGATGGCCGTGGCAGTGACGAGCTTGCTGACGGACGCCACGTGGAACGCCGTGTCGGCATCGGCCTTCTTGCCGGCCTCGATGTCGGCCCAGCCATAGCCGCGCGCGAAGAGGGTTTGCTCGCCGCGCACCACGGCCACGCTCATGCCCGGCGTCTCCGTGCGCGCCAGGCCGTCGTGCATGAAGCTGTCAAATTCCTTTTCCCATTCCAGCCTGGCCGGATCGGTGGCGCAGCCGCCTTGCAGCAGGGCCAGCGAGACGCCCAGTCCCAGCACGCTTCTACGTTTCATTGCTTCTCTCTTTGCCGTTTTTAATTATCTTAACAACATTTCCGCAAGATATAGGTCTAATTGGCAAATCATTGCTGTGAAGCAATGACAACGGCGCCGCATGACGGCCTATTTGCGCCAGTAGCGCGCGAACAGGGGCTTGACGGTGAGGCCGTGCGCGACGATGGACAGGATGATGACGACGATGGTGATATTTGCCAGTTCGTGCGCCAGCCGGGGCGGCAAGCCGTGGGCGATCGCATAGCACAGGTAGTACATGGAGCCGATGCCGCGCACGCCGAACCAGGCGGCCAGGCCCCGCAGGCGCAGGCTGGTGCCGGATCCCAGCAGGCCGAGCATGACGCTGCACGGGCGCGCCACCAGCAGCAGGAACAGGCCCGCGCTCCACGCCTGCCAGCTCCACGCGGCGGCCGTGACGGCGCCGCCCAGCAACAGCACCAAGGTCAGTTCGGACAGGCGCTCCAGGTGTTCCTTGAAGACCAGCGATTCGCCGCTGACGGTCAGCGGCGCCGCGTTGTCGTGCGGCTTGACGGCCGAACCGCCATGCACGTCCTCGGCCTGCAGCAAGCCCTGGCGGTCTTTCGGGGCGCCCGCCAGCACCAGTTCCGTCTGGCGCAGGGCCACGCCGGCGAAGAACACGGCCAGGAAGCCCCACGCGTGCAGCCAGGTGGCCAGGCCATACACGAGGGCGATCAAGCCCAGTCCCGCCAGGTCGTCGAGCACTTCGTGTTTCGGCTCCTTGCCGCGCACCTGCCAGCCCAGCCAGGCCAGCAGCGCGCCGCCGGCGGCGCCCAGGGCGATGGCGCCCGCGCTGGCCCACAGCAGGTCGCGTCACAGCCAGGTGCCGCCGCCCGGCCCCAGTTCATGCAGGCCCAGCAAGCCCAGGCCCAGCATGACGAAGGGAAAGCCGCTGCCATCGTTCATGCCCGCTTCGCTGGTCAGGGTAAAGCGCAGCTGTTCGCTGTCGCCCGCGTGGCGCACCTGCACGTCGGTGGCCAGCACGGGGTCGGTGGGCGCGAGGATGGCGCCCAGCAGCACGCCGGCGCCCAGCGGCAAGCCCAGTACCAAACAGGAAAACGTGGCCACGAGGGCCACGGAGATGGCCATCGACAGCCAGGCCAGGCGCAGCGACGGCAGCCAGCGCGCCAGGCTGAACGGCACGGGCATTTTCACGCCGGCGGAAAACAGGGAGATGAGGACGGCAATTTCCGCCAGGGTTTCCAGCAGCGGCGCCTGCTTGACGAGGTCGAGCGAGAACAGGCCGAGGAACATGGGGCCCAGCAGCAGGCCCACGCCCAGATAAGCCATAGCCGAGGTAAACGGCAGGCGCGCGATGCTGGCGGCCCCGAGGCCGCGCGCCAGCATCATGCAGCCGATCAGGATGAACCAGGCGGTGGTGCTCATGCGCCGTATTCTAGCGGCAGGTGGGCGCGGGCAGCGCGCCGCAGGTTTTTCAGGCCTTGTGCAGCGAGACGCTATCGTTCTGCGCCTGCATCTCGCGCACCTCGATCGGGTCGTGCGTGGAGCGCAGGCGCGGCAGGCCGTGCGGATAGTTAGCCGTGATGAAGGCCAGCATCTGCTCGCGCACGATGCAGCGCAGCTCGAAGGCCGTGCCCGAATCTTGCGCGCTGATCAGGAAGCGCACGCGCACGGCCCGTTCGTTCGAGTCCGTCGCCTGCACGGTGCAGACGCGCCGGTCCCATTGCGGCGCCGCTTCGCAGATGCGCGCGAGTTCGGCGCGCAGCGGCTCGAGCGGAATGCTGAAATCGAGCCACAGGAACACCGTGCCCAGCAGGGTTGACGAGCTGTGCGTCCAGTTCTCGAACGGATTTTCGATGAACCACTGCAGCGGCACGATCAGGCGGCGCTCGTCCCACACGCGCACGACCACGTACGTGCCCTTGATTTCCTCGACCTTGCCCCATTCGCCATTGACGATCAGCACGTCATCGATGCGGATCGGCTGCGAAAACGCAATCTGCAGGCCGGCGATGAAATTGCCGAGCACGGGGCGGGCGGCGATACCGGCCACCAGGCCCGCCACGCCGGCCGACGCCAGCAGGCTGGCGCCGATCTGGCGCGCGCCGGGCAGGGTCAGCAAGACGAAAGCCAGGCCCAGGATGACGACGATGGCGTGCGCGCTGCGCGTCAGCACGCGGGCCTGGGTGATCAGGCGGCGCGCGCGCAGGTTGTCGGCCACGTCGACGGGGTTGACTTCGGAAATCGTGATGGAGAGTGCCTGGATGCATTGCATGGCCAGCCAGGTCAGCGCGATGATCAGTGCCACGCTGGTGACATGCGACATGGCCAGCAAGCCCGGCGTGTCGTCGGGCGCGCCGGCCAGCACCATGCGCAGGCCGAAGACGATCACGCACAGCTGGCTGGCGCGGAAGGCCACGCGCGTGGCGTTGGTGGTGAACGGCCGGCCGTTGGCCAGTCTTTTCAGCAAGCCGATGCCGGCCCGGTGCACGCCGATGGCGACCAGGGTGACGAGCAGGGCGGAAACGAGCACGGTCAGCGCCGAGCGCAGCGGGCCTCCCATCAGCGAGTGAAACGTGCTGAGATCCATAGGCGAAAACTCCTTGTAGTTAAGTGAAATGGATGTCGGAACGTTCTATTTTACGGGCAGACGAGAAAGCGGGGACGTGCGTTGCCGAACGGATAAGGTCGCCATGCAGGTAGATACTGGAAGCAATTGCTGCGGTGCGCCATCCCACGCTGACGTTTCGATACGGAAAGCAAACGGGCGTCGCCGTACTGGAAACATAGTCATACTTGCCATGCTTTTTGTGTTTGCAAAGGAAAACGATGATAGTACGATCACTCCGAATGTCCTTGCGCTTCATCCTGCCGCTGGCCCTGGTGCTGGGATTGTTTGCTTATATCGTGGTACCCCTGTTGGACAATATCACCCTGCGCTGGTATGTGCGCGACCTCGACAGCCGGGCGGAATTGCTCGCTGGCACGCTCCGACCCTCGCTCACCGAATACCTGCCCGCCCACGACGCCAGCCGCATCGGCGAACTGTTCCAGGGCGCCACGCGCGACGAACGCCTGATCGCCATCGGCTTTTGCGACAACGCGGGCCACTTGCTCTACCAATCCCTCGAGTACCCCGCTTCGATCGGCTGCTGGAGCACGCCATCGACGGGCGGCCTGTACAAATCGCTCGCGCAATTGCCGCAAGGCCAGGTCCACATCAGCGAAACGCCCGTCATGCAGGATGCGTCGCAGCTGGGCCGCCTCGTGCTGGTGCAGGACATGAGCTTTGTCGAGCGCCGCAATACCGATACCAAGCGCTTCATCTTTGCCTTCCTGGCCGTGCTGGCCGTGCTGATTTCCCTGATGACCGTGTTCGTGGCGCACCTGAGCTGGCGCGGCTGGCTGGCGGCCGTGAAGGACATCCTGCGCGGTGAATTGCTGACGAAAAAGAACCTGGCCGCGCCCGCCGATGCGGCCAGCGCACCGGCCGCCACGCCGGCCCCGCCGCCGGAAATGCAGCCGCTGATCGGCGACCTGCGCGAATTGCTGCAGGAATACCATCTGGAGCGCCAGGGCGACAATGGCTGGTCGTCGGACTGGACGCCGGAAAAGCTGCGCGCCCTGCTCGAAGCGGACCTGGCGGGCGACCAGGTGCTGGTGGTGTCGAACCGCGAACCGTATATCCACACCAAAACGGAAGCTGGTATTGCCGTGCAGCGCCCGGCCAGCGGCCTGGTGACGGCCGTGGAAGCGGTGATGCGCGCCTGTTCCGGCACCTGGATCGCGCACGGCGCCGGCTCGGCCGACCGCGAAACCGTGGATAAGCTCGACCACGTGCCCGTGCCGCCCGACAACCCCAGCTACACCTTGCGCCGCGTGTGGCTGACGGAAGAGGAAGAGCAGGGCTATTATTATGGTTTCGCCAATGAAGGCATGTGGCCGCTATGCCATATCGCCCACGTGCGCCCCGTGTTCCGCTCGTCCGACTGGGAGCAGTACGTGAAGGTCAACCGCCGCTTTGCCGACGCCGTGATCGCCGAGGCGAAGACGGACAACCCCGTCGTGCTGGTGCAGGATTATCACTTTGCCTTGCTGCCGCGCATGGTGCGCGAAGCCTTGCCGAAGGCGACGATTATCACTTTCTGGCATATCCCGTGGCCGAACTCGGAATCGTTCGGCATTTGTCCGTGGCGCGAGGAAATCCTCGATGGCTTGCTGGGCAGTACCATCCTCGGCTTCCACACGCCATTTCACCGCAAGAATTTCCTCGAAACGGTGGACCGCTATCTGGAAACGCGCATCGAGCCGGAAGCGTCGGTGATTTCCTACGGCGGCGAGATGACGCAGGTCGAGGATTACCCGATTTCCATCGCCTGGCCCGACGACAATCCCGGACAGCCCGACGTGGCCAGCTGCCGCGCGCAGATTCGCGGTGAACTGGGCGTGGCATCGGACCACCTGCTGGGCATCGGCGTCGACCGCCTCGATTACACGAAAGGCATCGTCGAGCGCTTCCAGGCCGTCGAGCGCATGCTGGAACAGCAGCCTGGCATGGTGGGGAACTTCACGTTTGTGCAGATCGCCGCGCCCAGCCGCGCTTCGCTCGATGAATATCAAAGCTTCGATGCCAGGGTGCGCAAGATGGTCGAACGCATCAACCGGCGTTTCGGCAGCGGCAACTACGTGCCCATCCTGCTGAAGGCCGAGCACCACGGCCAGGATGACTTGCAGCGCTATTTCCGCGCGTCCGAAGTGTGCATGGTGACGAGCTTGCATGACGGCATGAACCTGGTGGCCAAGGAATTCATTGCCGCGCGCGACGACGAGATGGGCGTGCTGGTGCTGTCGCAATTCACGGGCGCCGCGCGCGAGCTGCACGAGGCGCTGATCATCAACCCGTATCACATCGAGCAGGGCGCCGACGCCCTGTACCGCGCCCTCGTGATGCCGCCCGTGGAGCAGCGCGAGCGCATGAAGAGCATGCGGGCCAGAGTCAAGCATTTCAATGTCTACCGCTGGGCCGGGCGCATGCTGCTCGACGCGGCCCGCCTGCGCCAGCGCGACAAGGTCATGACCAAGATCGACGCCCACAGCCGCATCAAGCGGCGCAAGGGGATTTGATGGCGACGCATAGTGACGATGGTCAAGCCTTGCTGCAGCTGCTGGCTAATCCCGCAGCGGCCGTCTTCCTCGATTTCGACGGCACCCTGGTCGACCTGGCGCCCACGCCCGACGGCGTGCGCGTGGCGCCGGGCGTGGCGCACGCGCTGGCGCTGCTGGCCGAACGCCACGGCGGCGCGCTGGCCATCATTTCCGGCCGCCCCGTGGCGCAGATCGACGCCATGCTGGCGCCCCTGCGCCTGCCGGTGGCCGGCGTGCATGGCGTGGAGCGGCGCAGCGCCGATGGCCGCCTGCATCTGGCGCCCACGCCCGACGTGTCGTCCGTGCTGGCGCGCGCCGAGGCGCTGGCGGAGCGCCACCCGGGTTTGCTGGTCGAGCAGAAACGCGGCGCCGTGGCCCTGCATTACCGGCTGGCGCCGCAGCTGGAGCCGCTGTGCGTGCAGGAAATGACGGCGGCCGTGCAAGCGTGCCCCGGGGTTTTGCTATTGCATGGCAAAATGGTCCTGGAAGCCAAGCCGGCCGCCACCGACAAGGGCGGCGCCATCGCCGCCTTCATGGCGGAAACGCCGTTTGCCGGCCGCCAGCCCGTGTTCGCGGGCGATGACACCACCGACGAGGCCGGCTTTGCCCATGTGCAACAGGCGGGCGGGCAGGGCGTGAAAGTGGGCAGCGGCCCCAGCGCCGCCGTCCTGCGCCTGGCCAGCCCCGCTGCCTTGCGCGCGGTCTTGCTGCAAGCGGCCTTGCCGGCCGCCCCATCCCCCCATTCAGGAGTAGCCGATGACGACGTCCCATGAGCAGTCCCATGCAACGCCCAGCGCCGCCGCCGGCACGCTGGCCGCTGCCGTCACGGCCACGGCCGCGTCGGCACCCGTCACGCCCATCCAGGCCAGCCTGAACTGCGGCGTGGTGGGCAATTGCGCGTTCAGCGCCCTGATCGACCAGGCAGGGCAGGTCGTCTGGTCGTGCCTGCCCCGTTTCGATGGCGACCCCGTCTTCAACAGCTTGCTGGACGCCTCGGAAAACGGCAGCGTGTGGGGCATCGATATTGAAAACTTTGCCCGCAGCGAACAGTTTTATGAGCCGAACACGGCCGTGCTGCGCACGCGCCTGTACGACACGGACGGGCGCGGCGTGGAAATCACGGATTTCGCGCCGCGCTTCCTCAGCCGCGACCGCATGTTCCGCCCGCTGATGCTGATCCGCCGCGTGCGTCCGCTGGACCGGGCCGTGCGCATCCGCGTGCGCCTGCGTCCCCGCTACGACTGGGGCCGGCTGGCGCCGCAGATCACGCAGGGCAGCCACCACATCCGCTATGTGGGGCCGGAACAGACCCTGCGCCTGAACACGGACGTGTCGCTCAACTATGTCTTGAGCGAAACCTATTTCGTGCTGGGAAGCACCGCCAACTTCCTGCTGGGCCCCGATGAAACCCTGGCCGGCGGCATCGACGAGACGGCGCGCATCTTCGAAAAGGACACCATCAATTACTGGCGCACCTACACGCGCCGGCTGGCCGTGCCGCTGGAATGGCAGGACGTGGTCATCCGCGCCGCCATCACCTTGAAGCTGTCCTTGTATGAAGACACGGGCGCCATCATCGCCGCCATGACCACCAGCATCCCCGAAGCACCGGGCAGCAGCCGCAACTGGGATTACCGCTACTGCTGGCTGCGCGACGCCTTCTTCGTCGTGCGCGCCCTGAACAGCCTGTCCGAAGTGGGCACCATGGAAGAGTATTTGCGCTGGCTGACGAATATCGTCGCCCGCTCGAAGGGCGGCCACATCCAGCCCCTGTACGGCATCGGCCTGGAAGAGCAGTTGCCCGAATCCATGCTCGACCATTTGCCCGGCTACCGCGGCAATGGCCCCGTGCGCGTGGGCAACCAGGCGCAGGAACACTTCCAGCACGATGTGTACGGCAATATCGTGCTCGGTGCGGCGCAGGCTTTCCTCGACCACCGGCTGTTCCACCGGGCCGGCAAGGCGGAGTTTGCCGCGCTGGAAGCCGTGGGCGACCAGGCTTTCCGCCTGCATGCGGAACCGGACGCGGGCATGTGGGAGCTGCGCACGCGGGCCCGCGTCCATACCTCGTCCATGCTGATGAGCTGGGCCGCCTGCGACCGCCTGGCGAAAGTGGCGCACAAGCTGGGCTTGCCCGACCGGGCCGAGCACTGGAGCAGCCGCGCCGTGCTGATCCGCGAACGCCTGCTACGCGAGGCGTGGAGCGAAGAGCGCCAGGCGTTCGCGGAAAGCCTGGGCGGGCGCGACCTCGATGCCTCGGTCCTGCTGATGGCGGAAGTCAACTTCATCGACCCCATGGACCCGCGCTTCATCGCCACCGTCGATGCGCTGGAAGCGTCGCTGTGCGACGGCCCCTACATGCGCCGCTACGAAGCGCCCGACGACTTCGGCAAGCCCGAGACCGCCTTCAATATCTGCACCTTCTGGCGCATCGACGCGCTGGCGCGCATCGGCAGGAAGGACGAGGCGCGCAAGATATTTGAAACGATGTTGATGGCGCGCAATCACCTGGGCCTGCTGTCGGAAGACACGCACCCCGTGACGGGCGAGATGTGGGGTAATTTTCCGCAGACGTATTCGATGGTGGGCTTGATCAACTGCGCCGTGCGGCTGTCGGCGCCGTGGGACAGCGCCATTTAAGCGTCCCGGTGCGGGTCGCGATCGCGGGCCCGAGAGGCGCCCAGGGCGGCGTTGCCTGGGCGTGTCGCAGAGTCGCGCTGACTGCGCCCGCACGCCCGTGCGGGCGCAGCACCCCCGCATGTTGCACCGCGTCAAGGCCCGTTACAGCCTGGCGTTCACTCCAAGCTGGAAACCCCGGCCTGGCAAGGGCGCGATGTATTTCAGTGGGGAATTATGCGGCCGGGCATCGGCATCGAGCAGGTTGGTGCCGCTGATAAATACCTCGATGCCGGCAAACGGCGCATTCGGCACCCGGATCTCGCGGCTCACCTGGAAGTTCACCATGGTGTAGCCATCGAGCGGGACTTCCTCGCTGACACTCTTGCCCAGGTACTGCTGCTTGTCGTAGCGGGTGCCGGAAAGCCTGGTTTTCCAGCCCTTGTTTTCCCACAGCACATTGGCGCCGTAGCGGTTGGTGGGCATATTGGGCAGGTAGGCGCCGTCATTGTGCGCGCGCAACTTGTCCGGATTGTCCGCCTTGTTCTTGACCAGGTCGGCAAACACGGAGATGTCCAGCTTGCCGTAGCCGCCAAGCTGCAGCGCCTGGGAAGCGTCGACCTCGAATCCCCTGACCGTCGTATCGGTCTGCTTCCAGTACTTCAAGGGCAGGCG
Organism: Janthinobacterium sp. GW822-FHT07H10; assembly: GCF_058798675.1. Lineage (NCBI taxonomy): Bacteria > Pseudomonadati > Pseudomonadota > Betaproteobacteria > Burkholderiales > Oxalobacteraceae > Janthinobacterium > Janthinobacterium sp. GW822-FHT07H10. The sequence continues at coordinate 162,455 of NZ_JBXAKS010000006.1, forward strand.
ATTCGCCATCTGGGCGCCCGAGTGGCCAAGGTAGAGATAATTCTCGTATTTCATGATGTAGCCGGTTGCGGACAGGTTGAAGCCGCGATGGCCGAACAAGGCGGTGAGCTCGGTATTCCTGGCGCGTTCGGCCTTGAGTTTCTGGTTTCCCTCTTCCTGGGTCATGATCGAATAGTGCCGGTTGCTCGCATACAGCTCATTGACATCGGGCGCCCGTTCCGACGAGGCATAGCGCATCTTCGCACCGAAAAGCGGGCCAAGCTTGGCCGAGGCGCCCAGGCTATAGCTGTTCAGGCTGAACGCCTTGTCCTCGAGTTTGGAGTTGCTCGCATTCCTGGACGTCTTGAATTGGCTCTTGCGTATTTCATGCTCCACTTTTTCATGGCGCAAGCCGGCATCGAAGGTGGCCCAGTCGAGGTCGAGGCTTTCCTTGACGAATAGCGCGCTGCTGACCGTGCTCGTATCGGGCAGGTATAGCTGCGGACCGCTGCCGGTGATCTCCCGGACCCGATGGCTCAGGCCAAGCAAGCCGCTCAACGGGCCGGCGCGCCGCTGCGCAAGCAGCAGTTCGGCCTGATTGGTGTCGAACTGGTAGTCATTCGCCTTGGCAGCGCCGAGACGTTCTCCCGATGCATTGTTCAGGCGCGACACGCGCAGCTGCGCGCTTTCAAGGTACGCGACAGGGTCACGCAGATGGGCTTCCAGCGCATATTTATCCTGCTTGATCACGACGCCGACCGGCAGGCCCTCGGCATAATTCGAGCCGAACGACTGGTTTTCCATGGAAAAGCCCGGGACGCCGTACTTGCTGTCCTTGGTATCGAGGCTGGCGGCCACGTAGCCGCCATCAAAAAAGTAGGTGGTGCCGACGGCAAAATGGGAATTGCTGGCGTAGCTGTTCCCCAGTTTCTTGTGGTAATCGGGGGTCACATCCTTGTTGATCTTGTTCTGCACCGTCATGGGCGTGCCCGGCACGTAAGCGGGGTTGGCGGGATTGACATAGGTCTTGCGCTGCCAGACGGAGGTCGGGTGATTGGTGTAAAAGGAAAAATCACCGTCCGCCCAGTCCGGATTTTCCGTCATGAACTGGTCGATATACGGTTGCGAGGACTTGTTATAGATCTGCTGGATCCGCGCCTCCTTCTGGCAACTGTCGGCCAGGAAGGTATTCACGCCGCCTTTCACCGGGAACAGCTGGCTGTTGCACACGCCTGCCTTGCTGTTGCCCGGAATAGCGTAATGCCCGATCTTCTGGAATGACATCTGCAGATTGGTCGAGAAGTGCTTGCCATCGTTGAAGTTCATGCGCAAGCCCTGGGCATCGGCATCGTTGACGCCCTTGCGCAGAACCAGTTCCAGGTCCTTCTCCTGGTCTTCCATCTTCCTGGACACGATGCCGGAGTCGACGTCGACGCTGCCGCCGATGGCATTGCCGCCGTAACGCACGCTATCCGACGACTTGTTCACGGTGACGCTGCGCACGAAGAGCGGATCGAAAGGGATGTTGATGTCGCCGCTGAGCGCATTCATGCCGAGGATGGACTGGCCGTCCTCCAGGATCTGCACGCGGCTACCGCTCAGGCTGCGAATCACCGGTGCGCCGGCGTTCGGCCCGAACGCGCTGCTTTGTACGCCCGAGACATGTTCGAGCATGCCGCCCAGGGTCCGGTTCTGGGCTTGCTCATTGTCGACGATGACGACGCTGTCGATGGATGATGGCCTGTCTGCCCGCACCTTGATGGTCTGCAGGGTGACGTCGTCCGCCGCATAAGCGATCGGGGCAGTGGACAGCATGGCGGCTGCGAATACGTGATGGCGCATAGGTCTCTCTGAAAAGGGGCGGAAAGCGTTGCTGGCGGCAGAAATAGCAGACGCGTGGCGCTATAAATGCAATTGAGTTGCAATAATAGCTGGCGCCCAATGCTAATGCAAGTTAACTGCGTTTGAGGGTGCTGCGCGGGGAATGGTCAGTTGCCTGGATGACGGACGCACAGCAGCCGGCATGTGCCAGCTACCGTGTAGTAAAGTGCAGAGGTGCGATGGTCTTGTCCGTCGCGGGCGTATGCATGCCGGTGGCAAGCTGTGGCGGCACGGGCTGGCGCGCGGGAGAGGGCCAGCCCGTTTGTGCCCGGATGAAGTTGCTGTTTCAGGCTCAGGCGGGTTTTACGGCCTTCTTCGCCTGCAGCCGGCGCGAGCGCCGCTTGCGTTCCCAGATGACGATGCCCGTCACCGACAGCATCGCCACCATCACGCCCATGAAGGACATCATGATGCGCCCCGGCATGCCGAGGATGCGGCCCGAGTGCAGCGGGAATTGCAGCTGCACGAAGACGTCGGCGGCCGTGCCTTCCCAGGGCTTGTGCTGGCCGATGATGGTGCCGTCCATGCCATCGACGTACAGGTTCGACAGGCCCATGCCGGCCGTGCCGAATTCGTCGGCCGGGTCGAAGAAGGAGACGTTGTAGAACGAATAATTGCCGCCGTAATAAATGCCGCCGATAGGGGCGGTGATGCCGCGCTGCACGGCTTGTTTTTTGGCAATGTCTACCGCCTGCTCGAAGCCGATGGCGGGCTCGATATACGTGCCGTACGGTGCCGGCGTCTGCGTTTCATACGGACCCGGCGTGGTGGTCGAGACGAGCGACATGACGGGGTAAAACACTTCGCGGTACAGGTTCAGCGAGAACGACGTGAATGCGACGACGATGAGGATGATCCACACCCACAGGCCGCCCGCGCGGTGCAGATCGAAGTTGAGCTTGTAGCCGCCGGCCGCCCAGCGCACCACCCACGACGGTTTCCAGCGCTGCCACCAGCCGGCGGCGTCGCGGTGGCGCGGCGCCTCGTCGTGCGCGCGCGGGCGCAAACGGCGCGGCGTGGTCAGGTACAACGCCACCATGCTGTCGAGCAGCCAGATCAGGGCCACGCTGCCCATCAGCCAGTAGCCCCAGCGGTCCGTGCCCCAGAAGGCGGGCACGTGCAGGCTGTAGTGCAGATGGCGCAGGAAGGGCATCAGGCTGCGGCGCGACAGGGAAATGGCGGTCGAGTCGCGCGTGCCCGTGATCTGCGCCGTGACGGGGTCAATGTAGACGGTGTTGTAGTCGAGCACGAACGGTTTGTTGGTGGCCGGATCCGTCAGCGGACGCACCATGAAGGCCGCGGCGTGGCCTTCTTCCAGTCCCAGGGTCATGTAATTGACTTGCGCGCGCGGGTCGGCGGCAGCGACTTTTTGCGCCAGCGCAAACGGCTGCTGCAGGGGGCCACGGCCCGGCGTTTCCATGATGTCCGCGTTGAGCCATTCGTCGAGTTCGTGGTCCCACGAGGTGATGGCGCCCGTCAGTCCGGCAACGATGAGGAAGAGGGCGATGGTCAGGCCGGCCCAGCGGTGTATGACAGTCCAGAAAGCGCGCATGCGGTACAAACCTTCAAAATAAAACCGGCTTGTTGCCGCCAGCGGGCGCCATCGCGGCGCACAGAGTTACACCGGACGCAGGTCCGGTAGTTTGATAATGGGAATCGTTCTCATTATCCGCCTGAGCGCCCCGTTTGTCCAGCAGCGATGCTGCTGGCCTTGCATAAAATGCGCATGCTAAGATACTAGCAAGATGCTAACTTACATTCCACATGGAAATATTCAAGGCTGAACCGGCATGCGCATAGAAGATCGTCACAATGTCCGCGTCAGCGAGGCCACGCAGGCGCCACAAGCGGGCGCGGCAGCCACCATGGTATTCATGCATGGCTTTGGCTGCGACCAGACCATGTGGCGTTACCTGGAACCGCTGTTCCGCCCGCGCTACCGCACCGTGCTGTTCGACCTGCTCGGCAGTGGCGCGTCCGACCTCGGCGCCTATGATTTCGATAGCTATGCCCGGCTCGACGCCCATGGCGCCGATCTGCGCCGGGTCATCCATGCCGTCGGCGGCGGCCCCGTCATTTGCGTCGGCCATTCCGTCAGCGCCATGAGCGCCTTGCTGGCCAGTATCGCCGAACCGCCGCTGTTTGCCGCACAAGTCATGCTGGCGCCATCGCCATGCTACATCGACGATGAGGCGGCCGGCTACCGTGGCGGCTTCAGCCGCGCCGATATCGACGACTTGCTCAATGCCATGGACAGCAATTACCTGGGCTGGTCCGCCGGCATGGCGCCCGCCATCATGGGGGCGCCGGGGCAGCCCGCGCTGGGCGACGACCTGGCGCGCAGCTTTTGCCGCACCGATCCCGCCATCGCCCGGCATTTCGCGCAAGCGACCTTTCTGTCCGACCACCGCGCCGTCTTGCCGCGCAACAGCACGCCGGCCCTGGTCGTGCAATGCAGTGACGACTTCATCGCGCCGCCGTCCGTGGGACATTACCTGCGCGAGATGTTGCCGCTCAGCAGCCTGCAAGTGGTCGAGAATGTGGGCCATTGCCCGCATATGAGTGCGCCTGACGCCAGCTACCGCGCCATCCGCCACTTTCTCGACGGACTGCACCTGTGATGCGCGACGCCATGCCTTCCTTGCCTGACGCCCATACCCTGTTCCAGCATGCCGCCTGCGGCTTGCTGCTGTGCAGCAGCGACGGCACCATCGTGCAGGCGAACGCCACCTTTTGCGGCTGGCTCGGCTATGGCGCAGGGGAATTGATCGGAAAAAAGAAACTGCAGGACTTGCTGACCATCGGCGGACGCGTGTTCCACCAGACGCACTGGCTGCCGCTGATGCAGGTGCAGGGCAGCGTCTCGGAAGTGCTGCTCGACATGCGCCAGCGCCAGGGGCAAGCCATCCCCATGCTGTTCAACGCCGTGCGGCGCGTGCACGACGGCGTGCGCTATGACGAGATCGCCGTCTTTGTCGCCAGTGACCGCCGCAAATACGAGCAGCAACTGCAACTGGCGCGCACCGAGGCTGGCGTGCTCAACGAGCAGCTGGCGGCCGCCGACCGGCGCAAGGACGAGTTTTTGGCGACCCTGGCGCACGAGCTGCGCAACCCGCTGGCGCCGATGCGCAACGTGCTGGAAGTATTGCGGCTGGCGCAGCTGGACGATCCGCAGCTGTGCTGGGCGCGCGACGTGCTGGGGCGCCAGGTGGGCCACATGACGCACCTGGTCGATGACTTGATGGAAGTGTCGCGCATCACGCGCGGCCGCCTGGAATTGCGCCGCGACAGCGTGGAACTGGCGCCCGTGGTGGAGGCGGCGCTGCACAGCGTGGCGGGCCTGGTCGCGCAGTCCGGCCACAGCGTGCACGTGGAGCAATGGCCGCAAGCCATCTGGCTCGACGCCGACGCCACGCGCCTGGGCCAGATGATCGCCAACCTGCTGACCAACGCCGTCAAGTACACGCCGCCGGGCGGCGCGATCTGGCTGGCCGTCAGCTGCACGGCCAGCGAGGTGCGCATCAGCGTGCGCGACGCGGGCATCGGCATTGCGCCCGAGCACCTGGAAACCGTCTTCGACATGTTTTCCCAGCTGGAGCCGGCCCTGTCGCGCGCCCAGGGCGGCCTGGGCATCGGCCTGTCGCTGGTGCGCGGCCTGGCCGAATTGCACGGCGGCAGTGTCAGCGCGCACAGCGACGGCGTGGGGCAGGGCAGCACGTTCGAGTTGCGCCTGCCGCTGCCCGCCGTGCCGCTGGCGCCGCCGCCCCCTGTCGACCGGCGCCTGCTGGCCGGCACGCGCGAAGGCAAGGTACTCGTCATCGACGACAGCGCCGACGCCGCCGAAAGCCTGGCGCTGGCGCTCGACATCCTCGGCTACGCAGTGCAGACGGCTTACGACGGCGCGGCCGGCATGGCGGCCGCGCAAACGTTTCTGCCGCAAGTCATCCTGCTCGACATCGGCCTGCCGCACATGAATGGCTACGAGGTGGCGCGCCTGCTGCGCTCCCAGCCGTGCGGTCGAGATGCCATCCTCGTCGCCGTGACAGGCTGGGGCCAGGACAAGGACCGCAAGATGGCCTCCGACGCGGGGTTTGACTTGCACCTGACCAAGCCCGTGGACTTCTATGAGCTCGATGCGGTGTTGCAAAAGATGCTGAATCTCGCGTAAGGCCGGACTCGGCATGGCCGTCACTGCACTCGAATGAAAAAACATGGAACAACTGACAGAACTTGAAATTGCCGCTTTCCAGCTCAGCATGGGCTTTGCCCAGGCTGACCGCTGCGTGGACTGGGCCGTGGAGCGTCTGGGCCTGGACCAGGAAGGCGAGGACCTGGAAATCGTGCTGCTGGCCAGCGCAAGGGGGGCCGACGAAGTGCTGCCGCTGGCGGAGGTGATCATCGAGCGCTACCGGGGCGCCGGGCGGCTGAACGCGCAATTTCTGGCGGGTAAATACATCGCCGAACTGCGCGCCGCCTACCTGGCGGGCCGGGAAAGCGTGCAGTCGCTCGATGCCATATTGACCCGCTTGTATCCGGCGCTGGGCTATCCCGACTGGCTGGTCATGCTGAGCCGCAATTGCGAGTATGCGACGGACGTACAGAACTTCGAGCAGCCGTTCGAGGAGGAGTTTCACTATATCGCCAGCCTGTGGGCGCAGGCGGAGAGCCTGGCCGCCTTTGCACGCGCATATCGCCGCGAGACGTCGGACCGGCATGACGCAACCGGCACGTGATCGTGCCGCATGACTGCAACATGAAAAAAATCGATATCTTTGTCTGTTCCCACGCCGGGATGCGCGCATGTGCCAGCTGGGAGGACGCCTGCGATTCTTTTCCCGTCACCGGCATCACCTTGCCCGGCGAACTCGATTTTGCGTCGCTGGGGCAATTGCTGACCCGCTCGGCGGCACCTGCCATCCGGCAGGTGCCTATCCCGGGACGCGAACTTTACGTGTTCAACGCCGCGATTGCGCTGGCGTTCGAGCGGATGACGGCCGACAACCTGGCCGATATCGCCGTGGCATGGGCGCAGACCGCGCCGTGGGCCGGCCTGGAGGTCAATCCCGTCGACCTGGCCGGATTCCTGCTGGAATTGCAATCGAAATGGCAGCAGTGCGCCACGCCGGACAAGGCCTTGTTCCTGTGGCTGGACGCTTGATGGGCAGCGCATGACCGGCGCTGGCCGCCGTATAATTTTCGCAACTCATCTCGCAGGGGAAACAAGGTGCAAGACAAGACGATAGGGCTCATCGGCGGCATCGGCTGGGCCTCGACACTGGAATACTACCGGCTCATCAATGAAATGCTGGTGGCGCGCATCGGGCCCGCGCACAGCGCCCGCATCCTGCTGGTCAGTATCGACCAGGCCGATTTCGTCGCGCATGCGGCGCAAGCGGACTCCCACGCCATCGAGCAATTCCTGATTGGCGAAGGACGGCGCCTGCAAGGCATGGGCGCGGATTTCTTCCTGCTGTGCGCGAATGGCGCACACCGCTTTGCGCCGGCCATCGTGCCGCGGATCGGCTTGCCGTTCATCAGCATCGTCGAGGAAACGGCGAAAACGGTGCGACTGTCGGGCCTGCGCACGGTGGGCTTGCTGGGTGTCAAGCAGACGATGGCAGGCAGTTTCTATCACCAGGCGCTGGAGCAGCTGGGCATCGCCACGGTGACGCCCGATGCGGCCGACCAGGACATCCTCCACGACATTATCTACACGGAACTGGTGCAGAATATCTTTACCGACGCCAGCCGGAAAATCTTCCTGGACGTCATCGAGAAATTGCGGCTGCAGGGCGCGCAGGGCGTGATACTGGGATGCACGGAGATACCGCTGCTGATCCGGCAGGGCGATGTGGATGTGCCGCTATTTAATACGACGGCCATTCATTGCGAGGCGGCGGTGGCGTTTGCCCTGGCCACCTAGCCGCAGGCAAATGTGCGGCAGCCTGATCAGGCCGCCGCCCGCTTAACTCATCAGGCCGGCTGTACGCCGCCCAGGTTGCGGCTGCGATTTTCCACCAGCACGGAAATGCCGAGCACGACGATGCCGCCGCAGGCCAGCATGGCGCCGACCCAGCCGGTCGAGCGCAAGCCCATGCCCATGGCGATGGCGATGCCGCCGGCCCAGGCGCCCAGTGCGTTGGCGATGTTGAAGGCGGAATGGTTGAGGGCGGCGGCCACGGTTTGCGCGTCGCCGGCCACGTCCATCAAGCGCGTCTGCACGGCCGGGGCGACGGCGATGCCGGCGCCGATGGCGAACAGGTTGATCGCCGTCAACCACACATTGCTGCTGGTATAGGTGAAGGCGGCCAGCGCGGCCACGTTCCACAGCAGCACGCCGAAGATAGTCCACAGGCGCGAGCGGTCGGCCAGCCAGCCGCCGATCAGATTACCCACCGTCATGCCGATACCGATGATGGCCAGCAAGATGGAAATGACGAGGGGCGAGACTTTCGTGATTTCCAGCAAGGTTGGCGTGATGAAGGTGTAGACGGCGAACATGCCGCCGAAGCCGATCGCCACCATCAGCAGGGTCAGCCACACTTGCAGGCGGCGGAACACGCCCAGTTCGCGGCGCGGGCTCGAGTCGCCGGCGGCGACCATGGGCACGAAGATGCGCACCATCAGCATGGTCAGCAGGCCCAGCGCGGCGACCAGCAAAAAGGCCGAGCGCCAGCCCAGGGTCTGGCCGATGTAGGTGGCCAGCGGCACGCCGAAGATATTTGCCACGGTCAAGCCCATCAGGACGCGCGCGACGGCCTGGCCCCGCTTGTCCGGTTCGGCCAGCGCGGCCGCCACCAGCGCCGCCACGCCGAAATAGGCGCCGTGCGGGATGCCGGCAACGAAACGGGCAACGACCAGCAAGCCGTAGTTGGGCGCGATGGCGCTAAGCAAGTTGCCGCCAGCGAACATCAGCATCAGACAGATCAGCATCAGCCGGCGCGGCATGCGCGCCAGGAAGATCGTGATCAGGGGCGCGCCGATGACCACGCCCAGCGCATAGGCGCTGATCATGTGGCTCATCTGCGGCAAGGTGGTGCCCAGGTCGTCGGCCACCACGGGCAGGATGCTCATGGAGGCGAATTCGCCCGTGCCGATGGCGAGGCCGCCGATGGCCAGGGCCAGGTCGGCGTAACCAGCGCCAAAAGGCGCGGTGACGCGCGGAATCAGGGGATCTACGGATGCGTGCATGTTCTTATTGGTAGGGTAACGGTGGAACCGGGTGAAGTAGCGTGCTGTGGCTCAGCCGCAGGGATGGCAATGCGCCACCGGATGCGAAGTGAAGAAAGGCAAGGAGCAGGAAACCGCCCGGCATTTCGGGCTGGAATAGCTGCCCACAGACAATATTGTAAAAGATTCGGGCAAGTTCTGCCGGCGGCCGGCCAAAATATGCTGCACTGCACACGCTATCGCTTGTCCTTGTTGTTAACGATAACACGGAAAACGCCGGATTCCGCCACAGAGGCGGTGAAGAAAGTCGCTCTGTGGCGGAATTGCCGCTAGTTGCCGGATGACTTGCGCAACGATTGCTGCAGCGCTTCCAGGCCGGCCGCATAAATGCCGTGGAACAGCTCCGTCACTTCCTGCTCGCTCACGCCGACGGGCGTAAAGCGGCCCGACCAGGTGACCCTGGCGCCATCGCCGCCGGCAAGTGCTTCCACTTGCAAGGTCGATAAGTAATCGCTGGCGGGAAACGGCGCCTGCAGGATGGAATAGCTGTAGCTGCGCGCCGCATTGTCGTACGCTTCCAGCTGCTCGACGATGACGTCGCCGGCCGGGTTGGCCAGGTGGCGGATGCGGCCACCCTCACTGAGGGTGCTGCTGGGAATGTAGGGCAGCCAGTCGGGCAGCGAATTGAAGCCGCCTATCAGTTGCCATACTTGCGCCGGCGTGGCGGCAATGTCGATCGAGGTGGTGGTATGTGCCATGCTGAGTTCCTTGTGTCTATATTAATTAGATGGCGTCGCCTGGCAGCGGGGCGAAGGCCGACACCAGCTGTTCGGCGCGCATGTCCTGCCAGAAGGCGGCGGGGATGACGCTGGTCAATGCCGCCAGGTCTTCGGCCAGGCGTTCCGGGCGGCTGGCGCCGGGGATCACGGCGGCCACGGCCGGGTTGGCCAGCGAGAATTGCAGGGCGGCCGCCTTCACGCTGACGCCATGGCGCGCGGCGATGGCCTTGATACGTTCCACTTTGGCGATGATCGCGGGCGAGGCCTTCTGGTATTCGAAATGCGCGCCGCCGGCCAGGATGCCCGAACTGTAGGGGCCGCCGACGACGATGTCGACGTTTTGCGCTGCCGCGGCCGGCATCAGACGCTGCAGCGCCCGTTCATGGTCGAGCAGGGTGTAGCGCCCGGCCAGCAGGAAGGCGTCGGGCTGTGCTTCGGCCAGGCCCAGGGTCAGTTCCAGCGGTTCCACCTTGTTCACGCCCACGCCCCAGGCCTTGATCACGCCTTCTTCGCGCAAGCGGGTCAGCGCGCGGAAGGCGCCCGTGCGGGCAATCTCGAACTGCGCCAGCCAGTTGTCGCCGTGGAAATCCTGCGCGATGTCGTGCACCCAGACGATGTCGAGGCGATCCGTGTCCAGGCGCTTCAAGCTGTCTTCGATCGAGCGCAGGGTGGCGTCGGCCGAGTAATCGTCGACGATCTTGTTCTTGCGGCCGAATTCGAACAAGCCGCCTTTTTCGCCCAGTTCGCGGGCAGCCGGGTCTTCCAGTTCGTCGAGGATGAGGCGGCCGACCTTGGTGCTCAAGACATAATCGTCGCGGCGGCGCTGTTTCAGGGCCGCGCTCAGGCGCAGTTCGGCCAGGCCGGCGCCGTAGAACGGGGCCGTGTCGAAGTAGCGGATGCCGCTGTCCCAGGCCGCGTCGACGGTGGCCAGCGCCTCGGCTTCAGGAATGTTGCGGAACATATTGCCCAGCGGCGCCGTGCCGAAACCCAGTTTGCCTGTCAGTAAGTGTTTGATTGTCATGGTGTTTTCTTTCAATGTGTGGAGGAGTAGAGACAGAATAGCTGGACAAGTTAAGCCTGTCCAAGACATAATTGGCGTAACTTGAGTCCTATAAGGTCTGATATGCTTGATATACGCCAGTTGCAATACTTCATCGCCGTCGCCGAGGAAGAACACGTGGGGCGCGCCGCCGAGCGCCTGCATATTTCCCAATCCCCGCTGAGCCGGCAGATCGCCCAGCTCGAAGACAAGCTGGGCCTGACCCTGTTCGAGCGCAGCGCCCAGCGCATCCGTTTGACGCGCGACGGCCACACCTTCCTGGCCGAAGCGCGCGCCTTCATTACCCATGGCAACCGCCTGGAAGCGCTGGCGAAGCGGCTGGGGCGCGGCGATGAAGGGGGCCTGTGCATCGGCTATATCGAGAACGCCATGCATGCGGGCGTCTTGCCGGACGGCCTGCGCGCCTTGCGCGCCACGCGGCCGCAAGTGCACATCTCCCTGTACAACCTGCATTCGGCCGAGCAGATCGAAGGCTTGCGCCAGCGCAGCCTCGACATCGCCCTGCTGTGCGAACCGCCGCTGCCGAACGACCCCGACCTCGATTGCGCGCAGGTGCTGAGCGACCCCATGCTGCTGGCCTTGCCGGAGACGCATCCGCTGGCGGCCAAGGCCGAGCTGAGCCCCGCCGACCTGGCGGGCCAGGAATGGATTGCCGTGCTGCACAAGGAAAGCGCGTTGAAACACGATAATTTCGTCGCCGCCTGCGCGCGCGCCGGCTTCACGCCCGATATCCGCCTGGAAGCGACGGAACCGCTGACGGCGCTGGGGCTGGTGGCGGCCGGGCTGGGCATGGCCATGATCCAGCACAGCCTGCGCCAGCACGCGCCGGCCGGCGTCGTCGTGCGCGCCTTGCCATGGTTCAGCTATCGCACGCCGCTGTGGCTGGCCTGGCACAAGGTCAACCTGCGCCCGCTGGTGGGAATTTTCCGCGCAACCTTGCTGGAACAGGCGGGCGTAGCCGCCTAGATTTTCCTGGCGTGCTTCAAATGCAGGGGCAGCCACCACCACATGCAGAGGATGAGTGAACCCATCAGCGCGCAGGCGACGATGCCGGCGATGTGGCCGAAGACTTCCGAGATCACCAGGTTCGTGCCCAGGATAAACGCCAGCGCCAGCGACAACGCCCCGGCCATCATGATGCGGTCGGCCACGCGCTTGAAGCGTTCGCGGTCTTGCAGCGGGCGCATCACGCGGTGCTGGATGGCTGGCGCGCTGAGCAGCACCAGGCTGGTCATGGAAAGGAAAAACGTCAGCAGGAAGACGATCTTTTCCGCCTGCACGATCTTGGCGAAGCCGCCATTGAATGGCAGGATGATGAGGAAGGCCGTCAGCATCTGCGCACCGGGCAGGAGGATGCGCAATTCGCTGAGCAGATCGGACAAATCGCCTGCGTCGCCTGACTGGCCGTCCTCGTCCTGGTGTTGCGCGTGTGGCATGGGGCTGTCCTCGTGGTGGTGATGCGGCCAGTCTACGCGCTGGCGCCAGCCCTGACTGTGGCCAAGCGCACCTTCAGAAGCATTGCGCGATGCGTGCGGGCGCGCGTCTGGCGTATTCGCGCAAGCGCCACAGGGGCGTCGAAACGATGGCGCCGGGGCTGTGCGTGGCGTCGTGGCCGCAGTGGCCGCACGTATGGCGGCGGTGCGGCGCCAGCGCGAAATCGCCCAGGTCCAGGTGCGGGTGGCCGCAGCGGGCGCAGTCGCTGCAGCCGAGCGGCACGCCGGCTTGCAGCGCGGCGGCGAAGGCGTGCGCGGCCGGCGGCGTGATGTTCAGCTGCACGATGTCGGGGTGAAACAGGCCGGGCAGGGTGCGGCAATCGATGGCCAGGGCCGGCACGTCGCGGCTGAACAGGGCGCCGCCGGCATCGGCGCGGGCGCGCAGCTGCAGCAGGCCTGTCGCAGCCTGGCGCACGGTGATGGCGTGAAACTGGCTGGTGTCGAACAGTTCCGGATACAGCACATAGCCCATGGGGCTGGCGTGCTGGCGGCAGCGCAGCTGCCGCGTCGCCTGCAAGCCGTCGACGTCTGCCCGCGTGCCCCAGTAGCATTGATGGGTGCGGCACCAGTGGCGCGCCGCGCCGTTGCGAAACTTGCCGGCGGGTTGCACATCGCACAGGACGATGGCGTCCAGGCCCGCGCCGGCGCGGAAGTGGCCCGTGATGTGCTGTGTCGTCATGGCGAGATGGCCCGTGCTCGCCTGCAATGGCCAGCAGATGCCGGGCAGCGTCAATGGGGTCGCCAAGCGCGCCTCCGCGTGGCTATCGGCTTGCCAGCCGCTGGCGCGCCAAAATGAAAAAGCCCGCCGACGGAGGCGGGCTGTGCTGACGGGTATGCCTCGGGCATGTCCCTGTCTTATTCTTCCGTATCGGCGAGGGTGACGATGGCGCGCGCCCATTTCGAGTATTTCAGGTTCGCCAGGTCGCGCACGGTCTTGATATTGAAGGCCTGCTTGAGCAGCTCCGCATCCTTCTCGCTCACGCCTTGCAGCGCATCGACGGGCGCATCGGCGATTTCCTTGAACGTCTTTTTCTCGTAGGCCTTGTCTACCGCTTTATTGATGTTCATCTCTTGATACTCCTCAGTAAGTAGGAAAATTAATTCTACACGTTTTTGTGAACCGTCAATTTACGCTTGCAAGTTGTGCCGAAGTAAATATGATGGAGGTGGGCGAACTTGTAGTCGAGCCTGTTTTTGGCTTCCTGTTAAATTGTAATTATGGCATTTTTATTATTCATAGTATAATGGTTGTGTGTGTCGGAGAATGAGTGCCGGCCTTGACGAATGCCGCAATCACGCGGCACTAATGGATAGCGTTCAGGAGAATACGATGAGTTTGCTAGATCAACTTGCAGGACAGGCGATGAGCGCTTTGGGCAATAAGGGCACGGATGGCGACGCGCAATCGGGACTGCTGGGTAGCGTGATGGACCTGGTCAACCAGCATGGCGGCTTGCCCGGCCTGCTGCAGAAATTCCAGGAAAGCGGCCTCGGCGATCAAGTGGCCAGCTGGATCGGCACCGGCGCGAACGCGCCCGTGTCCGGCGAACAGATCAAGGATGCACTGGGCAGCGACACGGTCACGCAAATCGCGGAAAAAGCCGGCGTCGCCCCGGACGCCGCCCTCGGCGGCCTGGCGGCCCTGCTGCCGCAGCTGATCGACAAGCTGACGCCGGATGGCCAGGTACCGGAAGGCAATGACCTCGTCAGCCAGGGTTTGAACATGCTGAAGGGCAAGATCTTCGGTTGATTGTTTGGTGGTGGAAGTGAAAAAACCTCGCATTCGTGCGAGGTTTTTTTATGCCTCCGAGAACGAGGACGGCTGAAAAATGCCCGGGCGGGGCGCCGCCCCGACGACAGTACGCGAGTACGGCGCAAGACCAGCGTAGACCCGGCAACAACGCCACAGGCGTTTTCTCAGGCGTTCTAGGCGGCGGCCATCATGCCGAGGCGCTGTGCCATGTAGGCCGGCTCGCAAGTCAGCCGTGCCGTACTGCCTTCCACCAGATACGAGCAATAGCGGCGCCGCTCGGCGAGGCCGCCGCGCCGCTCCATCAGTTCGCCCAGCATGGCGACGGCGTCGGCGGCCATCTTTTGCACGGGCTGGCGCAAGGTGGTGATGTCATAGCTGAGCCAGCCGGATGCTTCCAGCGCGTCGAAGCCGGCCACGGACATCTGCAGCGGCACCTGGATGCCCATCTGGTGGCGCGCCGTGTCCAGGCAGCCGATGGCCATGATGTCGTTGCCGCAAATGACGGCATCGGGCACGCGGCCCAAGCGGTCGATGACCTTGCGCAAGCCGCGCCCGCCGCTGGCGTAGTCGTAGTTGCCGCTGACGACGATGGGGGCGGGCAAGCCCAGGCTCAGCAGGCGGTCCAGCACGCCGGCCTTGCGTTCCTGCGCCACGGCCGAATCGCCGGGGCCGTCGATGATGGCGAACTGGCGGTGGCCCGCCTCGGCCAGGCGCGACACGAGCAGGCGCGCCGCCTCGGCCCGGTCGCACAGCACGGCATGTACGGCGTGCTCGCGCGGGCTGCGGTTGAACAGCACCAGCGGCACGTCGCGGCGGCCGAACTCGACCAGCTGCTCGTCCGACAGGCTGGCGGCCACGACGGCGCCGTCGACCTGGTATTGCCAGACGTCGCCGAGGACCTTGCCGATGTCGGCCTCGCGCTCCAGGGTAAACAGCAGCAGGCGCTTGCCCAGGCGCGCGATTTGCTGGCTCAGCTCGGACAGCACTTGCGGATAGTAGAGGTTGGCCAGGTTGGAAGTGATGACCGCCACCAGGTTCGAGCGGCGCGTGATCAGGCTGCGCGCGGCCGCGTTGGGAATGTAGTCGAGGGTGATGGCCGCCTGCATGACCTTGGCGTGCGTGGCGGGCGAGACGCTGGCGCCCGGTTTGAAGCAACGCGACACGGCCGACTGCGAGACGCCGGCCAGCAGGGCCACGTCATACGAGGTGACGCGCCTTCCGGCACCGGGCACGTTGCGAGTGACGGGGGCCGCGCCGGGGTTCCTGGCTACAGTATTCTTTTTTCGCATAGCGGTCTGGCAAGCAACCTGTCTCAAAGTATTCCTGCAGGCCCGGCCGCTTGTGGCGGCCAGGACGGGAAAGCTGAGCATAGCGTAAAAGATTGCCTTATGGCAAGACTGTTTTCTTATTCATGTTGCAAAAAATATGACTGATTGGCAAGGGATATGGCCGCCGCCAGCCCCTAATCGGCGCTGTCGCAAGCGCCGCTGCCATACGGGCTGGTCTGTCCTGGCGGCGCCACGCGGCGCTCGCTGAAATCCCTGGCCACGGTCGCCAGCGGCAATTCCGCCGTGGCGCTCGCTTCCGTGCCGCTGACCGTGCCCCTGACGGTGAGGGTCAGTTGCACCCAGGAACCGTAATTGCGCGGATAGCTGACGGTGACGGTGGCCATGCCCAGTGCATCGCTCAGGCCGCTGGCGCTGACGGTCAGCGGGATGCCCGGATCGAGCACGCCATTGCCATTGCGGTCGTAGGCGGCGTCATAGATGCCGTTGCGCAAGACATCCTCGTTGGCGCAGCTGTAATGGGGCAGGGCCAGGCGCCACACGCCCGTGTCGGGGAACTCGGGCTTGTCCGCCTGCCACACATAATAGCCCTTGGCATAGCGGCTGGGCCAGGCGGCGGCCGTGATGGCCACGCCGGAGACGGCATTGCCGGCGCTGTCGGAAACAAAGACGGCGAATTCCTTCTGCAGCACGCTGGCCGAGTGTTCGCGCACCAGGTTGCCCGTGCCCAGCTTGATCGACAGCGCCTGCCTGGCCACCGTCAGGCGCACGAGGCCTGTGGCCGCGGCCTGCGCGGCACCCTCGATGCGGGCCTGCAGCACTACGCCGTCGCGTCCGCTGTCGGCCGGGCCGGCCACATACACGCTGCGCGCCAGGCCGTCGCTGCCGCTGAAGACCCGGCCCGTTTGCCGCAGGTGGCCGCCGCTGGGGTCGCTTAAGATGGTAAACACGACGGGCGCGTTCTTGACCAGGTTGTTCGCCGCGCCATCGCGCACGACGGCACTGATGACGCTGACGTTGTCGGCAGGCGCGCCATTGCCGGGATTGGCACGCAGGACGGCCGGCTCGGCCTGCACGGCGAGCTTGCTGGCGCCGCTCAGCGGCGCGACGAATTCGAGCCGCGTCTGCGCCGTCGGGCCGCCCGCCACGGCCGCCGTGACGGTGGCCACGCCCGCATGCGCGGACTGGATATAGCTGCGCGGCAAGTTGCCATTGTTGAAGATCAGGCTGGCCGGCAGCGCCTGGCCGCAAACACTGTCACTGAACAGGCTGCCGCGCGAGGTGGACAGGCTGGCGCTGCCGGACTGCGCCACGCCCGCCTTCTCATAGCGCGCATCGATGGGCTGGCAGGCCAATGTCGCCACTTCCGGCAGGACGTCGGCGCCGCCCGCATCCTGGCCCACGGCCGGGCTCAGGCGCAGGTCGCTGCCGGCCACGGCATACGCCTGCGTGGCGGCGGCGCCCAGCGCGCTGACGGAGACGGTATCCTTGCCCAGGCTGCCAGCGCTCAGCCGCAGCACCAGCTGGCCTTGCGCATTGCTGAGCGCCGCGCCGTCCCCCTTGACGCGCACGCTGTTGCCGGCGCCCGTGCTGTAAGCGATGGCGGCGCCGGCCACGGGCTTGCGCGCCGAGTCGCGCACGGTGACGGTCAGGTCGCTGCCCTGGCCCAGCATCAGGGATGCCGGTCCCTGCAGTTCGAGCGTGCTGCCGGTGACGGCCACCGTGCCGCTGCCCGTGCGCGGCCCGACTGTGGCCGTCACCGTGATGCTGCGGTTGGCATTCGCGCCGCCCGTGCCCAGCAGGGCGCGTGCCCGGCCATTCTTGTCCGTCACGGCATCGACGTTGCCAAGGATGCCGGCATCGGCGCTGAACGATATCTTTGCGTTCGGCAAGGCCAGGTTGGCGCCATCCTTGACGAGGGCTGTGACGGCCACCTCGCTGCCGGCCAGGCCGGCCGAGGCCAGTTCTGTGCTGGAAAAGACGAGCGTGACGGCGCTGGCCAGACTGGCCGGTTCGGGCGGCGTGACGGGGGGCGTCACCGGCGGGGTGACGGGCGGCGTCACGGGCGGCACGATGGGCGGCGGCGGGCTGCCGCCGCAGCCGGCCGTGCCGTGCAGCGAGCAGCCGGCGCCTGCCTGGGCATCGCCGCCACCGCCGCCGCAGCCAGCCAGGACAATGAGGACGGCAGCCAGCAAGCCAGCTGGCAGGAGTGGATGGGGCAGGCGGACGAGGGGCACGATGGGTCTCCGGGAGCTGGCCGAATTGCTCGGCGTCAATTTCCCAAGAGTAGCTTTTGCGCGCCGCGGGTATTTGATGCAGAGCAAGCTTGTTGTCTTGGCCGTGCCGGACGTATTTTTCTGGTGCAATGGCGCCCGTTCTGATAACATAACGCCCCTTTATTCAGGGAAGGGTCGACATGGCCAATGCTTGCGGCGTCGATTTCGGCACGTCAAATTCCACGGTAGGTTGGGCACGTCCAGGGCAGAGCACCATGCTCGGCCTGGAAGATGGCAAGACGACCTTGCCATCCGTCGTCTTCTTCAATGCGGAAGACGAGGAAGTCAGTTTTGGCCGCGCCGCGCTGGCCGGTTATCTGGCCGGCTACGAGGGCCGCCTGATGCGTTCGCTCAAGAGCTTGCTGGGCACCAGCCTCATCGACGGCCAGACGGAAGTGGGCGGCCGCGCGCTGCCGTTCCGCATGTTGCTGGCGCAATTCATCGGTGAAGTGAAGCGCCGCGCCGAACAGTCGGCCGGCCGCGAATTCTCGTCCGCCGTGTTCGGCCGTCCCGTCTTCTTTATCGACGACAATGCCCAGGCCGACCAGCTGGCGCAGGACACCCTGGCCGAAGTGGCCCGTTCCGTCGGCTTCAAGGATGTGGCCTTCCAGTTCGAGCCGATCGCCGCCGCCTTCGACTACGAGTCGCAGATCGCCAGGGAAGAGCTGGTGCTGATCGCCGACATCGGCGGCGGCACGTCCGACTTTTCGCTGGTGCGCCTGTCGCCCGACCGGGCGAAGAAGGCCGAGCGCCGCGACGACATCCTCGCCACCGGCGGCGTGCACATCGGCGGCACGGACTTCGATAAATACCTGAGCCTGTCGTCCGTCATGCCGCTGCTGGGCTATGGCAGCCGCCTGCACAACAATAGCGAAGTGCCATCGAGCTATTATTTCAACCTGGCCACCTGGCACACGATCAACCTCGCGTACACGAAGAAGATCTGGGTGCAGCTGGCCGACGTCTGCCGTGATGCGCGTGAGCAAGACAAGATGGGCCGCCTGCAAAAGCTGATCGACGAACGGGCCGGCCACTGGCTGGCCATGAAAGTGGAAGAAGGCAAGATTGCCCTGTCCGACGCGGCCGAAGTGCAGCTGGAGCTGGACCGTTTGTCGCCCGCGCAAAGCCTGTTGCTGAAACGTGCGCAGTTCGACGAAGCCATCGGCCACCTGTGCGGTTCCGTGGAAGAAACCGTGCTGCGCCTGCTGCGCGACGCGGGCGTGGCGCCGGAAGCCGTCGACACGGTGTTCTTCACGGGCGGCTCGAGCGGCGTGCGCCTGCTGCGCGAAAAGATCGCGGCCCTGGTGCCGGCGGCGCGCAAGGTCGAAGGCGACCTGTTCGGCAGCATCGGTGCGGGATTGGCGCTGGACGCCGTGCGCAAGTTCGGCTGATACAATGCCCATGGCGGCGTTGCCGCCCCTTGCCCTGGGCATTTTATCGATATCCTAGTCGTACCCCTTGGCCGTACCCACGAAAGAGCGCTCCATGAATGTGTTTGACAAACCGATCGTCATGATCGACTTCGAGACGACCGGTCTGTCGCCCGACATGGGCGACCGCATCACGGAAGTGGCGGCGCTGCGCATCGAGGGCGGGCAGATCACGGACCGCTACGTGACCCTGATCAACTGCAATGCGCGCATTCCCTCGTTCATCACGGGCTTGACGGGCATCACGCAGGCGATGGTGGACAAGGCGCCGCCCGTGGCCGACGTGGTGCCGCAATTGCTCGACTTCATCGGCAGCGACGCCCTGTCGGCGCACAATGCCAGCTTCGACGAAAAGTTTTTGCGCGCGGAAAGCGCCCGCTTGAACCTGGCGCCCGCGCACCAGTCGCTCGTGTGCTCGCTGAAACTGTCGCGCCGCGTGTTTCCCGGCATGTCCAGCTACAAGCTGGGGCTGCTGTCCAGCCAGCTGGGCATCGCTTTCAAGAGCGCGGCCCACAGGGCCGAGTCCGATGCGGAAGTGGCGGCGCAAGTGCTGATCCATATCGGCCGCCATTTGCGCAGCAACTACGGCATCGCCGATGTCGATGCGGACCTGCTCGTGTCGCTGAACAAGCTGGCGGCCGCGAAAGTGCCGCAATTCCTGCAGAAACACCCGTCGCGCCGCTGACGGCCGCGCGCCGCCCTGGCGCGCAGCCCAGACGGGCACGATCCTTCAACGAGACATTTTCGGCCAGCAAGACGCGGAAGACGCGTAGCGTCAATGCCATCGCGCTTGCCCAAAAGCGGACTCATCAAAACGATATAATTTTGTTATTTTCTTTGAGTTCGCTCAAGCCCTTCGCCCGCATCGAATTTAAAATTTAGGCAACACACACGATTTCGCCGCCCTGGGCCGCCGTTTTGCGCGCGCTGCCGGCAAGCGCAATGTGGATGGGGGCGCACATGGACAAGCACCATACTGCCAGAGACAGCCACCAGGCGTATATCTGGTTTCGCACGGCGGCCGAGCAGGGCAATGCCTATGCCCAGTTCAATCTGGGCTTGATGTACAAGAAGGGCGAAGGCGTCGTGCATGACGACGCGCGCGCGTTTGTCTGGCTGCGCCTGGCGGCGCTGCAGGGCCTGGCTTTCGCGCAGAATCACCTGGGCGCCCTGTATTACCACGGTCGTGGCGTGGCGCAGAGCGACGAAGAGGCCGTGCTGTGGTTCCGCCGCGCGGCGGCCCAGGGCGATGCCTCGGCCCAACAGAACCTGGGGCAGATGTACCGCAAGGGACGCGGCGTGCTGCAAAGCGACGAGCTGGCCCTGGCCTGGTTCTACCGCGCGTCCGAGCAGGGCGTGGCCAGCGCGCAATCGCTGCTGGGCGAAGCGTATGCGCAGGGGCTGGGCGCGAAAAAGAACGATGCGCTGGCCCTGGCCTGGTTCCGCAAGGCCGCCTTGCAGGGCGATGCCCAGGCACAGCTGAACCTGGGCCTCGTCTACAAGCGGGGCCAGGGCGTGGCGCAAAGCGATGCGCAGGCGCTGGCCTGGTTCCGCCAGGCGGCTGCGCAGGGCTTGGCCGTGGCGCAACGGCAACTCGGTGTGGCGTATGCGCAGGGCCTGGGCGTGGCGCCCGACCAGCTGCGCGCGTATGCGTGGCTGCAGCGCGCGGCCGAGCAGGACGATGCCGACGCCCAGTTCAACGTGGGCCTGATGCTGGCGCGCGGGCAGGGCGTGGACAAGGACGAGGCGCGCGCCGTCGGCTGGTACCGCCGCGCCGCCTTGCAAGGGCACTGCATGGCGCAATACAACCTGGGCGGCATGTATGCGGGAGGGCGCGGCATCGTCCGCGACTTGCGCCAGGCGCTCGACTGGTATGCGAGGGCGGCGGCCCAGGGTGCGTCGAACGCCCAGTTCAACCTGGGCGTGATGTATGCCAACGGCCACGGCGTGGCCCGCGACGAGGTCTGCGCCGTGCGCTGGTACCGCACGGCCGCCGAGCAGGGCGATGCCAGCGCGCAAAACAACCTGGGCGTCATGTACGCGAATGGCCACGGTGTGCCGCAGGACGATGGCCTGGCCGTGCACTGGTATGCGCGCGCGGCCGAGCAAGGCCATGCACTGGCCCAGTACAACCTGGGCGGCATGTATAACAGCGGCCGCGGCGTGGGCAAGGACCCCGTGCGCGCCTACATGTGGCTGGAGCTGGCGGCCGAAGGCGGCGACGGCGCGGCCGGCAGCGCCCGCGAAGCCAGCGCCGGCAAGCTGGCGCCCGAAGCCTTGCAGGCGGCGCAGGAATTGACGCGGCAATGGCGCCAGGCGCACGTCTTGCCGGCGCCACCGCACGCCTGATGCGGCGCTGCCGCAGCCATGCGATAATTGCCGCTCAGTATGTCCGTCGTGTCAAGTGAGCGCGGTGCGCGGGGCATGGATTGCGATACAGTACAGTGAAAGGTGGACGATGGTCAGGCAGGCAGGCGAAGATGCATCAGAGCAAAAAGTCATCGATGACATTGCCACGCATGGCTGGCATTGCGTGCATATCAGCGGCGATGAAGAAGGCCCCGGCTACAGTTTCACGATCGGCGTCTACCATAGCTTCGGCTTGCCCGACTTCCTGATCATGGGCTTGCCGCAGGCGACGGCCCATCAGATACTCGACGTGGCGCTCGATGCCGCGCGCAGCGGCGCCATCACGGATTTCACCTGCACCACGGACGCCTTGCTGAAAGGCCATCCCTGCGCGTTCGTGCGCGTGCCCGAGGCGCAATACCGCGACTACGTCGGCTATGCGCGCTGGTATTACCAGGGCAATGATTTTACCTTGCAGCAAATCGTCTGGCCGTCGCGCGCCGGCCACTTCCCGTGGGATGCCGAGGCCGGCGAGGCGTATGTCGCCAGCCAGCCGCTGCTGGGCCCCGCGCCGCGGCTGGCCTGATGCCAGCCGTGGCAGGCCGCACGTTCACGCTGTCGACCGACACGGCCACCGTGTGCGTGTTCGATCCCGCAGGCGTGCGCCACAAGCTGGCCGATGACTGCGACTGGTGGAGCATGCCCGGCGCGGAACTGGCGGCCGTGAATGCGGGACAGGTGGCGTTCTTCAATCTGGGCAGCGATGGCGCGTACGAGATCGAGTTGCTCGCCGAACTGCTCGCGCCGCATGCCAGCGTGCATCTGGCCGTCGTTTCGGGCCGCGTCTTCATCGGCGCCGGCGAGGATGTGACGGGCGGCGGTCTGGAGCCGGACACGGCGTACGGCGGCCTGTTCGTGGAGCTGCCAGTGGGCAACTACCGCGTGCAGGCGCGGCGCGCTGGCGATCGCATCGCGCTGGCTTTTCCGCCCGATGCCTGCGGTACGAATGCGTTCAGCGAACTGCTGCGTATCTAGCGGCCTGCTTACTGCCAGTGCTCGCTACGCATCCATGCGCGCCACGCCCGCGCCCTGGCGCCGGTCCAGGAACAGGCTGTTGCCGTGGATCTTCTTGGCCTGCTTCTTCGCTTCCGCCGCCTGCGTGGCAATTTGATGGTGCGTGTAGTACTGGTGCGCTTCCACCTTGATCACGCCCAGCGACAGGCTGATCAAGGAGTAAAACACTTTCTTGCCTTGCCGGTCTTCGCTGATGTAGCCGCCCCGTTCGCAGTCGCCCGTGCTGTAGTAGGCGAGGATGGCGGCCGCGAAATCGTTCAGCATGGCCTGGCAGCGCGTTTCCCAGTCTTCGCTCTGGAACAGGATCATGAAATCGTCGCCGCCGATATGGCCGATGAAGTCGCGGTTCGGGTCGCAATGGCCGCTGAGGATTTCTCCCGTCAGCTGGATCACGTCGTCGCCCTTGCGGTAGCCGTACACATCGTTGAAGGGCTTGAAATGGTCGAGGTCGCAATAGCAGACCCAGAAGCGGCTGCCGCTGTGCAGCAGGCGGTCGATGTGCTCGTTGATGGGCACGTTGCCGGGCAATTGCGTGAGGGGATTGGCGTAGCGCGCCGCGTTGATCTGCATCTGCGTGATTTCGCGCATCAGGTCGTGTCCCGTGCCCATGCCCAGATAGCGGCCGTGCTCGGTGATGATGAAACCGTTGAACAGGTGATGGGCATCCGATTGCACCATGGTGTAGCTGAGTTCCTGCAAGCTTGTCTCGTGGTCGGCGATCAGGGGCGTGGCATCCATGAACAGGCTGCATGATTTCTTGCCGTACAGTTCGCGCTGGTAGGGGCGGGCGAAGTGGTCGATCATCTCGAAGCGGCTGATCAGGCCCAGCGGCACGCCCGCGTCGACGACGGGGATGATCATCAGCTTCGGGTCTTTCAGGAAAATGTCATACACCTCGTTATTGTTTTTCTCGGGCGAGACGGCCGCCACGCGGTGCAGCAGCTTGCGGATGCTGGCGCCATTCTTCTCCAGGTTGCTGCGCTGCGGATACACGGCCACGCCATGGCGCCCCAGCGCCTGCACCACTTCGGCCGGCAGCGCGCGCGCCGGCACCATATTCGGACGGCCCAGGTGGTAGCCCTGGCCGAACGCCACGCCGAGGTCGCGCAAGACCAGCAGTTCCGTCTGCGCCTCGATGCCTTCGGCGATCACCAGGGTGCCCGATTTTTCCGCGATTTCCTGGATCGAGCGCACGAACTGCAGTTTCACGGGATCGTGATTGATGCCCTGGATGAAGTGCATGTCGATCTTCACGTATTCGGGCCGCAGTTCCGACCACAGGCGCAGGCTGGAAAAGCCTTCGCCGAGGTCGTCGATGGCGATCTGGAAACCCATATTGCGGTAATGCAGCACCGCTTCGCGCATCAGTTCGTAGTCGTAGGTGGGCTGGTTTTCCGTCAGCTCGATGATGACCCGGTCCGGATTGATGCCGATGTGCTCGATGTATTCCAGCGTTTCGCCATGGCGCGCATTGCGCAACAACAGACATTCGGGGCTGACATTGAGGAACAGCTTGCCGGGCAGCTGCAGTTCGGCAAAGCGCTCGAGCACGACCTGGCGGCACAGGTGCTCGACTTCCAGGGTCAGGTCATTCGCGCGCGCCACCTTGAACAGGTTCATCGGCGCATGCAGGGGGCTGTCGGACGGGCCCCGTATCAAGCCTTCATAACCGATGATGTCGCCACTTTGCATGTGGATGATGGGCTGGAACAGGGCGCTGAGCTTGCGGCCGGCGAGGATCTCGTGCAAGGCGTCCGTCCCTTCGATGTTCATGGGTGTGGATGGCGGCTTCAGGTAGGCCACGTTCGACGGCGGGACGGCGGGCGCGCAGGTGGCGGCGGGGAGGGCGAGAGTGTGCATAGGCTTACGTGGCGGCACGGCCGCTGGACGGGCCATGAACATGTTGCCGATGGTAAAGAAGATTTATGACCGCTTGATGAAACGACTTTGTTTTTGATAATGTTGCTTGCATGAACGTCCGTTTGTCGATTTCGGTGAAAGCGAGATAAATCATGGTCGTTGCCGGGAATTTCCCAAACAAAAGTCGGTAAAGCGCCCGGATAACTGTGCATTAAAAGTGGCAATCCGCGCTATGATTTCTCTTGGCGAAAGTCAACATGGGCAGCCGTGCTTGAGCGGCCTGCTTTCCTCGACATCCAACAATGAGACAAAAACCCATGCAATTACGTAGTGCAACCCTCATATTCAGCTTGATGGCCGCCTTCGGTGGCAATGCCCTGGCGCAAAGCGCCGCCACGCCATCGTGCCCGGCAGGCGACGGCGCTGCCGTGACGTATCCGGTCAGCAAGAAGGTCGACCAGCAGGACAGCTATTTCGGCACCACCATCGCCGATCCTTACCGCTGGCTGGAAGACGCCAACAGTGCCGAGACGGGCGAGTGGGTCGCGGCGCAAAACAAGCTGACGCAAGCGTACCTGGGCACCATCCCCGAGCGCGAAGCGATCAAGCAGCGCCTGACCAAGCTGTGGAACTATGAGCGTTTCTCTACGCCGACCAAGCAGGGCGGCCGTTATTTCTACAGCCGCAACGATGGCTTGCAGAACCAGGCCGTGCTGTACACGGTGAAGAAACTGACGGACGAGCCGCGCCTGCTGCTCGACCCGAACACCCTGTCCACCGATGGCACGGTGGCGCTGGCCGGCACCTCGATCAGCCCGAACGGCAAATACCTGGCCTACGCGACGGCCGCTTCCGGTTCCGACTGGAACGAGTGGAAAGTGCGCGATATCGAGACGGGCAAGGATTTGACGGACCACATCAAGTGGGCCAAGTTCTCCGGTGCTTCGTGGACCAAGGACAATACCGGCTTCTTCTACAGCCGCTATGACGCGCCGAACGAGGCGACCAAGCTGGCCGATATCAATTACTTCCAGAAATTGTATTTCCACAAGATCGGCACGCCGCAAAGCGATGACGTGCTGGTCTTCGACCGCCCCGACCAGAAGGAATGGGCGTTTGGCGGCAGCACCGTCAGCGACGACGGCAATTACCTGATCATCACGGCCACGCAGGGCACGGAACGCAAGAACCGCATCTTCTACAAGGACTTGCGCCAGAAGAACGCCAAGGTCGTGGGCTTGCTGGAAGCGTTCGATGCCTCCTACTCGTTCATCGACAACGACGGCCCCGTGTTCTTCTTCAAGACGGACAACAAGGCGCCGAAATCGCGCGTGATCGCCATCGACACGCGCAAGCCCGCGCCTGCGGACTGGAAGGAAATCGTGCCGCAAAGCGAGGAAACCCTCGTGGCCGTCAACCTGATCAACAACCAGCTGGTGCTCGACTACCTGAAAGATGCGCAAACGCAAATCAAGATCGTCGACCTGAATGGCAAGCTGGTGCGCGAAGTGGCCTTGCCGGGCATCGGTTCGGCGGGCGGCTTTGCCGGCAAGCGTGGTGACACGGAAACGTTCTACTCGTTTACCAGCTTCACGACGCCAGCGACCATTTACCGCTACGACATGAAATCGGGCAAGAGCACGGTGTACCGCCAGCCGAAGGTCGATTTCGACCCGAACGCCTTTGAAACACGCCAGCAATTCTTCACCAGCCGCGACGGTACCAAGGTGCCGATGTTCATCGTCTCGAAAAAAGGCATGAAGCTGGATGGCACGAACCCGACCTACCTGTACGGTTATGGCGGTTTCAATATTTCGCTGACGCCGAGCTTCTCCGTGGCCAATCTGGCCTGGGTGGAAATGGGCGGCGTCTACGTGATGGCCAACCTGCGCGGCGGCGGCGAATACGGCGAAGCCTGGCACCAGGCCGGTACCAAGCTGAACAAGCAAAACGTGTTCGACGACTTTATCGGCGCGGCCGAATGGCTGGTGGCCAACAAGGTCACGTCGCCATCGAAACTGTCGATCGGCGGCGGCAGCAATGGCGGCCTGCTGGTGGGCGCGGCCATGACGCAGCGTCCCGACCTGTTCGCGGCAGCGATTCCGCAGGTGGGCGTGCTCGACATGTTGCGCTTCCACAAGTTCACCGTGGGCTGGGGCTGGGTGCCTGACTATGGTTCGTCGGACGACGCCGAGCAGTTCAAGGCGCTGGTGAAATACTCGCCGCTGCACAACCTGAAGGCGGGCGGCTGCTATCCGGCCACCATGATCACGACGGCCGACCACGACGACCGCGTCGTGCCGGCGCACAGCTTCAAGTTCGCCGCCGCCGCCCAGGCGGCGCAAGGCGGCGCGTCGCCCGTGCTGATCCGCATCGACAGCAAGGCGGGCCATGGCGCCGGCAAGCCGACGGCCAAGCAGATCGAGGAAGTGGCCGACCGCTGGGGCTTCCTCAGCCGTTCGCTGAAGATGACGCCAGCCGTGAATACGGAACCGGCCAAGGTGGCGGCGCAGTAATCAGCGCATCGTTGTCTGGCTGATCAAAAGCGCGGGTGCTGTTGGCCCGCGCTTTTTTACGCCTGTGGCAAAGGCGCGATGCGCGCCAGTACGCCGTTGCCAAACGTGGACTGGAACGGCAAGTCCTTGCGCTGCGCGTAGCCGATATAGCAGTCGCACTTGAAGCGCGGGCACGGTTTTTCGCGCAGGATGTCCGCTAGTTCGTCGGTATATAAATTCCCCAGCCGCTCGGGCACGAAGTGGCAGCGCGCCAGTTCGCCGTCGCCGTCGACGGATAGCGACGCCTCGCCCGCCAGGCAGGGCTTGCCGCGCGACGGGGCCGGGCGGCGGTTTTGCGCGAACCATGGGTCGATGGCGTCGAGCCAGGCCAGGTCTTCCGCGCTGTAGTAGCCGGGGCCACGGCGGTCATACGCGTTCAGCCACAGGTAGACGTGGGCCGGCAGGGCCGCGCGCAGGGCGCGGATGGCGTCCAGGTGCGCCTGCATGGCCACCACGCCGACGGAATAGCGCACGCCCAGGGCGTCGAGGCGCGCGCAGCGTTCGAGGAAGCGCGCCACGGTGGTCTGGTCCGGGTGGTAGGTGCACCACAGGCCGACCTTGTCCCGTCCATCCATGCCGTCCAGCCAGTTCAATGGGCCGGACAGATTCGTCTGCAGCGCCACCTGGCGCACGTGCGGCAAAGCGGCCAGTGTCTGCATGGCCGCGCGGTAGTGGCGCCGGACCAGCGCTTCGCCCCACGGCGTGAACAGGATGCCGATGGGGCGCGCCTGGCGCGCCACCCAGTCGACAAACCGCGCCACTTCGCGCGCGTCGCGGGCCAGTGCGGCGCGGCTGTCGCGCTTCTTGGCGAACGGACAGTAGCCGCAGGCGTAATTGCAGCTGGCCAGCGTGCCCCGGTACAGCAGGGACAGCGTTCCCGCCTGCGCGAAACCGGGCGGCGCTGTCAGCACGCCTGGCCGCTTTCCGCCATCAGCGCGCGCACCGTATCGGACGCCAGCCACGGGCCGATGGTGTCGGCATACGCGTAGCCGCGGTCGTTCAGGCGCAGCAGCGCGCCGTCGTACTGCACCAGTTCCAGCGCATGCAGCTCGGCCAGCTGCGGCAAGTCGTCCTCGCACGCCGTGCCGAAGCGGGCCGTGTAGGCGTCGCGGTCCAGGCCCGGCTCCGTCAGCAGCGACTGGATCACGTAACGGCGCCGCTGTTCCGCCGCGTCGAGCACATAGCCGTGTTCCGCTTGGGCGAAGCGCGCCTCGTCGAGCGCCAGGTATTGCTCGATGATGCCGATGGTTTCCGTGCGCGCCACCGCGTATTCGCTCGAATAATGCAGGTTGGCCGTGTACGAGCGGGCGCCCGCGCCCAGTCCCACCATGCCGTCGTTCTGGCAGCAGTACGAGGGACCGTCCTGTTCCGGCGCATGCGGCGCGCGGAACATGCGCATCGAGACTTGTACGTAGCCCCGCGCGCGCAGATGGTCGCGCGCGGCCGCGTACAGGGCCAGGCGGCTGTCGCCGTCGCGCGCCAGCATGATGGGGTTGAGCGTGGCGGCGCCCTGGCGGCGCGCCACTTTCCCGAGCCCCGTCTGCTCGCGCACGTACAGCGGGTACAGGTACAGCTCCTCGGGCGCGAAGGCCAGCGCGCTGTCGATCGAGGCCAGCAGGCTGGCGATGGTCTGGCCCGCGATGCCGTAGATCAGGTCCAGGTTCAGCGTGGGAAAGCCCGCTGCGCGTATCAGGCCGATGGCGTGTTGCACGGTGGCATTCTGCTGCGGACGGGCCAGCGCGCGCATTTCGCCGGCGGCAAAGCTCTGGATGCCAAGGCTAACCCGGTCGATGCCATGCGCGCGGCACACGGCAAGCCGTTCGGCCGTGATGGTTTCCGGCGACGCTTCGATGCCGGCCGGCGTGCGTTGCAAATCGATGCCGAGGATGTCGCGCGCGCCGCACAGCAGGGTGTCGAGCTGCGCCGGCGACAGATAGGTGGGCGTGCCGCCGCCCAGCGCGAAACGGGCAAATCGGCGTTCGCCCAGCGCGCCGGCCAGGGCGCGCATCTGCACCAGCACCTGCTGCACGTAGCGCTCGACCATGTCGGCGCCGGGTCGCGCCATGGCGAACAGGTTGCAGAAGCCGCAGCGCATCTCGCAAAACGGGATGTGGATGTAGGCAAAGAGGGCGGAGCGGTCCTGCCGCGCCCACAGCGGCGCCAGTGGTGCCGCTTGCGGCAAGCCACGGTAGGCCGCCTTGTGCGGATAGGAATACGAATACGCCTGGTAGGGCGTGTGGCGCATGCGCTGCGCCAGGGTGTCCGTTGCTACGTATGGGTTCACGGTGGGGTTTCCTGGGAATGCGGGTGTAAGGTCTATGGGGCTGGCGCGATGAAGAAGTGCGCATACGGCACGTTCCACACGCTGTCGTGCGCCACCCTGTGGCCACGGTAGCCGTCTTCGCCATACGCGCTGCCGTGGTCCGAGCAGAGGATGGCGAACGTGGGCGCGCGCGCGGCGCAGGCGGCAAACAGCGGCGCCAGCGCGCCGTCCACATAGCGCAGGGCTGCTGCGTGGCTGTCCAGACTGTCGGCGCGGCAGCCGGGCAGGTAGGCGCGGTTCGGCGTGTGCAGGGCGGCCACGTTGATGAACAAAAAGGTGCGCTGTTCGCCGTCGGCCAGGCGTTCGATGGCCAGCGCCACCTGTTTTTGCGTCGAATGGCGGCTGGCCACGCCCATGCCGGCGCTCCAGTGGCTCTCCTGGAACAGCGACGGCAGCACCGTGCCCAGCGCCGTCTGCTTGTTGAAGAAACCGACGCCGCCAATGCAGATGGTGCGGTAGCCGCGCGCGGCCAGCGCGGCGGGAATGTCCGCCTCCGCGAAGGCGTAGGTGTGCTTCGAGGTCGTCTCGCTGCCGGCAAAGGCGGAGGCGAACAGGCGCGGATGGCGGCCGGGCGCGGCCGGCGTGGGCAAAAATCCCGCGAAGAAGGCCTGGTGCGCCGCATACGTAAAGGTGGCGGGCGAGTGGCGCCGTTCCCAGCCGCCCTGAGGCAGGAAGCGCCCCAGCACGGGCAATTCGCCCGCCTCATACAGCGCCTGCGCCACATCGTAGCGCAAGGTGTCGAGCGTGATGAAGACGATGTCGTGGCTGCCCACGACGCCGTGCATGTCGGGGATGATTGCTGTGTCGTTAAACATGTGTCAGTTGCGCCGCGTAAGTGTCCGCGCCTTGCCAGAGCAGGCCGGGCAGCAGGTCGCCGAAGGCGTTCGCCTCGAGCGCGTGGGCCTGGCCGTGGCGTACCACGAGGTCGTAGCCCGTGACGTGGCTGGCGGGGAAGGCGCGCGCGGCCAGGGCCGCGGTTTCCTCCAGCGCCGCCAGGTCGGCCGCGTCCAACAGGCCGGCGGCGTCGCCGCGCCGGTTGTCCAGGTGCAGATTGGTCATCATCCGGTCGCCGATGCGCGCCACGCGGTGCGCGGGCCGGCCGGCCACGGTGACGACGCGCAGGTCGTAATGGCTGTCGCCGCAGCGCGGCTTGTTCAGCCACGCTTCCGCGTACAGTTCTTGCTCGGCCAGCGCGTCGACGAGGGCCGCGATGTCGCGCTCCGTCTCGTAGCGCGCCATGCGCTTGACGTTGAACAAGCGGGTCCGGCCTTCCACCCGCGACAATGCCGCCGAGGTGGTGGCTTGCTGCCTGCCCGCGCGGTTCCGGCGATAGGCGACGACGCCCGACGCCGACGAGCCGTAGCGCGGTTTTAAATACACGCGGTCAAGGTCGTGTTCATGCAGCAGCGATTGCAAATGCGCGTAGCCTGCCACGGGGCCCAGCAAAGTCGGAATGGGCACGCCGTGCGCCGCCAGGTGGCGCTGGCAAGCCAGTTTGTCCGTCATGAGAATGATCTCGGCTGGCGCATTGTAGACCTGCACGTGCGGCAGGGCGGCCAGCTGCGCGGCCAGGGCCTGCATGGCGGCCGCGAAGCCGGCAAACCAGGCATCCATGGCCAGCAGCTCGCCATGGTCGGGCGCAGGCACGGGAGGGCGGCCCTGCAGCAGGCAGCCCGCATGCAGCAACAGCAGATGGGCGGCGGCATCGTCGCCGGGCGGCTCGATCTTCAAGCGACCGGGCTGGCGCAAGGACTCTTCCAGCAGCGCCGGTTGCGCCAGCCAGTCGCGCCATTCCAGCACCCGTGCCGGCGGCAGGCGCAGTTGCGCGCGCGCCGCCTGCATCAGGCGCACGCGCTTGCTGCCGGCCGTGGCCAGCAGGGTGAGTTGCGTATGCAAGGGATGAAACTCCGCTTATTGGCCCACGATTACTCGCCGACGGCCACGTAGCGGTAGGTTTCGCCGTCGTCTTCGTCCTCTTCCTGCGGGTCGTCCAGCACCACGTCGAATGGCAGCGCTTTCAGCTTGGCCTGGTTTTCCTCGGAAATGTAATGGTGCGACAGGTCCAGGCGCTTCAGCTTGCCCAGCTGCGTGTGATTGAGCACGGCCACGGCGCCCAGGTCGCCGATGGTGCCCAGCGACAGGTCCAGGGTGTCGAGCTGCGCCACCAGCGCTTCTTCCGCCAGCCAGACGGCCAGGTCGTCGGCGATTTCCGCGTCGCGCAGGCCCAGGTAGCGCAGGGTCGGCACGGTCAGTTGCGCCAACACCTTGCGGTACAGGTCGACGTCGCCCGAGAAGCCGTATTCTTCCGTGCCCAGCCACAGTTCCAGGTGCGCGAGCTGCGGCATGCTCGATTGCGCCAGCGCCTCGGCGATCTTTTGATCGAGGCCGCCCGATTCGATGGTCAGCTTGCGCAGGTGCTGGTGCGCGAACGGTTCGATGACCAGTTCATTGCCGCCGCGGATGCGCAATTCCTCCAGTTGCGGGAAGGCGTCCAGCAGGGGCTTGTAGCTGCCCTGGACGATCCACGAGATTTCGCATTCCTCGTACGTCATGTCGCCGATGAAAATGGCGCGCAACCTGGGCAGTTCGGCGGCGTGCGCGATCAGCGCGGCCATCACCTCGTCGGCGCCCGCTTCGTACGGGTCGCCCCACATGCCGATGATCAGTGCCTCGAGCGCGCCCTTGTCGGCCTTGTCGAGAAAGCCGGCGATCAGTTCCGCCATCTTGCGCTTGTCGTCGTATTCGAGCGACAGGCGGTAGACGATGCCTGGCGACGCGTCAAACGCCAGGTCCGGATCGTACTGAACGACTTTTTTGTTGTGGAAGGTGGTGGTGCTGTCGGAAATGGTCATCGCGCTGGGCTCCGTGTAAGCGGTGGATGCCTGGATGCCACGCGAGCGGCCGCGCCGTGACGCTGGGACGAGCCGGGATGTGCTGCGGCGCTCTGCGAAGACATCCAGGCCTGGAAATCTTGTTTATTCTAAAATCTTAGCATAGGCATCTATGCATATTGCGCACCGCAGGAGTGTGAACGTTGCCGTAGGGTATCGCGGCTTTTCCGTGTGCAGTCGAACCTGGATGAAAAACGGTCAGGGCAAGGCACGTGCCCGAAGACGGTACAGACAGTACGAAGAGTACACATAGTACGGCACGGCGAGGGTGTGCGGCGCAGCCATGGCCGCGCTTTCGCCTGCCTGTCCCATTCGCTTTCTAGCGGTGTATGACCACCAGTAAAGCCTTGCCCTCGGTCTTGCCCAGATTGCGGATGATATGCGGCTGGTCGGCCGGATAGCGCGCCGTGCCGCCGTTCTTGACCTTTTTCTTCGCCGCGCCCACTTCCAGCTCCAGGTTGCCATGGATCACCGTCAAATGCTCGGTGGTGCCCGGGTCGTGCGGCTGCGACGCCAGTTCGCCGCCTGGCGCCAGGGTCACTTCATACCATTCGTATTTGCCGGCCAGTTCCATCGGCCCCAGGATGCGCAGCACGTAGCCGGCATGGTCGCCGGGCAGGGTGGGGGTTTCGTGGGCGTCCGTGATACGGATGGTTTCCACGGCTTTTTCCGCGCTCGACAGCAATTCGCCGATCTGCACCCCCAGCGCATTGGCCAGGCGCCAGGTGATGGCGATGGTGGGATTGGCCTTTTCGCGCTCGATTTGCGACAGCATGGACTTCGAGACACCGGCAATGCGCGACAAATCCTCGAGTGTCAGGCCGCGCGCCAGGCGCAGGCGTTGCAGGGTAGCACCTACTTCAGGGGGAGAATTGGTCGAAACGCTGGTTTTCATCGGCAGGTGGCTTGCAAAGTTCAAAAGGCTTGGGTAATATCCACTATATTGAATTTCAGTTCGAAATAGTGGATTTTGAAGGAAATCACGGAAACGTGTAGACTTCAAACAGCGCTTCACGGTACAGCATACTGCGCGCACCGGTCAAGCGACGGCTTTTCCCTATGGCGGCAGAGGTCACACGGATACAACAAACACGCATACAACAGGGACACACAAGGATCATCATGAGCGAGCAAGCGAAGAACACCTTTTTCAGCGGTCTGCAACAGAACCTCGATCAACTGCGCCAGCAAGGCTTGTACAAGCCCGAGCGCGTGATCGCCTCGCGCCAGGGCGCCGAAGTGGTGTGCGACGATGGCCGTACCCTGATCAATATGTGTGCGAACAACTACCTGGGCCTGTCCGGCGACCTGCAGACGCAAGAGGCGTCCATCGCCGCCACGCAAAAATACGGCTACGGCCTGTCGTCCGTGCGCTTCATCTGCGGCACGCAAACCGTGCACAAGGAACTGGAACAGGCGATTTCCGCCTTTCTCGGCACCGAAGACACGATTTTGTACGCGGCGGCATTCGACGCCAACGGCGGCGTGTTCGAACCGCTGTTCGATGAAAACGACGCCATCATCTCGGACGCGCTGAACCACGCTTCCATCATCGACGGCATCCGCCTGTGCAAGGCTGGCCGCTACCGCTACGCCCACAACGACATGGCCGACCTGGAAGTGCAGCTGCAGGCGGCCATTGCCGCCGGCAAGCGCCACAAGGTCATCGTCACGGACGGCGTGTTCTCGATGGATGGCACGATCGCGCAACTGGACAAGATCTGCGACCTGGCCGACAAGTACGGCGCGCTGGTGATGATCGACGAATGCCACGCTTCCGGCTTCATGGGCGCGACGGGCCGCGGCACGCACGAACACCACAATGTGATGGGCCGCATCGACATCATCACGGGCACCCTGGGCAAGGCCCTGGGCGGCGCCATGGGCGGCTTTACGTCGGCGCGCAAGGAAGTCATCGATACCTTGCGCCAGAAATCGCGTCCCTACCTGTTCTCGAACACCCTGGCGCCATCGATCGCCGGCGCCTCGCTGTCGGTGCTCGAGCGCCTGGCCAAGTCGACGGAACTGCGCGACCGCCTGCATGAGAACACGGCGTTCTTCCGCAGCGAGATCGAGCGCATCGGCTTTACCATCAAGCCGGGCACGCATCCGGTGGTGCCGGTGATGCTGTTCGACGCTCCCGTGGCGCAGAAATTCGCCGCCCGCCTGTATGAACTGGGCGTGCTGGTGACGGGTTTCTTCTATCCGGTCGTGCCGATGGGCCAGGCCCGCGTGCGCGTGCAGCTGTCGGCCGCCCACACCCGCGAACAGCTGGTGAAAGTGCTGGCCGCCTTCGAGCAGGCCGGCAAGGAACTCGGTCTGCTGACCACCACTACTAATTAACAAGAACTCAGGACAAGAAGATGGAACGCATTTTAGTCATAGGCGCAAACGGCCAAATCGGTAGTGAACTGGTGGGCGCACTGGCGCTGCAGCACGGCGCGGACAACGTCATCGCCAGCGACATCGGCACCAACAATCTGTACCAGGCCAAGCGCTATGCGCAGTTGAATGTGCTGGACAAGGACGGCCTGGCGCAGATCATCGCCGACGAAAACATCACCCAGGTGTACCAGCTGGCGGCCATGCTGTCGGCCACGGGCGAGGCGGCGCCATTGAAGGCGTGGAGCTTGAACATGGATGGCTTGCTCAATATCCTGGAGCTGGCGCGCGAACGGGGCGAGGCGGGCAAACCCCTGCGCATCTTCTGGCCATCGTCGATCGCCGCCTTCGGCCCGAACACGCCGCAGGTCAACACGCCGCAAATGACGGTGATGGACCCGACGTCGATGTACGGCATCAGCAAGCTGGCCGGCGAGCGCCTGTGCGAGTATTACTTCAACAAGTATGGCGTGGACGTGCGCAGCATCCGCTACCCGGGCATCATCAGCTACAAGTCGCCTCCGGGCGGCGGCACCACCGATTACGCCATCGCCATCTTCCATGCGGCCTTGCGCGGCGAGCGCTATGACTGCTTCCTGGACGCGAACACCACCTTGCCGATGATTTACATGCCAGACGCCATCCGCGCCACCATCGAGCTGATGGACGCGCCGGCGGCGCGCATCAAGATCCGTTCGTCCTACAATGTGGCCGGCGTGTCGTTCAACCCCGAGCAGCTGGCCAAGGCCATCGTGCACATGGTCCCGGACTTCAAGATCAGCTACAAGCCGGACAGCCGCCAGGCCATCGCCGACAGCTGGCCGCAAAGCCTGGACGACAGCACGGCCGGCGCGGACTGGGGCTGGAAAGCGCAAATCGGCGTCGAGCAGATGGTCACCGACATGCTGGCCAATGTCGACGCCGGGCAGGCGGCCAAGGCAGCCTGAAGTCGTAGAACACAATATAAATAACTAAAACACAAGCAAAGAGACACTATATGGACATGAGCGTATTTGACCTGTTTAAGATCGGCATCGGGCCGTCGAGTTCCCACACGGTGGGGCCGATGGTGGCGGCGCGGCGTTTTCTGGTCGAATACGGTCCGCTGGACCAGGTAGTGGGCGTCGAAGCGGCCCTGTATGGCTCGCTGGCGCTGACGGGCGTGGGCCATGCCACGGACAAGGCGGTCATTCTCGGCCTGATGGGGGAAACGCCGCAGCACGTGGCGCCCGATGCCGTCGACAGCAAGCTGGCCGCCATCGAGGCGGCCGGTGAAATCGCGCTGCTGGGCACGCACGTGGTGCCGTTTACGGCGGCCACGGGCTTGATCTGGCACAAGAGCGAGTCGCTGCCCGAGCATCCGAACGGCATGTTGTTTACCTTGAAACTGGCGGACGGCAGCCGCGTCGACAAGGTGTATTACTCGATCGGCGGCGGTTTTATCCGCGAGGCCGGCGAAGCGCAGGCCGAAGCGGCAGTGGAGTCGGCCGCTTCCGCGCGCGTCGTCTTCCCCTTCGACACCATGGAGCAGCTGCTGGCGCATGGCGTGGAAAGCGGCCTGTCGATCCCCGAAATGCTGCGCGCGAACGAATGCGTCAAGCGCAGCGACGCGGAGCTCAATGAAGGCCTGGACCGCATCTGGCACGTCATGCGCGACTGCATCGCGCACGGCCTGGAAACGACGGGCAACCTGCCGGGCGGCTTGAACGTGAAGCGCCGCGCCGCCAAATTATGGCGGCTGGCACAGGACGCCAAGGCGTCGGACAACCGCGCCAACGACTTGCCGCACGACGCCGTGCACCTGGTCAGCCTGTACGCGATGGCCGTCAACGAGGAAAACGCGGCCGGCGGGCGTGTCGTCACGGCGCCGACCAACGGTGCCGCCGGCATCATCCCGGCCGTGCTGCGCTATTACGCGCAGGACTGCCGCCCCAGCGATCCGGTGGGCGGCGTGCGCCGCTTCATGCTGACGGCGGCCGCCATCGGCATGCTGTGCAAGCGCAATGCCTCGATTTCGGGCGCCGAAGTGGGCTGCCAGGGCGAAGTGGGCGTGGCGTGCGCCATGGCGGCGGCCGGCCTGGTGGCGGCACTGGGCGGCACGAATGAACAGATCGAGAACGCGGCCGAAATCGGCATCGAACACCACCTGGGCATGACGTGCGACCCGATCGGCGGCCTGGTGCAGATCCCGTGCATCGAGCGCAACGGCATGGGTGCCGTGAAAGCCATCACGGCCGCCTCGCTGGCGCTGAAGGGCGATGGCACGCATTTCGTCAGCCTCGACGAAGTCATCGAAACCATGCGCCAGACGGGCGCGGACATGCAGGACAAGTACAAGGAAACGTCGCTGGGCGGCCTGGCGGTCCACGTGATCACGGTGAACCACGCGGCTTGCTGATGTGTCGCTGGTAGTGTCGGATTACGCGCGGAGCGCTAATCCGACCTACGATACGCCACGGTGTACGTAGGTCGGCTTAGCCCGCAGGGCGTAAGCCGACATTGTCCATCGCGCCGCCGCGACGTCCCATGCGACTCTTTAACATCGCGTAAGCCGACATCACCACGGCAGCAAGCCATCACCCTCACTCCTCCTCGAACAGCTGCTCCAGCCTTCTTGGATAATTATTCAGGAAATCGCGCGTCACGGCGAAGTGCTCGGTGTCTTCGTATGCCACTTCGTGAATGCCGCCACCCGTAAACATCAGGATCTTCGCGTGCGGGTAGGCCAGCAGGACGGGCGAGTGGGTGGCGATGATCAGCTGCGAATCGTCCTGCACCAGCTGGTGGATCACCGATAAAGCCGCCAGCTGGCGGCTCGGCGACAGGGCCGCCTCCGGTTCGTCCAGCAGATACAGTCCCTTGCCCCGCAACTTGTTGATCAGGGTGGCCATGAAGGCTTCGCCGTGCGACTGCGCGTGCAGCGACTTGCCGCCGTAGCTGCCCAGGTATTCGGGCATGTCGTCCATATAGGTGGCGACATTGAAAAAGCTCTCGGCGCGCAGAAAATAGCTGTCGTCCGGTTTCTTGTAGCTCTTGCTCAGGCGCAGATGCGCGTGCAGGCCCGATTCCTGGTCCGATTCCTGCGCAATGCGCACGCTGCGCGTGCCGCCATCCTTGCCGAAGCCCAGCGCCACGGCCAGCGCTTCGAGCATGGTCGACTTGCCGCTGCCATTCTCGCCGACGAAAAATGTCACGTCGCGGTGGAAATCGATGTGCACGAAATCGCGGATGGCGGGGATGGTGAACGGATAGTGGTCCAGGTCGACGACGGCGTCAGGGCGCAGCGCGGCGCTTTGCAGGTACGGTTTTTTACTGATCGGCATGGCCGGTTTTCGATTCCATGGTTCTCGATTCCATCATTGGCACGGTACAGGGCAGAAAGCACAGTGTGGCGCAAATCGGCGCCGCGCGCCAGTGCGTACGCCGGCCATGTCCGCCTGGCTTGATCTCATGCCATTATGGCCTGTTTGATAATAGTCAGGCTCTCCAATTGTCACATCCTGACCTGGCCCGCGCCACGCGATTCGCCTTGGACGGCGGCTGGCACTATAATATCCGCTGCCATTCATGATCAACCGCTCTCAGCTCAACTGGACTCTTCAAATCTATGCATTACGTGTCTACCCGCGCTGATACAGCGCCATTGCAGTCGCAACAATCATCTTTGCAGCAATTCTCCGACATCCTCCTGGGCGGCCTGGCCCCCGATGGCGGACTGTATCTCCCTGAACACTACCCGCAAGTCACTGGTGCCGAGCTCAACGCCTGGCGCACATTGTCGTATGCCGACCTGGCCTACGAAATCCTGAAGAAGTTCGCCACCGATATCCCGGCCGCGGACCTGAAGGCACTGACGGCGAAAACCTATACCAAGGCAGTCTACAAGAACGCCCGCGCCGGCGAAAATGCGGCCGACATCACGCCGCTGCGCGTGCTCGAAGAAAACGTCGTCAAGGGCGGCCAGACCACCCTGATCCTGCAAGCGCTGTCGAACGGCCCGACCCTGGCCTTCAAGGACATGGCCATGCAACTGCTGGGCAACCTGTTCGAATACACGCTGGCCAAGCACGACGCCGAACTCAATATCTTCGGCGCCACCTCGGGCGACACGGGCAGCGCCGCCGAATACGCGATGCGCGGCAAGAAGGGCATCCGCGTCTTCATGCTGTCGCCGCACAAGAAAATGAGCGCCTTCCAGACGGCGCAGATGTTCAGCCTGCAAGACCCGAACATCTACAACATCGCCGTCGAAGGCGTGTTCGACGACTGCCAGGACATGGTGAAGGCCGTGTCGAACGATCTGCCGTTCAAGGCGAAGCAGAAGATCGGCACCGTCAACTCCATCAACTGGGCGCGCGTCGTGGCGCAGGTCGTGTACTACTTCCGCGGCTACCTGGCGGCCACCACCAGCAACGAACAGAAAGTGTCGTTCACGGTGCCATCGGGCAACTTCGGCAATATCTGCGCCGGCCATATCGCCCGCATGATGGGCTTGCCCATCTCGAAACTGGTGGCCGCCACCAATGAAAACGACGTGCTCGACGAATTCTTCCGCACGGGCGTGTACCGCGTGCGCAAGTCCGCCGAGACCTACCATACCAGCAGCCCGTCGATGGATATCTCGAAAGCCTCCAACTTCGAGCGTTTCGTCTACGACCTCGTGGGCCGCGACAGCGACCGCGTGCGCGCCCTGTTCACGAAAGTGGAAACGCATGGCGGCTTCGACTTGTCCGGCAAGCCTGGCAGCGACGGCGACGAATTCAAGCTGGTGGCCAACTACGGCTTCAAGTCGGGCAAGTCCACGCACCAGGACCGTCTCGACACCATCCGCGACGTCGCCGACGACTACGGCATCACCATCGACACGCACACGGCCGACGGCATCAAGGTGGCGCGCGAGCACCTGGAGCCCAACGTGCCGATGATCGTGCTGGAAACGGCGCTGGCGGCCAAGTTCAACGAAACCATCCTCGAAGCGCTGGGCGTGGACGCGGAGCGCCCGGCCGGCTTCGAGAACATCGAGGACTTGCCGCAAAAGTTCGTCGTGATGGGGACCGACGTGGAAAAAATGAAGGCGTACATCGCCGCCAACACGGGCTTGTGATGAGCGGGCCTGTGATGAGCGCTCCTACTGCAGAACGCAAGCCCATGCTGTCGGTGGCCGAGGCGCAAGCCTTCATGCTGGGCGCGGCGCGCCCCGTGACGCAGGTGGAGCAGGTCGACACCATGCGCGCCAACGGCCGCGTGCTGGCGGCGCAGCAGACCTCGACCCTGAACGTGCCCGAGCGCGACAACACGCAGATGGATGGCTATGCCGTGCGCGCGCAGGACTGCGCCAGCGGCGCGGCCAGCCTGCCCGTGTCGCAGCGCATCGCGGCCGGCCACGTGGGCCAGCCCCTGCAGCCGGGGACGGCGGCGCGCATCTTCACGGGCGCCCTGATCCCGGACGGCGCCGACTGCGTCGTGATGCAGGAACAGTGCACGGTGGCGGACGGCGTGGTGACGGTGAACCACGTGCCGCAGGCGGGCGAATGGGTGCGCCGCCAGGGCGAGGATATCCGCGCCGGCGGCGTGATCCTCGGCGCCGGCCGGCGCTTGCGCAGCCAGGAAATGGGCCTGGCCGCCTCGGTGGGCCTGGCGCAGCTGCCCGTGCTGCGCAAGCTGCGCGTGGCCGTGTTTTTCACCGGCGACGAACTGGCCATGCCCGGCGAGCCGCTGGCGCCGGGCGCCGTCTACAACTCGAACCGGTTTACCTTGCGCGGCCTGCTGGAAAACCTCGGCTGCGAGATCACGGACCTGGGCATCGTGCCCGACAGCCTGGAAGCGACGCGCGCCGTGCTGCGCCAGGCGGCCGAGGGCAATGATCTGATCATCACCTCGGGCGGCGTATCCGTGGGCGAGGAAGACCATATCAAGCCGGCCGTGGAAGCGGAAGGGCGGCTGAACATGTGGCAGATCGCCGTCAAGCCGGGCAAGCCGCTGGCCTTCGGCGAAGTGAAGGACGCGTTCTTTGTCGGCTTGCCCGGCAATCCCGTTTCCAGCTTCGTCACCTTCCTGCTGTTCGTGCGCCCCTTCATCCTGCGCCTGCAGGGGGTGGAAGGGAGCGTGGCGCCGCGCAGCTACCGCCTGCCGGCCAATTTCGAGCGCTTGAAGGCGGACAGGCGCAATGAATTCCTGCGCGCCAAAGTGACGGACGACGGCGCGCTGGAACTGTTCGCCAATCAGAGTTCGGGCGTGCTGACCTCCACCGTGTGGGGCGACGGCTTGATCGACTGCCCGCCGGGACTGTCGATCGCGCGCGGCGACATGCTGCGCTTTATCCCGTTTAACGAATTGCTGTACTAAGGAAGTCTTGATGAAGATCAATCTGCGATTTTTCGCCAGCGTGCGCGAGCTGGTGGGCACGGCCCAGGAAGTGCTGGTGGTGGAAGAGGGCGCCGCGCCGCTGCGTACCGTGGGCGACGTGCGCGCCCAGCTGATCGCCCGTGGCGGCAACTGGGAATATGCGCTGGCGCAGGCGCGTTCGCTGCGCATGGCGCACAACCAGGTGATGTGCGATGCCGATACGCCCGTATCGGATGGCGACGAGGTGGCGTTCTTCCCGCCCGTGACGGGCGGCTGATGCAGGCGCCTTGAAAGTGGCCGCTCCCTGGAGCGGCCATGGTCTTATGAGGCCTTGTTTTTCGGCTTGCCGCCCGTGGCGTCGCTGCACGTCGCACACGCGACGGCTTTCTTGTAGCGCCAGTACTTCGAACCGATGAAGATGGCCGACGCCACCAGCGACCAGGCCAGCGCGCTCAGGATATCGGCCTGGCTGGTTGTGCCCTTGCTGTACTCGACCACCATCAGGATGATGAATAAAATCGAGCTGGCCAGCAAATAGCGGGAAATCCAGAATCCTGCTCCCATGTGTTTCTCCTCTCGTGTCTCGTCGTCTGGTGATATGAAACTGCTGATCGTTGCAGCATGCGCTAGCAGTATGCCTCATTTTTGGGCGCGATCGTCATCGGGCAGCCTGAACACCGCCAATCTCGACTAAAATGCCGGGGTTTTCACCGTTTCCCAGCCTGCCATGTCCAACTCCAGCCTTCCTCCCTTCCACATCGCCATCATCGGCGGCGGTCCCGCCGGCCTGATGGCCGCCCAGGCGGCGTCCGAGCAGGGGGCCAGGGTGGAACTGTTCGACGCCATGCCGTCCGTCGGCCGCAAATTCCTGCTGGCAGGGCGCGGCGGCATGAACATCACGCATGCGGAAGGCTACCAGCCCTTCGTCTCGCGCTACGGCAGACAGGCGCAGCGCGTGAAACCGGCACTGGACCAGTTCGGCCCGCAAAAAGTGCGCGACTGGGTGCACGGCCTGGGCGTGGAGACCTTTGTCGGCTCGTCGAACCGCGTCTTCCCCACCGATATGAAGGCCGCGCCCCTGCTGCGCGCCTGGCTGCACCGCCTGCGCGAAGCGGGCGTGCAATTTCACATGCGCCACCGCTGGACTGGCTGGCAGGACGGCCAGCTGGCGTTTGCCACGCCGGACGGCGAGCGCCGTTTCGCCTTTGACGCCGTGATCCTGGCGCTCGGCGGCGGCAGCTGGGCGCGCCTGGGTTCGGACGGCGCCTGGGTGCCGCTGCTGCAAGGGCAGGGCGTGGCCGTGGCGCCTCTGGCGCCGGCCAATTGCGGCTTCGACGTGGACTGGAGCGGGCATTTCAGCAGCCGTCATGCGGGCGAACACCTGGCCACGGTGGCCGTCACGGCGCGCGACATCGATGGCTTGACGATCAAGCGCCAGGGGCAGTTCGTCATCACGGCGGGCGGCGTCGAGGGCAGCCTGATCTACGCGCTGTCGGCCGCCCTGCGCGAGCAGATCGCGGCCGAGGGCAGCACCACCATCTGGCTCGACCTGGTGCCCGACCACAGCCATGAGCGCGTGTTCGAGGAAGTGACGCGCCCGCGCGGCGCCCGTTCGATGTCCAGCCACCTGCAAAGCCGGCTGGGAATAAAGGGCGTGAAATCGGGCTTGCTGCGCGAATGCCTGAGCGCGGCCGACTTTGCCGACGAAGCCAGGTTGGCGGCCGCCATCAAACTGCTGCCCGTCACCTTGCGGCGCCCGCGCCCCATCGATGAAGCCATCAGCAGCGCCGGCGGCGTGGCATTCGACGGCGTGGATGGCAGCATGCTGCGCGCCATGCCGGGCGTGTTCGTGGCGGGGGAAATGCTGGACTGGGAAGCGCCGACGGGCGGCTACCTGCTGA
This sequence comes from Janthinobacterium sp. GW822-FHT07H10, assembly GCF_058798675.1. NCBI lineage: Bacteria > Pseudomonadati > Pseudomonadota > Betaproteobacteria > Burkholderiales > Oxalobacteraceae > Janthinobacterium > Janthinobacterium sp. GW822-FHT07H10. The sequence continues at coordinate 205,242 of NZ_JBXAKS010000006.1, forward strand.
CGGCCTGCCTGGCGCAAGGCAAGGCGGCCGGCGAGCAGGCGGTGACGTGGCTGGAAGAGTGCCGCGCCCGAGGCGCGGCTGTCATCATCAATGCCAGATGATGTCGCCTGACCCGCTCTTTTGCGCATCGCGCTGGCGCGGGTTGCCGTAGACGTGGATGTCGCCGCTGCCGCGCAGGCTCAGGTTGGCGGCGTCGCGCACGAAGATCGTGCTCTGGCCCGAGCCTTGCAGGCTGACGCTGGCCTTGTCGGCGGCCAGGTGCTCGGCGTCGATATCGCCCGAGCCGCTCAGGTCGGCGCGCAGGAACTTGGTATTGCCGCTGGCGGCGATGCGCCCCGAACCCACCATTTCCAGCACCACGCTGTCGCTGTTGCCGCCATTGATATCGAGGTCGCCGCTGCCGTTGACGGTCGCTTGCACCTGCTTGTAGCGGCCCGTGAAGCTGACGTCGCCCGAACCCGTTAATTCCAGGATGAAACTGTCGCCGGAAAAGCCCGTGATCCGGCTGTCGCCGTTGCCGTGCACTTCCACGCGGACGAGGGCCGGCAGCACCAGTTCCACCTGCAGCGGCTGGCGATGGTGGAACAGCATGCCTTTCGGGCCGATATGCAGGGTCGTGCCGTCGGCCGTCGTGTCGACATTCGACAGCAGGCGCTGCTCGCCGCTCACCTTCAGCGATGGCGTGGCGCCGCGGCGCAGCACGAGGTCAATGGGGCCCGCCAGGTCGATGCTGGTGATATCGGCGGGGATGGGGCGCGTTTCGCTGCGCACGGCGCGGCCGGCGGCGCTGCTGGGGCTGCTGATGCCCTTGGCGCGCAGCGCCGCATACGACATGGCGATCAGGACCAGGGCCAGCAGGAACATGCTCAGACCGACTTTGAGTAAGCGTTTCATGACAGCCTTTCTTAGTGACCTTTGAGCAGGGAAATATTCATGGCGATATAGCGTTTGAGGCCGATCAAGGTATAGCGCGTTACTACCAGACTGAGCAGGAAGATGACTATGCCGCCGAGCAACATGCCAACGCCGAATACGGTTTGCGTGGTGCGCGCATCGCGGTCCATGTCGGTCGAGATGCGGATGCCGCTGCCGGCCAGCGCTTCGGCCCGCTCCATCATGCGCGACGAGGTATTCTGCGCCTCGGTCTCGCCCGGCTCGCGCTGCACGGGACCGGGCACGTGGTCCACCTCGATGCCCGTGTCGCCGATGATGATGCGCGTCTCGCGCCTGTCGTCGCCGTTGTCGCCATCGTCGTCGTGGATGAAGATGTGGCGCAGCGGGCCGTCGAGCACCAGTTCGTTGGCGCCCGACAAGCCGCTGGCCGTGATGGCGATGCCGGCCAGGTAAAAGCTCAGGCCGACGGCATACAGGGTGGCCAGCAGGGCCGCGTAGACGGCGGCGGGCACCACCATGAACAGGTTGAAGATGGCCAGGCCGATCAGCGAGATGAGCAGGCGCAGCAGGTTGACGGGCGTCTTCTTCTGTTCGAAGGCCTGGCGGTGGGTGCTGGTGCGCAAGGTCAGGGCGATCTTCTTCGGATCGCCGAGGTCGTCGGCGATTTCCTGCTCGCTGCGGCCGGCCGCCGCGCCTTCGATGAAGGTCTGTTCGTAATAGTCGAGCGTCTTGGCCACCAGGTCCGGTGGCAAGCCTGCCAGTGCGCGCCGCAGCGCCTCGAGATAATCTTGTTTATTCATGGTTGTCATGTCCGTTGCGTGGCGCGTATCAGCCGAGTGCCGGCAGCAGCATGCTTGCCTGGCTCAGCGGCAGCGGTGCTGCTTGCGCCTGTTGTACTTGCTGTCCGTCCATGACGAGCAGCATGGCCAGCACCACGCCCGCCAGCAGCGCCACGGCTTTCAAGCTGGTTTTCAAGTGCAGGGTGGTGTGCATGGTCTTCCTCGTGGCATGGTGGTTGGCTATGGTCGGACTGTACCCAAGCGCACGCGGGTGCACCAGCGCGGTGCGACAGAATGCAATTTCACGGGGTCCAGCGACACCAGGGAGGGATGCACCGTCAAGTCTACTTTGGCGTCCGCTCCGTCTGGCTGCCGGCGCGGACGGCCAGCGCCGCCGCCACGCCGCTGCGCACGGCCGCTTCGATGGTGGCCGGATAGTCCTGCGTCCGGTCGTCATTGGCCGTGTAATCGCCGGCCAGCACCAGGCCCGGCAGGCCGCTGGCGTTGCCGGGACGCGCCAGGTCCGGCGTGCAGGCAAAGGTGGCGCGCTTTTCCGTGATCAGCTGGCTCCACAGCGGCTGCGCCAGCGCCGGACGCTGCAGCACCTGCGCCAGCTGGGCGGCGACGGCTTGCGCCAACGGCGCATGGCCTTGCTCTGCGGCATCGCCTGAAGCGCTGATGACGACGGCCAGCATGCCCGCCTGGCTGGCGTCGAGCTGGCCCCGGTCGAAGACGAACTGGCCCCAGTGCTGGCTGTCCGGCGCATCGACGAGCGCGTAAAACGGCAAGTCCAGGCGCACGCCGGCGTCGTACTGCAGGTAGCAGGTGCTGATGGCTTCCGGCGTGAAGGCTTGCATCTGGCTAATTACGCTGTCCAGGCGCGCATCGTGCACGCCTTGCAGCAGGGCGGCCGCCTGTACCGACGAGGTGGCGACGATGACGCCGTCGAAGCTGGCCGCCTCGTCGAGTTGCCAGCGGCCGTCGGGCAGCGCTTGTATGGCGTCCACCTTGGCGCCCAGCTTGACGGTGCCGCCATGCCGTTCCACGTAGCGGGCGGCCGCGTCGGGCAGCACGGCGCTCAGATCCGCCTTCGGGATCAGCATGTCGGAGGCGCTGCGGCGGCGCGCGCCCAGGCTGTCGCGCAGCACGTTGATGAAGACGCGGGCCGAGGCCCGCCCGGGCGGGGTATTCAGCGCGGCCAGGCACAGCGGGTGCCACATCAGCCGGCACAAGGTGTCCGTCTGGTCGAAGCGCTGCAGCAGTTCGCTGACCGTGCAATCGTTATACAGTTGCCAGCCCATCCAGCGCATGGCGGTGGAAAAGCGCATCAGCGACAGCTTGTCGGCGCGCTGCAAGCCCTTGGCGCGCAGCAAGGCCCACGCCAGGTGCAGCGGCGCGGGCAGGCGCGGCGCGATGAAATCCATGCCGCCCGCGCCGGGCGGATAGCGCATCTGCAGGGGCAGGGTGAGGATCAGTTCGCGTGGATCCTGGCCCGCCAGCTTGATCAGGCGCAAGGTTTCCGTGTAGGCACCGAGCAGGATGTGCTGGCCATTGTCGAGTACGGCATTGTCCTTCTCGACGCGGCGCGCGCGGCCGCCCAGCGTGCGGGCCGCTTCGAACACGGTGACGGCATGGCCGGCGCGCGCCAGTTCCATGGCGGCCGCGCAACCAGCCCAGCCGCCGCCGATGACGGCGTAGCGTTGCTTCACGCTATGCTCAGCCACGGACCCAGGTCTTCCAGGCCAGCCACAGTTTGCGGATCGGCGTGAGCGAGATGCGCTGTTTCAACACGTGATAACCGTCGCGCTCGACTTCATTGAGCAGGGTGCGGTAGATGGCGGCCATGATCAGGCCCGGGCGCTGGGCGCGGCGGTCTTCGGCCGGCAGCAGCGCGAACGCCTCGTCATACGCTTTCTGCGCGCGTGCCACCTGGAAACGCATGAGGTTTTCAAAGTTGTCGCTGTGGCGCGCGTTCAGCAGGTCGGCCGCCGTCACGTTAAATTGCTGCAACTCGCTGATCGGCAAATAGATGCGCCCCTTGCGCGCATCTTCGCCCACGTCGCGGATGATGTTGGTCAACTGGAAGGCGTGGCCCAGTTTTTCCGCATACAGCAGGGTTTCCGGGCGGGTCGCGCCAAAGATGCTGGCCGACAAGATGCCGACCACGCTGGCTACGTGCCAGCAATAGCGGCTCATGGCCTGGTAGTCGAGGTAGCGGGTCTGGTTCAAATCCATTTCCATGCCGTCGATGATGGCCTGCAAATGCTTTTCTTCCAGCGTGTAGATGGCCAGGTGCGGCTGCAGCGCGCGCATCACGGGATGCGTCGGGTTGCCCTCGTACATGGCCTTGACTTCCTTGCGCCACCAGACCAGCTTGGTGCGTGCCACGGCTTCGTCCGTGCATTCATCGACCGTGTCGTCGACTTCGCGGCAGAAGGCGTACAGGGCCGTGATGGCCTTGCGGCGTTCGGCCGGCAGGAACAGGAAGCTGTAGTAGAAGCTGGAGCCGCTCTGGGCGGCCTTTTGTTGGCAGTATTCGTCGGGAGACATAGTCAAAAGAGCAAGGGTTGCAGATCGAAGCCGCTATTCTATCGTCTTACAGAGTGGGCGACGGGGGAAAAGCCGTTTTTACTTGCGTCTCTTGACGCAGGCTTTTGCGCGACATGCGCAAGGCGCGCCAGAAGATGATCAGCCAGTCGCGCTTCTCCAGCTTCGGCCGGCGCCGGAAGACGTCGTAATTGACGGCCTCGATGCACTCGAGGATGCGCAAGCCGCCTTGGACCACGAGGCGCAATTCCCAGCCGATGCGCCCGCGCAGGCGCAGGGCCAGCGGCGCGCCGGACAGCATCAGGGCCCGCGTGCGCGCCACTTCAAAGCGCATCAGGGCGCTCCACTTGCCGTGCGCCTCGGGGCGCTCGAAGGCGGCCGGCGAGACGGCGAAGCGGGTCAGATCTTCCATCGGCAGGTAGATGCGCTCCTTTTGCTGGTCGATGGCAACGTCTTGCAAGAAATTAATTAGTTGCAAAGCTGAACATATCGCGTCGGAATCGCGTACATTCTCTTCATCGGCCGCCCCATAAAGGTGCAACATCAACAGGCCGACGGGATTGGCGGAGCGGGCGCAATAGTCGAGGACATCCTCGTAGCTGGCGTAGCGCGTCGTTTCCACATCCTGTTTGAAGGCCGACAATAAATCGTAAAACGGTTTCATTGGCAGCTGGAATTTGGCGATGATGGTGGCCAGGCGCTCGAAGATGGCCGCGCTCTCGCCCGTATGGCTTTCCTGGCGCTCGATCCGGGCCAGCGCCGCTACATAGGCGTGCAGGGCGTCCAGGCGCTCGGCCGGCGTGGCGTCGCCCTCATCGGCCAGGTCGTCGGCGCTGCGGGCGAAGGCATAGATGGCTTCGACGGCGGGCACCAGGCGGCGCGGCAGTAAAAATGATGCTACAGGAAAATTTTCGTAATGATCTACAGGCATGAACACACTTCTCTAGTCTTGCAGTGATGTCGAACGCCGTCCAAACCCGCGGTTTTGCCGGACGTTGTACATCTCAAGATTAATGACGCAAAAGTCACTAAAAACTTTTGGCCGCGATTATAATTACTAACCAGAAAGTCATTAACGGTGCGTAAGCCTCCGCCATGACCAAGCTGATATTGTCACAAATTTAAGGATATCGCGTGCGAAAAAATTTCGTTCGAGCCAGCCGCCAAGCGAAAAGTTTCCTCACGTAAAAATCTAACAGCCCGCATAGTAAAGGAAAATACCTTGTTTGCCCTGAAAACCCTGCGCCGCGAGACCGGCGCGCCAGCTCTTCCCGCCCTGCGCCTGATCGCCGCCGCGGCCCTTGCCATGACCATGGCGGCCTGTTCCAAGCCTGCGGCCAAGGTGGAAGACGTGCGCCCCGTGCGCGCGATTGTGTTGTCTAGTACCAATATCGATGTGAATGCGGAGCTGGCGGGCGAGGTCGTGCCCCGCGTGGCGTCGCAGCTGGGTTTCCGCGTGGGCGGCAAGATCGTCGCGCGCAAGGTCGACGTGGGCGCCGTGGTGAAAAAGGGGCAGCTGCTGATGCAGCTCGACCCCGTCGACCTGCAATTGTCGCAGGCGCAGGCGAAGGCGGCGCTGGTCAGCGCGGAAACGAACCGCGACCTGGCGCGCGCCGAGCTGAAGCGTTATAAGGACTTGCGCGAGAAAAACTTCGTCAGCCAGGCCGTGCTCGATAGCAAGGACGCCAGCTACAAGGCGGCGCAATCGAATGTGGAAGCGGCCCAGGCCGCCTACCGTGGCCAGGCCAACCAGTCCGGCTATGCCAGCCTGGTCGCCGATGTCGATGGCGTCGTCACGCGTATCGAGGCGGAAGTGGGGCAGGTGGTGGCGCCCGGCACGCCCGTGGTGGTGGTGGCGAAGTCCGGCGAGAAGGAAGTCGTGATCGGCATTCCGGAAGACAAGGTCGATACCTTGCGCCAGGTCAAGGATGTCGTCGTGCGGCTGTGGGCCGACCCGAAGCAGGCGCTGCCAGGCAAGATCCGCGAAGTGTCGCCCGTGGCCGATCCCGCCACGCGCACTTACGTGGCCAAGGTCAGCATCCCCGACGCGCCGCAAGCGCGGCTGGGCATGACGGCCGTGGTGCAGTTCGCCTCGCAGACGGCCACGCCGCAGATCAAGGTGCCGCTGACGGCCCTGTTCAATGAGAAATCGCAAAGCTCCGTGTGGGTGGTGGAGAACGGCGCCGTGAAACTGGTGCCCGTGACGGTCGGAGGCGTGGCCGGCAATGAATTGCTGCTCAGCTCGGGCGTGAAAGCGGGGCAGACGGTGGTCACGGCCGGCGTCAACCTGCTGAAACCAGGCCAGAAAGTCACGATCCTGGGCGCGGAAACGGCCGCGCCGGCAGCCGCGTCCGCCAGCGCCATTACAGTCGGGGCCGCCAAATGAAGGGCGGCTTCAATCTGTCGCGCTGGGCGCTCGAACACATTCCGCTGACGCGCTACCTGATGGCCGTGCTGCTGATCGGCGGCATGCTCAGCTACGCCAGCCTGGGTCAGGACGAGGACCCGCCATTCACCTTCCGCGCCATGGTGCTGCAAGCGTACTGGCCGGGCGCGACGGCCCTGCAGATGGCCGAGCAAGTCACGGACAAGCTGGAAAAGAAGCTGCAGGAAACGCCGTATATCGACGAAATCACCAGCTATTCCAAGCCTGGCGAGACCTTGATCCTGCTGGAACTGCGCGAATCGGCGCCGCCCAAGGAAACGGCGGCCGCCTGGTACCAGGTGCGCAAGAAGATCGGCGACATCCAGGGCACCTTGCCGGCCGGCGTCGTGGGACCGTTCTTCAATGACGAGTTCGGCGATACGTACGGCTCCATCTTCGCCCTGTCCGGCGACGGTTTCACCTATGCGGAAATGAAGGATTACGCGGACAAAGTGCGCCAGGAACTGCTGGCCGTGGGGCAGGTGTCGAAGGTGGAACTATTCGGCGTGCAAGATGAAAAGATCAATATTATCTTTTCCCACAAGAAATTTGCCCAGCTGGGCATTCCTTTCTCGGCCATCGTGCAGCAACTGTCCGAGCAAAACTCGATCAACGCCACCGGCGTGCTGGTGACGCCGACGGACAACCTGCAAGTGCGCGTGACGGGCGCCATGGTGACCGTCAAGGACCTGGAAAACCTCGAGCTGCGCGCCAACGGCACCACCTTCCGCCTCGGTGATTTCGCCACGGTCAAGCGCGAATTCGTCGATCCGCCGAAGGACAAGATGCGCTTCAACGGCAAGGAAGTGATCGGCCTGGGCGTGTCGATGGAAAAGGGCGGCAACATCATCGACATGGGCAAGGCCCTGCAAAAGACGGTGGCGCGCATGAAGAGCGAGTTGCCGGTCGGCATAGAGCTGCAGCGCGTGTCGAACCAGCCGGAAGCCGTATCGGCCTCCGTGGGCGAGTTCGTGCATACCCTGATCGAAGCCATCCTGATCGTGCTGGCCGTCAGCTTTGTCGCGCTGGGCTTGCACACGAAGCCGCTGCGCATCGACGTGCGGCCGGGCCTGGTGGTAGCGCTGACCATCCCGCTGGTGCTGGCCGTCACCTTCCTGTGCATGCGCATGCTCGACATCGACTTGCACAAGATTTCACTGGGCGCCCTGATCATCGCGCTGGGCTTGCTGGTCGATGACGCCATCATCGCCGTCGAGATGATGGTGCGCAAGATGGAAGAGGGCTTTTCCCGCTTCGACGCGGCCACGTTCGCCTACACGTCGACGGCCATGCCCATGTTGACGGGCACCCTGATCACGGTGGCGGGTTTCCTGCCCATCGGCCTGGCCAAGTCGGCTGCCGGCGAATACACGTTTTCCTTGTTCTCCGTCAATGCGCTGGCCCTGATCATTTCCTGGGTGGTGGCCGTCGTCTTCACGCCATACATCGGCTACATCTTGCTCAAGGTCAAGCCGCACGCGCATGACGACCATGAATTGTTCGATACGCCGAATTTCCGCCGCTTCCGCCGCGCCGTCACCTGGTGCGTGGAATGGCGCAAGACGACGATCGCCGCCACCCTGGCCATCTTCGCGCTGGGCATCTATGGCTTCAATTTCATCGAGAAGCAATTCTTCCCCGATTCCAGCCGGCCGGAACTGATGGTGGAGCTGTGGTCGCCCGAAGGCACGACGTTTGCCGCGAATGAAAAGCAGGTCAAGAAATTCGAAGCCTTCGTTGGCAAGCTCGACGGCGTGGAAAGCGTGACCAGCTACGTGGGTACCGGCAGTCCCCGTTTCTATCTGCCGCTCGACCAGATCTTCCCGCAGACCAACGTCTCGCAAGTGGTGGTCTTGCCGAAGAGCCTGGCTGACCGCGAACGCTTGCGCCAGCAAATCGTCGATGTCTTCAAGAAAGACTTCCCGGAAGTGCGGGGCCGCGTGAAACTCTTGCCGAACGGACCGCCGGTGCCGTATCCCGTGCAATTCCGCGTCACGGGGCCGGAAGTGGAGGGCGTGCGCGCCATCGCCGACCAGGTCAAGGACATCCTGCGCGCCAACCCGAACACGCTGGGCGTGAACGACAACTGGAATGAATCGGTGAAGGTGCTGCGCCTGGACCTGGACCAGGACAAGATGCGCGCGCTGGGCGTCACCTCGAAAACGGTGATGCAGGCGGCCAATACCATCCTGTCGGGCACGGTCATCGGCCAGTTCCGCGAAGACAACAAGCTGATCGACATCCAGGTGCGCCAGCCGCTGGAAGAGCGGGCGACGATTTCCGTGTTGAATGACACGAATATCCCGACGGCAACGGGCAAGTCCGTGCCGATTTCGCAGCTGGCCCGCGCGCACTTCGTGTGGGAGCCGGGCGTCGTCTGGCGCGACAAGCGCGAATGGGCCATTACCGTGCAGTCGGACGTGGTCGACGGCATCCAGGGCGCCACCGTGTCGACGCAGCTGGCGCCGCAGCTGGACGCCTTGCGCGCCAAGTTGCCGGCCGGCTACCGCATCACCGTGAAGGGCGTGGCGGCCGACAGCGGCGAAGCGGAAGCGTCGATCGCGGCCAACTTGCCGCTGGCCATCTTCATCATCTTCACCTTGCTGATGCTGCAGCTGCACAGCTTCTCGCGCGCCTTGCTGGTGTTCCTGACGGGGCCGCTGGGCGTGGCGGGCGCCGCATTTGCCCTGCTGGCGCTGGGCCGGCCCCTCGGTTTCGTGGCCAACCTGGGCATCATCGCGCTGTTCGGCATGATTATCCGCAACTCGGTGATCCTTGTCGACCAGATCGAGCAAGACATCAAGGATGGCTCGGCGCCGTGGGACGCCATCATCGACTCGGCCGTGCGCCGCTGCCGCCCCATCGTGCTGACGGCCGCCGCCGCCGCGCTGGCGATGATACCGCTGTCGCGCTCCGTGTTCTGGGGGCCGATGGCCGTCGCCATCATGGGCGGCCTGATCCTGGCGACGGCCTTGACCCTGCTGTTCCTGCCGGCCCTGTACGCGGCCTGGTTCCGGGTCAGGAAGCCGGAGCCGGCGAGCGCAAAAGCGGGCTAGGATACGGCAGTAAACTAGCGGCATAAAAAAGGCGGCATTCCTCTGGGAAATCCAGTAGAATGCCGCCTTTGCTTTACCGCCGGCTTGCAGTGCAAGTCCAAGGTAGCCAGAATGCTCCCGAGTTGTTAAAATCGGGGGCAGCAGTCAAGTGGTATGTACAAGCTGCGTACAAATTGCGGATGTGGTGGAATTGGTAGACACGCTGGTCTTAGAAGCCAGTGCTTCGGCTTGGGAGTTCGAGTCTCCCCATCCGCACCAGCCCGGGCTGCTCCAGCCCGCGGGTGCAGCACCATCGAGTTGTTCTCATGTTTCTTCATGCGCCATATGCGCCGCCGCGCCGCCGGCAGCACCGGCCCGGTCCTTCATTTTCGACAGATTTACGCCCGTGGCCGCTATCCGGCACGCCTGCGTCCGCGCTGTTTTTCGCCTGAAATGCCCGGGCAGGACAGGGCGCCGCCGGGGTTTTGCCTGAAAAATGGCCAAATTGAGGCAAATCAATGGTTTTTTGCCCGAAAACTTCGCTGTCAGCGCATTTCTTTGTTTCGGACGGAGCGACAGTTCGCATATACTAATGAACGAAGCAGGCTGGAAAGCCTGTCTCTGGCGAAATGAAGTATGCCGGGGCAAGAGTAAAGACAGGGCAGACCCAGGCTGTGGCGACTCGTTCGCCGCCGCTGGCATCCTCTGTGGCCGGGCCGCAAAGCCAGCCACTTCTCCGAAGTCCTTTGTTATAATGCCACGCTTTACCGAATGATGGCCGGCCCTGCGATTACCTTGAAGCATGGCTGGACGCTCGGAGCCCTGTCGCAGTATTGGAAGCGGCGGATTGTTTGGTGCCTGGTGGCTTGTTCCATGCCGGGTAGACCAGGTCCATCATCCTGCTTGCAGTACGTTACAGATGAATATGCGAGCGAGTGAAGCTGGACCCATGTCTTGTCGTCATTAATGGCGCAAGGGGTCGGGTCTTCTTTTCTCGCACCAACAGTATCTTATTTTTTGGACGATTTTTTACATGGCAACTGCAGTCGAAACCTTGGGCAAACTCGAACGTCGTATCACGATCTCCTTCCCGCTGACGGACGTCCGCACGGAAGTTGAGAAGCGCCTGAAAGTGCAAGCCCGTACGGCTAAGGCACCGGGCTTCCGTCCGGGCAAAGTGCCGTTGAAAATGGTCGCAGCACAATACGGCTACCAAATCGAATCCGAAGTGCTGAATGACAAAGTCGGCCGCGCGTTCAACGACGCCGCCAACGAAAACAACCTGCGCGTCGCCGGTTACCCGAACATCGTGTCGAAAGACGACGCCGCGGAAGGCCAGCTGGCTTTCGACGCCACCTTCGAAGTGTACCCGGAAGTCGTCATCGGCGACCTGGCCGGCGTTGAAATCGAAACCGTGCAAGCCGACGTCTCGGAAGCCGAAATCGACAAGACCATCGACATCCTGCGCAAGCAGCGCGTGCACTTCCACACCAAGGGCGAAGCGGGCGAACACGGCGACGGCGGTGAGCCGATCGCTGCCAACGGCGACCGCGTGACCGTCGACTTCGTCGGCTCGATCGACGGCGTTGAATTCCCAGGCGGCAAAGCTGAAGGTTACGCTTTCGTGCTGGGCGAAGGCCGCATGCTGCCAGAATTCGAAGCAGCGACCCTGGGCCTGAAAGTGGGCGAATCGAAGACTTTCCCGCTGTCGTTCCCTGAGGACTACCATGGCAAGGACGTGGCCGGCAAAACCGCCTCGTTCACCATCACGCTGCAAAAGCTGGAATGGGCGCACCTGCCGGAAGTCGATGCCGAATTCGCAAAGTCCCTGGGCGTTGCCGATGGCGACCTGGCCAAAATGCGCGAAGACATCAAAGTCAACCTGCAGCGCGAAGTCGCTGGCCGCGTAAAAGCGCGCAACAAGGAAGCCGTCATGGACGCGCTGATCAAAGTTGCTGAGCTGGAAGTGCCAAAAACGCTGATCGCTCAGGATTCCGAGCGCCTGGCCGAAATGACCCGCCAGGACATGGCGCAGCGCGGCATGAACGTCAAGGACGTGCCTTTCCCAGCAGAACTGTTCGCGGAAAAAGCCGAGCGTCGCGTACGCCTGGGCCTGATCCTGTCGCAACTGGTGGGCGACAACAACCTGCAGGCAACGCCTGAGCAAGTCAAGGCGCAGATCGAAGATTTCGCCCAAAGCTACGAAGATCCACGCGAAGTGCTGAAGTACTACTACAGCGACCGTCGTCGCCTGGGTGAGATCGAAGCCCTTGTATTGGAAGAAAACGTCGTCACTTACGTGTTGGGCCTGTCGAAAGTCACGACGAAAGCAGTTGCTTTCGACGAACTGATGGGAAGCAACGCACAAGCGTAAACCAGTTGGTATTGGGATGCCCCCTCTTGCCGTAAGGTATATGCGGCATCCCCTAACTGCTTCACAAGGAAATGAAATGACAGGTATGAACCGTAATCCAGCGCTGGACACACAGATGCTCGGCCTGGTGCCGATGGTGGTGGAACAAAGCGGTCGCGGCGAGCGCTCGTATGATATTTACTCGCGCCTGCTGAAGGAACGCTTGATTTTCATGGTCGGCCCGGTCAATGACCAGATGGCCAACCTGGTCGTCGCCCAGCTGCTGTTCCTGGAGAGCGAAAATCCGGAAAAGGAAATCTCGCTCTACATCAACTCGCCAGGTGGCTCGGTCTCGGCCGGCATGGCCATCTACGACACCATGCAGTTCATCAAGCCGGACGTCTCGACCCTGTGTACCGGGATGGCCGCCTCGATGGGTGCCTTCCTGCTGGCCGCCGGCGCCAAGGGCAAGCGTTTCTCGCTGCCGAACTCGCGCATCATGATTCACCAGCCGTCCGGTGGTTCGCAAGGCATGGCGTCGGACATCGAGATCCAGGCGAAGGAAATCCTTTACCTGCGTACCCGCTTGAACGGCATCATGGCCGAGCGCACGGGCCAGTCGATCGAACAGATCGCCAAGGACACCGACCGCGACCGTTTCATGTCCGCCGACGAGGCCGTCGAGTATGGTTTGATCGACAAAGTGTTGACCAGCCGCGCTTGATGAGCCCCTACCGGTATTGCTAAGCAAGTAAGTAAACGCCCGGGCGATCAAACGTTCGGGCGTTTCGCTTTTATTTCGGGTAGCATGGAGCTTGTGCACGTTGTTGACTTGCGCCATGGGTGGCTGCCTTTGCGGGCAACTACCGCACTCCGGCTTGCGATTTAGCAATATTGTTAATGCAGTTCCAACCAAAATGCCTTATGTCAGACAAAAAATCCTCTAGCGGCGAAAAATTACTGTATTGCTCGTTCTGCGGCAAAAGCCAGCACGAGGTGAAGAAACTCATCGCCGGCCCGTCCGTGTTCATTTGCGACGAGTGCATCGACTTGTGCAACGACATCATCCGTGATGAAACGTCGAGCATCGAGACGGTGACCGGTACCAAATCCGACCTGCCGACGCCGCAAGAAATTGCCGCCTTGCTCGATCAGTACGTGATCGGCCAGCAGACTGCCAAGCGCATCCTGTCGGTGGCGGTGTACAACCATTACAAGCGCCTCAAGCACCTGGGCAAGAAAGACGACATCGAACTGGCCAAGAGCAACATCTTGCTGGTCGGTCCTACCGGCTCGGGCAAGACCCTGCTGGCGCAGACCCTGGCGCGCATGCTCAACGTGCCGTTCGTCATCGCCGACGCCACCACACTGACCGAAGCCGGTTATGTGGGCGAGGATGTGGAAAACATCATCCAGAAGCTGCTGCAGAGCTGCAACTACGACGTCGAGAAAGCCCAGCGCGGCATCGTTTACATCGATGAGATCGACAAGATTTCGCGCAAGTCCGACAATCCGTCCATCACGCGCGACGTGTCGGGCGAGGGCGTGCAGCAAGCCTTGCTGAAACTCATCGAAGGCACGATGGCTTCCGTGCCGCCACAAGGCGGCCGCAAGCATCCGAACCAGGATTTCGTGCAGATCGACACGACCAACATCATGTTCATCTGCGGCGGCGCCTTCGACGGCCTGTCGAAAGTGATCGCCAACCGTTCCGAAAAGAGCGGTATCGGTTTCTCGGCCACCGTGCGCAGCAAGTCGCAAAGCTCGGCCAGCGAACTGATGCTGCAAGCGGAACCGGAAGACCTGGTCAAGTTCGGCCTGATCCCGGAACTGGTGGGCCGTCTGCCCGTCATCGCCACGCTGGCGGAATTGACGGAAGAGGCGCTGATCCAGATCCTCGTCGAGCCGAAGAATGCGCTGATCAAGCAGTATTCGAAGCTGCTCGAGATGGAAGGCGCGGAACTGGAGATTCGTCCGGCCGCCCTGCATGCGATCGCCAAGAAGGCGCTGGCGCGCAAGACGGGCGCCCGTGGCCTGCGCTCCATCCTGGAACACGCTTTGCTGGACGTCATGTACGAACTGCCGAGCGAACAGAACGTGGTGAAGGTCGTCATCGATGAAAATACCATCACCAGCGGCGCCAAACCTTTGTTGATTTACCAAGAGACTGCCAAGGCCTCCGGAGAAAATTGATTACTGCCGAGACAAATGCATAAAAAGGGTTTTGATTCCTTAATGCATGGCAGTACAATTTAAATCAATGAGTGCAGGCTTCAATCGGAAAGCCACTCGCGGCGCTTAGCTGCGCGTGGCTTTTTTACTGTTACAACTGCACTTGTTACAGTCATGCGGGTGTGTTTTGCGAAATGAACAAAATGTTTGTTTCACAGAATTATTTATTCTCGCCGGTCTTGTGTTTTGGCAGCGAGCGCCAACATCGTAAACACGCTTTCTATAAGGTACGCCATGACAACTTCCAAATTAACTGAGCAAACTCAACTGCCGTTATTGCCGTTGCGGGATGTCGTCGTTTTCCCGCATATGGTGATACCGCTGTTCGTTGGCCGTCCAAAGTCGATCAAGGCGCTGGAAGCTGCGATGGAGCAGGGCAAGAGCATCATGCTTGCCGCTCAAAAAGCAGCCGCGAAGGACGAGCCATCGCCTTCGGACATCTATGAAATTGGCTGTGTCGCCAATATTCTGCAAATGCTCAAGCTGCCCGACGGCACCGTCAAGGTGCTGGTCGAGGGTGCGCAGCGTGCCCGTATCAACCATATCAGCGATGCGCCGACGCACTTCATCGCCGACCTGACGCCGCTCGAATCCGAGCCGGGCGACGAGTCGGAAGTCGAAGCCATGCGCCGCGCGATCGTGCAGCAGTTCGACCAGTACGTCAAACTGAACAAAAAAATCCCGCCGGAAATCCTCGCATCGCTGTCGGGCATCGACGATGCCGGCCGTCTGGCCGACACGGTGGCCGCGCATCTGCCGCTGAAGCTTGAGCAAAAACAAGTCATCCTGGAAATTTTCAGCGTGGCCAAGCGCCTCGAGCACCTGCTGGGCCAGCTCGAAGGCGAGCTCGACATCCTGCAGGTGGAAAAGCGCATCCGTGGCCGCGTCAAGCGCCAGATGGAAAAATCGCAGCGCGAGTACTACCTGAACGAGCAGGTCAAGGCGATCCAGAAGGAACTGGGCGAGGGCGAAGATGGTGCCGACCTCGACGAGCTGGAGAAAAAAGTCGCTTCGGCCAAGATGCCGAAGGAAGCGCTCGACAAGGCCACCAACGAGCTGAAAAAACTCAAGCTGATGTCGCCGATGTCGGCCGAAGCCACCGTCGTGCGCAACTACATCGACACGCTCGTCAATTTACCGTGGAAAAAGAAATCCAAGGTCAATAACGACCTGTCGAATGCGGAAAAAGTGCTCGAGGGCGACCACTACGGCCTCGACAAGGTCAAGGAACGCATCCTGGAGTACCTCGCGGTGCAACAGCGCGTCGACAAGCTGAAAGCGCCCATCCTGTGCTTCGTCGGCCCTCCGGGCGTCGGCAAGACCTCGCTGGGCCAGTCCATCGCCCGCGCGACGAACCGCAAGTTCGTGCGCATGGCCCTGGGCGGCGTGCGCGATGAAGCGGAAATCCGCGGCCATCGCCGCACCTACATCGGCTCGATGCCGGGCAAGATCCTGCAATCGCTGTCGAAAGTCGGCGTGCGCAATCCTCTGTTCCTGCTCGATGAAGTCGACAAGATGGGCGCCGATTTCCGTGGCGATCCCTCGTCGGCCCTGCTGGAAGTGCTCGATCCGGAACAGAACCACACGTTCTCCGACCATTACATCGAAGTCGATTTCGACCTCTCCGACGTGATGTTCGTGGCGACGTCGAACTCGTACAATATTCCGCCAGCCTTGCTTGACCGCATGGAAGTGATCCGCCTGTCCGGTTACACGGAAGACGAGAAGACCAGCATCGCGCAGCGTTATTTGCTGCCGAAGCAGATCAAAAACAATGGCTTGAAGGAAGACGAAATTTCGGTGGCCGAATCGGCGCTGCGCGACATCATCCGCTATTACACGCGGGAAGCCGGCGTGCGTTCGCTCGAGCGCGAAGTGTCGAAGATCTGCCGCAAGGTGGTCAAGATGCTGCTGCTGAAGAAGTCCGACAAGAAAGTCATCGTCAACTCGAAGAACCTGGACAAGTTCCTCGGCGTGCGCCGCTACGATTTCGGTGTCGCAGAGAAAGAAAACCAGGTAGGCCAGGTGGTCGGTCTGGCATGGACGGAAGTGGGCGGCGATCTGCTGACCATCGAAGCCGTGTCGATGCCGGGCAAGGGCAACGTCATCCGTACGGGCACCCTGGGCGACGTCATGAAGGAATCGATCGAGGCGGCCCGCACCGTCGTGCGCAGCCGTTCCGCGCGCCTGGGCATCAAGCCGGACGTGTTCGAGAAGAGCGACATCCATATCCACGTGCCGGAAGGCGCGACACCGAAGGACGGTCCTTCGGCTGGCGCGGCCATGACGGTGGCGATGGTGTCGGTCTTCACGGGCATCCCCGTGCGCGCCGACGTGGCGATGACGGGCGAGATCACCTTGCGCGGCGAAGTATTGCCGATCGGCGGCCTGAAAGAGAAGCTGCTGGCGGCCCATCGCGGCGGCATCAAGACGGTCCTGATTCCAGAGCAGAACGTGAAAGACCTGGCCGAAATTCCGGACAACGTCAAGAACAAGCTGGAGATCGTGCCGGTGCGCTGGATCGACAAAGTGCTGGAAATCGCCCTCGAACGCATGCCTGAAGCGCTGACCGAAGTGGCCGCAGTGGAGGCCGTCACGGCCGCCGCGGCGAAGCCTGATGCGGCCGGCGAGGTAGTAAAACACTAACGTTTTACCCTGTTTTTCCCCAAACAAGCGCTTTTAGAGCGCTTGTTTTATATTGAAACGTGAATTGCGCCCCCAAAGCGCTTGACACATATACAGTGTGGCTTGTTTAATACGCCTGCACATTTTTTTCGCCGGACAGCTGTGGTGCCAAAAGTGCCGCAACGATACGGTAAACGTTTTATACCTTTGTAATTGGGGATGCTAGTGAACAAGACTGAATTGATCGACCACATTGCTGAAAAAGCTGACATTTCCAAAGCCGCCGCTGCGCGCGCACTCGACGCTGTTATCGGCGGCGTGACGGAAACTTTGAAAAACAACGACAGCGTGACGCTGGTTGGTTTCGGTACCTTCTCGGTCAGCGAACGCGCTGAGCGTACCGGCCGCAATCCGCGTACCAAAGAAGCGATCACGATCGAAGCTGCAAAAGTTCCAAAATTTAAAGCTGGTAAAGCTTTGAAGGATGCTGTAAACTAACGGACTTCGGTGAGGTGACAATCACCGGAAACATTTGGCGGCGCCTCCGGGTGCCGCGATTTCAGGATCGACGTTCCTCGAATGACGATCCTGGATGCAAATGCAAGTAGTACTGTGTATTTTTCGGAGTGGTAGTTCAGTTGGTTAGAATGCCGGCCTGTCACGTCGGAGGTCGCGGGTTCGAGTCCCGTCCGCTCCGCCAAAAAAATACACTCTCAAGGAGTGGTAGTTCAGTTGGTTAGAATACCGGCCTGTCACGTCGGGGGTCGCGGGTTCGAGTCCCGTCCGCTCCGCCAGAATATAGAAACCCGCGCTGCTGAATAAGCAGCGCGGGTTTTTCTTTTATGCGCGCGATTATCTTTGCGCCTCTGCATTTTCAATTCCCCGCCTGCCGTTTTTAAATGGCCGGCGCGGGTATTTAAATCCCCTTTAAGCTTTGCCGGGTTTAATGTCCAGGCTGGCGCCTTGTCCGCCTTGCAGCGCATCCGCCGCTTTGCGGCGCAGCATGCGGCGCCGGGGCAGGGCGCGGGCCCTGATTTACTCTTGCTATAGCGCTATGGGCATTGTAGAATCAGGAGATAATGGCTTGGGCGTCAGAATCCTGCTTTAGTTCCAGCGCCAAGTTGTTGAATCTAAAGGGGAAGTGGACATCTGTCCCGTCCATTCCGCCGAAGAAATCAAGGCGAACGCATGTTCGCCTTTTTTTATAGTGATCCACTCATCCCGAATTGGCTGACCATGTTTGAATTTATTCGTACCCATCGACGCTTGATGCAGTTTCTCTTGATGCTGGTCATCGTCCCGTCTTTTGCACTGGTCGGTATCAGCGGCTACCAAAGCTTCGGCGACGGCGCGAACACCATCGCCAAGGTCGGCGATCAGGTGATCACGCAGCAGCAATATGAAGAAGCGCAACGCCAGCAGATCGACCGCTATCGCCAGATGATGGGCGAGCAGTTCGACCAGAAAATGTTCGACACGCCGGAAGCGCGCAAGAGCATCCTCGACAACCTGATCGCCGAACGTGCCGTGGCCGCCGAAGTGGGCCGCAGCCACCTGGTCATCAGCGATGCCGTGCTGCAAAAGGAAGTGCTGGAGATTCCCGGCCTGACCTTGCCAGACGGCAAGTTCGACCTCGAACGCTACAAGGCCATGCTGGCTGCTCAGGGCATGACGCCGCAGATGTACGATGCGCGCCGCCGCAGCGACCTGGCCCTGCAGCAACTGGCCGGCGCCGTGCAAGGCACGGCCTTCGCCCCGAACACCGTGTCCAAGCGCCTGTCGGACATCACCTCGGAAGAGCGTGAAGTGCAGGAACTGCTGTTGCCGATCGCCCAGTTCGTGCCGGAAGTGAAGGTCACGGACGCCATGGTGAAAGCGTTCTACGACAAGAACAGCAAGTTCTTCGAAATCCCGGAACAAGCCAAGGTCGAATACGTCGTGCTCGATGGCACGGCTGCCGGCGAACAGGTCGATGTCAGCGACGCGGACGTGGCCAGCTACTACGCGAAGAACCAGAAAGCCTACACCAGCGAAGAAGCGCGCCGCGCCAGCCACATCCTGGTGGCCGTCAAGAAGGACGCTTCCGCCGCCGACAAGGCTGCCGCCAAGGCCAAGGCCGAAGCCATCCTGGCCGAAGTGCGCCAGGCGCCTGCAAGCTTTGCCGCCGTGGCCAAGGCCAAGTCGGAAGACCCGGCCTCTGCCGAACTCGGCGGCGACCTCGACGTCGTGGCCAAGGGCGCCTTGCCTGGTCCAGTCGAAGCGGCCATCTTCAAGCTCAAGCAAGGTGAAATCAGCGACGTCGTCGCTTCCGATTTCGGCTATCACATCCTGACCGTGACCTCGCTCAAGCCGCAGCACGTGAAATCGCTGGACGAAGTGCGCGGCGAAATCACGGCCGACCTGCGCAAGCAGTTCGCCGCGAAGAAGTACTCGGAAATGGCGGAAACCTTCACCAACACCGTGTACGAGCAATCGGACAGCCTGAAGCCGGTGGCCGACAAGCTGAAACTGAAAGTGGAAAGCGCCGCCAACCTGTCGCGCACGCCGTCGCCGGCCCTGGGCAATGCGCCGTTCAACAACGTCAAGTTCCTGAAGGCGATTTTCTCCAACGATTCGCTGAAAGAAAAACGCAATACGGAAGCCGTGGAAGTGGCGCCGAATACGCTGATCGCCGGCCGCGTGATCGAATTCAAGCCAGCATCGAAGCGTCCGCTGGCCGAAGTCGAAGCGATGATCCGTCAGCGCGTGACGATGGAAGAAGCGGAAAAACTGGCGAAGAAAGCCGGCGAAACCAAACTGGCCGCGCTGAAAGCGTCGGGCGATGCGACCGGCTTCGGCGCCGCACAGTGGGTCTCGCGTAGCAAGCTTGACGGCATCAACCGTGCCGCCATCGCGCAAGTCATGAAGGCCGACACGAGCAAGCTGCCAGCCTATGTGGGCGTGGACCTGCCAGCCCTGGGCTACGGCATCTACCGCATCGCCAAGGTGCAGCAGCCAGCGCAAGTCGATGCTGCGCGCCGCCAGCAAGAGAAAGACCAGATCAGCGGCATCCTGGCGCAGCAGGAAATGTTCGATTACGTCGAGTACCTGAAAAACAAGGCCAAGGTGAAGATCGTCAAACCGGTCACCGCCCCAGCCGCCGCACCGGAAGCGCCATAAGATTGGGCTTCCAGGCATAAAAATAGCCGCTCTCGAGCGGCTATTTTTTTTGAGCGCCAGCGAAAACTTACTGCGCGTCGTGACTTGGGTCTGGCGATGCTCACTGCCTTGGCGGCCCCGAGCAAAGCACGGCGCCGCTTCTCATCCACCATGCACTTCCGCTCGCGACCGTTCTTTCAGGTGTTCGGTGCAGGGCTGCTTACTTGGCTTTTAGCAACGGCGCCAGCTGCGGCCAGATGTTTTTCAGGATGGCCGGATGGGCCTGGGCATTCGGATGCATGCGGTCGGCCTGGAACAGCTGCGGCTGGTCGGCGATGCCTTCGAACATGAACGGCACGAGCGGCGCCTTCCATTCCCGCGCCAGCTTGCCGTACACCCCATAAAACTGCTCGCCATAGGCGCGCCCATAATTGGGCGGCATGCGCATGCCCACCAGTACCACTTGTGCGCCAGCTTTCCTGGCCGCTTCGCCCATGGCGCGCAGATTCGCCTCGGCCGCCGCCACGGGCAAGCCGCGCAAGCCGTCGTTGGCGCCCAGCTCGATCAGCACGACGTCGGGCTGGTGCTTCGTCAGCAGGGCGGGCAGGCGCACCCGTCCGCCGCTCGTGGTCTCGCCGCTGATGCTGGCGTTGACGACGCGCGTATCGTTCTTTTGCGCTTTCAGCCGCTGTTCCAGCAGCGCCACCCAGCCCGTGCCGCGCGCCAGTCCATACTCGGCCGACAGGCTGTCGCCGAGCACCAGCAGCGTTTTTGGTGCAGAATAGGCGTTCGCCATGCCTGCCACCAGGAGCAGGGCTGCCGCCGGAAGCAAGGAGAGGGTGCGCCGCCGCGTGCGGTGGAGCGCTTTCACGCTCGCATCGCCACTGGCGTTGACATTTATTTGTTCACGAATTTTTTTAAGATAGATCAGCATGCCCGAATTCCCTAAAGCGACTTCCACCAATTTCCTTCCGTCCGAAGCAGCTGCCCAGCGGCCTGCCGCAACCAACAGCCAAAACGGCCAGCCGGCCATCGAAGTGATCCAGCTGGCCAAGCGCGTACCCGATGCCGATGGCGAGCTGACCATCCTGCACCGCGTCGATTTTACCGTGCAAACGGCCGAGACGCTGGCCATCGTCGGCGCCTCCGGTTCCGGCAAGTCCACCTTGCTGGGTTTATTGGCCGGCCTGGATACGCCCAGCGAGGGCAAGGTCATGCTCGACGGCACCGATATCTTTGCCCTCGACGAAGACGGCCGCGCCGGTTTTCGCAAGGAAAAGCTCGGTTTCGTGTTCCAGTCGTTCCAGCTGCTGGCGCACCTGACGGCGCTGGAAAACGTCATGCTGCCGCTGGAATTACGCGGCGACCCGGACGCGAAGGAGAAGGCGCAAGCGATGCTGGGCCGGGTCAACCTGGGCAGCCGCTTGAAGCACTATCCGAAATACCTGTCCGGCGGCGAGCAGCAGCGCGTGGCGCTGGCGCGCGCGTTTGTGACGGAGCCGCCGCTGCTGTTTGCCGATGAACCGACGGGCAGCCTCGATGCCGCCACGGGCGAAGCCGTGATCCAGCTGATGTTCGAGCTGAACCGCGAACGCGGCTCGACCCTGGTGCTGGTCACGCATGACAGCTCGATCGCGGCGCGCTGCGGCCGCACGATCACCATTGCGGCGGGTCGGCTGGTGTGATTGCCGGTGGTTGTCGGATTACGCGTTCCGCTAATCCGGCCTGCTTGCTTTGCCGTAGCTTGGATTAGCGCAGCGTAATCCAACGCCCCCGTGCCGCCTGCCTATGCCGACAAGGCATTGATCAGCTTGCGTATCGCCGGGATCAACTCCCCGGCCGTCAGGCCGATAGGGCCACTGCCGGACGCCACCAGCGCATCGGCGGCCGCGCCGTGCAGCCAGACGGCGCCGACGGCCGCTTCCCATTCGGGCCAGCCCTGCGCCAGCAGGCTGCCGCACAGGCCCGCCAGGACGTCGCCCGTGCCGGCCGTGGCCAGCGCGGGGCCGCCCGTATTGTTGATCACCACGCCGCCATCCTGCGCGGCGATCACCGTGCCCGAACCTTTTAACACGACGATGACGCCCAGCTGCGCCGCCAGCTGGCGCGCCGCGCCCAGGCGGTCGGCCTGCACTTCGGCCACCGTCATGTCGAGCAGGCGCGCCGCTTCCAGCGGATGCGGCGTGAGTATCGTCGCGCCCGCGCGCAGGGCCAGCGCCGATTGCAGTTCCGGTTCGGCCGCCATCAGGTTCAGTGCATCGGCGTCGAGCAGCAGCGGACTGTCGCTGTCGAACGCGCGCTGCAGCAATTCCACGGTGTCGGCCTGTTCGCCCAGGCCGGGGCCCGCCACCAGCGCGGCAAAGTGAAAGCCCGAGAAATCCACGTCCTGCGCGCGGCGGCACATCAGCTCCGGCTGGCCGCTGTCGAAGGCGGGCGGCGTCTCGGGGAAGGCGACGACGACTCTGCCCGCGCCCGCATGCAGGGCCGTGCGGGCCGACAGGACAGGCGCGCCGGCCATGCCTTGCGCGCCGCCGATGATGGCCACGCTGCCGTAGCTGCCCTTGTGCGTGTTTTGCCGGCGCGGCAGCAGATGGCGGGCGAACAGGTGCAGGCCGCTCAGCTGGGCTTTGGCGGGCGGCAGCAGGGCGGGGGCGATGGCCAGCGACGCCACTTCCACTTCGCCCGCGACGTCGCGGCCGTTCGCCGTATGCAGGCCGGGCTTGTCGCCGATGAAGGTGAGCGTGTGCGTGGCGCGGATGGCCACGCCGTCGATGGCGCCCGTGTCCGCGTGCAGGCCGCTGGGCACGTCGAGCGCCAGCACGGGGCAATCGAGATTGTTGACCAGCTGCGCCACCTCGCGGCATTCGCCCGCCAGGGGACGCGTCGCGCCGATGCCGAACAGGCCGTCGATGACCAGGTCCCATGGCGCCGCGCCGACGGCCGCCGAGGCCGTGCTGGTGCCGGCGTCCATGAAGCGCGCGGCGCTGTTGCGGGCGCGGCTCAGGGCCACTTCGCGTTCCGGCGACGTGGCTTGCGCCTCGGGCGCCAGCCATACCAGCACCTCGATGCCGCTGCCGGCCAGGTGCGCCGCCGCTTCCAGCGCGTCGCCGCCATTGTCGCCGGGACCTGCCAGCACGAGCACGCGCATGTGACCCGCGCTGGCGGCGTCTTCCTGCGCGTGCAGCAGCTTCAGGGCGGCACTGGCGGCGGCCTGGCCGGCGCGCTGCATCAAGGCGCCTTGCGGCAAGTCTTGCGCGGCGGCCTGTTCGATGGCGCGGATGTCGGCGATGGCGTACAGCGGGGTGGCGGAGTCGATCAGTGTCATGGGGGCTTCCTTAGTCAGTATGCTGTCAACATAAGGCCGATCCACGCGGAAGGCAAGGTGCGCACGCCTGAAGTGCGGCGCAAATGTGCGGCTACAATAGCCATCTCACATAGTCATCATCATTGGCGGAGGCGCGGCACATGGATTGGCAATTCTGGATCGACCGGGGCGGCACCTTTACGGACATCGTGGCGCGCCGTCCTGACGGCAGCCTGGCCACGCACAAGCTGCTGTCGGAAAACCCGGGCCAGTACCGCGACGCGGCGCTGGCCGGCATGCGCCACCTGATGGGACTTGCGCCCGCTGCGCCGCTGCCCGTGGAGCAGGTGGGGGCCATCAAGATGGGCACGACGGTGGCCACCAACGCGCTGCTCGAGCGCAAGGGCGAGCCGACCGTGCTGGCCATCACGCGGGGCTTTCGCGATGCCTTGCGCATCGCTTACCAGAACCGTCCGCAACTGTTCGCGCGCCAGATCATCCTGCCGGAACTGCTGTATGGCGAAGTGATCGAGATCAATGAACGCGTGGGCGCCCACGGTGAGGTGGTGGAGGCGCTCGACGAGGCGGCCGCGCAGGCGGCGCTGGAAGACGCCCATGCGCGCGGCCTGCGCGCCATCGCGATCGTGCTGATGCATGGCTACCGCCATCACGCGCACGAGGCGCGGCTGGCGCAGCTGGCGCGCGCGGCCGGCTTTACGCAGGTGTCCGTGTCGCACGAGGTCAGCCCCATGATGAAACTGGTGGCGCGCGGCGACACGACGGTGGTCGACGCCTACCTGTCGCCCATTTTGCGCCGCTATGTGGACCAGCTGGCGCAGGAACTGCCCGGCGTGCACCTGCAATTCATGCAGTCGAACGGCGGCTTGACGGACGCGCGCGCCTTCCAGGGCAAGGACAGCATCCTGTCCGGTCCCGCCGGCGGCATCGTCGGCATGGTGCGCGCCAGCGCGCTGGCCGGTTTCGACAAGGTGATCGGCTTCGACATGGGCGGCACGTCCACCGACGTGTCGCATTATGCGGGCGAGTTCGAACGCGTGTTCGAGACGCAGATTGCCGGCGTGCGCATGCGCGCGCCCATGATGAGCATCCACACGGTGGCCGCCGGCGGCGGCTCCATCCTGCATTTCGACGGCGCCCGCTACAAGGTGGGGCCGGACAGCGCGGGCGCCAACCCCGGCCCCGCCAGCTACCGGCGCGGCGGCCCGCTGGCCGTCACCGACTGCAACGTCATGCTGGGCAAGCTGCAGCCCGCGCATTTCCCCCGCGTCTTCGGCCCCGATGCCAACGAGACGCTGGACGTGGCCACCGTGCGCGCCCAGTTCGAGGCGCTGGCGCGCACGGTGAACTCGACGCCGGAACAGGTGGCCGAAGGCTATATCGCCATCGCGGTCGGCAACATGGCCAACGCCATCAAGCAGATTTCCGTGCAGCGCGGCCACGACGTCACCGAATACACCCTGACCAGCTTTGGCGGCGCGGGCGGCCAGCACGCCTGCCTGGTGGCCGACGCGCTGGGCATGCGCACGGTCTTCATCCATACCCTGGCGGGCGTGATGTCGGCCTATGGCATGGGCCTGGCCGACCAGAGCGCCATGCGCGAAAAAGCCATCGAAGCGAAACTGGGGGCCGACCTGGCGCGCCATTTCGCGACATTGGGCGCGCAGGCGCGCGACGACCTGCTGCGCCAGGGCGTGGAAGCGGACCGCATCGCGCTCGTGCATCGCGTGCACCTGCGCTACGAGGGCACGGATTCGGCCCTCGTCGTGCTGTTCGATACGCTGGCCAGCATGCAGGCGCAGTTCGAGGCGGCGTATAAAAAACGTTTTTCCTTCCTGATGCCGGCGCGCGCGCTGATCGTCGAAGCCATTTCCGTCGAAGCCATCGGCGCCTCCAGCGCACCGCAGCCGGCCGCGCCCGCGTATGCGGCCCGCATTGGCGAGCTGACGCCGTTGGCGACGGTGGCCATGTACTGCGCCGGCGCCTGGCGGCAAAGCGGCCTGTATGCGGCTGCGGCGCTGCGCCCCGGCGATGCCATCGACGGCCCGGCCATCGTCAGCGACGCCAACGCCACCACCGTCATCGAACCGGGCTGGCGCGCCAGCGTCACGGCGCACGGCCATTTGATCTTGCGCAGGATGGCGGCCTTGCCCGAACAGCGCGCCAAGGGTGTGCAAACAGCGACAAAAGCCGATCCCGTGATGCTGGAAATCTTCAATAACCTGTTCATGTCGATCGCCGAGCAGATGGGGCTGCGCCTGCAAAACACGGCCCATTCCGTCAATATCAAGGAGCGCCTCGACTTCAGCTGCGCCATCTTCGACGCGCAAGGCAATCTGATCGCCAATGCGCCGCACATGCCCGTGCACCTCGGTTCCATGGGCGAGAGCATCCGCACCGTCATGACGCGCAATGCGGGCGCCATGCGGCCCGGCGACGTGTTCATGCTGAACGACCCGTACCACGGCGGCACGCATTTGCCCGACGTGACGGTGATCTCGCCCGTCTTCGATGAAGAAGGCGCGGCCCTCCTGTTCTACGTCGGCTCGCGCGGCCACCATGCGGACATCGGCGGCACCACGCCCGGCTCCATGCCGCCCGATTCCACGCGCATCGAGGAAGAGGGCGTGTTGATCGACAATTTCAAGCTGGTCGACGGCGCCACGGGGCGGATGGCGGAAGATGAAACGCTGGCCCTGCTGGCGGGCGCCAGCTGGCCGGCGCGCAATCCCCGGCAAAACCTGGCCGACCTGCGCGCCCAGGTGGCGGCCAACCAGAAGGGGGCCGAGGAACTGCACAAGATGGTCGCGCATTTCGGCCTCGATGTCGTGCAAAGTTATATGCACCACGTGCAGGACAACGCCGAGGAAGCCGTGCGCCGCGTGATCGGCACCCTGAAGGACGGCGCGTATGCGCTGGACCTGGACAACGGCGCGCGGATACAGGTGGCGATCAGGGTCGATGCGGCGCAGCGCAGCGCCATCATCGACTTCACGGGCACCTCAAGCCAGCTGCCAAACAACTTCAACGCGCCTTCCGCCGTCTGCATGGCGGCCGTGCTGTACGTGTTCCGCACCCTGGTCGACGACGAGATTCCCCTGAACGCGGGCTGCCTGAAGCCGCTCACGGTGATCATCCCGCCCGGCTCCATGCTCAACCCGCAGTACCCGGCGTCCGTCGTCTCGGGCAATGTGGAAACCTCGACCTGCATCACCAACGCCCTGTATGGCGCCCTGGGCGCGATGGCCGCCTCGCAGGGGACGATGAACAATTTTACGTTCGGCAGCGAGAAGTACCAGTATTACGAGACGATATCGGGCGGCTCGGGCGCCGGTCCCGGCTTCGACGGCACGGACGTGGTACAGACGAACATGACCAATTCGCGCCTGACGGACCCGGAAATCCTCGAGTGGCGCTTCCCCGTGCGCCTGGACAGCTACGGCATCCGCGCCGGTTCCGGCGGCGCGGGGCGCTGGCATGGCGGCAATGGCGGCGTGCGCAGGGTGCGCTTCCTCGAACCGATGACGGCGGCCATCCTGTCGAACAACCGCATCATTCCGCCGTTCGGCATGGACGGCGGCGCGGCGGGCGCGCTGGGGCGCAACTATGTGGAGCGCGCGGACGGCACGGTGGAACACCTGGCGCATATCGGCAAGACCGACATGCGGGCGGGCGACGTGTTCGTGATCGAGACGCCGGGCGGCGGCGGCTACGGCAAGCTGGAGTAAGCCGTGCCGGCGCCCGCGCCGCTCAGCTGCGCGCGCACCAGGCCGACGTCGCGCATGGGCGCGCGGCCGAACTGGCGGCTGTATTCGCGGCTGAACTGCGATTCGCTGGCGTAGCCGACCCTGTAGCCGGCCGTGCCGGCATCGATCTGCTCGACCAGCATCAGCCGCCGCGCCTCCTGCAGGCGCAGCAGCTTCTGGTACTGCATCGGCGTCATGGCGGTAATCGCCTTGAAGTGGTGGTGCAGCGAGGACATGCTCATGTTCGCCATGCCGGCCAGGTGCTCGATGCGCAGCGGCTGCGCGTAATGGTGCTTGATCCAGTCGATGGCTTGCCCCACCTGGTGCGACTGGCTGCTGGCCAGCGCCATGTGGCGCAGGCGCGCGCCGACGGGGCCATTCAGCAGGCGGAAGGTCAGCTCGCGGCGGATCAGCGGCGCCAGCGCGGCGATTTCTTCCGGCTTGTCGAGCAGGCGCACGAGGCGCAGCATGGCATCGAGCAGCTCGGGCGAGACGTCGCTGACGGAAATGCCGCGCGTGGCGGGGAGGATTTTCTGCTGCGCCGCGCTTGGGCCGCCACCCTCGCTGTCGAGCAGCGCGGCCACGTCGGCGATATCGATGCCCAGCACCACGCACAGGTGCGGCGCTTCCTCGCTCGCTTCCACCACGCGCACCTGCACCGGCAGGTCGACGGACGTCAGCAGATATTGCATGCGGCTGTAATGGAAGGTTTCGCTGCCCAGGGTGACGTCCTTCGCGCCCTGCGCGATGAGGGCCACGCTGGGGCGCGCCGCATGGAACAGCGATTCCGTGACCGAGGACTGGCGGTGGAAGGTGAGGTTGCCGATGGCCGTCACGTAGTCGCCCGTGCGCGGCGCGTGGCGGCTGATCAGGGCGGCGATTTCGTCTTGGGGCAAGGATAAGGTAGGCATGGCTGGCAGTATGCGGCAGGCGAGGGAGGGCAGGGGCTGATCTTACGCAGATTTGGAGGATCGTGCAAAGGTCTTGCAGGATCGCGGTAACGGCGGGCGGGCATCTGAGGCACACTTGTGCAATCGCATGCATGGCACGCGTTCCCGCAAGTATCACCACTCAAGGAGTTTTCATGACCACCATCGCCAAAGGCTACGCCGCACTGGGCCCGACTTCCGCACTGCAACCGTTTACGTTCGAACGCCGCGCCCCGCGCGAAGACGACGTCGCCATCTCGATCAAGTACTGTGGCGTATGCCATTCCGACATCCATCAGGCGCGCGACGAATGGGGCGGCGCCGCCTTCCCGATGGTGCCCGGCCATGAAATCGCCGGCGTCGTCACGGCCGTCGGCGCCAACGTCAGCAAGTTCAAGGTGGGCGACCACGTGGGCGTGGGCTGCTTCGTCGACTCGTGCACCACCTGCAAGACGCGCAACGTGGACCTGGAACAGTACATGCCAGGCCTGATCCAGACCTACAACGGCGTCGAAGCGGACGGCAAGACGGCCACGCAGGGCGGCTATTCGGACAGCATCGTCGTCAAGGAAGGCTATGTGCTGTCGATTCCCGACAACCTGCCGCTGGACGCCGCCGCGCCGCTGCTGTGCGCCGGCATCACCCTGTACTCGCCGCTGAACCACTGGAAAGCCGGCCCTGGCAAGCAGGTGGCGATCCTGGGCATGGGCGGCCTGGGCCACATGGGCGTGAAGATCGCCCACGCCATGGGCGCCGAAGTGACGGTGCTGAGCCAGACCCTGTCGAAGCGCGAAGACGGCCTGCGTTTGGGTGCCGACCATTATTACGCCACCAACGACGCGGAAACGTTCAGCAAGCTGGCCGGCACCTTCGACCTGATCATCTGCACCGTGGGCGCGTCCATCGACTGGAACCAGTACATCAACCTGCTGAAAGTCGATGGCAACATGGTCATCGTCGGCATCCCGGACGGCGCCGTGCCGCCCGTGAGCGCCTTCGGCCTGGTGGGCGCGCGCCGCAGCCTGTCCGGCTCCATGATCGGCTCGATCAAGGAAACCCAGGAAATGCTGGATTTCTGCGGCAAGCACAATATCGTGTCCGACATCGAGATCATCCGCATCCAGGATATCAATGAGGCGTTCGAGCGCGTCGTGAAGAGCGATGTGCGCTACCGCTTTGTCATCGATATGGCATCTTTGTAACAGCCGAGAAAAAGCCCAGGGCGTTGTTGCCGCGTCTCGCCGTACCATGCGTACTGTCTTCGCCGCGGCGCCTGGTCCTGGGCATTTTTCGGGCGCTTCAACCGGTAAGCTTTAAAAGCACAACCGTCTACTGTCTGCGCGCGTTGGATTACGCGCCTTGCGCTAATCCAACCTACGCTTATCCAGCGGTCCGGGGATGACGCGCTTTGCGCTAATCCAACCGACGCCTATCGGGCGGTCCGGCAGACCGGATTCGCGCGCAAGCGCGTAATCCGAGCACCCTGTCCATCCCCCATCCGCGCCAAAAATCAAGCACCCGCATCAATTTTTCTTTCCTTGCGTCAAAAATCGGCATAAAATGAAACCGTACAGTACAGTTTCACTACGTAGCTTTAAAAAAATCAGCCATCCCCGGCGTGTTGGCCTGGGCAGGGGAGGCGTCATGGATAAAAAATGGACACTTCAGTAAATAAGGGAGCGCCGGCGATCCCGGCTGTCTTCAGGGGCAAGCGGCTTGCCCTCACGGTTTTTGGCGTTTTTCTCGGCTTCTCCGGCCTGGCCCTGGCGGCGGGCGGCATCGAACTGATTACCCTCGGCGGTTCCTGGTACTACCTGCTGGCCGGTCTCGGCCTGATTCTCGCCGGCGTGCTGTATCTGCGCCGCAAACGGCTGGCCAGCGCCATCGTCGCCGTGCTGCTCATCGCCACCCTGATCTGGGCCGTATGGGAGATCGGCTTCGCCTTCTGGCCCATGGTGCCGCGCCTGGCGCCGTTCCTCGTCATCGGCCTGCTTGCCGCCCTCGTGCATCCGTGGCTGGCGGGCAGCGCGCCGCAGCAGGGACAATCGGGACAGTCGCGCGGCTTCGCGGCCCTGTTTGCCGTGCTGCTGGTCGCCGGTTTCGCTGCCATGTTCAAGCCGCATGGCGTACTGGAAGCCGCGGTGCAGCCGCAGCAGGATGCCGTGTCGGCCGTCAATGACGGCAGCGCCAACTGGGCGCATTATGGCTATGGGCCGAAAGGCACGCGCTTCGCGCCATACACGCAGATTGACAAGGCCAACGTCGGTCAATTGGAAGTGGCATGGCGCTACCGCACGGGCGAGCTGGCCGAGGGCGCGTCCGAGTCGCAGAATACGCCGCTGCAGATCGGCGACACCGTCTATACGTGCACGCCGACGAGCAAGGTCATCGCGCTGGACGCCGACACGGGCAAGGAGCGCTGGACCTTCGACCCGAAACCGGCCAACACCAAGACGTGGAACCGCTGCCGCGGCGTGGCTTATTACGAGCCGGCCAAGGTGGCAAAGCCGTTCCGTTTTGAGGGCATGCAGGCGGCCAGCGCGCCTGATGCGGGCGCGTGCGCCAAACGCATCGTGCAAGTGACCATGGATGCGCGCCTGATCGCGATCGACGCGCAGACGGGCAAGCAGTGCGCAGGCTTCGGCGACAGGGGGGAGGTGGACCTGACCGTCGGCCTGGGCAAGGTGAAGGTGAACGTGCCGTACTACGCCTACACGTCGGCGCCGACCATCGCGCGCAACCTGATCATCCTCGGCGGCTGGGTGTTCGACGGTCGCTCGACCGACGAGCCGTCCGGCGTCGTGCGCGCCTACAGTGCCGACACGGGCGAACTGGTGTGGGCCTGGGACCTGGGCAATCCGGCCATCACCAGGCTGCCGCCGGAAGGGCAGACCTACACGCGCAGCACGCCGAACATGTGGTCCACGCCCGCGTTCGACGATGAACTGGGCCTGGTCTACCTGCCGACGGGCAATGAGCAGCCGGACTTCTGGGGCGGCAAGCGTCCGCCGCTGACGGAAAAATACGCGTCGGCCATCGTCGCCCTCGACATGGCCACGGGCCGCGAACGCTGGACCTACCAGACCGTCCACCACGATATCTGGGATTACGACGTGGCATCGCAGCCGGCCCTGTACGACGTCCCGGACGGCAAGGGCGGCAAGATCCCGGCGCTGGTGCAGCTGACCAAGCGCGGCCAGATCTTCATGCTGGACCGCCGCACCGGCAAGCCGATTGCCGAAGTCATCGAAAAAGCCGTGCCGCAGGAGCATGCGGCCGGCGACTGGGTGTCGAAAACGCAGCCGTACTCGACCGGCATGCCGGCCCTCGGCGCGGATACGCTGACGGAGCGCGACATGTGGGGCGCCACCTTCTTCGACCAGCTGGCCTGCCGCATCAGCTTCCGCAAGCTCAATTACCAGGGTGAATTCACGGCGCCCAGCACGAAAGAGACCTTGATCTACCCTGGCTACTACGGCGGCTTCAACTGGGGCGGCGCGGCCGTCGACGAAAGCAACGGCTATCTGTTCGTCAACGATATCCGCATGCCGCAGGTGGTCAAACTGGTGCCGCGCGAGACGGTGGACGTGGCCAAGCTGACGTCGGGCCATGGCGTGGGCAGCACCTATCCGATGGATGGCACGCCATTCGTCATCGACCACAAGGCCTTCAACTCGCCGCTGGGCATTCCCTGCCAAAGCCCGCCGTGGGGCGTGTTCGCCGCCATCGATCTCAAGACGCGCACCAAGGTGTGGGAGCGCCCGGCCGGCACCGTGCAGGACGCCGTCATCAACGGCGTGCGCGCGCGGCTGCCTGTCCCGCTGGGCATGCCGACCCTGGGCGGCGGCGTCAGCACGGCGTCCGGCCTCGTGTTTTATGCGGGCACGCAGGATTACTACCTGCGCGCCATGGATATCGCCACCGGCCATGAAGTGTGGAAGGCGCGCATGCCGGTCGGCTCGCAAGGCACGCCGATGACGTATGTGTCGCCCAAGTCGGGGCGCCAGTATGTCGTGGTGGTGGCCGGCGGCGCCCGCCAGAGCCCGGACCGGGGGGATTACGTGATAGCATACGCGCTTCCCAAGACACAGTAAGAGTTTGCTTCATGCCCCAGTTGCGCACCGTTCCGGCTTCCCCCAGTACTCGAAGCGAGGAGCGGCGGCGCAAGCTGCTGGTGGCGGCGGCGGACCTTTTTCTCGCCTCGGGCTACGATGGCGTCAGCATGGACGCCATCGTGGCCGAGGCGGGCGGCTCGAAAGCCACCGCCTACCGCTACTTCGGCAGCAAGCAGGATCTGCTGGTGGCGGTAGTCGAGTACCTGTGCGCCGACTTCATCATCGCGCTGCGCCAGCTCGATACGGCGCAGGCGGGCCTGGAGCAGGGCTTGCAGCTGATCCTCGATGAACTGGTGGCCGTCGTCACCAGCCCCCGCCACGCGGATTTCTACCGCCTCGTCGTCACGGGCGCGGCCGCCGTGCCGGCCGTCGGCCTCACCTGGTACGAGCACGGCCCGCAAGTGTGGCACGCGCTGATTTTGCGCCTGCTGGAACAGCAGCGCGCGCAAGGCCGCATCGCCCCCGATGCCTCGTTTTCCAACCTGCCGCAAATCCTGTTTGACGCCGTTTTCTCCCATCTGACGACGCGCACCGTGATGCTGGGGCAGGGCGGCGACGCGGCCACCTTCCGTCCCCTGATCGCGGAGCTGATCGAGCTGGTGGTGGCGCGGGTGGCGCGCAAGTAAGCGAGGGACGCGGGCCGGATCAGCCCTCGCAGGGCCGTCATCCGACAACGTTGCTGGCGCCAGCTCAGCGCATCAGGCTTGCGGCGCCGTCCAGGCCAGGTTCCACAGGCGGCCGTCGATATCCTCGAAGTCCTGGTCATGCATGACGCCATGCTCCAGCAGTGCCCGCACTACCGGTGGCGGATTCACCAGTACAATCACCGCATGGAGATTGGATGAAGGATGGGGAAAAGTGATGAAACAAGTGAGTGTCGATAATAGCGCGATAGCAGCCACCAGTGAGATTGTTACCAAAATCAATGACGATATGCTACTTGAGCCTATTTTCAAGAAAGCCACCGACTGGGATGAAAAATTAGACGCCAGGGATTCTTTTGAGTTTGATAACGCATGGAGTGTTAGCCATGAAACAGTAACTTCATCTTGCCCGCCTGAAGATGGCTCGGTTAGGGAGGTAAGGGAGGCTGCATACAAGAAGGTTTATCGAATAACTGAAAATGCTGATCTTGCTGCATGCGTATCGGACGATATGGGCCTGATCGCCCTGGCATTCAAGAATAAGCTTGATGTTGAATTTATTAATAATCTTTGGAAAAGCTATACGCAGGGGGAGTTTCCAGGTTAAATCTATGAGGGGCACGGTGCCCTCGTGGCCGAGGCAGGCGGCTAAAACGTTACCGCCTGTCGCTACTTCGGCAGTCAGCAAAAGCTGCTCGTGGCGGTGGTCGAATACCTGCGCGCCGATGATCATCGCCCTGCGCCGGCCCGATACCGCAACAGGTCCTGTCGACACTTTTGAGCCACAATCGAGGCTCAGAAGAGCATGGGCGGGAAGCGGTATAGGGAAGAATTCAAGGCGTTGGACGGCCAGGCGCCAGTATGGGTCCCAAGTGGCCAGCGTCGCCGTCAGGCCTGGGATTTTATGCGCTTGTGCAGCGGCTTCCCGTTGAGCGCATCGGTGGCCCGGTCCACGTATTGCCTGACGTCCCCCACCTCGGCAAACAAGCCGGCATAGGCTTCCCGAATCAGCACCGTGCACTGCTCGAATTTCGCAAGCTGCGACAAGCCTTCATCCGTGGGCATAAATAGCCGCCGCCGCGCATCATTGTCATCGTTCCGATACTGTATGAGGCCCAGACGGAGCAGCTTTGGTATCTTTTGCATGACCAACTGGTGCGAATGTCCGAGTTCGCGCGCCAGATCCGACGCTGATGCCGCGCCTAGCGTTGCAAGAACAGTCATCAGCGAACATGAACGAACGGGGATGACGATCCCCATCGTATCGAAGACAAGCTTGGATTGTTCGGCGATGAGGACGCTCAGCCGTTCGACAGCGCGGCCGAGAAACACGGCGTCATCGATCGCGGCCGGGGAATGCGTTTCCTTAGTCAAGGCGCTGGTACCTCTGGATGCTGCCGTCCTTATTCACGCGTTCCAGCGCCGTCACTTTTCCATCCAAAGTATTCAAGCGGTATCGAAAATCCGACACGCCTTCTACCGCGAGCAGGTCGGGACCTATCGGCTCAAGCGCGACCCGAAACCGATCGCGCCAGATATAGTAAAGAATGCCATTGTCCAGGATGATCTGGCGGCCTTCATATTTTCCGGCCGCTTTCGTCAACATCGCGGCATCGATGTGCGGGCGCTCGATCGCTGCCGTCAGGCTGGGGAGCAGCCAGGCAAATTCGGTTCGTCTGGCGTCATCGGTCTTCGCCAGATTTTCAAGCGCCAGCTTGTGTGCCAGAGGCAGCGCGCGAATGGAGGGGCTTGGGATATCGGGTTGCACGCCGACGCCTTCGAAGTCGCCATGGTCAACGGGATCCTGGATCTGGCCGATCGGCACTTGCACGAAAAAATCATCGTTGAGCGGCTTGCGTGTCACCGGATGCGCGCCACCGGCGGTCCGCTCCCCGATCAGGGTGGCTCGCCCAAGCTTCTTCATCGCATAGGAAAACCATTCTGCGGAGGAAAACGACGTGGAGCCGGTGAGGATATAGACGGGCTTGTCCACCATGCGCTTGCCTGGCAAGCCCGGCAGTACCCATTGCCCGCGCTGGATACGCTTGCCGTCCTCGTTGTAATAGTAGTCGAAGAGTAGCTGGTCTTTCTCGCTGGAGAAGAAATAACTCGCTAGAAACTGCGCCATTTCCAGATGTCCGCCATTGTTATAGCGCAAATCGATGATAACGGCATCCGTATTGCCCAGGAAGCGCATGACGGATGCCGCCGTATCATAGGCGAGTTCCGGATCGGCAAAATAGCTGAATCGTAGATAACCGATATTTCCCTTCAGGCGAGAGACCTCGTCGAAACCGAAATTGGTCTCCTCCAGCCTGCTCGATTCTTCTTGTCGTATCTTGGCCTTGAGCGCCGGGTTGGCCTTTGCCTTGAATTCCGCGATCCATTCCGGGTCAGTCGCCACCAGGAAATGCAGGTCGCCGCTGACTTTGATGAGATCGTCGGTCAGCTTGCTCGCAAACTCGGCCTTCGTGGTCGCCGAGTCATAAGCTCCCTTTTTCAGATGTTCCTGAAGCACCGGCCTAATTTTTCGTGCGATGTCCGGAAATGCGTAGTTTGCATTCAGGGTGCTATCGAGGGAGGCGATGATTGCGCCTTTCTCGTTCTGTGAGATGCCCGGCGCCCCGGCAAAAGCGCTCGATGCGCACATGATGGACAGTGCCGACAGCGTTTGAAGCAGAAACAGGTGATGGCGCATTCTGATGTTACCCCCTCGGTGAAACTCGAGCATACAATATATTGTGCAATATGTTGTAGAAAAATTCGCTGGCAGCGGTCTGGGGAGCAAGCACTTCTGCTTGCGTCCAATACTCCCGGCAGTCACGGGCTTGCGACAGGTTCAGGTAGCGATACCGTATTTATGCTGCGTGGCCGCATATTGCTGCTTGAGCGACTCCAGCTTCGGATGCTTGGGATCGATCTTGCGGATCACCTGCATCTGGTGCTGCGCCTGTTCGGCCAGCGGCGCTTCCCAACCCAGCATGTTGAGCTGGCGCAAAATGGCGTCGACGGAGGCGAACAGCACGGGCAGGTTGCCCGGCGTCTTGCGCAGGGCCTGGCGCAGCACGAAGACGGCGCCCTTGAGTTCTCCGCTTTCCGACTTGCTGGCCGCGTCCTGCATCAGTTCCTGCACCTGGTTCGTGATCTGCTGGCCCATGCCTTGCGCCAGGTCATGGCGTCCCGCTTTTTCAAACACGTCCACGGCTGCTTCCATCGTCACTTCGCTGTCGGCTTCGTTGACGAGTTTCATCATGACGTCGAACGCGGCTTGTTCCAGGTTGTTCTTCAGGCAGCTCTGCACCAGGCCCACCTTCAGCTGCGTCGACAGGCCGCGCGCGCCGTCGAGGGCGGCGGCGGCCAGCTGCAGCTCGCTGGCGGCGGCGATGTCGTTGCCCGACAGTTCATGCAGCATGGCGGCCGAGATGGCGCGGCACGCTTCCACGTTGGCGCCGCCGCGCAGCGAGCGCTCCATGTCGCGCAGCACGCCGCTCGCCTGCGGCGCGTCGCCTTTCTTCACCAGCGTTTTCACCAGGTTGACGTGGTCTTCCGGGTCGCGGAATTCCGAATACTTCGCCTTGGTGACGACCTGCTTGTAGGCCCGCTCGGCCGCGCCGATGTCGCCCGTGTCGAATGCGATGCCGCCCAGGTGGCGCAGCCGGCGCACCATGTGCGGCGATATGGCCACGGCGTCTTCGAGGATTTTCTTCGCCTGCAGCTGCTGGCCCATGGCTTCGTGGTTCTTCGCCAGCAGGTCGTAGGCGGCCATGTAGCGGGGATTGACTTCCACCAGTTCCAGCAGCGCGTCCTGCGCATCCTCGTGGCGCTGCTGCTCGAACAGCGCGCGCGCCAGTCCCAGGTGGGCCCAGGCCATGGGGCGGGTGGCCAGCATGTCGGCGTAGATCTGTTCCGCCTCCTTCCATTCACCCAGGGTGATGTGCAGCTCGGCGCGCAGGCGGGCGAAATCGGCCGCCAGACGCGGGTGCTGCAGTTCGGCCGCGCGGCAGGTTTTCACGGCTTCGCGCAAATCGCCCTTGTCGATCTGCTGGTAGACGGGCAGGAAGATGGCGCGCCGTTCGATGGCGCGCTCGATGCGTCCGCTCAATACGTCGACGGTAAACGGCTTTAATATGTAGTCGGACGGCGTCAGCTCGGCCGCGCTGATCACCTTGCTGTGGATGGCTTCGGAGGTCAGCATGATGAAGATGGTCCACAGGCCGATCAGCTTATGGTGGCGCAAGTCTTCCAGCAACTGCTGGCCGTCCTGGCCGTCCGTGCCACTACCAAGATCGTATTCGCACAGGATGATGTCGAACGGTTTCTTCGTCAGCAGGCGGATGGCCGTGCCGGAATTGACGGCGTATTCCACCTTGGTGATGGCGGCCTGGTTCAGCATATTGTGCAGATTGCCCCGCATGCTGGGGTTCGGGTCGACGATCAGGACAGATAAGTCGCTATATTCTGGCATTGTTCAGCTCTCGTTCATCTGTATATGGCTGTGCGGCTCGATGGTGCAACGTAGTTGCCTAATAATATTATTATTTGTCAGCATACTGCAAAGCTGGTGCAAATCGCTAACAA
Organism: Janthinobacterium sp. GW822-FHT07H10; assembly: GCF_058798675.1. Classification (NCBI taxonomy): domain Bacteria; kingdom Pseudomonadati; phylum Pseudomonadota; class Betaproteobacteria; order Burkholderiales; family Oxalobacteraceae; genus Janthinobacterium; species Janthinobacterium sp. GW822-FHT07H10. The sequence goes on from NZ_JBXAKS010000006.1 coordinate 242,604, forward strand.
AATGCAGGCGAACGCGCACGGCGCGACACGGCAGGCGCGTACGCTTGCGGGCAGGGCAGGCGCGGGGTATCCTGAAGGCAACCTTTTACGTTTGACCATGCTGGACACTTCGCCTGGAAAGCCGCCATGTATTTGAACGAGACGCGCAAGCAAACCCTGCATCATCTGCTCTCCGGCGGTGGACGGGCCCACGCTGAAAAGTACTTCCCGGAGTTGCGCCGCATGGCCGTCATCAGCCAGTCTTTTGCCCTGGTCAGCATGTTGCTGGTGTGGGCCTTTATTCCGCATGTAAATACGCTTGACATGGGCGCGCTGCTCTATACGCTGGCCGGCATCGTGCTGGCCATCGGCATCAATGTGGGCGCGCGCGCCATCTGGGTGCTGAAACTGGGGGGCGCGGCGGGCATGTGCGCCATCGCCTGTGGCTTCCGCCTGCTGGCGGAGGCGGCGGGACAGGCGGAATTCTGGATGCAGCCCGTGGGCGTGTTCATGGTGCTGCTGGCGGCGCCGATCTTCAACGGCTGCGCGCTGTATCTGCTCGTCGCCGCCGTCGTCTGGCTGATCCTGAGCTACGGTCATTTCCCGCTGGATCCTGCCATGGCGCATGCGGCCTGGGCGAACTTGCTGATCGCCTACAGCATGCTGTTCGGCCTGGTCCTGAACATCAGTTTCAATCTGTTGCGTCTGCGCGACTTTCGCGCGAGGGAGGCGCTCACCCGCCTGGCCTACCAGGATGGCTTGACGGGCTTGAATAACCGCCGCCGTTTTACCGAACTGACGCAGCAATTGCAGCAGCAGCGGCAACCCATGTACTTCCTGATGGTCGATATCGATAATTTCAAGAAAATCAACGATACCCTGGGCCATGACGCGGGCGACGTGGTGCTGGTCAAGACGGCGCACATCATCGCCGATGCCTGCGGCGGCCACCTGTGCGGGCGCCTGGGCGGCGAGGAGTTCGGCATCGTCTACCTGGGGGACCGGCGCGCCGTCTGCCAGTTCGCCGCCAGCCTGGTCGATGCCGTCTACCTGGCCTTCAATCCGGCGCAGGCCGTGTCGATCAGCGTAGGCATTGCCGAGCTGGCCTGTGACACGGAGCTGGCGCACAGCTACCGCGTGGCCGATGCATCGCTGTACCAGGCCAAACACCAGGGCAAGAACCGGTATGTCATCGCCTGACGGCATGCACATGAGTCTTGCGGAGGCGCCGGGGAGCGGGTATTCTGTTTGTATTAATATATCAGCCGCAGGCAGGCGACATGTGGCGCAGACGCAGAGTTTCACCGTAACGTGACCGCTGGCGTTTCACCTTTACCAGAGAAAATCCAGCCTTCGTGATGCGCCTTCCTTCCATGAGTACCCTGCGGCGCGTTGCCGTCCCCCTCGCGTTCGGCGGCAACAGCGAGCAGCAGCACACGTATTTCGCGGAACTGCACCGCGTCGGCATGGTCACGCAAGTGCTGGGCATCATCGCCTACAGCCTGACCTGGCTGTTGATGCCGGCGCCGTTCCAGCCGAACCTCACGCATGCCGTGCTGGCGCTGCTGGGCATGCTGGCCAGCCTGGTGGTGCGCTACCGCTGCACCACCTTGCCCGTGCTGACGATTACGGGCGCCTGCGCCGTGCTGGCGCTGACTTTCGGCCTGCGCACCATGGCCGACGCCGTCCAGCACGCCAGCTTCTGGGTCTTGCCCGTGGGCGTCTTCATGACCCTGGCCATTGCCTCCATCTTCAATGGCGGCCTCAGCTACCTGGCCGTGGTGGCCGGCGTGTGGTGGAACGTGGGCCACGGCCTGTATCCCGTGAACGCGGGCTTGCCCGACGAATCGTGGGCGCCGCTGATGATCGCCGTCAGCGTGCTGTTCGGGCTGGCGCTGAACGTCAGCTTCAGTTTATTGCGTCTGCGCAACTATCACGCCAAGCAGGAGCTGATGCGGCTGGCCTTCCAGGACAGCCTGACCGGCATCAACAACCGCCGCATGTTCACGCAGCGCGCGCAGCAGATGCATGGCGCGCCGCATGGCGGCATGCTGCATTTCCTGATGATCGACATCGACAATTTCAAGGTCATCAACGACCAGCAGGGCCATGATGCGGGCGACGAGGTGCTGATGCGCACGGCCGCCATTATCGCCGACAAGGCGCAAGGCCATCTGTGCGGGCGCCTGGGCGGCGAGGAATTCGGCATCGTCTACGCAGGCGACCGCGACGCCGTGTGCGCCTTTGCCGGCTCCCTGGTCGAGGCCGTCAGCCAGGGTTTCCTGGCAGTCCAGTTCGTGTCTATCAGCGTGGGCGTGGCCGAACTGGACCGCAGCAAGGAGCTGGGTCACAGTTACCGGCTGGCCGACGAAGCGCTGTATCTGGCCAAGCGCCAGGGCAAGAACCGCTATGTGATCGTCTGACGCTGTTGTTGCAAGTTGGGGAAAACTGCCGCTTTCCGGGGGCAAAGCCATAAGTTCCGGTCATAAAGCAGGGGTAAAACGGGTATAATGCGCGCAAAGGAAATTTGCCGTACGAAAGATATTGTCATACCTACCTTTAACCCGCAGCCACGCTGCATCAACCACCTTCCAATCATGTTGATACTGCCGGGTTCCAATGCCCTGTCCGTTTTCCGTAGCCACCGTCTGTTAAGCCAACTGCAAGCCGTTTCGCCTGCGATTGTTGCCGTGCAAGCACGCTATGTCCATTTCATCGATGCCAGCGCGCCTCTCACCAACGACGACAGCACGCGCCTGGGCGCCTTGCTGACGTACGGCGAGCCGGCCCACGCTGACAATACGGAAGGCGCTGCCGAAGAATTCTTCGTCATCCCCCGTTTCGGCACGATTTCGCCGTGGGCCTCGAAGGCCACCGATATCGCGCACAACTGCGGCATGGCGCACATCAAGCGCGTCGAACGCGGCATCGCCTTCCGCATCAACCTGAAATCGGGCATCCTGGGCAGCGCCATCGGCGCCGGCAAATTGACGGACGAGCAAGTGCAAGCCGTGGCCGACCTGCTGCACGACCGCATGACGGAATCCGTGCTGCGCAGCGCGGACGACGCCAAGGACCTGTTCCGCACACTGGAAGCGCGCCCGCTCGAATCGATCGACTTGCTGGGGCAGGGCAAGCTTGCGCTGGAAACGGCGAACACGGAGCTGGGCCTGGCGATGTCGGAAGACGAAATCGACTACCTGGATGCCGCCTTCACCAAGGCTGGCCGCAACCCGACGGACGTGGAACTGATGATGTTCGCGCAGGCGAACAGCGAGCATTGCCGCCACAAGATCTTCAACGCCGACTGGACCATCGACGGCGTGGCGCAATCCAAGTCGCTGTTCGGCATGATCAAGAACACGCACGAACTGCAGCCGAAGGGCACGGTCGTCGCCTACAGCGACAATTCCTCGATCATGGAAGGCGCCACGGTCTCGCGCTTCTATCCGCGCGGCGCCAGCCACGAATACGCGGCATCGACGGAATTGACGCACACCCTGATGAAGGTGGAAACGCATAACCACCCGACGGCCATCTCTCCATTCCCCGGCGCCTCCACGGGCGCGGGCGGCGAGATCCGCGACGAAGGCGCGACGGGCCGCGGCGCCAAGCCGAAAGCCGGCTTGACGGGTTTCACGGTATCGAATTTGTCGCTGCCGGACGCCGTGCGCAGCTGGGAAACGGCCGCCTCCGTGACGGCGCCATTGGCCGCGCGTAGCGACGCGGAGCAATACGGCAAGCCGGAACGCATCGCGTCGCCGCTGCAAATCATGATCGAAGGTCCGCTGGGCGGCGCCGCGTTCTCGAACGAATTCGGTCGCCCGGTCCTCGGCGGCTACTTCCGCACGTATGAACAGAACGTCGGCGCGAAAGAAGCGGGCGCCCCTGACGCCGTGTTCGGCTACCACAAGCCGATCATGATCGCTGGCGGCATCGGCAATATCTCGGCGCAGCACACGCACAAGAACGACATCCCCGTCGGCAGCCTGCTGGTGCAGCTCGGTGGCCCGGGCATGCGCATCGGCATGGGCGGCAGCGCCGCTTCGTCGATGACCACCGGCAGCAACACGGCCGACCTGGACTTCGATTCCGTCCAGCGCGGCAATCCGGAAATGGAACGCCGCGCCCAGGAAGTCATCAACGCCTGCTGGCAAATGGGCGCCGACAACCCGATCATCTCCATCCACGACGTGGGTGCGGGTGGCTTGTCGAACGCTTTCCCGGAAATCACCAACGACGCCAAGCGCGGCGCGATTTTTGACCTGCGCAAGATCCCGCTGGAAGAATCGGGCATGGCGCCGAAGGAAATCTGGAGCAATGAGTCGCAGGAACGCTATGTGCTGGCCATCGCGCCGGAAAGCCTGCCCCTGTTCAAGGCCATGTGCGAACGCGAACGCTGTTTGTTCGCCGCCGTGGGCGTGGCCACCGAGGAACGCCAGCTGAAGCTGATCGACCCGGAACTGGGCAACGAGCCGGTCGACATGCCGATGGACGTCTTGCTGGGCAAGCCGCCGAAGATGCAGCGCGACGTGGTCCACGTGGCCAACGATTTCCCCGCCATTGATCTCACCGGCATGGACCTGGTCGACGTGGCGCAAAAAGTGCTGCTGCTGCCGACCGTGGCCGACAAATCCTTCCTGATCACCATCGGCGACCGCAGCGTGGGCGGCATGACCGTGCGCGACCAGATGGTGGGACCGTGGCAAGTGCCGGTGGCCGATTGCGCCGTCACCACCATGAGCTTCGAGGGTTATCTGGGCGAAGCGATGGCCATGGGCGAACGCACGCCGCTGGCCGTCATCGACGCCGCCGCCTCGGGCCGCATGGCCGTGGGCGAAGCCGTCACCAACATCGCCGCCGCGGCCATTGGCGACATCTCCGATATCAAATTGTCCGCCAACTGGATGGCCGCCTGCGGCCAGCCAGGCCAGGATGCGGCCCTGTACGACACGGTGAAAGCCGTCGGCATGGACCTGTGCCCGGCGCTGGGCATCAGCATCCCCGTCGGCAAGGATTCGCTGTCGATGCGCACGACGTGGAAAGACGAGAGCACGGGCGCGGCGAAATCCGTCACGTCGCCCGTATCCCTGATCGTTTCCTCGTTCGCGCCGGTGACGGACGTGCGCAAGTCGCTGACGCCGCAGCTGAAGACGGACCAGGGCGACACGTCCTTGATCCTGATCGACCTGGGCCGCGGCAAGAACCGCCTGGGCGCATCGGCGCTGGCGCAAGTGTTGCAGCAGCTGGGTAATGAAACGCCGGACGTCGACAGCGCGGAAGACTTGAAGGGCTTCTTCGCCGCCATTCAAAAGCTCAACAGCGACGACAAGCTGCTGGCCTACCATGACCGTTCGGACGGCGGCCTGTACGCCACCCTGACGGAAATGGCCTTTGCCGGCCACACGGGCATGTCCGTCAACCTGGACATGCTGACCATGGAAGGCGAGCATTCGAGCGACTGGGGCGACGCCAAGAACTGGGCCGGCCAGGTGGCGGAACGCCGCAATGAATTGACCCTGCGCGCCCTGTTCAGCGAAGAGCTGGGTGCCGTGATCCAGGTGCGCGCGGAAGAAAAGTCGCTCGTCATGGACGTGCTGCGCACCTTCAACCTGGGCGCTTGCAGCCATATCATCGGCAAATTGAACGACCGCGACGTGATCGAATTCACGCGCGACGCCAAGCTGATTTACACCCAGCCGCGCGCGGACCTGCACCGCCTGTGGAGCGAAACGAGCTGGCGCATCGCCCGCCTGCGCGACAACCCGGCCTGCGCGGACGCCGAATACGACCGCCTGCTGGATGTGCAGGATCCGGGCATGTCGCCGATCGTCACCTTCGACCAGAACGACAACATCGCCGCGCCATTCATCGCCACCGGCGTGCGTCCGCGCGTCGCCATCCTGCGCGAGCAGGGCGTCAATTCGCACATCGAGACGGCCTATGTGATGCACCAGGCCGGCTTCACGGCCGTCGACGTGCACATGAGCGACCTGATTGCCGGCCGCGTCAAGCTGGACGACTTCCAGGGCGTCATCGCCGTGGGCGGCTTCTCGTACGGCGACGTGCTGGGCGCGGGCGAAGGCTGGGCGAAGACCATCCTGTTCAACGCCAGCCTGGCGGAACAGTTCGCGCGCTTCTTCAACCGCACGGACAGTTTTGGCCTCGGCATCTGCAACGGCTGCCAGATGATGAGCAATTTGAAATCCATCATCCCCGGCGCCCACGCCTGGCCCAAGTTCACGCGCAACAAGTCGGAGAAATTCGAAGGCCGCTTTGCCATGGTCGAAGTGATGGATTCCCCATCGATCTTCTTCAACAGTATGGCCGGCACCCAGGCCGGCATCGCCATCGCCCACGGCGAAGGCTACGCCGACTTCTCGCAAACGGGCGACATCACCCAAGTCACGAAAGCCATGCGCTTCGTCGACAACAAGGGCGCCGCCACCGAAGCGTATCCGTACAACCCGAACGGCTCGCCGGAAGGCATCACTTCCGTGACCACGCCGGACGGCCGCTTCACGGTGCTGATGCCGCACGCGGAGCGCGTGTTCCGTTCGGTGCAGCAGTCCTACCATCCTGAAGCGTGGGGCGAGGATTCGCCATGGATGCGCATGTTCAGGAATGCGCGGAAGTTTGTGGGGTAATTTACTTAGCTATTTGCGGCGCGGCGTCTTGGTTCAAGGCGCTGCGGCCGGGGTAGGAATGAGCAAGCCGCTGTCGGGAGACAGCGGCTTTTTTTTGCATATCTCTCCCTTTGTATTGTCAATAACAAATTATTTCATGTCGAATGAATTGCAAAAATTGCAAAAACTTATTAAAATAAAAATTCTACTTTGATAAGGAATGCCATGCGCCAGCTCGCTTTCAGCCGTATCGCCATACTCATGGGCACTTGCCTGACAGGGCTGGCCATCGCGGCGCCCACCGTGCACTTGTCCGCCAGCCCGGAGGTGGTGGCCAAGGGAACGAGCACCTCGATTGCCTGGGATGCCTTGGGCGCCGAATCCTGCGCTTCGTCGTGGGCGCCGTCGCTGCCCCTGACGGGGTCGTACACGCCGCCGGCGCTGCAGGCGGCCACCAGCTATACGGTGACGTGCCAGGGTGGCGGGGCCAGCGTGTCGCAGCAAGTGACGGTGCAGCTGGCGCCCGCCTGCGTGACGAACTGTTTTACGAAACGCTGGATCTATTTTTATGGCGGCATTGCCTGGGGTACAAAAACCGCGAACGCGGACTTCAACAAGCTGTCGGCACTGATCGTCAACGCGGCAGCGCTGGGCTATAACGGCATCGTCGTCAATATCGGCGGCGAAGACTCATATATTTCCGACTCGCGCGATGCGCCCGATTTTGCCGGCAACCTGGCGGCCATCAAGCAATTGGCGCTGGATAAAGGCATCGAACTGATACCGATGGGCGGCCATCCGCAGATACCGGCACAGCTGCAACCGGAACTTGCCGAAGCGGTTCCCGTGGTGGATACGCCGTTTGTCGTTGCCAATGGCGTGGCCAGGGTCGCCACCCATTGGCTGGCAAATGATAATTTTGCCGCAGGAAAAAGCGATTGGGACCTGTGGGACCTGAATATCCAGCATGATCCGACGGAAGGACACAACGGGCCAGGATCGCTCAAGCTGGTGCAACCCAACGGCTTTGACCCGGTCGCCGCAGGCGCCCAGCCAAAGCGGCACGAGCAAACGCGTTTGCACCGCCGCTTTGTCAATTTGCAGCCATTTACGTCCTACCGCGCCTCGTTCTGGATCATGGTTAAAAATTACAAGGCGCCATTAAAGGTCCAGGTACTGGACGATACAAGCACCATTCCCCTGTATGACAGCCTGTATCCGCTGGGATGGGGAAGCAGCAATGGCGCGTGGAACGCCAAGCCGAATGCACTGGGGGCCTATGGCGAGTGGAAAAATATCACCATCGATTTCAATACCAGGGAGTTTGGCAACATTAATTTCTATGTGGGCGCGTGGAGCAACGCCAAGAATGACGAGCCGGGGGAAGCGTGGATAGATGATATGCAGATCCGGGAAACAGGTTTGGCCCATCCCGTCGTGCGCAATCACCTGGAAGTCAGCGTGCGGTCGAAAACCACGGGCACCGTGTACAAGGAGGGGCTCGATTTCACCGTTGCCAACGAGTCGCTGAACATACTCAACGGGCGCATTCCCGATGGAAGCCAGCTGCTGGTATCGTGGTATCAGCAAGCGAAGAACATGATGCCCGTCTGGACGGCGCCGGCCAGCGCTTGCCCGCCCGAGTATATGGCCTGGCAAAGGACGGGCTATGAAAAAATCAAGGAACTGTATCCATCCAGCAAGAAATTCTTCATCAATTATGACGAATGGCGCATCATGAACTGGGACCCGAGCTGCCAGTACGCGAGCGCGGGTGCCTACCTGGCCGGCACGATGACGGCCATGCAGGCCATGCTCAAGCAGGTCAATCCGGGCGTGGAACTGTATGTGTGGAACGACATGTTCGATCCCGACATGAATGCCGTCGACAAGTATTTCATGGTCAATGGCAGCCTGCTGGGGGCTGCCGATGGCATCCACCCGAATACCGTCATCGTCAACTGGACGCAGAGGAACGTGTACGTCAAAGCGCCGCCGATCCCGCTGCAGCAGTCTTCGTTGAAATTTTTCCACGACCGCAACCTCAAGCAGGTGATCGCCCTGTATTACGACGACTTGCCGCTGACGGACGAATGGCTCGACAACCTGGATGCGGCCGAAGCGGATGGCGTGACGGGCGTCGATGGCTTCATGTACACCACCTGGGTCGACAATGGCAAATATGACGACCTGGCGGCGGTCGCCAGCAAGATCAAGGCGCGCGCCAAGGCCCGCTGGCCGCAGTGACGGCGGGCGGCGCATCGCTTGTATTCCAGGCATGCGCCCCCAGTTGACTGGAAGTGGCCGCTCGTATTGCAGCCGCATCCACGCCAACCCAGAGGTGTACCATGAGTTTCGATTCCTTTCTGTCCAAACTGAAGAGCAAAGCCAGCGAACTGAAAACCGAGGCCTTGAAGTACAAGAACAAGGATTTCCTGAATGCCGCCATGGCGGGATCGGCCCTGATCGCCATGGCCGACGGCAGCGTCAGTGCGGAAGAAAAGCAGAAGATGGTGAAGTTTATTGAAGGCAATGACGCGCTATCGGTGTTTACCACCACGGATGTGATCAAGGCTTTCCAGGAATATGTCGGCCAGCTGGAGTTCGACAAGGATATCGGCGAAGCCAAGGCCTATCAGGCGCTGGGCAAGATGAAGTCGAATGTCGAGGCGTCGCGCTTGCTGGTGCGCATGATTATCGCGGTGGCTTCGTCGGACGGCAATTTTGATGCCAACGAGCAGCGCGTGGCGGGCAAGATCGCGCGCGAGCTGGGCTTGACTCCCGGCGAGTTCGAGTTGCAGTAAATTCATTGTCAGTCAGGGCAGGTGGCGGCGCGCATCGGCTTGCGGCCGCCGCCAGCGCTTGCCAGCCCGCTGGTGTTGGCATGAGACTGGCTGCTAGTCTTTATCCCACCACGGCGGCGCGCTCTCCGACCTCGGGCATGCCATCTTCAAAGCACTTATCTTGTAGCGGATCTCGATCACCTGCCCATGGTGAAACGGACCGCGTATCCAGTCGCCGGAATTAAAGAGGTAGGACTTGCCGTTGATGCAGCGTTCGGTCGGCATGTCGCCGATGGGGCCGGTCGAACGCAGGGTGACGCGCACTTCGCCAGTGGCATCGAGCGGCGCGTCGGCGCTTGCATAGAGTATATCTATGCCGACATCGCAGACACGGGTGCTGCCTATCTTGCTGCAGTACTTGATATACGTTTGCTGGCGCGCCATGACCATGTGATCTTCATGCCGCATCGGCTTGCCATCGTCAAAGGTAAAGCGCAGGATGACTTGCGTGGGCTCGCTGGCAGGATGGCGCATGGTGCTGGTGCAGGCGGCGCTGACCAGGGCCAGCAGGGGCCAGGCCAGCAGGCGCAGGCCGCGCCGCAGCACGGTGAATATCGGGTTACTGCCAGGTGTCTGCATTGCGCTCCATGGGCCGTTGCCATTCGTTCAAGGAATTTGGCGGCGATGATAGCACGCGATGGCGGCGCGCGACTCCCTGGAACTGCGCTACGGTGTAGCGCTATTCATTTCTTGCAGGACTTTTTTACACGGCAGGCCGTGGCCCGCGCCGCGCCTGCCGCGTTATCCTGCCGCCTCAACGCGATGCCAGGCCGACGTTTTGTACGCGGGAAGGCACGATGTCGCCGCCCGACAGTTTCTGCGACGGCAGCACCATCACCAGTTCGCCGTCGATGCTGCCGTCATCGTTGTGGTCGATGCGTACCTTCAGCTGGCGGTCCAGCGCGACGAAGGCGTTGCGGTCGGTGGCGACGATGCGGTGCTCGTCCTGCTTGCCGATACGCGCATACATGACGGCGCCGGCGAGGCGCAGTTCCAGGGTGTCGCCATTCGACAGGTCATAGGCGCCGACGAATTTCTTGAAGTCCTGGCGCATCATGTAGCGCGGGTGGTCGGGCACATCGATGCGCAGCGAATTGCCCGGCACGGTGACGGTGTGCTCCGGCGGCAGGGTCTGTGCGGTGGCTGCCGGGCTGGCGGCAGCGAGGCACAGGAGTGTGCCCAGGATGATGGTTTTCATGGTGTCTTCCTCGATGGTTGATGAGCTCTGACGCATGATGCGGGCGGGCATGGGGCAGGAACCAGTCTAGACACGGGTTTGGCGCTGCGCATCCTCCATTCGATGGAGAAAGGCCTGAATATTTTGCGTGGCGGGCCACCGCATGGCTGCGGTTTATGCCGCGCCGGCTGTGAGCGGGGCTATGCAGTCACGCAGTGATTCATTTCTTGCAAAACCTTTTTGCACAGCACTCCGTAGCCGACGCCGGTGCCGCGTTTGTGCTCGGCCAGGTCATAGCTGGCGCTCATGTCGCGCCATTCCACGCTGCCGGGCAGGGGGCGCAGGGCGTCGTCGAGATCCATCTCGAAGTGGATGAAGTGGCCATCGGCGCTCAGCAGCTTGCCGTACACGGCGGGCATGCCGGGAAACGCCAGCTGCAGGTCGAGCATGATGGCCGCCTCGAGCGCCACGCCGTGGCTGGCCGCGCACTCGCACAGGGCGTCGGGCAGGGGACGCGCGCGCCACCAGGCCGCCGTCTGGCGGATGGCCGCCAGGGTCAGCGCGTTTTGCTGCTGGACGCAATATTGCTTGCTCATGGCTGCCACGCATGGGGAAGGGGGCCGGGCCGGCATTGATGATGGTACTGGCCCGGCACCTGTCTGCCGCGTCAGCCCGCCGCCCTAGCGCGCAGCCAGGCTCAGGCTTTGCACGTGGGCCGGCACGATGGCGCCGCTGGCCAGTTTCTCTGCCGGTACCTGCATCAGCACTTCGCCACCCACGCCGCCATTGTCGCGCAGGTCGATGCGTATCGCCAGCTGCCGGTCGAGTGCGACGAAGCTGTCGCTGTCGGTAGCGATGATGCGGTGTTCATCCTGGTCGCCGATGCGCGCATACATGATGGTGCTGATGGCGCCGGCATTGCGCAGGTACAGCACCTGGCCGTTCGACAGTTCATAGGCGCCGCGGAACTGGCCAAACGCTTCCGGACTCATGAAGTGTTTATGGGCCGGCAATTCGATCGTGTGCAGGCGTCCGCCGGGAATGGTGACGGTCTGGCTGTCGGGCAGCGATTGCGCATTGGCCAGCAGGGCGCAGGCGCCCAGGGTGCCGGCGAGTATCCATGTTTTCATTTTTCAGCCCATCCTTGCATGTTGCAGCCGTGCCGTACCGGCGCGGCGAGGTTGATGTGGGTGCCACGGGAAAGTCGGGCCGGCCTGCCAGCGACGCTGCGGTCATGCTGGCAAGGCGCTGCCAGCCGGTCTTGCCAGTGTAGGCAGACAAGTTGCCTTGCGAATCATCCGATCGGATGACACGGACTCAGGCGTCAAGGTTGGCCAGATGCGCCGTGGCGCCGTGGATCAGGGCGATCAGCTCGCCCTGGCGCCGCGTATCGGTCTTCAGGTAGGTGTGGTGCAGATGCGTCTTGACGGTATTGACGCTGATGCCGCAGCGGGTGGCGATCTCCACGATGGTGGCCCCTTGCGCCAGCGCCTGGCCCACCTGGGCCTCGGCTTGCGTCAAGTCAAACAATTGGCGCAGCGCGGGAACGGATGTGCTCTGCAAGCTCGGGTCGCGCGCGATGACGATGGCGCAGGGGACGTGCCATGCGGGGAAGGGCGCCACCGTCAGCACCAGCGCGCAGGCCTGGCTGCGCGGCAGGCGCAGCGACTGGCATTGCGCGGCGCCGTCCATGCTGGCGATCACCACGCGCACGGCGCGCGCCAGCGCCGGTGGCGGCCCGATCCGCAGCGGAGCGTCCAGCAGGGCGTGCCCGCCGGGATTGGCGAACAGCACGCCCAGGCGGGCGTCGAGCAGCAGCACGGCCGCGCCCATGGCTTCCAGCGCCGCCATGCCGCAGCGGCTGGCCAGGCTGTCGTCCTGCAAGCGCTGGCGCAGGCGCAGGGCGCGCTGCAGGTGCGGCAGGAAAGCCTGCAATTGCCGCCTGGCGCGCCACTCGATTTCTTGCGGGGTCCGGTGGCCATAGATGGCCAACACGGCCGTGTGGTGCGCGCAGATGGGCACGATGGCGCCCAGCAACTGGCCCGTGTCGGCCGGGGGCGCGATGCCCCCCAGCAATTGGCCGGCCGGCGCATCGCCGCAGACGGTGAGGGTGGCGCAGGCGGCGTCAAAGGCGCGGGCGATATCGTCGCACAATTGTGGCCAGCAAGTATCATCGCCGGCCGCGTCCAGCAGTTTGCCGATCAGCTCACCCGAAACGCACCGGACCTGGCCTGGCGCCGTCATGCTTTCCCCCTTCGCTCGTTGCACAGTATTGCCAGGGCATGCGGTTGCGTGGCTGGGTAAGGGCGGTGATGCAACGGGAGCCGGGCCGCCTTCGTGTGGGACGGGCTCGCCGCTGGTATCTGGCCTGGGCATCTATCAAGATAGACCAAAGGCGTGGCTGCCGCAATGGCGGCTGCGAGGGGAGCGCTATAGTGTTCTGTAGGAAACTTGCACGAGAAAAACACTCGGGTGATGTAAGATTCGCACTGTGTCTGATTTTACATTTACCCATTGCCCATGAGTTCAATAATGATTCCCGACGTCGCCCTGGTCGACAACACCGAACAACGCACGCCGCTGGTGCTCGTGCTCGACTGCTCCGGCAGCATGGATGGCGAGCCCGTCGCGCTGCTGAACGAAGGCCTGGCCTTGCTGGAACAGGAACTCAAGTCCGATGTGATCGCCTCCAAGCGCGTGCGCATCCTCGTGATCCAGTACGGCGCGCATGATGAAGCAGTGGTCGCCAGCCACTGGTGCGACGCCATGGATTTCACGGCGCCCCGCCTGGAAGCGAACGGCACCACGCCAACGGGCGCGGCCGTGGAACTGGCGCTGGCCGAGATCGAGCAGGAAAAGCAGCGTTTCCGCCAGGCCGGCGTGGCCTACACGCGGCCATGGCTGTTTTTGATGTCCGACGGCGAGCCGACGGACCGCTGGCAGCACGGCGCCGAGCAGGCGCGCGCGGCCGAACAGGCCAATAAAGTGGCGATCTTCCCCATCGCCGTCGGCGACAATGCGAACATCGACTCGCTGGGACAGTTTTCCAGCCGTGGCGAACGGGGCGTGAAACAGCTGAAAGGCTTGCAGTTCCGCGAACTGTTCCTGTGGCTGAGCGCCAGCATGCAAGTGGTGTCGCAGTCGCGTCCGGGCGCGCAGGCGCAGCTGGCATCGACGGACGGCTGGTCTGTCGTGAATACGTGAACGCCCGCTGATCCATGACGATAGTAAACAAGCATTGGCGCGTGTTCGGCGCCGCCGTCACGGGCAAGGCGCACCTGGACAAGGACATACCTTGCCAGGATGCGCATGCGCATGCCGTGGTCAACGATACCTTGCTCGCCATCGTCTGCGACGGCGCCGGTTCGGCCCGTTTGAGCCAGCAGGGCGCGCAGTTTGTTGCCGCGCACACCGTGCAGGCGCTGGCCGGACGGCTGGAGCAGGGCGCCACCGTGCAGGATTTACAGGACGGCGCGCTGGCCGGCACCCTGGCGCAGATCCGCGCCGCGCTGGACGACATCGCCAGCGCCGCCGGCGCCACGCTGGACGACTACGCCAGCACCGTGGTGGGCGTGGTCATGGGCAAGGACAGCGGTTTCTTTTTCCACCTCGGCGATGGCCTGGGCGTGGCGCAGCTGGACAATGGCGGCGAACTGATCTCGCTGCCGGCCAATGGCGAATACGCGAACGAAACCTATTTTCTCAGCGGCGAGCGCTGGCGCGAACAGCTGCGCCTGCTTGCGATTCCGCAAGCCGTGCGCGGCGTGGTACTGATGTCCGACGGTTGCATGCCGTTTGCCATGAGCAAGAACAATGCGGCCCTGTATGCGCCGTTCATGGATGCCGTGCAAGGCTATCTGCGCACGGTCGACAGCGTTGAATCAGGCAATGCGGCGCTGGCGGCCACGCTGGCCGACCCGCGCACGCACCAGATCACGGGCGACGACAAGACCTTGCTGCTGGCCTTGCGCACATGAGCCGGAAACAGGGCGTGACGCCGGGCCTGAGTCCGGGTGGGAAAATTTGGCTGGACAAAGTCCGTAGTTTGATCCTGGGCAAACTAATTAAAAGCGGCGGCGCGGGCAGCGTCTACCTGTTGCCCGATGCGCCCGCCCAGGTCGCCAAGCTCTACCATCCGCACCTGGACCGCGCCGCCAACCGACGCAAGCTCGAAGCGATGCTGGAGCTGAGTCCCGAGCTGCCCGACCAATTGGAAAACGGCAAGCGCTACGTGCAGATCGCCTGGCCGCAGGCGGCCGTGTTCGACGGCCAGGGCGGCTTTGCCGGCTTCGTCATGCCCCTGCTGGACATGACGCAAACGGCCGAGCTGGAACAGGTCATGCAGGAGCGCCAGGCGCGCGCGGCCGGCCTGCCGACGGGACTCGGTCCCAAGCTGACCCTGGCCGCCAACCTGGCCGCCGTGATCGACGCGCTGCACCAGCAGCAGCATTACGTGGTCGACCTGAAACCCGTGAACCTGCGCTTTTACCGCGATTCCCTGTACATCGCCATGCTCGACTGCGATGGTTTCAGCATCCAGGGCCATGCCGAGCGCTTTCCTGCCGAGCAATTCACGGCTGACTACCTGGCGCCCGAGTTCCAGCGCAAGGGCATGCCGGCGGGCACGGAAATGGCGCAAGACCGCTTTGCCCTGGCCGTCGTCATCTTCCAGCTGCTGAACTTTGGCATCCACCCGTACAGCGGGCGGCCCGGCAATGCGCAAGTAGCCAGCGACATTCCCGGCCGCATCCGCGACGGCTGCTATGCGTATGGCGTCAAGCGCCACAAGCAGCTGGCACCCAACGCCACCAGCGGCCACGCGCTGATGCCGCCCGAGTTGCGGGCCATGTTCGACCGCGCCTTTTCCCCGTCACCGAAACCGCAGCGGCCATCGGCGGCCGACTGGGCGCAGTTGCTGCGCGGCTATGCGCAGCGCAGCGGCGGCAAGCTCGTCGTCTGCGCCGCGAATCCCGAACACCAGCATTTTGCGGGCCATGGCTGCGCAGCCTGCGCGCGCGAGAAAGTCATCGCTGCGGCCGCGCAGGCATCCGTGCAGGCGCAACAGTTGCAACGGCAACAGCAATCGTTGCCGCTGCAACGCAGCGCGCGCCGCACGGCGCCGGGGCAGGCCCCGGCCGCCATCCCCGTGGCGGCCAACACTGGCGGCGGCATCAGCGGCAAGGGCTGGGCCGTGGTGGTGCTGCTGATCGTGCTGTTCCTGATCGGCTTCACGGCCTGGACTTCGTCGCCCGATGCAGTGAAGGACAAGGCCAGCCTGCAGGCGCAAGCCGACCAGGCGGCAGGCCTGGAAGTATTTTCCTGGCGTCCGCGCAGGACGGCCGGTTTCCAGCCGTCCGACGCGCGCAAGGCCGTGCGCAGCCTGTCGCAAGCGATCAGCAAGGGCGACGACGATGCCGTCACGCGGGGCTTGCAACTGCTGTACCGTGCCGGCGAAGAAAAGCAGTCCGGCTACGGTGGCGACCGCACGCAGGCGCAGCTGCGCGCCTCGTTGCTGGAAGGCCTGGGCTGGGTGCCCGGCTATGAGCCGGCGCTGGTCGCCAGTTATCTTGATCTGCTGCAAGCCAACCCGCGCGACCATCTGGTGGCGGCGGCCATGGGCCGCATGCACCTGAGCCTGAACGAACCGCAGGCGGCGCGCCAGTACTTCGAGCAAGCCGTGTGGGCGCGCCCGACCGATGGCACGGCCTGGCTGGGCATCGCGGCTGCTGCACAGCTGCGCGGTGGCGACGAGCGCGATGCCGTCAATCTGGTGGCGCTGGCGCGGCTGACGGCTTACCGTTATGCCGTGCAGAACGCCTTGCCGGCGGACCCGGGCGAGCCGGCCGACAATGGCGTCGCGCGCACGATGCAGCGCATGGACCTGACCGCCAGGGTGTTGCGCCTGGCGCAACCGGGCGCCTACCAGAAGCGCTGGGACAAGACGCTGGCCGAGGGCGTGCTGCTGGCGCAAAAGCTCCAGGCCATGCCGCCCCTGCGGGACCAGGTCGGCGGCGTGCAGCGCGAGACGATGACGACGGTCGACTATGGCGTGCTCGACAAGCAGCACGCGACGGGCGAAAACCGTTTGACCCTGACCATTGCCGCCGACGGCAGCCTGACGTACGCGGCGGCGGAATTGCCGATGGAACCCATGCTCAACAAGGTGCTGCTCGATAGCGTGAAACGCTGGACCTATCTGCCTGCCGTGCAGCACGGCCAATTGCTGGACGCCAAGGTGGTGGTACTGGTGCGTTACCGCGATGGCCGGGTCAGCTTCGTGCCGGACGGTGTCGCCGTCACGGCGGAACATTAGAGGAATACCATGAAAATCAAGACGATATGCGCTGTGCTTGGCGCTTCCTTGCTGTACCCAGGCATGGCGCAGGCGGACATCATGCAGCGCCTGATGGTGACCAGCATGGCCAGCGAGCCTGATGGCGAAGGCGGCGATGTGTACACCATTGCGGGTACGACGGCCTGTGGCGGCAAGCAGATACGCATGGATGCCCGCTCGGTGAACCTGGACGAGGCGCCGTACGCAGCGCTGAAAGCCGAGCTGGCCCGGCGCATCCGCGACAGGAAGCCCATGCTCGTGACCGTGAAAAAATGCCCGGAGGATGCGAGCGTGCCCATCGTGCGGGAGATCGCCGCCTGCACGCCAGCCGCCTGCGCCGATGGCCGCGCGCGCCTGTATTTGCACGAGAACTTCTTCCCCATCGAGCAGGAAAAGGCCGCCAACGTGCTGCTGTTGCCTTTGCCGAAAGGCAAACTCCCAGGCACGTGGAAGGTGGAGATTGTCAGCGTGGCCGGCCACAAGCTGCGCCTGTCGGGCCAGGTCAACCGCGCCGACTATGCGCAGGGCGAGCTGGTGGGCGGCTATGTCACGTATTACCCGAATGGCAAGATCGAGAAGCAGGTGGCGCAGGATGCCAAAGGCCAGCAAGACGGTATCGGCAGCAAGTACTTTCCTGATGGCACCCTGGAGCTGCGCGGCAACTGGCGCCATGGCTTGCCGGAAGGCGAGCACCAGCGTTATCACGCGACGGGCAAGCTGAGCGAGACGAGCCGCTACCGCGACGGCAAGCAGCTCGACGGGCCCGTGCAAATCTTCGATGAAAATGGCAAGCTGAGCAGCAGCTACGCTTTGCGTGACGGCAAGATGGAAGGCGAGATGCTCACATACTTCCCGGATGGGAAAATTTCCAGCCGCGCGGAAATGCGGCAGGGCAAGTTCAATGGCGTGAGCACGAATTATTATCCCGATGGCGCCGTGCACGCCAGGATGACGCAGGTCAACGATTTACCTGTGGGCGAGGCGCTGGAGTTCTATCCGGACGGCAAGGTGCAAAGCCGCCAGCAGTATGGCGACAAGGGCGGGCTGCTCAGCGTCCAGCGCTACAGCCCCCAGGGCGTGCTGGTGCTGGAACGGCAATGGGATGCGCAGCTGCGCGAGCAGGGCACATCGCGCTCGTGGTACGAGAATGGCAAGCCCGAGCAATCCATCGATTACGTGAATGACCGGCGCGACGGCTGGAGCCGCAGCTGGCGCGAGGATGGCACGTTGCACAGCGAATGCCGGTATGTGGCCGGCAAGGCGCAGGACGGTTGCGGCGAAGCGTCGCCATCCCCGGAAATCGTGCGAAAGGAGCAGGCATGGCGCGCCTTAAATTAAATTACCTTGTTGGCGTCATGCTGCTGTTGCCGGCGCTGGCCCAGGCCGAGATCGTGCAACGGCAAGTGATCACGGCGCTCAAGGCCGCGCCCGGCAACATTGGTGGCGACGTGCTGACCGTGGACGACGACACGGGCTGCGGCGGCCGGCAGCTGCGCATGGATGCCGCGTCGATCGGACTGAGCGAGGAACAGTATGCTGTCATGAAGGTCGAGCTGGCCAACATGATACGCGACAGAAACCCGCTGCTGGTACGCCTGCGTGCCTGTCCGGCACCCGACCGGACGGGCGCCGATGCCATCCCCGTCATCCACATGCTGCGCGGCTGCGATGCGCACTGTGCCGATGGCAAGGCCCGTCTCTATCTGAACCACAACCTGTCGCGCGGCGAGGCCATGGAACATGCGCGCTACGCACTGGTCGTGCCGCTGCCGCCAGGCAAGACGCCCGGCACCTGGCAAGTCGAGATCTATCACGTGCGCGAAGGCGAGCCGAAGCGGCTGACGGGCCAGGTCAACGCCCCCGATTACCTGGGCGGCAAGCTGGTGGGCAACTACAGCATGTATTACCCGCATGGCCAGCTGGAAATGCAGGTGGAGCAGGACGGGCGCGGCGTGCAGGAGGGTATCCAGACCCGCTATTATCCGGATGGCAAGATATCCATGCGTACCACGTGGCGCAATGGCGTGCAGGAGGGGGAGGAACAGGCTTACCACCAGAGCGGCAAGCTGATCGAATCGCGCACCTACCGCAACGGCGCCCGCGCCGATGGCCTGGTGGAAACGTTCGACCAGGATGGCAAACTGCGCACGCGCATGACGCAGCTCAAGGGCCAGACGGATGGCGAACTGCTGCTGCTTTATCCCGATGGCAAGGTGGAAAGCCGCAGGCAGTATGTCAACGGCATCATCACGGGGCCAAGCACAGATTATTTCCCCGATGGCAAGGTGCGCAGCACGGGCAGTTATGTCGATGGCAAGCCGGCGGGCGAGAGCGTTGAGTATTATCCGGACGGCAAGGTGGCCAGCAGGCACACGCACAGCGGTCACTACGTGTTGCGCAGTAAACAACTGTTCAGCCCCCAGGGCGTGTTGCTCGTGCAGAAGCAGTGGAACGCCGGCGGACGCGAGGAGGGCGCATTGCGCTCGTGGCATGCAAATGGCAAGCCGAAGCAGCTGATCGAATATGTCGATGGCGAGCGCCAGGGCTGGACCCGTCACTGGCGCGCAGATGGCAGCGTGGAAAGCGAATGCCGCTATGTGGCCGACGAGCCGCAGGGGGAATGCACGGGCGAGTCCGCCAAGTTTTCCTACACGGAAGATGGGATTGAGGTGGTAATGCCGGAGCAGCCTGAGCAGCCGCAAGAGTGAGGGAATGCGCGCGGTCGGCACGCATTCCCCTGCATTTACCGGTGCGGCGGCGTCAGCACGCTGGCAATCGCCTTGGGTAAGGTTTCCGGATAATCGCGGCTGAAGTGCAGGCCGCGGCTTTCGCGGCGCGACAGGGCGCTGTTGACGATCATCGAAGCCACGTCGACGAGATTGCGCAGCTCCAGCAAATCGTGCGTGATGCGGAAGTTGCGGTAGTACTCGTCGATTTCCTCTTTCAGCAGGGCGATGCGGTGCTGGGCCCGTTCCAGGCGCTTCGTCGTGCGCACGATGCCCACGTAATTCCACATGAAGCGGCGCAGCTCGTCCCAATTGTGGGAAATCACCACTTCCTCGTCCGCGTCGGTGACGCGGCTTTCATCCCAGTCGGGCAGGTAAGGCGTGCCCAGCTTTTCCTTGCTTTCGATATCTTGCGCGCAGGCACGACCGATGACGATGCATTCCAGCAAGGAATTCGACGCCAGGCGGTTTGCGCCATGCAAGCCCGTGCACGCCGTCTCGCCCACGGCATACAGACCCGGCAGGTCGGCGCGGCCGGACAGGTCCGTGACGACGCCGCCGCACGTGTAGTGGGCTGCCGGCACGATGGGAATCGGCTGCTTGGTGATGTCGATGCCCAGTTCCAGGCAGCGCGCGTAAATGGTCGGGAAGTGTTCGATGAGGAATTCGGCCGGCTTGTGGCTGATGTCCAGGTGTACGTAATCGAGGCCGCGCTTCTTGATCTCGAAGTCGATGGCGCGCGCCACCACGTCGCGCGGCGCCAGTTCGGCCCGCTCGTCGTGGGCCAGCATGAAGCGCTGGCCGGCCGCCGCGCCCGCTTCAGGCGGCAGCTTCAGCAAGCCGCCTTCGCCACGGATGGCTTCGGTGATCAGGAAGGACTTGGCGTACGGGTGGTACAGGCAAGTCGGGTGGAACTGGATGAATTCCATGTTCGACACGCGGCAGCCGGCGCGCCAGGCCATGGCGATGCCGTCGCCGCTGGCCGTGTCGGGATTCGTTGTATATAAATACACCTTGCCGGCGCCGCCCGTGGCCAGCACGGTGTGCTCGGCGGCAAAGGTCAGGACCTTGCCCGTTTGCTCATCCTGCACGTAGAGGCCGTGGCAATGGGGCTGGGCGTTGCGCTGGGTGGGTTTCATGCCCAGCTTGTCGGAGGTGATGAGGTCGATCGCGCAATGGTGTTCGAACAAGGTGATGTTCGGGTGGGCGCGCACCTTTTCTTCCAGGGTCACTTGCACGGCGTGGCCGGTGGCGTCGGCCGCGTGGATGATGCGACGCTGGCTGTGTCCGCCTTCGCGGGTCAGGTGGAAGCCCAGTTCGGCCGTGGCGTCGCGCGTGAACGGCACGCCTTGCTCGATCAGCCACTCGATCGCTTCGCGGCCGTGTTCGACGATGTAGCGCGTGGCGCTCTCGTCGCACAGGCCGCCACCGGCGATCAGGGTGTCTTCGATGTGCTGCTGGTGGCTGTCGCCCGAGTCCAGCACGGCCGCGATGCCCCCTTGCGCCCAGTTGCTGGCGCCGTCGAGCAGCGCGCGTTTGGAAATGATCGCGACGGTGCGCGTCTCAGCTAAATGCAGTGCAACCGATAAACCCGCCAGGCCACTGCCGACAATCGCTACATCAAATTTCATGACATTTATCTTTTTTTAGGGGAAGCATACTATATTCCATTTCCCCCCATTCGGTAATGTGTTGAGATAAATTCTGCAAGCGAAAGATAGCCGCAGCCGTAGCTTGTGGCGCATCAATGCTTGCGCGGAACAGTCCGCCATGATGAGAAGACGGGTATCGGACCGCCGCGCGCATGGCCGCATGCATGGCTTGCCGGTCCGGGCCGCTTCTTGCCGCAGGGGGGACCACATGATCCGCATCTTCAGCCATTACGTGTCAAAAACGGCATTCATCCTGCTGTTGCTGGAAATCCTGATCCTGCTGCTGTCGGCCACCCTGACGTCCCTGCTGTGGCTGGCGGATGGCAGCCGCCTGGTAAGGCTGGGCGAGGTGTACCTGTCGTCGTCGATCTTCGCGCTGGTCATCGTCCTGAGCATGAGCACCCTGGGCATGTACCAGCACCGCTCGCGCGACGACATCCGCAACACTTTATTGCGCATCCTGCCCTCGTTCGCGCTGGGTTTTGCCGTGCTCAGCCTGCTGGTGCGCTTCATCCCCGCACTGCATTTCGGGCGCGGCGGCGTGCTGATCTTCGGCTTGGGGGCCATCGGCGTGCTGCTGGCGCGCCTGGTCGTGTTCAAGTCCTCGCAATCGGCGCTGATGGAAGGCCGGCTGATCCTGGTGGGTGGCGGGGCGCTGGCGCGCGAATGCATGGAGTTGGCGGCCAGTAAGATCGGTTTCCACCAGTTCACGGTGGTGGGATGCATTGATGTGGCCGGTGAGCAATGCTGCGTGCCGGCCTCGGCGCTGCTGCCATCCGGACCGTCGCTGCTGGCCATGGCGCAGCGTCATGACGCGCACGAGATCGTCGTCTCCGTCAGCGACCGGCGCAATGGCGCGTTTCCCGGCAAGCAATTGCTCGAATGCGCGCTGGGCGGCGTGAAAGTGATCGACGCGGCCACGTTTTTCGAGCGCGAAGCGTGCCAGATCCGCATCGATTCCTTGCAGCCCAGCTATCTGATCTATGGCGGCGGCTTCGACCAGAGCTTTTTCCGCGCCGCCTCGAAGCGTTTGTTCGACCTGGCCGCCAGCAGCGTCATCTGCCTGGCCGCGCTGCCCGTGATGCTGGTGACGGCCGCCTGCATCCGCCTGGAGGACGGCGGCCCCGTGTTTTACCAGCAGGAAAGGGTGGGGCGCGACGGCTTGCCCTTCCATGTGCTGAAATTTCGCAGCATGCGCAGCGACGCCGAGCGCGACGGGACGCCCCTCTGGGCGCTGGCCAACGATGCCCGCGTCACGCGCGTGGGCCAGTTCATCCGCAAGCTGCGCATCGACGAGCTGCCGCAGGTGCTCAATGTGTTTCGCGGCGAGATGAGCTTCGTGGGACCGCGTCCCGAGCGCGCCTACTTCGTCGAGCAGCTCAAGGAACAGGTTCCGTATTACAACATTCGCCACAGTATCAAGCCCGGCATCACGGGCCTGGCGCAGGTGCGCTACCAATATGGCGCCTCCGTCGACGATGCCGTGAAAAAGCTGCAATACGACCTGTATTACGTCAAAAACAATAGCCTGTTCCTCGACCTGCTGATCCTGCTCGACACGGTGCAGGTGGTGCTGTTTGGCAAGGGCGGCCGATGATGCGGGAACAGTCGGCGTGGCTGGCGGCGGCCGATGCGGCAGCGCTCAGCCATGGATTGGCGTCGCTGGCCTTCTTCGCGCTGGCCTTGCTGCTCATCAGCAACTGGCGCGCGCGGCAGAACGTGCGCGCCTTGCTCGTCGCCTGCCTGGCCACGGGCGCGTGGGCGACGGGCACGGTGGTGCTGGTGCTGCTGGGACACCGCATTGTGCTGGCCGGCGATGCGCTGGAAATGCTGCGCACCCTGGCCTGGCTGGTGTTCGTGCTGTTGCTGGTCGAGCCGTCGCGTCCCCGCCTGCGCCTCGTGCTGGCCGGCGTCGTCCTCACGGCGCTGGCGCCCGCGCTGTCCGCGCTGGCCTCGTCGTGGCTGGCGTTGCCTTTGCCGGCGCGCATCATCGCCAGCGTCAGCCGCCTGTTGCTGGCCGTGCTGGGCATGCTGCTGGTGGAACAGTGGTACCGCAATACGCCGCCGCTCAAGCGCTGGGGCATCAAGTTCGCCTGTCTGGGCGTGGGCGGCCTGTTTGCCTACGATTTCTACCTGTACAGCGATGCCTTGCTGTTCCGCACGATTAACGACGATATCTGGGCCGCGCGCGGCATCGTCGACGCCCTGTGCGCACCGATGCTGGCCGTATCCGCCGCGCGCAATCCGGGCTGGGCCCTGGGCCTGTCCGTCTCGCGCCAGATGCTGTACCGCTCGGCCGCCTTGCTCGGCTCGGCCATCTATCTGCTGGCGATGGCGGCCAGCGCCTATTATTTGCGCTATTTCGGCGGCACCTGGGGTTCCTTGATGCAGATGGCTTACCTGGGCGGCGCAGGCCTGCTGCTGGCCGGCGTGCTGTTTTCGGGCAGCTTGCGCGCCAAGCTCAAGGTCAGCATCAACAAGCATTTTTATAACGCCATCTTCGATTACCGCGAGGAATGGCTGCGTTTTACGCGTGCCCTGTCCGAGGATGGTCCGGCGCTGGGCGAGCGGGCCATCCAGGCCGTGGCGCAGCTGGTGGAAAGCCCGGCCGGCGCGCTGTGGATCTTGCGCGAGCAAGGGCTGTTCGCGCCGGCCGCCAGCTGGAACTGGCCGCCGCCGGCCTGGAGCGAACCGGCGGCGGGCAGCCTGTGCCAGTTCCTCGAGGCGCGCCAGTGGGTGATCGACGTGCCCGACTGCCAGGGCAATCCGCGCCAGTACGCCGGCCTGGCCTTGCCGCCGGCGCTGCTGGCCTTGCCCAATGTGTGGCTGCTGGTGCCGCTGACCCTGCATGGCCAGCTGTTCGCCTTCGTGGCGCTGGCGCGGCCCCGCACGGCCATCGGCTTGAACTGGGAAATCCGCGACGTGCTGAAAATTGCCGGCAGCCAGGCCGCCAGTTACCTGGCGCACCGCGAATCGCTCGACTCGCTGATGGTGTCGCGCCAGTTCGAATCGTTCAACCGCATGTCGACCTTCATCGTGCATGACCTGAAAAACCTCGTGTTCCAGCTGTCCTTGCTGTTAAGCAATGCGGAAAAGCACCGCGCCAATCCCGCCTTCCAGGAAGACATGCTGGGCACCCTGGACCATTCCGTGCAGAAAATGAAGACCCTGCTGCAAAAGCTGGCGCGCGGCGAGACGCCGGAAGCGCCGGCGCCGCTGCGCCTCGACGGCTTGCTGCGCCAGGCCGTGGCGGCCAAGGCCAGCCTGGCGCCCGCGCCGCGGCTGGAGATCGTCGATGGCGAACTGACGGTGCTGGCCAACCGCGCGCGCCTCGAGCGGGTGCTCGGTCATCTGATTCAGAACGCCATCGAGGCCACGGCCAGCGATGGCCAGGTGGCCGTGCGCCTGTTGCGCGAGCGCCAGACGGCCGTGGTCGAGCTTGACGATACGGGGCAGGGCATGAGCGAACAGTTCATCCGCGAGCGCCTGTTCAAGCCGTTCGACACGACGAAGACGGCCGGCATGGGCATCGGCGTGTTCGAAAGCCGCGAATACCTGCGCGAAGTGGGCGGCAGCCTGGAAGTGCGCAGCGCGCCGCAGGTGGGCACGACGTTTCGCGTGATCCTGCCGCTGCATGCCGCGTGAATGGAAAGGACAAGCATGGCCAAGCAGAAATTACTCGTCATCGAAGACGACCCCGGCCTGCAAAAGCAGCTGCACTGGAGTTTCGATGCCTACGAGGTGTTGCTGGCGGGCGAGCGCGAGGCGGCGCTGGCGCTGGTGCGGCGCCACCAGCCGGCCGTCGTGACGATGGACCTGGGCTTGCCGCCCGACCCCGACGGCGCCACGGAAGGGCTGGCCACCTTGCAGCTGATCCTCGCGCTGGCGCCGGACACGAAGGTCATCGTCCTCTCGGGCAACCAGGAACGCGCCCATGCGCTGAAAGCCATCGCCCTGGGCGCCTACGATTTCCACCAGAAGCCGTTCGACGCCGACATGCTGGGCCTCGTCATCGCCCGCGCCTTTTATCTGCACGCGATGCAGCAGGAAAACCGCCGCATGCTGCAAACCCAGGCCGACTCGCCATTGGCCGGCATCGTCAGCCGCGATCCCGGCATGCTGAAACTGTGCCGCAGCGTGGAAAAGGTGGCGCCTTCGTCGGCCAGCGTGATGCTGCTGGGCGACTCGGGCAGCGGCAAGGAACTGGTGGCGCGCGGCTTGCACGCGCTGTCCAGCCGCCACGCGCAGCGCTTCGTCGCCATCAATTGCGCGGCCATCCCCGAAAACCTGCTGGAAAGCGAGCTGTTCGGCTATGAACGGGGTGCGTTTACGGGCGCGGCGCGGCAAACCCTGGGCAAGATCGAACTGGCCCACGGCGGCACCTTCTTTCTCGACGAGATAGGCGACATGCCGATGGCGCTGCAGGCGAAGCTGCTGCGTTTTTTGCAGGAACGGGTCATCGAGCGCGTGGGCGGACGGGGCGAGATCGCTGTCGACGTGCGCATCGTCTGCGCCACGCACCAGGATCTGAAGGTGCTGGCCGAGCAGGGGCGTTTCCGCGAAGACCTGTTTTACCGGCTCAGCGAAATCGTGCTGCGCATCCCGCCCCTGCGCGAGCGGGCCGGCGATGCGGCCTTGCTGGCCCACCATTTCAAGAATAAATTTTGCGCCAGCGAAGGCCGCAGCAACCTGCATTTCAGCGCCGGCGCGCTGCAGCTGATCGAAGCGTATGGCTGGCCCGGCAATGTGCGCGAGGTGGAGAATTGCATCAAGCGCGCCGTCATCATGAGCGACGGGCCGCAGATCGCGGCCGACGACCTGGGCTTGCCAGCCAGCGCCCAGGCCGCGCCCGTGGACGACGCCATCAACCTGCGCCAGGCCCGCGAAGCGGCCGAATACAAGGTGATGGTGCGCGCGCTGGCCCGCGCCGACGGCAATATCGCCAAGGCGGCCGAACTGCTGGGCGTGAGCCGGCCCACCCTGTATGACTTGATGGGGCACCACGGCATCAGGTAGGCCGCTGTATTGATATGGATTAAATATCAAGATTGTGTATGGCGTCGCACATACGCTGGCGCCGCCTCGGCGCATCCTAGCCTCATCCACAACGAGGAGGCGCCATGAACGCGATCAGTTTATTGATGAAGGACCACAAGGCCGTCAAGGCCCTGTTTGCCCAATATGAAGGCTTGAGCGACCGCTCCTTTGCCACCAAGAAAAAGCTGGCCGACCAGATCTGCCAGGAATTGACCGTGCACACGCAGCTGGAAGAGGAAATCTTCTATCCTGCCGTGCGCCGGCCCATCCACGATGGCGACTTGATGGATGAAGCCGTCGTCGAGCACGCGAGCGCCAAGGAACTGATCGCGCAGATCGAAGCGATGGACCCGGCCGACGACCTGTACGACGCCAAGGTCAAGGTCCTGTCCGAGCAGATCGAACACCACGTCAAGGAAGAAGAGGGCGACATGTTCCCCAAGGTGCGCCATACGGGCGTCGACCTCGATGCGCTGGGCGAGGAAATGGCCGCGCGCAAGCTACAGCTGACGGGCGCCGCCGCCTGACCGCCTCATACAACAACTGACAACAACTGACCAAGGGAGAACTTCATGCAAGCTACGCAACTGTCCGTCTCGGACATCAACCAACCGGGCGTTTCCTGGGGCGCCGTACTGGCGGGCGCGGCCGCGGCGGCCGCCTTGTCCTTCATCCTGCTGATCCTCGGCGTGGGCCTGGGCCTGTCGTCCGTGTCGCCATGGTCGTTCAACGCGACGGCCATCGGCGTGTCGACCATCGCCTGGCTGGCCTTCATGCAACTGGCCGCATCCGGCATCGGCGGCTACATGGCGGGCCGGCTGCGCGTGAAATGGAGTTCGATCCACACGGATGAGGTGCATTTCCGCGACACGGCGCATGGCTTGCTGGCCTGGGCCGTGGCAACCCTGGTCACGGTGGCCGTGCTGGCCGGCGGCACGCGCGCCGTGCTGAGCGGCGCCATCGACGCGGGCAGCGGCGTGGCCGCGGCTGTGGCCCCGGCAGCAGCCGCGGGCGCCGGGGCGGCGGGTGGCAAGGCGGGCGAGGGCGGCGGCGCCAATCCGCTCGATTACTTCTCGGACATGCTGCTGCGCGCCACGCCGGCGCCGGCCGCCGCCAATGGCACGGCGGGCATGCCCGCCGCACCGGTGGCCGATGCGGGCGTCACCATCGCCGACCAGCGCGTGGAAATCGGCAAGATCTTCGCCACCGGCCTGTCCACGGGCAGCCTGGCCGCCGATGACCGCGCCTACCTGGGCCAGCTCGTCGCCAAACGCACGGGCCTGACCCAGGCCGAAGCGGAAGCGCGCGTCGACGCCGTCTACGGCCGCGCCGCCAAGGCCGCCGCCGATGCCAAGGCTGCCGCGCAGCAAGCGGCCGACACGGCGCGCAAGGCCGGTGCCCATACGGCCCTGTGGATGTTCGTGGCCCTGTTGCTGGGCGCCTTCGTTGCGAGCCTGGCGGCAACCTTCGGCGGCCGCCAGCGCGACCATGAGCGCGTGCTGCGCCACGTCACCATCTGAACCCCCACATATCTATAAAGGAGTCTGCCATGCGTTCCATCCTGCTGCTGTTGCTCGGTATTCCACTGCCCATCGTCATCCTGATCGCCCTGTTCGTGCATTAAGAAGTTGACGCAAGTAACGGCGCCCGCCGCAAGCCGGGCGCCGTTTGTGTTGAAGCGGGTCCATGTGTAAGATGGCGCGATTCTTCCACCGAGACTCTCCATGAATGCGACCGCCATCCGTCCCTTGCTGAAAACCGCCGCCATCGCCGCCCTTGCCTGCACCGTGCTGGCCTCATGCTCCACCCTGATCGGCCCGCGCGACGTGAACGTGTCGCTCAGCAAGATGCAGCAAGGGCTGGAGCGCCGCTTTCCCATCGACAAGCGCGTGCTGTCCGTGCTGGACGTCAAGCTGACGCAGCCGCAGCTGTCGCTGCAGCCCGAACGCGACAGAGTGGCCCTCAGCGTGGACGCCAGCGTGATGCCGCCCTTCATCCGCCAGACCTGGCGCGGCAAGCTGGCCATGTCGGGCCGCCTCGTGCTCGACGCCCAGCGCAACGCCGTCTACCTGAGCGAAGCGAGCGTGGATACGGTGAATATCGATGGCATGGATGCGTCGCAGCAGCGCCAGTTCGCCAAGGTGGCCAGCCTGGTAGCCGACCAGCTCATGCATGAAACGCCGATCTACACCTTCAAGCCGGACGAGCTGCGCTATGCAGGCGTGCAATTCGTGCCGACGCAGATCAGGACCACGGGCAACGGGCTGACGGTGACGTTCGAGCCGGTGAAATAGGGCGCGGGAAGACGTGCCGGCGGCGCCAGGGCAGGCTCTGCGTCAGGCGCGGGAGTCAGGGAAACAGCCGGGTTGTCGTGTTATTGCGCGGCGTCGCATCCTCGTGGAACAGGTCGGCCAGATATTCGCCCAGCGCATCGGCCTGGATATCATCGGGAATAATGAAATCGGCGGGCCGGCGCTTGCCTTCCGCGCCGAGATAGCATGCGCGCCAGGCGCCCGGACTCCCCCTGACGGCAATCAGCGTGCCAAACACATTGAATCGACATTCCTGCATGAAAATACTCCCAGTTATTGAATGGATTGCCGCCCGCTTGCCTGGCACCGGCTGTGCTGATTATACAAAGCATGGCGTAGCGCCCCGGCACGGCGATTCCTGAGCGGGGGCTGTTGCCTTGGCGATGGGCGGACTATAATCTTGCGTCGCATGCCTGGAGACAGCATGCGACGCAAGATGAAGTCAGACCATAATTATTAAAGGAATCTTCGTGAAACGTTCGCTTATCAGCGCCGCCTGCTGCGCCTTGTTCGCCTTATCTTCGCCCTCGCTGTACGCCCAGCAGGGCGCCGCCGCGCCAGTTTCCGGCATCGACCTGAAAACCCTGGACCCGGCCGTCAGCCCGAAAGATGATTTCTACGGCTACGTCAATGGCGTGTGGACGCGCAATACGGAAATCCCGGCCGACAAATCCGTCTGGGGCACGTATATCGAATTGCGCGAAATCGCGCAAGGCCAGCTGCGCGGCCTGATCGCCGACACCTTGAAGCACCCCGGCAAGCCCGGCAGCGATGCGCACAAGATCGCCGACCTGTACACGAGTTTCATGAACGACAAGGCGCGCAATGCGGCCGGCTTCAAGCCCTTGAAGGCCGAACTGGCCCGCGTCGCCGCGCTCAAGGACAAGCAGGACTTGCCGGCGCTGTTTGCCTACCTGCAAGGCAATGGCATCGCCACGCCGTTCTCGGCCTATGTTGCGCCCGATGCGCAGGATCCCGAGCAATACACGATCAATATCAGCCAGTCGGGCCTGGGCTTGCCTGACCGCGACTATTACCTGAAGGACGACGACGCCAAGCTCAAGGCCGTGCGCGAGAAATACCTGAAGCATATCGAAGCCATGCTGGCCATGAGCGGCGACAAGGCCGCCGCCGCCCATGCGGGCCAGATCCTCGACATCGAGACGCGCCTGGCGGCCGTGCAGTGGACGCGCGTGCAGATGCGCGACCCCGTGAAATCGTACAACCGCGTCGGTTTCGACAAATTCGCGGCGCTGGCGCCGGCCTTCGACTGGAACGCCTACTTTGCGGCCGCCGGCCTGGCGAAAAAGGAAAGCTCGGCCGTGGTGCGCCAGCCCAGCTTCATCACAGGTTTTTCCGAGACGGTGGCCGCCGTGCCGCTGGAAGCCTGGAAGAGCTATTTCAACTGGCGCATCATCGAAAGCTATGCCTCCTACCTGGATAGCGCCAGCGTCAAGGAACGCTTCGGCTTCGAAGGCACGGTGCTGCGCGGCGTGCCGCAAAGCGAACCGCAGTGGCAGCTGGCGCTGCGTTTCACGGATGGCGCCATCAGCGACGCCATCGGCAAGCGCTATGTGGAGATGTATCTGCCGCCGGAAACCCGGCCCCGCGTGATGGCCATGTTCGACAATTTCGTCGCCTCGTTCAAGGATGGCATCGAGCAGCTCGACTGGATGGGTCCGGAAACCAAGAAGGAAGCCCAGCTCAAGCTGGCCGCCCTGAAGCCGAAGATCGCCTATCCCGATAAATGGCGCGATTACAGCGCCATGCGGACGCAGCCGAATGACCTGATCGCCAACGTGCGCGCGTCGCGCGCGTGGAGCCGCCAGCAAAACGTTGACAAGCTGGGCAAGCCGGTCGACCGCGACGAATGGTCGATGACGCCGCAAACCGTCAACGCCAGCTACAGCCCGTCGCTCAACGCCATCACGATCCCGGCCGCCATCCTGCAGCCGCCATTCTTCAATGTGAAAGCGGAAGATGCTGTCAATTACGGCTTGCTGGGCATCACGTTTGGCCATGAGATCAGCCATGCCTTCGACGATTCGGGCAGCCAGTACGACGCCAGGGGCCGTTTGCGCAACTGGTGGACGGCAGAGGACCGTGCCGCCTTCAAGGCGCTGGCCGCCGGCCTCGTCAAGCAATATGGCGCCTACAGCCCCGTGCCGGGCTACCACATCAACGGCGAGCTGACCCTGGGCGAGAACATCGGCGACAATTCCGGCCTGTCGATCACCTACAAGGCCTACCAGCGTTCGCTCGGCGGCAAGCCGTCGCCCGTGCTCGATGGCTTGACGGGCGAACAGCGCCTGTACATCGGCTTTGCGCAGAAGTGGCGCGCCAAGCTGCGCCCGGAGGCGGCGATCGCCCAGATCAAGAGCGACCCCCATTCGCCGGGCGAATTCCGCGCCAAGGGCACGGTGAAGAACCAGCCCGGCTTCTACGAGGCGTTCGACATCAAGCCGGGCGACCCGATGTATCTGCCGCCCGAGCAGCGCGTGATCATGTGGTAAGGAAGTAGGGCGGCCAGGCATGCCCTGGCTGGCAACAGCCACGCCGGGGATTATTCCTTGGCGTGGTTCAGCGTGTACCTGGGCAGCTCCACCGTCAGGTCTTCCTGGTTCAGGCGCGCCTGGCAGGACAGGCGCGAGTGGGGCTGCAAGCCCCAGGCCTGGTCGAGCATGTCTTCCTCGTTGTCGCCCAGTGCATTGAGCGAGTCGAAACCCTGCACCACGACCACGTGGCAGGTGGAACAGGCGCCGACCTGTCCGCAGGCATGTTCCATGTCAATTTTGTTCAATAGCAATGCATCGCAAATGCTCATCTTCTCGGGCGCGTCGAAGACGGCGCCGTCGGGAGCCAGCTCGGGATGGGGCAGGACGGTGATTCTGGGCATACGGGATTCTCCTTGAGTCGCTTGAATACCGTCACCTTGGACCTTCCCGCACCGGCAAGGTCAAGCCCCTTTCTGATCAGCGCGACGCCAGCTTGCGTACGAAATCGCTGGTTTTGCCATCCCACAGGCATTTCCGGCAGTGGCCCGCCTCGAACTCGTGCTCGCACCGCGGATAGCCATACAGCGCATGCGCGCAGGCGGGACACAGGCTGGCCATGGCCGAGGCTGCGCCACGGTAGGCGCTGCCGCATTCGTCGCAGGTCGTCACAGCTTCGATGCCGGGTGTTCCGCCAGCGGGACGAACTGGCCCGTAGATTCGTCGAGCGCGTCCAGCGAACCGTTTTCGATGTCATACACCCAGCCATGCAGGGTCAGGCGCTTTTGCGTGATGCCCAGGGCCACCGAGGGATGGGTGCGGATGTTATTGAGCTGCGCGACCACATTGGCGCGCACCATGCCATCGATGCGGTCCTGTTCCGTTGCATGCTCGATGGATTCATTGATCATGCGCGCCGCATCCGAGTGCCGCAGCCAGTTCTTGACGGCCGGCATGTGATCGAGGCAGGTGCAGGTGGCGATGGCTTTCATGGCGCCACAGTCGGAATGGCCGCAAATGACGATGTCGGTCACGTTCAGGGCCGCCACGGCAAATTCGACGGACGCGCTCACGCCTCCCGGTTCGGGGCCGAACGAGGGCACGATGTTGCCCGCGTTGCGGATCACGAACAGTTCGCCCGGTTCCCGCTGCGTCACCAGCTCGGGCACCATCCTGCTGTCGGAGCAGGAAATGAACAATGCCTTCGGCGTCTGTCCCGTTGCCAGTGTCTTGAACAACTCTCGGCGTTCGGGAAAGACTTCCTTCTGGAATCGTAAAAATCCGGCAATGATGTCGCGCATAAATAGAAGGGGAAAGTGGTGTAAGCCGATATTATCGCCGATTTGCCGGCGCCGATGCAGGCGCCGCCGTCAAACCGGGCTTGCATGGCCGGCGATGCGGCTTTCGATATGCTCAAGCAGGCGCAGGAAGACGCGGCTGTCGCACGCGTTGTTCATTCTGTTGCTCAGGACGACGCCGCTGGCGATGGCTGCCACGGCGTTCCTGGCCGACGCGCACGCTGCCAGCAATGGCGCGCGCTCGAGCCCGGGCAGCGCCGCGTCGATGGCGTCGCGCGTGAAATCGAAGGCGTCGAAACCGCAGCAGCCGGCCACGCAATGGCTTTCCAGGCGGTCGATCAGCGGCCCCAGCCCCGCGAGGTGGGCATCGATGTCCACGGCCTGGCCATAGCGTGCTTCGATACTGATGTGTTCGATCCATTCATCATCGTCGATCTGGAGATCATACTGGCGGTCGCGTTCGGTCATTTTCTAGTCTCGCTTTCAAGGTGCTGATTCCGGATAGGTGCACGGCACTGTAACGCATGGGGCGGCGATAGCGAGGCACAATAAAAAAACCGCCCGAAGGCGGTTTTGATCAAAGCAGCCATGCCGCAACTAGATAAAGTAAATCAGCGCGATGATGCCCACGACCAGCGCCACGCGGGTGACCTGGTAAGCCGTCTTGTTCCACGCCTTGAAGCGGCGGCGGTACTGGCCCATGGTCCAGGAAATCTGGAACAGCTTGCTGACGCCGCCGACCTGGTCGCCCAGTTCGTTGGGCGAGGCGGCGGCCGTCATCAGGGTGCGGCCCAGCCAGCGGTTCAGGCCTTGCGCCCAGCGGTAGCGCATCGGGCGTTCGATGTCGCAGAACAGGATGATGCGGTCGCTGTCGGCATCGTTGCGGGCCCAGTGGATATACGTTTCATCGAACATCACGGCCTGGCCGTCGCGCCAGCTGTGGCGTTCGCCATCGACGTCGATGAAGCAGCGGTCGTCGTTCGGCGTCTGCAAGCCCAGGTGGTAGCGCAGCGAGCCGGCGAACGGGTCGCGGTGCGGATTGAGCTTGCCGCCTTGCGGCAGTTCCGCGAACATGGCGGCCTTGATCGAGGGGATCGATTGCAGCAGCGCATAGGTTTGCGGACACATCTGCTGCGCCGACGGGTGGTTGGCGTCATACCATTTCAGGTAGAAGCGCTTCCAGCCATACTTGAAGAAGGAGTTGAAGCCCACGTCGTTGTTCTTTTCGGCCGCCTTGATCTTTTTCATTTCCTGCATGCGCAGCGCTTCATCGCGGATGATTTGCCAGTTCTGCTGCAGCGGCGCCAGTTCCGGAAATTGCTCGACGGACAGGTATGGCGTGGCCGGCACCTTGGAAAAGGTGTGCATGAACAGGTTCAGCGGCGCCATGAACGAGGAGTGATCGAAGATCTGGCGGCGGAACGGCAGGCGCACCTTGCCACGAAAATGAATATGTAAAACGGAAAACACAAAAATGCCCAGCAAGGCCCACTTCATACACAACCTCGTTTTTTAAGAATGGGGCAATTATAACCAGTTAATGACATCGTCACCCCGCACCAGGTGAAGGAATCATGAAGCGGCGCGCGCGCCGTCGCTGCCCTACAATAGCTTCATTTCATCACTGAAGGAATAACAATGGAAATCTGGCACGCAGCGCTCGACCTGGCCTCCCTCAACGCGGCCAGCGAAGGCACGGCCATGCGCCACCTGGGCATCGTCTTCACGGCCTTCGGCCCCGACTGGATCGAGGCGACCATGCCCGTCGACCACCGCACCATGCAGCCGTTCAAGCTGCTGCATGGCGGCGCTTCCGTGCTGCTGGCCGAAACCCTGGGCAGCATGGCCGCGAATGCCTGCCTCGACGGGCGCCGGCAGGTGAGCGTGGGACAGGAAATCAACGCCAACCACGTGCGCGGCGTGCGCGGCGGCCAGGTGACGGGGCGCGCCACGCCCATCCACCGGGGGCGCACGAGCCAGGTCTGGGAAATCCGCATCGTCGACGATGACGGCAAACTGTGCTGCATCTCGCGCATCACCATGGCCGTCATCGACGCCCCTGGCGCGGGCTGATATTGTCGTTATTGACATGCGTCAAGGCACTAAGAGTGAACGCGTGGAATTATAAATAACGCTGTTCGCTTATAATTCAGTGCGCTTATGTGCCGCGCGGGTTTGCCCGCGTGCATACACATTGCCCGAAATAGAAGCTGACTGCCCAAAAAACGCCAGTTAGATACCCATCCTGCGCCATGCAGGAAAGGCAACACGACGGCGAACAGGCATTACCGGTTCTAGCGGAACCGGCAACATTCAACTTTTAACAGGGCATTCACAACAATGAAGTCATTCAATCGCTTGACGATAGGCGCACGCCTGAGCGCGGGCTTTGCCGCGCTGGTCATCCTGATGCTGGTGCTGGCCGCCTTCGCGCTGCTGCGCATCGGCGCCATCGCCGACGCCATGGACGCGCAGGAAAGAGTCCAGCAAGAAAAACTCGAACCGCTGTACGTGGCGCGCGAAGCGCTCGACCAGACGGGCCTGGCGGCGCGCAACGCGTATATCTTCCACGACCAGGCGGCCGCCGAGAAAGAGCTGGCCATCCTCGACAGCCAGAAGGCGCTGTACCTGGAAGCGCTGGCCACGCTGGCGCCGAAATTCGCCGGCGATGCGCAGTTCGAGAAAGTCAGCGCCGGCTTGAAAACCATGGCGCAGGAACTGCAGCGTCCGCGCAAGTTCCGCGCGGCGGGGCAGATGGAGCAGTACGGCACCTTCCTCGTCGAGGAGTGCAGCCCCCTGCGGCGCCAGATCGTGGCCGACATCGATGCCGTCCTGAAAAGCGTGCAGCGCGAATCGGAGCAGGCCAGCGCGGCCGCGCGCGCCATCTATGGCCAGTCGCTGCGCTGGATCGGCGTGCTGGCCGCGCTCAGCGTGCTCATCTGCATCGCGGTGGCCACCGTCATCACGCGCGGCCTGCTGCGCCAGCTGGGCGGCGAACCGGCGTATGCGGCCGCCATCGCCGGGCGCATCGCCCTGGGCGAGCTGGCCATCGACGTGCACACGCGCCACGGCGACGACAGCAGCCTGCTGTTTGCGATCAAGACCATGCGCGACAACCTGGCCGCCATCGTCGGCAAGGTGCGCCACGGCACGGAAAGCATCGCCACGGCCTCGACCGAGATCGCCTCGGGCAACCGCGACCTGTCGCAGCGCACGGAGCAGCAGGCCGGTTCGCTGGAAGAAGTGGCGTCGTCGATGGAAGAACTGATTTCCACCGTGCGCCAGAATGCGGACAATGCGCAGCAGGCGAACCGCCTGGCGCGCGACGCCTCCACCGTGTCGGAACAGGGCGGCAAGGCCGTGGCCGAAGTGGTGCACACGATGGGCCTGATCAATGCCTCGTCGAACAAGATCGTCGACATCATCGGCGTCATTGACAGCATCGCCTTCCAGACGAATATCCTGGCGCTGAACGCGGCCGTGGAAGCGGCGCGCGCGGGCGAGCAGGGGCGCGGCTTCGCCGTCGTCGCCACCGAGGTGCGCAACCTGGCGCAACGCTCGAGCGCCGCGGCGCGCGAAATCAAGGTGCTGATCGACGATTCCGTCAGCAAGGTGGGCACGGGCACCCTGCTCGTCGAGCAGGCGGGCGCCACCATGCACGAGGTGGTGGCCGGCATCGGCAGGGTCAGCGGCATCATGGCCGAGATCAGCCACGCCACGCAGGAGCAGGGCGCCGGCATCGAGCAGGTCAACCGCGCCATCGTCGACATGGACAGGGTGACCCAGCAAAACGCGGCTCTGGTGGAACAGGCGGCCGCCGCCGCGCAGGAATTGCAGCAGCAGGCGGCGCAGCTGGAGCAGGAAGTGGGCATCTTCAAGCTGGCCAAGGCGGCCAACGGCCCCTTGCGCCTGACCGCCTGACGTCCCGCCGTGCAGTGGCGCGGCGCGCCAAGCGCCATATTCCGCGCTACAATGAGAGCTGGATCACCGCCAGGACATCCCATGCAAGTGCACAGCAGCCACGATGTTTCCAGCCCGGATGACGACCCGCCGGCGCCGCCCGTGCTGCACCAGGCCTTGGCCGGCCTCGGCTGGGGCTTGCTGACGTGCGTGCTGTGCTTTGCCATCCTGTTCCTCACCAAATGGCTGCTGCCGCCCGAATACTGGGGCGCGCACACGGGCCTGGCCAAGTTCAAGCGCGAAATGTCGCTGCCCCTGCTGGTGTTCTGGGTGGTCATCTATTCGCCCATCCTGGAAACCTTCCTCGGCCAGCTGCTGCCGCTGGAAATCCTCAGGCGCCTGGGCGCCAGCCGCCAGCTGAGCATCGCTGCCGGCGCCATCCTGTGGGGCGTCGTGCACTACATCAGCGGCGGCTTGCTGCACGCCATCGTCGCGCTGGGTTCGGGCGCCATGTTCAGCTTTGTCTACCTGCGCTACCGCGCCCCGGGCGTGGCCGCCGCCTACACGACGACGGCCTTTTCGCGCGCCTGCAATAACATCGCCATCCTCGTCGCCGTGTTTTACGGCCTCGACGCCTGAGCCGCTTCCTTCCTGAACAAATACAGCAGCAGCGCGGCCAGGGCCACGGCCAGGCCAGCCAACAGCCGCAGCAGGTGGCGGAAGGCGTCGTCATAGCTGGCCCGCAGCAAGGCTTGGTGCCCAGGCAACAGTTGCGCCGCCTGCTGCAGGTCGCCCAGCGCGGCGCGGCTGGCGGCCGCCAGCAAGGGCAGCCCGGCCGGCAACTGGCGCGCCAGTGCCGCCACGATCAGGCCGGCCAGCACGGCGCCGGCCACGGCCAGCGCCACGCCGTCGGCGCTGATGCGCACCGTGTTGAAGATGCCGGTCGCCATGCCGGCCCGCTGCGTTTCCACCGCGCTCAGGGCCATGCCATCCATCAAGCCCCACGGCAAGCCGATGCCGATGCCGACCAGCAGCAATGGCCAGGCCAGCGCCGCGCCGCTGCCGGTGCCCAGCACCTGCGCCAGCCAGGCCAGCGCGACGGCCACCAGCAGCAAGCCCGCCGCGCACAGGGTGCCGGCCTTGAACCAGCGCAACAGCAGCGCCGCCAGCACGGGCACGACCAGCAGCGGCGCGGCCAGCGCGATCATCAGGCGGCCCGCCGCCAGCGCCGAGACGCCATCGATGCCGATGAAACGCCCCGGCAGCATGACGATGAGCACGATGAACAAAAAGGCGGGCGAGGCGGCCAGCACTTGCACGCCGACAAAGCGGCGCTGGCGGAACAGCTGCAAGTCCAGCATCGCTTGCCGCGCCTTGCCTTCGATCACGATGAAGCTCCAGAACAGCAGCGCGGCCAGGGCCAGCGGCAGCAGCACGGCCGCGCTGCGCCAGCCATGTTCGGGCGCCAGCAGCGTGCCCACCGTCAGCAAGGCCAGCGCGGCGCTGAAACTGATGGCGCCTGGCCAGTCCAGGCGGCCACCGGCCTGCGGCGCATCGGCCGGCACGCTGGCCGCCACCAGCAGCGCGCCGATGGCGCCCAGCAAGGCCGTCGCGTAAAAGATGGCGGGCCAGCGGGCCAGCTCCAGCATGGCGCCGGCCGCCAGCGGGCCGAACGCGAGGCCCAGGCCGAAAGTCGTGCCCAGCAAGCTCATCACGCGGTTGCGCGCGGCACCGCGGAACAGGGGCGCCAGCGAGGACATGGCGGCGGCAAACGCGGCCGCGCCGCCGAGTCCCTGCACGCCGCGCAGCACGGCGATCCACGCCACCGTGGGCGCCCAGGCGATGGCCAGGGTCGCCACGCAGAACAGCGCCAGTCCGCTGAGCCATACGCGCCGGCGCCCCAGCACGTCCGTCAGGCTGCCGGCCACCATCATGGCGCTGCCATAACTGAGGATATACGCGTTGATGACCCAGTTCAGGGCCGGGGCGCTGCCGTGCAATTCGGCGCTGAGCGCGGGCAGCACGACGGCCGGGCCCGTGAAACACAGGGGGATGAGCAAGCCCGTCAGGCAGGCGGCCAGCACTTGCAGGGTCAGCATCAGCTTGGAAGAAGAGGGCATGGACAGCAACTCGAAAAGAAGGAGGGACGAGTATGGCGTGCCGCCGATTAAAGAAAAACAGGCTAAACTGACGAGCATATTGGACAAATTTGTCTTCAATAAGGCGTGATATGGATAGTCTGGGCGGCATCGCCATGTTCGTGCAGGTGGCCGACAGCGGCAGTTTCTCGGCCACGGGCCGATTGCTGGGTTTGTCGTCATCGGCCGTCGGCAAGAGCGTGGCGCGCATGGAGGCGCGGCTCGGCGCGCGCCTGTTCCAGCGCAGCACGCGCCACCTGGCGCTGACGGACGAGGGCGAAAAATTCCTCGCCCGCTGCAAGCGCATCCTGGCCGAGGTGGCAGCGGCCGAGCGCGAACTGGGCGAATCCACCGGCGCGCCGAGCGGACGCCTGCGCATCAGCCTGCCGCGCTACAGCGGCTTGTTCGAGCCCGTCATCGCCGCCTTCATGCTGGCCTATCCCGCCATCGAACTCGACCTCGATTTTTCCGATGCGCTCGTCAACATCGTCAGCGACGGCTTTGACGCCGCCGTGCGCACGGGCGAGCTCGACGATTCGGGTTTGACGCGGCGCAAACTGTGCACGTTTCGCCGCCTGCTCGTGGCCTCGCCCGCCTACCTGGCGCGCCATGGCCAGCCTGGCCATCCGGCCGATCTGGCGCAGCACCAGCGCCTGCACTACCGCTTTCCCGCCACGGGGAGGCTGGAACAGTGGCCGTTGACGATGGAAGGCACGGCGCCGGCGCCGGGCATGGTCTGCAACAGCGTGGAAATGCGCGTCCACCTGGCCGTGCAGGGACAGGGCATCGCCTACCTGCCCGCGTTTGCCGCGCAGCGCGAACTGGCGGCGGGGCAGTTGATCAGCCTGCTCAATGAGCACACGCAGCAGCAAACGGGCTTCTGGCTGCTGTGGCCCGCCAGCCGCCACATGCCGCCGCGCCTGCGCGTGTTCATCGATTTCCTGGTAGAACAATTTCAGAACCGTACTTTTGGAGCCTGGCCTTGAGCGACGATCCGCGCCTGACCGACCTGCAGCGTCACGTGGCGGGCGCCACCGTGCGCCACGCGCATCCGTTCGGCGATGCTTCTGGCATGCCGCTACCGCCGCCGGCGCCGCTGACGCCGGCGCTGCGCGACGACTGGGTGCGGCCCCTGTACATGGGCTTGCACCAGCCGCAGGCGCAGGCGTGCGCGCGCCGGCTGGCGCAGGCCGATGACGCCGTCATTGCGCGCCTGCTGGGCCAGTTCGACTGGCGCAGCCGCACGGCGGGCGCCTACCTGGCCGCATTGAAGGAGCGGCCCGCCTTCACGGCGCAGCTGGGCGGCCTGCTGCTGGCCAGCGAGGTGTGCTATGCGGGCAGCGCCTACTGCCTGGCGCTGGCCGCTTTCGACACGCCGGACAGCCGCGCCTACCTGCACCGCTATCTCGCACATTATTTGCGCCAGCCGCAGCTGCACTTTGATCAGGCGCAGGCGATGGCCGCCATCGCCTATCTTGACGACAAGAACGGCACCGACGCGGCGGCGCGGCATGCGCCAGCCTGGGCCAATTTCGCGGCCAGCAGGCCCGGCCTGGCACTGGACGAGGCGCTCGCGGCATTTACATCCCGCATGGCCACCTTGCGCGCCTTGCAGGCCGCAGCGCCTGGCAAGTAAGTAGCCCGCTTCCTTCTCCCCCGCATCGCCACCGTGCCCCGGTCCGGCCGCACAGGCTGGCCCGGCATTGCCATTCCTGCCACTCCTGCCATTCCCCCGTCCACCTGCGTGCAGTGTGACATTTGCATGACAAATAACAGTGTTTCTTGCGTCCGAACGTCAGTAGGGGGTGCATGCGAGGCGACGCTCAACCGCGCGCCGTCCATGCGCCGAAAGTGCCGGACCGTTGAAGGTGCACGCTGGACTGCAAGTGGCGGCGGCCGGGACTTTTGCCTTGCATGTCAGCTTGCGCCGACATATTCCATCATGGTTTTGACGTTTAACGACAGGAAACTGCAACATGACTCAACAATCTGCATCGCAAAATTCCACCGCTGCGGGTGACGGTGTGTCCGCCCTCGAGGCTTACCTGAACAGTAT
Organism: Janthinobacterium sp. GW822-FHT07H10; assembly: GCF_058798675.1. NCBI lineage: Bacteria > Pseudomonadati > Pseudomonadota > Betaproteobacteria > Burkholderiales > Oxalobacteraceae > Janthinobacterium > Janthinobacterium sp. GW822-FHT07H10. The sequence goes on from NZ_JBXAKS010000006.1 coordinate 283,174, forward strand.
CGCGGCGGCCCCGCAGCGCTACACCGGCACGCCGAACGCGGACGTGCTCAACGGCTCCACGGGCGCCGACGTGCTCGAAGGCCTGGCCGGCGATGACACGTATTACGTCAACCACAGCGGCGACGTGATCGTCGAGCTGGCCAACGGCGGCACCGATACCGTGTATACCAGCGTCAATTACACGGTGGCTGACAACGTTGAAAATGTACGCCTCACGGCCGCCGGCCTGACGGTGACGGGCAGCGCCAACACCAATAACTTCTTTTATGTCGACGTGGCCGGCGGCAATGTACTCGATGGCGGCGGCACGGGCAACTCGGTTAATTACCTCGGTTCCAGCGTGGGCGTGACGGCGAGCCTGGTGGCGGTGAATGGCGCCCCGACGGCACCGGCGGGCAGCGATGTGCTCGTCAATTTCAGCAACGTCGTCGGCAGCAAGTTCGACGACGTGCTGACCGGTAACGAGCTCAGGAACTCCCTCGTCGGCGGTTATGGCAACGATACCTTACGCGGTGGCAAGGGCGACGACTTGCTGGCCGGCATGCAGGGCGACGATACCTATATCTTTGCCCGCGGTGATGGCGCCGACTCCATTGCAGAGGTGGAGGAGGCGGGCAGCCGCAATGTCGTTACCTTTCTGGCCGGCGTCGGCGCCGACCAGCTGTGGTTCCGCCAGGTGGGCACGACCCTGGAAGTAAGCACCATCGGCACCACCGACAAGATCACCGTCAACGGCTGGTATGCGGGAACGGGGCTGCGCATCCAGGAATTCCGCACGGCCGACGGCCGCGTGCTGCTGGGGCGCGACGTGCAAAACCTGGTGCAGGCGATGGCGGGCCTGACGCCGCCAGCAGCCGGCCAGCTGACCCTGCCGGCCAACATCGCCGCCATCCTGGCGCCGGCGCTGGCGCAGAACTGGCGCACGGAGGGACCGAACCAGCCCAGCAATGGCGCCTTTGTCGGCACGGCAAACCCGGACATCATCAAGGGCACGGCCGGCGCCGACGTGATGGCGGGCCTGGCGGGCGACGACATTTACTATGTCAACCATGGCGGCGACGTCGTCATCGAACAGGCCGGTGGCGGCCGCGACACGGTGTATACGACGGTCGATTACTCCCTGGCCAGCCACATCGAAGAGGTGCATCTCAGCGCGGCCGGCCTGACGGTGACGGGCAATGGCAACGACAACGTATTCCACGTCGATGTCGCCGGCGGCAATGTGCTGCGCGGCATCGGAACGAACGTTTCGGCCACCTATGCGGGTGCCAGGGCCGGCGTGACGGCCAGCATGATCTCCAGCAACGACAACCCCGCGCCACGCCCGGGCAGCGATGTGCTGCTCAACATCGGCCGCGTGGAAGGCAGCGCCTATGATGATGTGCTGTCCGGCAACGAACTGTCCAACACCCTGTCCGGCGGACTCGGCAACGATACCTTGCAAGGCGGCAAGGGCGATGACGTGCTCGTTGGCGGCCTCGGCGACGATACCTATGTCTTTGCGCGCGGCGACGGCGCCGACATCATCGCCGAAGCGTCCGCCGACGCCAGTTACGACGCCATCGCCTTCCTGGCCGGCGTGAATATCGACCAGCTGTGGTTCCGCCAGGTGGGCGCGGACCTGGAAGTGAGCACCATCGGCACGACGGACAAGATCACCATCCGTTCGTGGAACGCGGCCGTGCCGAACATCGAGGAATTCCGCACGGCCGCCGGCCACGTCATGCGCGGCGTCGACGTGCAGCTGCTGGTGCAGGCGATGGCGAACCTGACGCCACCGCCGCTGGGCCAGCTGACCCTGCCGGCCGGCACGGCCGCCGCCCTGGCGCCCGCGCTGGCCCAGGCCTGGCACTTCAACGGCCCCACGCAACCGACCGGACAGCACTTTGTCGGTACGACGGGCGCCGATATCATCAACGGCGCGGCCGGCGCCGACCTGCTGGAAGGCCTGGGCGGCGACGACACGTATTACGTCAACCACGGCGACGACTTCATCGTCGAGCGGGGCAATGGCGGCAGCGATACCGTGTACACCAGCGTCAATTACAAGGTGGCTGACAACGTCGAGATCGTGCGCCTGAACGCGGCCGGCCTGACGGTGACGGGCAGCGCCTACACGAGCAATATGTTTTATGTGGAAACCGCTGGCGGCAACGTGCTCGACGGCGGTGGCGCCGGCAATACGCTCAATTACGCCAGCGCCACGACAGGCGTGACGGCCGCCTTCGCACCGGTCGGCGGCCCCATGGTCGGGCGTCCGGGCGCCGACGTGCTGGCCAATTTCAATATTGTCATCGGCAGCAAATTCGATGACGTGCTCATCGGCAATGAGATCAAGAACATCCTGGCTGGCGGCCTCGGCAACGACACCTTGCAGGGCGGCAAGGGCGACGATACGCTGGCTGGCGCGCTGGGCAACGATACCTATATCTTTGGCCGCGGCGACGGCGCCGACATCATCGCCGAGGTGGTGGGGGCGGGCAGCCACGACGTCGTGTCCTTCCTGGCCGGCGTCAGTGCCGAACAGCTGTGGTTCCGCCAGGCGGGCGCGCACCTGGAAGTGAGCACCATCGGCACCACGGACAAGATCACCGTGAACAACTGGTATGCGGACACGCCGGTGCGCATCGAGGAATTCCGCATGGCCGATGGCCGCGTCTTGCTGGGCTCCAATGTGCAAAACCTCGTGCAGGCCATGGCGGGCCTGACGCCGCCGCCGGTCGGCCAGCTGACCTTGCCTGCCGGCACGGCCGCCAGCCTGGCGCCGGCCATGGCGCAGAACTGGCGCGTCCCTCAGCAAGCGCTTGCCGCCAGCCAGGGCGGCTACGGCGCCTTGCAAGCCGATTCCGCGCAGCTGGTGCAGGCGATGGCCGGTTTTGCCGTGCCGGCGTCGGCCTCGGCGCACTGGCAGGCCCAGGGCGGCGCTGCCACGCAGATCCAGCTGGCGGCGGCGCGCTGATAGCGTGAGCAGCTAGCTTCACCATCACGCAGCCAGGCCGGGGTCGCATGCCCGGCCTGGCTGCGCCATAGACTTTTTGATATCGCCCGATGACCGCACTCCCATACCGCAACGATACGCCGCACGCCCCACCCACCGCAACCGCCGAGACAGGCGCGCCGCCCGACACGGGCTTGCTGTCGCTGCTGCTGATGGCCAGCCTGCACGGCGTCGCCGCCGACGGCGCGCAGCTCAGGCATGCCTTTGGCCAGACCGTGTTCACGCGGCAAACCATCGTGCTGGCCGCCAGGCAGCTGGGCTTGACGGCCAGGCTGGTGCGCCAGGCGCCCGAACGGCTGGCGCAGGCGCCGCTGCCGGCCATCGCCATCGATACGGCTGGCCGCTTCTTTATCCTTGGCAAAGTCGACACGGGCGATGACGGCGTGAGCAAGGTGCTGATCCAGCATCCGGGCCAGCCGCCGCAAATCCTCGGCCGCGACGCATTCCTCGCCGCCTGGACGGGCGAACTGATCTTTTTCACCAGCAAGGCCAGCTATGCCGGCGAGACGGCCCGCTTCGACTTCAGCTGGTTCATCCCCGCCATCGTCAAATACCGCAGGCTGCTGGGCGAAGTGCTGCTGATTTCCTTCGTGCTGCAGCTGATCGGCCTGGCCACGCCCCTGTTTTTCCAGGTGGTGATGGACAAGGTGCTGGTCAACCACGCCATGCAGACCTTGCACGTGGTGGCCATCGGCCTTGTCTGCGCCATCGTCTTCGAAGCCGTGCTCGGCGCCATCCGCACCTATGTTTTCGCCCGTACTAGCAGCAAGATCGACGTGGAACTGGGCGCGCGCCTGTTCCGCCACCTGCTGGCCTTGCCGATCGCCTACTTCCAGGCGCGCCGCGTGGGCGATTCCGTGGCCCGCATCCACGAACTGGAAAACATCCGCTCCTTTTTGACCGGCAACGCCATGACCCTGGTGCTGGACGTGCTGTTTTCCTTCATCTTCATCGCCGCCATGCTGTGGTACAGCGCCACCCTGAGCGTCGTCGTGCTGGCCTCGATTCCCGTCTACGCGGCGCTGTCGATGCTGCTCACGCCCATCCTGCACGCGCGCCTCAACGATAAATTCAACCGCAGCGCGGAAAACCAGTCTTTCCTTGTCGAAACGATCAGCGGCGTCGACACGGTCAAGGCCATGGCCGTCGAGCCGCGCTGGCAGCAGCAGTGGGAAAAACAGCTGGCCGGCTATGTCTCGGCGGGCCTGTCGGCCAGCCACATCGGCATGCTGGCCGGCGGCGGCGTCACCCTCGTCAGCAAGCTGGTGACGGCATCCATCATGTGGTGGGGCGCCATTCTCGTCATCGACGGCAAGATGACGGTGGGCGAGCTGGTCGCCTTCAACATGCTGGCCGGGCAGGTGGCGTCGCCGATTTTGCGCCTGGCGCAGCTGTGGAACGATTTCCAGCAGGTGGGCATCTCCATGAGCCGCCTGGGCGACATCCTCAACGCCCGCACGGAAGCGGGCAGCCAGAAGGCGCGCATGCCGCGCATCGCCGGCGCCATCGAATTCCAGCAGGTGGGTTTCCGCTACCGGCCCGACGCGGCCGAAGTGCTGCGCGATGTGTCGCTGCGCATCGCGCCGGGCGAGGTGATCGGCATCGTCGGGCGTTCCGGTTCCGGCAAGAGCACCCTGACGCGGCTGGCGCAGCGCCTCTACCTCCCCGAGCGGGGCAAGGTGCTGGTCGACGGGCAGGATATCGCCGTCATCGACACGGCCTCGCTGCGGCGCCAGATCGGCGTGGTGCTGCAGGAAAACATACTGTTCAACCGCTCCGTGCGCGACAACATCGCCCTCAGCGACCCGGCGCTGCCGATGGAAGCCGTCATCGCCGTGGCGAAACTGGCGGGCGCCCACGAGTTCATCTGCGAGTTGCCAGAAGGCTATGACACCATCGTGGGCGAGCACGGCACGGGCCTGTCGGGCGGCCAGCGCCAGCGCATCGCCATCGCCCGCGCCCTCATCGCCAATCCGCGCATCCTGATTTTCGACGAAGCCACGAGCGCGCTCGACTACGAATCGGAAAAGATCATCCAGGACAATATGCGCGGCATCTGCGCCGGGCGCACCGTGCTGATCATCGCCCACCGCCTGTCGGCCGTGCGCGAGGCGCACCGCATCGTCGTCATGGAGCGGGGCCAGGTGGCCGAGGTGGGCAGCCATGACGCGCTGCTGGCGCAGCCGGGCGGCATCTACGCCCATCTGTACAGCCTGCAGCAGGGCGCGGCGGGGAGCGCAGCATGAGCGCCGGCCACCGTTTCGCCGCGTATGGCGAGCTGCTGCAGCGCTACGGCCAGGTGTTGCGGCACTGCTGGCGCATCCGCGCCTCGCTGGGCGGCCCCGTGCTGAGCGAGGACGAGGCGGCCTTTTTGCCGGCCGCGCTGGCGCTGCAGGAGCGGCCCGTGTCGCCGTCGCTGCGCGTCACGGCGCGCGTGCTGATGCTGCTCGTCGCCTGCGTCGTGCTGTGGGCCGTCTTCGGCCGGGTCGACATCATCGTCAATGCGGCCGGCAAGGTCATTCCTTCCGGCAATACCAAGACCATCGCCTCCGTCGATGTGGCGGCCGTGCGCGCCCTGCATGTGCAGGAAGGCCAGGCCGTGCAGGCGGGCGAGCTGCTGATTGAACTTGACAGCCGTGGCCCGGACGCCGAGCGCGACAAGGCGGTCGGCGACGCCGTGGCGGCCGCGCTGCAGGTGGCCCGCTCGCGCGCGCTGATCGCCGCCATCGGCACGCTGACGCCGCCGGTGCTGGGACCGCTCAGGGATATCCCCGCCGCCGACCGCGCGGCCGCGCAGGCGCACGTGGATGGCCAGTACGCGAGCTTCCGCGCCAGGCTCGCCCATCTCGACGGCGAAATCGCCCGCTACGCCCAGGCGCTGCCGCTGGCCACGCAGCGCGCCGGCGATTACCAGGCGCTGGCCCAGGCGCGCGACGTGTCCGAACACGCGTGGCTGGACAAGGAACAGGCGCGCATCGACCTGGCCGGCCAGCTGGCATCGGCCCGCAGCGAACGCGCGGCCCTGCTGGCGCAAACGAGGAAAGACGCGTACGACGCGCTGACGGAGGGCGCGCGGGTGGCGGCCGCCAGCGGCCAGGATGCGCGCCGCGCCGGTGCCCGCGGCAGCCTGCTGCGCCTGACGGCGCCCGTCGACGGCACGGTGCAGCAGCTCAAGGTGCATACCCTGGGCGGCGTGGTGCCGGCCGCGCAGGCGCTGATGCAGATCGTGCCGCGCGCCAGCACGCTGGAAATCGACGCCGTGCTGGACAACCGCGACGTCGGCTTCGTCCAGGCGGGGCAGGCGGTCGCCATCAAGGTCGACGCCTTCGACTACACGAAATACGGCACCGTGCCGGCCGTCGTCAAGAGCGTCTCGCGCGACGCCATCGAGGATGAGAAGAAGGGCCTCGTGTATGCGGTGAAGATCAGCGTGCGGCAGCCGGCCATCGTCATCGACGGCAGGCGCGTGCCGCTGTCGGCCGGCATGGCGGTGCGGGCCGAGATCCGGACGGGGACGAGGAGGGTGATCGAATACGTGCTCTCGCCGCTGGTGCGGCACCAGAAGGAGGCCCTGCATGAACGCTAGAGGCCGCGCCATGGCCATCGCCGCCGGCTTGCTTTTCAGCGCCGTTTCGGTACAGGCCGGCGATTTCCCCGGGCAGCTGGACGACCCGCTGCGCGCGCAGCCGGCCGTGCCGGCGGGCGGCTTGCCGCTGCCGGGCGACCTGGGCGTGGCGCCGTGTCCGCCCGCCTACGACGAGGCCGCGCCGCTGACCCTGCCGGCGGCCGTCGACCTGGCCCTGTGCCACAACGCGCAGGTGCACGGCGCCTGGGCCGGCATCAAGCTGCAGGCGGCCAGCCTGGGCGAGGCCAGGGCCGCCTACCTGCCCACCGTGAACGGGGGAGTGAGCCGCGTGCATGACCGCACGGCCTATCCCGGTTCACGCACGGGCGCCAGCAGCTTGAGCAGCAATACCGGCTCGCTGAGCCTGTCCTGGCGCCTGTTCGATTTCGGCGGCCGCGCGGCGGGCCAGCGTGCGGCCGGCGCGCTGCTCGATGCGGCCCTGGCTAACCGCGACGCGGTGCTGCAACGGACGCTGGCAGCCGTGATCGGCGCCTATTTCGATGCGCAGACGGCGCTGGCCGGCGTGCGCGTGCGGCAGGAATACCAGGCCCTGGCCGAGGAAACGGTGGCGGCCACGCAGCGTCGGGCGCAGCGCGGGCTCGGTTCCCACAGCGACACCCTGCAGGCGGCGAGCGCCCTGGCCAAGGCGACGCTGGGCGCCAGCCGCGCCGAAGGCGATTACCGCAAGGCCAGGGCAGTCCTCGTCTACACGCTCGGTTTGCCGGCCAGCACGAACGTGGTGCTGAACGAGGAGGCGGATGCCGGCGGCGCGACGGCGGGACTGCGCGACGACTTGCACGCCTGGCTGACGATGGCCCGGCAGCGGCATCCGGCCATCGTCGCGGCGCAGGCGCGCCTGCAGGCGGCGCGCGAACGGGTGGCCATCGCGCGTTCCGAGGGCCGCCCCAGCATCGACCTGACGGCGAATATCTACCAGAATGGCCGTCCGAACCAGGGCTTGTCGCCGGCCGCGACGCGCGAAACGCTGGTCGGCGTGTCGCTGAGCATCCCGCTGTTCGACGGTTTTGCGCGCAACTACAAGGTGCGCGGCGCGCTGGCGCAGGCCGAGCAAAGCCAGGCCGAGGCCGAGGAAGCGCAGCAGCAGACCCTGATGGACCTCGTCAAGGCGCATGCGGAAGCTGGCACGGCGCTGGGGAACCTGGCGGCGGCGCAGGCGTGGCAGGATGCGGCGCAGGAAGCGCTGGCCAGCGTGCAGCGCAAGTTCGGCCTCGGTGCGGCCGACATCCTGGAAATGCTGGCCACGCAGTCCGCGCTGCTCGAGGCGCGGCAGGAGCGCGTCCGTTGCCAGGCGGAATGGCGCGCGTCCCGGCTGCGCCTGCTGGCCAGCGCCGGCATCCTGGGGCGCGATGCCATCGCGGGCCGGGAGGCGCCGCACTAGCCATCCCGGGGCGGCTAGTGCGCGCCACGGCGGTGTGAAAATGTCTATATTGGGGCTGGTCCTTCCCGCGCGGGGAGGTGTTGCTATTTTGACCAAGGGAGACATCATGCACAGCGTTCAAAAGATTACCCCGTGTTTATGGTTCAACGGCCATGCGGAGGCGGCGGCCCTGTTTTATACGGGGATTTTTCCCAATTCGAAGATCGGGCAAATCCTGCGCTATGGCGAGGAAGGCAGGGAAATCCACGGCCAGGAGCCGGGCAGCGTGCTGACGGTGGCGTTCGAGCTGGACGGGCAGACGTTTACCGGCTTGAACGGCGGCCCCCTGTTCCAGTTTTCCGAAGCCATCTCGTTCCAGGTCAATTGCGAGACGCAGGACGAGGTCGACCATTACTGGAAGCAGTTGTCCGAAGGGGGGCCGAAGGAAGCCCAGCAATGCGGCTGGCTCAAGGACCAGTTCGGGGTATCGTGGCAGATCGTGCCCACCATCATGATCCGGCTGCTGACGGATCCCGATCCCGTCAAGGCCCAGCGCGTGATGAAAGCTATGATGGGCATGAAAAAGATCGACATCGAGCAGATCAAGCGCGCCTACGCGGGCTAGCTTGCCCGCCGGACAGGTTTCGCAGGGGGGAGTGCGTCCGCGTGCGGGCGCACGGCAGTCGCGCGCCCTGTCCAAGATGGCCGGCATTTGTTATAGTCCCAGCCATCTTTCCACCGCCTGACTGAACCGCCATGACGACCAGCACCCTTACCAGCAGCACCATCGCGCCCCGCACCTTCGGCACGCCCCTGTCTTCCACCGCCATCAAGGTCATGCTGCTCGGTTCCGGCGAGCTGGGCAAGGAAGTGATCATCTCGCTGCAGCGCCTGGGCGTGGAAGTGATCGCCGTCGACCGCTATCCGAACGCGCCGGGCCACCCGGTGGCGCACCGCTCGCACGTGATCGACATGAGCGACGGCGCGGCGCTGGCCGCCCTGATCGAGCTGGAAAAGCCGGACTTGATCGTGCCGGAAATCGAAGCCATCGCCACCGATACGCTGGCCGCGCTGGAAGCGGCCGGGCAGATCACCTGCATTCCGAACGCGCGCGCTGCCGTGCTGACGATGAACCGCGAAGGCATCCGCACCCTGGCGGCCGAAACCCTGGGCGTGGCCACGTCGCCGTACCGCTTCGCCAGCAGCCTGCAGGAATTGCAGCTGGCGTGCCAGGAAATCGGCTTCCCGTGCGTGGTGAAACCCGTGATGTCCTCGTCGGGCAAGGGCCAGTCCAAGCTCGATGGCGCACACGACGTGGAAACGGCGTGGGCGTATGCGGCCAGCGGCGGCCGGGTCGATACGGGCCGCGTGATCGTCGAAGGCTTCATCGACTTCGATTACGAAATCACCCTGCTGACCGTGCGCGCCGTGGGCGCCTCGGGCCACATTGAAACGCAGTTCTGCGAGCCGATCGGCCACCTGCAGGTGCAGGGCGACTACGTGGAATCGTGGCAGCCGGCGCGCATGGCGCCGCTGGCCCTCGAGCGCTCGCGCGAGATCGCGCGCAAGGTGACGGACAACCTGGGTGGCCTGGGCCTGTTTGGCGTCGAGCTGTTCGTCAAGGATGACATGGTGTGGTTCTCGGAAGTGAGCCCGCGTCCGCACGACACGGGCATGGTCACCATGGCCAGCCAGGTGCAGAGCGAATTCGAGCTGCACGCCAAAGCCATCCTCGGCCTGCCCGTCAACGTGGCGCTGCGCTCGCCGGCCGCCTCGGCCGTCATCTACGGCCAGGTCGAAGCGAAGGGCATCGCCTTCGAAGGCGTGGCGGACGCCCTGAACGTGCCGGGCGCGGACTTGCGCCTGTTCGGCAAGCCTGAATCGTTCGCGCGCCGCCGCATGGGCGTGGCGCTGGCCACGGCCGACGATATTGCCACGGCGCGCGAACGGGCCGTGCTGGCCGCCTCGAAAGTCAAGCCGGTCGCCCGCTGATGGCCGACCCCGGCCTGCCGCTGGCCGACGCCGGCGGCGACGACATCAAGCGCAAGCTGCGCGGCCACATCGCGCGGCGCAACCTGGCCGGCGCCGCCAACGACTGCAAGTGGAACGAACTGCTGGCCTTCATGCGCGGACGGACCGATTGGGTGCCGTCGTACCGCTATGGCTCCGTCTCCGGGTTTGTCTCGCGCTGGGATACGGAATGGGATTACCACCCGCCGTTTCCCTTCATGGGCGTGGAGTGGTTCGACATCGGCCTGTACTCGGAAGAACACGTGGGCATGCTGCTGCCGAAGACCATCATCGACCATGGCGCGTGGATCGTGCCGGAGCTGGAACGCATCGGCTTCGATTTCGAGGTGCGTGACAGGGTGGCGCGCATCTGGGGTTACTTGCCGCGCAGTTATGATGACTTTCCACCTGCTGACTAATTAATAAGCAAAGAGCATAGGCATGACAGACAACGAACACGATATCCCGCAAGTACCGCAACCGGACGACGCCGTCGTCGGCAAGGAAGCGGGCGCGCAGATGCTGGCCGCGGCCTGCGCCGCGCGCGACGCTTTTTATGCCACGCTGGGCACGGTAGACGCCGACGTGCTGGCGCCGGCGATCAACCCTGCCTTCATGGGCGGTCCGCGCTGGCCGTCGCTGCGCCAGGCCTGGCGCGTGATCCGCCGGCCTGGCTCCATCCTCCTCGCCAGCGATGGCTTGAGCGACCCGTTCGAGGATGACGACGACGTCTTCGTGCCGCGCGGCCATCTGCTGGAAGTGTGCGTGGAAGCGCCGCTGGCCGCCTTCGACGGCGCGGACGTGTCGCGCTCCTGGCTGTTCGACCTGATCTACCAGGTGAGCCAGAACGTGGCCGATCACGGCTCCATCGACCTGCTGCTGCAGCGCCATGGCAGCGTCTCCATGGTGCTCGACCTGCGCGATGCGCCGGCCGGACTGGAAGACGAGAACGAACAGGTGGGCGTGCTGCTGCACCAGGCGGCAAGCACGATTCCGCCATCGTTCGATACGCCGTATGGCGAAGTGCTGCTGCTGACGGCCACCGTGCTGCAGCCGGCGGAACTGGCCTTCATCAGCGAGGCCGACGACAAGGCGCAGTCGCGCCGCGACCTGGCTGCCGCGCTGGCCGCGTCGCCGGCGGGCCATCTGAGCGTGGCTGGCCGCGCGGCCGTCATGCCCCGCTAGGCGGCGCCGGTACGGTTTCCTCCACCGGCGCTACCGGCTCGACCGGCGCCACCGCCGGTTCGGCGGCGCTGGCGGGCAGCGCCACGGCATCGGGCACGGACGCCGCTTCGGTGGCGGGCGGCGCCGCCGGCGCTTCGCGCCACTTGCCGGCCGCCTTCAGCTTGTTCTTCAGCCCCGGCAGCGGAAAGCCCAGCGCATAGGCCTTGTGCGCATGGACGCCTGCCTTCTCGTATTCCTTCTTTTTTACATACATCAGGCCCAGGTTGTACTGGATGGTGGCCTGCTCGGGCGCCAGGCGGCTGGCCGCGTCCAGCTGCTCCAGCGCGGCCGTGTCCTGGCCCGTGGCCAGCAGGTAGTTACCGTACACCATGCGCGCCGTCACGTCGTGCGGGGCGTAGGCGATGGCGCGCTCGAAAAAGCAGCTGACCGTGTAGCGGGCGCCGCCCGGCTGCGCGCTTTTCTGGCGCAAGCCCAGCTTCGCCATCGAGGCCAGCGCCCGGTGGTGGTTCGGGAAGTGCTCGAGCGTGTAGCTGATGTCGGCCCCCAGGCTGCCCGTCATGCCGTGCGTGAGCGTTTCCACGGCCCGCGAAAAGTGGTAGTTCTCGACCACGGCCAGGCCGGCGCGGTCTTCTGCGCTCGTGTAGTCGCCGCCCGGCGTGTGCTTGACGTAGGGCGGGCACTCGGCCGCCATGGCGCCGAGGCAGCAGGCGGCGAGGACGCAGGCGATGGACAGACGCTTCATGGTGGACTCCTGTGGCTGACCTGGTCCAGCAACTCGGCCAGGGCGTTGCAGCGGGCTTGCCGCGATTGCAGGGCGATGGCGTCGCTGCTGGCGAGCGGCGCGCGGCCCTGGCGCGCCAGTTCCAGGAAGCGCAGCAGGGCGCGCGCGCAGTCGCCGCTCGAGGCCAGCTGGCCGATGGTGTCGATGCCGCAGTGGCGCAGCTTGGCCGCGCTGTCGCCGGCCAGGTCGGTTAGGGCCAGGACCGGCCGGCGGCAGCGCAGGTATTCATACAGCTTGGCGGGAATCTGCCCGTTGCAGTTGGCCGCCTGCAGCAGCAGCAAGCCGTCGGCGGCCAGCATTTCGCGTAGCGCGTCCTGGTGCGGCAGCAGCGGCGCCAGGGTCACCAGGTCGTCGATGCCGTACTTGCGCAGCAGGCCGGCCAGCCATGCATCGTGGCCCGTGGCGCGCAGCAGCAGCTGGAAATTGCGCGCGTGCAGCGTGCCGTCGAGGCGTAAACGGGCCAGCGCCTCGAACAGCGGCTGCGGGTCGCGCTCGGACGGGTAGATCACGCCGCTGTGCAGCAGCAGGAAGCGGCTGTGGTGGCCGCGCGGCCCGTGCAAGCCTGCTGCGCCGTAGCCATCCTCGTCGTAGCCGTTCTCGATCAGCGTGAAGCGCCCGCGCGCCACGTGCGCCAGGCGGCGCCGGTGCGCGGCCACGGCGCCCGGCGTGGTGCAGACGATGGCCGCGCTGCGCGCCGCGATGTGCTGTTCGATCCACGCATGCATGCGGTGCAGGCGCGCTTCGGGCGGATACGGCGCCAGCGCGTCGCTGTCGTCGAGCATGGGATCGCGCTGGTCGGCGATCCACGGCAGGCCGCTGAGTTTTTGCAAGGTCATCGCGATCAGGTGCGCCGTGGCGATCGGATACGTGGACCAGATGGCGTCGGGCCGGTACTGGCGGATCAGGCGCAGGCCGGCCGGCACGGCGCTCAGCCACCAGGAACTCCAGCGGTCGGGCAGGGCCAGGCAGCGCGGATAGCGCCCGCCGATGGCCAGGTGGCGCGCCGCGTCCAGCGCCAGGGTGCGGCGCACGGTGGTGTGCGCGCCGATCTGCGCCAGCTGCGACGCTCCCTGCTGCGCGTAGGCGAATGGCCTGGGGCTGAGCACCAGCGGCTGCCAGCCGCGGTCGGGCAGGTGGCGCGCAAAGCCCAGGGTGCGCAGGATGCCGCTGCCGCCGGCCAGCGGCGGAAAATGGTAGGCCACCATCAGCACCCGTTTCGGCGTGGACGCTACCATGAGGCGATCCAGCGCGCGCACAGCTGCTCGACGTCGGCGCGCCAGGCGGCGCTGGCGAACGTGTGGTTGGCGCCGTCGACCTGCGCCTGCGCCCATTGCGCGCGCGCGGCCACGGCGCGCCAGGCAGGATCGCCATCGAACAGGGCCTGCCACTCGCGCGCGCCGAGGTCGTCGCCGCTGAGGATCAGCAGCACCTTGCCCTGGAACTGCGCCAGCGCCCGCAGCAGCGCCGGCGCGGGCGCATCGCTTTCCTCCGGCGCGGCGGCGCGCGTGGCGGCCGTCACCTGCCGCAGCGAGGCCAGGCTGGCGCCCAGCGGCATTCCGCCCCCGGCCAGCTTGCGCCAGAAGGCGACTTGCAGCAGGCGCGGCAGATAGTAATGGCGCAGGGTGGCGCGCGCCAGGCCGGTGCCGCTGCGCACCCACGGGTTGAGCAAGACCAGGCCTGTGATGCGCGCGTCGCGCGGTGCATGGCAGGCGGCCGCCGTGGCGCCGTCGCACAAGCCCCACAGCACCGCCTCGCGCAGCGCCGGCACGGCGTCGAAGAATTGCGCCAGCGCGCCGGCGATGTCGGGACCGGCGGCGCGGTAGTCGCGCGGCGCGCCTTCGCTGTCGCCCATGCCGCGCAGGTCGAAGCGCAGCACGGGCACGCCGAGCTGCGCCAGCGCCCGCGCCAGCAGGACGAACTGGCGGTGGCTGCCGACCCGGTATTGCGGCCCGCCCGTGACGATCAGCACGCCGCGCGGCCCCGGCGCGGCGGGCAGGCTGAGGATGCCGACCAGGCGCGCCTGCGCATCGGCGTCGGCATCGACACCGTCGGCCGCGCTGCGAAAGCGCAGGGCCAGCTGGTGCACGGCCTGCAGGCCGGTGTCATCGCGCTTCATGGCGCCATCCTTTCCCCGTCGAGCCAGTCGCGGCACAGTGCCCGCGTGGCGTCCAGCAGTTGCGGACACGCGAGCAGTTCGCCGTTGTGCCAGAACGGACCGTCGCCGAAGGTGGCCACGTGCATGGCGGCGCCGTGGTCGCGCCATTGCCGCGCCAGCGGCGGCACGGATGGCGCGCCCGCCTGCTCCGGCCTCTGGTAGTCGAGCCAGTAGACGGGGACGCGCGGCGCCAGCACGCCGGCATCGACGTCGTCGATGGCGTGCGCCAGCGCGGGCGCCAGCAGGTAGCCCGCCACTTCCACGGGCCGGCCGGCGGCCAGTTCGGCGCGCGCATGGCCGGGCGCTTCCTGGGCGCCGCTGGCCAGCAGGCGGCGCGCCAGGCGCAGGCGCAGGAAGCGGTCGATGCAGCGCCGGCCATCGAGCTCGGGCTGCCACAGCAGCAGGCGCGCCACGGGCAGCGGCGCGCGGCTGGCGAAATCGAGCGCCAGCAGGGCGCCCAGGCGCAAGCCCCACAGCGTCAGCGGCCCGTCGACGCGCTGCGCCAGCCACGCGCAAGCCAGGTGCAGGTCGTTGTGCCAGATGGGCCAGCGCGCCTCGCCGAAGTCGCCGCTGCTGTCGCCGCAGCCAAACAGGTCGATCTGCAGCACGCTGTAGCCGGCGGCGGCGAAGGCGCGCGCCTGCGCGGCGGCCACGTGGCGGCTCTTGTTGAGCTCTTCGGCGAACGGGTGGATGTACACGATGCCGCCGCGCACGGGCTGGCCCGGCGCGGGCAGGTGCAGCAAACAATAGCGCTGGCCGCCGCTGGCGGGCATGAAGAAGGGCAGCAGGGGCAGCGCCGCGGAAACGGTATGGCTCATCGGCGCAGCTTTGCAAAGACGAAATCGTGCAGGGTGCCGACGGTGGCGAAATGGCGCGCGTGGATATCCTCGTCGGCCACCTCGATGCCGAAATGCTCTTCCAGCGCGGCGATGACGCCGATCACGGCCATCGAGTCGAGCTCGGGCACGCTGCCCAGCAGCGGCGTGTGCGCCTCCAGCGCCCGGCCGTTCAGGCACAGGGTGGTGTCGAGGATGCGCTTTACTGCTTCAAGATGCGGCATGTCAGCTCCAGGGAAGGGTAGTGGGGCAGGCGGCTGGTGTCGAACGCCAGGCGGGGAACGCTGCCGGCATGGCGCGACAGGTGCAGATAGGGCGGCAGGCTGGCGGCCATCCATTGCCAGCCGCCGCAGCGCAAGAAGGTGGCCGTACCCAGCGCGTGCGTGCCCAGGCGCGCATGGGCGGCCAGCGAAGCGCGGTTGAAGCGCGAGATGCGGCTGCACGACCAGCGCACGCCCTGCGCATGCAGCACCGCGTTGGCTTCTTCCCACAGGCGGGCGAAGACCAGGCCGCCGCGCTGCTGCGGATGCACCCACACGTCCAGGTCCCACGCCGATTCGGGCGAGGCCAGCGCATAGCGGGCGCGTACCTCGTCTTCCAGGCAGCCGTCGCGCAGCAGCCACAGCCAGCCGGCCATGGGCGCTTCGCCGGGTTCCTGCGGCGCGGCGCGGGCCACCAGGCATTGCGCGCCCTGGCGGTAGCGCTCGCGCAGCGCGCCGGGGCGGCGCATGGGGCCGGGCGGCAAGTCCGCTTCCGCCAGGCAGGGCGTGACCGTGATGGCGCGCCCGCGGCCACGGCACAGCGAGCCGGGCGCCACGGCTTGCGCGACGAACTGGTAGCGGTGCAGCGCGCAGCGCCCGCCCGGCGCGCGCGCCAGCAGCCGCGCCACGGCCAGCCAGGCGCTGTCGCGCCAGCCCAGCTGGCGTATGCTGGCGGCGAGGCGGCGCAACGGGCGGGAATCGGGCAGAAAGGCCATGGCGATCACGGATGGGGCGGCTATGCAGCCAACGCTGTCCATTAGAGCGCAGCGGCCAGCGCGGGTCTTGCGCCGCCTCAAGTGTTATGGCAACTGTCACACTGCAGCCGTTACTTGATAAAAATCAAGACCGCTGGGTCCGTTTATCCCAATCATAGGGGATACATGCACGAGCATGCCGACCAGGGGGCGAGACGATGGCAACACTGATACACGAGCTGATAGGCGAGACGGCGCGGCGCGCCCCCGGGGCGCCGGCCCTGTCGTGGCAGGGCGAGGAAACCAGCTATGGCGCTTTGGAACAGTCCGTGCGCGATTGCGCCTGGGCCTTGCTGACCCTGGGCCTGGCGCGCGGCGGGCGGGTCGGCGTCTATCTGGAAAAGCGCCCGGAAAACGTCAGCGCCATGTTTGGCGCGGCGGCGGCCGGCGGCGTGTTCGTGCCCGTCAACCCGCTGCTCAAGCCGGACCAGGTGGCGTACATCCTGGCCGACTGCAACGTGGCCATCCTCGTCACGTCGCGCGAACGCCTGGCGCAGCTGGGTCCGGCGCTGGCCGCCTGCCCGGACTTGCAGGCGGTATTGCTGGTGGGCGAACCCGGCCTGGAATCGGCCCTGGGCCGCCTGCGGCTGCTGTCCTGGAACGCCGCGCTGCAGGCGGCCGCGCAGCATGAAGGCGACGTAGCGGCGCCGCACGCCGTGATCGACACGGACATGGCCGCCATCCTGTACACCTCGGGCAGCACGGGCAGTCCGAAAGGCGTGGTCTTGTCCCACCGTAACATGATGGCGGGCGCCCTCAGCGTGTCGGGGTATTTGCACAACACGCCGCGGGACCGCATCCTGTGCGTCCTGCCGCTCAGTTTTGACTATGGCCTGAGCCAGCTGACGACGGCCTTTGCCAGCGGCGCCTGCGCCGTGCTGATGAATTATCTGCTGCTGCGCGACATCGTCGAAGCCGTGGAGCAGGAAGCCATCACGGGCCTGGCCGCCGTGCCGCCCCTGTGGGTGCAGCTGTCGCAGCTGAGCTGGCCCTTGTCCACGCCCTTGCGCTACATCACCAATTCCGGCGGCGTGATGCAGAAAACAACGCTCGACAAGCTGCGCGTGGCCTTGCCGCGCACGCAGGTCTACCTGATGTATGGCTTGACGGAGGCGTTCCGCTCGACCTATCTGGCGCCCGAGCAGCTGGAGCGGCGTCCCGATTCCATCGGACGCGCCATCCCAAACGCGGAAGTGCTGGTGCTGCGTCCCGATGGCAGCCTCTGCGCGCCCGACGAGCCAGGCGAACTGGTGCACCGTGGCGCGCTGGTGGCGCTCGGCTACTGGAACGACGCGGCGCGCACGGCCGAGCGCTTCAAGCCGTTGCCGCCGCAGGCCAGCGGGCTGGTGCTGCCGGAGCTGGCCGTCTGGTCGGGCGACACCGTGCGCCGCGATGCGGACGGCTATCTGTATTTCGTCGGCCGCAGCGACGACATGATCAAGACGTCGGGCTATCGCGTCAGCCCGGCCGAGATCGAGGAAGTCGTGTATGCGAGCGGCCTGGTGGGCGAGGCGGTCGCCCTGGGCGTGCCGCATGCCGTGCTGGGCCAGGCCATCGCCTTGCTCGTCACGCGGGCGCCAGGCGTGGAATTGCTGCGCGACGCCGTCCTGGCCGCCTGCCGCGCCCGGCTACCCAGTTATATGGTGCCGCTGTGGGTCGATATCCGCGACGGCGCCTTGCCGCGCAATCCGAACGGCAAGATCGACCGTCCGCTGCTGGCGAAGGAACTGGCGCGCGCGTATGCGGTCCAAACAGGAGCAGGCGCATGAACGCGCCCGGACTGCCGTCGCATGCGGCTTTGCGCCAGTTCGCCGTGGCCGACGACATGCTCGAAGTGGGCGGGGTACCCTTGCGCCGGCTGGCGCAGCGCGTGGGCGGCACGCCATTTTATGCGTATGAACGCGCGCATATCGTGCGCCGCGTGGCCGAACTGCGCACCGCCTTGCCGGCTGGCGTGCATGTGCATTACGCGATGAAGGCCAATCCCATGCCGGCCGTCGTACAGCTGCTGGCGGGACTGGTGGACGGCATCGACGTGGCGTCGGGCGGCGAACTGGCGACGGCGCTCGATACGACGATGCCGGTCGGGCGCATCAGTTTTGCGGGGCCGGGCAAGAGCGATGCGGAACTGGCGCGCGCCGTGGCGGCGGGCGTGCTGGTCAATGTGGAATCGCGCGCGCAGCTGGACAGGACGGCACTGGCCAGCGAACGCCTGGGCCTGGCGGCCCGGGTGGCCGTGCGCATCAATCCCGACTTCGCCTTGCGCCGCACGGGCATGCGCATGGGCGGCGGCGCGCAGCCGTTCGGCGTCGATGCGTCCCTCGTGCCGGCGCTGCTGGGGCGCATCGGCCAGCTGGGGCTGGACTTTCACGGCTTTCATATCTACGCCGGGTCGCAAAACCTGTCGGGCGTGGCCCTGGCCGAGGCGCAGGAGCACAGCGTGCAACTGGCGCTGGAACTGGCGCCGTGCGCGCCCGGCCCCTTGCGCGTGCTGAATATCGGCGGCGGCTTCGGCGTGCCGTACTTTCCCGGTGAACAGCCGCTGGACCTGGAACCGGTGGCCGCCGGCTTGCAGTTGCAGCTTGACAAGCTGGGCGCGGCGGCGCCCGGAGCGCGCCTGAATTTGGAACTGGGCCGCTACCTGGTGGCCGAGGCGGGCATCTATGTGTGCAAGGTGCTTGAGCGCAAGGTATCGCATGGACAGGTGTTTCTCGTCACGGATGGCGGTTTGCACCACCACCTGGCCGCCTCGGGCAATTTTGGCCAGCTGATACGCAAGAATTACCCGGTCGCCATCGGCAACCGCCTGCGCGGCGGCGCGCGCGAGCTGGCGTCCGTCGTCGGCCCCCTGTGCACGCCGCTCGACTTGCTGGCCGACCAGATGGAGATGGCGCGCGCCGAGGAAGGCGATCTGGTGGTGGTGTTCCAGTCGGGCGCGTATGGCTTGACGGCCAGCCCGACGGCCTTCCTCGGCCATCCGCTGCCGGCCGAGGTGCTCGTATGAGCGGCCTGTGCGGTTGGTTGACACTGGGCGGGGTGGGCGGGAATGTCGCGCCGGGTGCCGCCCATGCGGACCACGCGCATGCGCATGATGGCACCGATGCTGACGCTGGCGTGGCGAATGACCGCGTTGCCAGTGCCGCCTGCGGCAGCGGCGATGCTGGCGCCGTGCCGGCCGCCGCCATGGCTGGGGCCGCGTCGCCGGCCGCGCAGCATATGGCTGCCGGCCGGCAAGCCGGCCTTGGCTCTGGCGCGGATGGCCGCCTGGCGGATCAGCCGGCAGCCGAACCTGCCGGCGCTGGCCTGTCCGGCGCCGCAGCGGCTACCCAGGCCGATGCCGTGGCGACGGCGGCGCTGTCGCGCATGGCCGCGCCGCTGTCGCGTTTTGACTCGGCGCCCCTGGCCGCCAGCGCGGGCGAGGCGGGCGCCGTGGCCGTGGCCGCCATCGACGGCAGCCGCCACCTGCACCAGCAGGAGGGCTTGCAGGTGGCGATCTGGGGCCGGCCCGCGCTCGATGGTTCGACGGACGACGTGGCGCGCCGCCTCGCTTCCCTGTGGCTGAGCCGGGGCGCGGCCGCCTGCGCCTGCCTGTCCGGGCCGTTCGCGCTGGCCATCGTCGATGCGTGCTCCGGCGCGGCCCTGCTGGCCGTCGACCGGGCCGGCATCCACCCGCTCAGCTACACGAGCAATGCGCACGGCCTGTTCTTTGCTTCCTCGCACGATGCCTTGCTGGCCCATCCGTCCGTGCGCGGCGCCCTCGATCCGCAAGCGCTGTACCACTATCTGTTCTTCCACATGGTGCCCGCTCCCGCCACGGCCTACCTGGGCCAGCAGCGATTGCTGCCCGGCGAATACCTGCACGTGCGCGCGGGCCGGCAATGCAAGGGCAGCTACTGGCAGCTCGACTTCCAGGAAAACGCGCTGGCGCACACGGGCTTTGCGGGCAAGAAGCAGGAATTCCTGCGCACCCTGCGCCAGGCCGTGGAAGCGGGCCTGGGCGCGGATGGGGAAAGCACGGGCGCTTTTCTCAGCGGCGGCACCGACAGTTCCACCGTGGCCGCCGTCGTGGGCCAGGTGACGGGCCGGCCGGCGCGCACGTATTCGATCGGCTTCGACGCGCCCGGCTACGACGAGATGGCCTACGCGCGCCTGGCCGCCCGTCATGCGGGCAGCATCCACCATGAGCGCTACGTGACGCCAAACGACGTGCTGGCCGCGATACCCGCCATGGCGGCCGTATTCGACCAGCCATTCGGCAATGCCTCGGCCATCCCCGCCTTTTACTGTGCGCAGATGGCGCGCGACGATGGCGTGACGCGCCTGCTGGGCGGCGATGGCGGCGACGAATTGTTTGGCGGCAATGAACGCTACGCGCGCCAGGCCTTGCTGTCCGGCTATGAGCGGCTGCCGGCGATGTTGCGCCAGGCCATCATCGAGCCGCTGCTGTTTCGCCGGCGCGTGGAACGGCCGTGGCGGCTGGGCGACAAGGCGCGCCGCTATATCGAACAGGCCAGCATGCCCTTGCCGGCGCGCCTGGACAGCCATAACCTGCTGCTGTGCCATGGCCACCGCACGGTGCTCGAGGACGGTTTCATCGATACCATCGACCCCGGCATGGCGTCCGGCTGCCTGAACGGCGCGTACTGGCAGCGCCAGGGGTTGGGCCTGAGCCAGATCAACGAGTTGCTGGCACTGGACATGCGCTTTACTTTGGCCGACAACGACTTGTTGAAGGTGCGCAAGGCGTGCGAGCTGGCCGGCGTGGAAGCGGCGTTTCCCTTCCTGCACGACGCGATGGTGGCGTTTGCCGCGCGCCTGGCGCCGCGCGACAAGCTCGACGGCATGCGGCTGCGGCCATTCTTCAAGCGGGCGCTGGCGGACATCCTGCCGCCGGCCATCGTGCGCAAGAAAAAGCACGGCTTCGGCTTGCCATTCGGCCTGTGGCTGCACAGCCATGCGCCGCTGCGCGAGTTCGCCTTCGATAACCTGACGCAGCTGCGTGGGCGCGGCATCGTGCGGCCCGCCTTCATCGACGACTTGCAGGGAAGGCTGCTGGCCGAGCATCCGGCCTATCACGGCACCATGGTGTGGCTGCTGCTGATGCTGGAGCAGTGGCTCAGCCAGCATCCGGCTGCGCTCGGTGCGCTTGCGCACGGTTTTGCCGCATGCGCCACAGAAACGCCAGCCGTCCTCGATCCCACGGCGTAAAACGGGGCAGCTGCAGCATGTCGAGTCCCGCATGGGGGCGGGCCACGCCCCAGTCCGTGGCGACGGCCGCCGTAAATCCCAGGCTGCGCACGATCTCCACGTGGGCCGCGCCGTAGTCCTGGCCTGCCTTGCCGTTCGGATAGGCAAACAGGGTGACGGGCGCCTGTATCAATTCCTCGAGCTGGCGCTTGCCATTCGCGATATCGAGGCGCGCGGCGCGCGGCGACAGGGTGGCCAGGATAGGATGGCTGACCGTGTGCGCGCCCAATCCCATGCCGGCCGCGTGCAGGCGGCGCAGCTGTTCAGTGCTGAGCATCTGCGGCCGGCGCATGGTGGCGCCCGCCATCCGGCGAACCTGCACGGCCAGGCACTGGCGCTGGGCGAAGGGCAGGTATTTGAGCTGGCCCAGCAAGGTGGCGATGGCGGCGCGCCGCTGCGCCAGGCTGGCGATGGGCAGCTTGCCTAGGCCATATGCGTGCAAGTCAAGGCTGGGGCCGGGCGCGTGGCGCACGCCTTCGATCACGCTGTCGTTCCACATTTGCCCGCCGTGCAGATAACCGGTGGCGATAAAGAAGGTGGCGTGCATGGCGTGGTGCTGCAGCAGCGGCAGGGCGACCTGCGCATTGTCCGCATAGCCATCGTCAAAGGTGATGCATGCGGCGCGCGCGGGCAGGCTGCCATCCTGCAGGCGCCGCACGGCCACGGCCAGTGGCAGCGGCGTGTAGAAGCGCTTGAGCAGGCGCAGCTGGCGCTCGAACAGCATGGCGTCGACTTCGCCGGGAAACAGGGGGTCGGGCCGCGCCAGCACGCGGTGGTAGATCAGGATCGACAGGGAGGGCGTCATGGCGGTCATGGCTGCTCCGCGACGGAAGTCTTTGCCTTCTCCACGGCCCTGGGCCTGGCGCGGTGCGCCAGCGGCGCGTGGTCGCGCGCATGCTGCTCGACGACGATGCGCGTGGCGATCAGCACGGCCATCAAATAGTAGGGCATGTCGAAATACAGCAGGCTGAGAAAGGCGCCGCCCACGGCAAAGCCGATCAGGCTGGCCTGGCTCATGGTGGCCAGGCCGTGTGCCCAGCGCAGCTCGGCGTTGCCGCGCGTCAAACGGATGATCACGGCGGCCGTATGCCAGGTGGCGATGCCCAGCGCCAGGTAGATGGCCAGGCCGACGAAGCCATGTTCGCCCAGCGCCTGGAAGTAAATGCTGTGCGCCGCGTGCACGTCCATGGGATTCGGCGCATAGCGGGCGAAGACGACCGGCTCGGAGACGTCGAAGCCGCCGCCGAAGAAGCGGTCGCGCGCCAGGTTGTAGGCCATGCGCCAGGCATTCAGGCGGCCCATGGCCGAGACGTCGTCCTCGTAGCTGTGGATGGTGTCCATGCGCTCGCTCCAGCGCTCGGGCATGAAGGCCAGCAGCAGGGGAGCGACCAGGCACAGCAGCGCTCCCAGCACCAGCTTGCGGTCGCTTTTCAGCCACATGAACAGGCCCATGGCGGCAATGGCCAGCAGGCCGCCGCGCGAATACGAACCCAGCGCGGCCAGGGCCGACAGCAGCATCGCCGCCGACAAGCCGTGGCGCAGCCAGCGCCTGTCCGTGTTTTGCTGCAGGTAATACATGAGCGGGATGGTGATGATCAGGGCCAGGGCCAGCGAGTTGTTGTCACCGATGAACGTTTCTTCCGGCCCCCACACGCGCTCCGTGCCGCCGCTGCGAATCGTGAAGATGCCGCCTTTCACGCCGTAATAGCCGATCGAGCCCACCAGCACCCACACGAGGCGCACGATATCTTGCCGCGTGCGTATCACCATCATCACCACAAAGCTCATCAGCATGATCTTCATGACCTTGTTCCATTGCTCCCACGACGGCTCGGGCAGCAGCGCGAACGGCGCCGTGACGTTCATCCACGCCGTAAAGAGCAGCAGCAGCACGCTGACGGGCGTCAGCGGCAGGCTGCGGGGCGCATGCGTCATCACCAGGCTGAGCATGGTAGTGATGGCGATGATGAAGGCGAAGGGCAAATGGGTGGCAAAGCCCCACGCCTGCGTGTGCGGATTCATCACGCTGACCCAGACCCACATCAGGCCGCCAATGGCCGGCGTCTTCAGGATGAAGGGCAGGGAGCCCAGGATGATGATGGTGACGATGATGTCGCGCATGAAGGGGGACGCTCCTCGTTGTCTCCTGCCGCCGGCGCCCTGGGACCGGGTCTTGATGCCGGTCAACGGGCTGGCGGGCAGGCTGGTTACACTGGTTTCGTGCGCTGTGCATCGGCATCACTCCATCACATCAGCATCACTTCATCAGTTTGATGATAGTAAGACCAAGGAGGCTTGCGCTTGTTGACCGTTCTCATGGCGACCTACAATGGCGCCGGCACCTTGCCCCAGGTCTTGCAGGCGTACATGGGCTTGCGCCCGCCACAGGGCGGCTGGCGCCTGGTCATCGCCGACAATGGCAGCAGCGACGCCACGGCAGACGTGATCGCGGCCTTCCGCACGCGCTTGCCTCTCAGCTCCGTGTACGTGGCGCGGCGCGGCCGCAGTCCGGCCCTGAACGACGCCGTCGAACACGCCTTGCGCCACGGCGGCGATGGCAGCGAACTGTTCGTCTTTGGCGACGACGACGCCCTGCCCGAGCGCGACTGGCTGTGCCGCCTGCAGGACAGCGCACGCAGCCATCCCGGCTACGCCCTGTTCGGCGGCGCCATCGTGCCCGCCTGGCGCGCAAGGCCGGCGGACTGGCTGCTGCGCCTGACGCCCGCCGGCCTGACGTGGGGCATCACCAGCCCCGGGCTGCGCGACGGCCCCGTCTATCCGGGCCTCGTATGGGGCGCCAACATGGCCATCCGCCGCCGCATCTTCGAGGCGGGCGCACGCTATGACGAAAGCATCGGTCCGCAGGGAGCCAGCTATGCCATGGGCAGCGAGACCCGGCTCAACCTGGAAATGCACGCGGCCGGCAACCCGTCATGGTTCTGTCCGCAGGCCAGGGTGGCCCACATCATCCGCGCACCGCAGGTGCGGCGCGACTGGATATTGAGGCGCGCCATGCTGTTCGGGCGGGGCCAATGCCGGCTGGCCCTGCCCGAGGCCAGCGTGGAATTGCTCGGCGTGCCGCGCTGGATGCTGGGACGCTACCTGCGCGACACCGTGGGCGCCGCGCTGGCCTGGCTGCGGCGCGACCCTGCCAGCCTGTTCCTGCACCAGTGGGAGCGGGCGAAGCTGCGCGGCTTTTTCCATGAAGCGTGGCGCGGACGGCGCAAGCGGCTGCCGCGCATCGTCATCAGCAGTTATTCGGGCGAACTGGGCGGCATGGAGCTGCGCATGGCGCAAGAGGCGCGCATGCTCGACGACAGCGGTTACGACAGCGTGCTGGCGCTGCGGCGCTTTCCCGGCTTTGCCGCCTGGGCGCAGGGCTTGCGCGCGCAGCGGCTGCGCGTGCGCGTGTACGAGCCGCCATTGTTTCTCGAACACTGGGCGTGGCGGCGCTGGAACCGGCTGCGCGCCATGCTGACGGGCGCTTGGCGGCTGCGCCGGCTGCGGCCCGACCTCGTCCACGTGGCGTTTTGCTGGACCAGTTATGGCGCGTCCATCGTCTGGCTGGCGCGGCAATGCAGGCTGCCGGCCGTGATCAGCGTGCACAATGCGTTTCCGCTGGCGCCGTTCAGCGACTGGCAGCGCCCGTTCCTGCGCGAAGCGTTCCGCGCCGTGAAGGGCGTGTATGCCGTGTCGCCGTCGGCCATGCGGCATTTCCTGGACCTGTACCGCGACATGCTGGAGCCGGCCACGCGGCTGGCCGTGATCCCGAACGGCGTCGATACGGACGCCTTCATCGTCTCGCCCGAGCGGCGCGTGCTGGCGCGCCGGCAGCTGGGCTTGCCGCAGGACGCGCTGGTGCTCGGTTCGGTGGCGCGGCTGTCGCCGCAAAAGCGGCCGCAGGCGCTGCTGGCCCTGTTCGCCCGCCTGGCGCCGCAGTTTCCCGGCCTGTATCTGATACTCGTGGGCACGGGGCCGCTGGAGGCCATGCTGCGCCTGCAGGCGCAGCAACTGGGGCTGGCGCCGCGCATCGTGTTTGCCGGCTTCCAGGCGCGCATCGACTTGCTGATGCCGGCCTTCGACCTGCATCTGCTGCTGAGCAAGAACGAAGGCTTCGGCATCGCCACCATCGAAGCGATGGCCTGCGGCGTGCCGGCCGTGGGCACGGATGTGCCGGGCACGCGCGATATCCTGCACGACAGCGGCGGCGGCTTGCTGCTGCCGCCCGGCGACGAGGAGGCCGCCTGCGACGCCGTGGCCGGGCTGCTGCGCGACGCGCCGCGGCGCGAACGCATGGGACGGCTGGCGCGCGCGGAAACCGTGCAGCGCTATTCGATGCCGCGCCTGCAACGCCAGCTGCGCCAGTTCTATGCGGGCCTGGTGTAGGCGCGGGCCGCCGCGATGAACGCCACGCGCCATTCCTTCCTGTTTTCCTTTGCCGAGAAATACACGGTGCTGTTGCTGGGCATCGTCGGCACCATGATCTTGTCGCGCCTGCTGACGCCGGCCGAGGTGGGCGTGTATTCGCTGGGCGCCGTGCTGGTGGCGCTGGCGCAGGTGGTGCGCGACTTCGGCGTGGGCCAGTACCTGATCCAGGAAAAGCGCCTGGACCGCGTGAAACTGCGCGCCGCGCTGGCCACCAGCCTGCTCGTGGCGTGGCTGCTGGCGGCGCTGGTGGTGCTGGCCAGCGCGCCGCTGGCGCGGTTTTATGGCGAGCCGCGCCTGACGCCCGTGCTGCGGCTGCTGTCGATCAACCTCGTGCTGATCCCGTTCAGCGCGCTGACCTTGCCCATGCTGCGCCGGCAGCTGCGCTTTCGCGCCATCTATGCCATCAACGCGGCCAATAGCGTCGTCAACCTGCTGGTGGCCGTGCTGCTGGCGCTGCTGGGCCACAGCTACATGAGCATGGTGTGGGCGGCGCTGGCCGGCGCGGTCGCATCTCTACTGGTGAGCCTGCTGCTGCGGCCGAAGGAACTGCCATGGCTGCCGGGGCGGCGCGGCATGGGCGCCATCGCCAGCTTTGGCGCGTATGCGACGGGCGGCGGTCTCGTCGACGAGGCGGGCGTGGCGGCGCCGGACCTCATCATCGGCAAGCTGATCGGCATCGACAGCCTGGCCCTGTTCGGCAAGGCGCAAAGCGTGCTCAATCTCTTCAACCAGGCCATCACCAGCGCCATCTCACCTGTCGTGTTCCCCCTGTTCGCGGCGCGCGCGCGCGAGGATGGCGAGACGGGCAGGGCGGGCGGGGCGGCAGATGTCTACCTGCGCACGATCAGCTATATGACGGCGCTGGCCTGGCCGTTTTTTCTCTTCCTCGGGTGCATGGCTTTGCCCTTGGTCAAGGTGCTGTATGGCCCGCAATGGCTGGGCTGTGTGCCCTTGATACGCATCATGTGCCTGTCGGCGGCCGTGTATAGCATGTTCAGTATGGCGCGCTACCTGTTCGTGGCGACGGGCCAGATGCGCGCCCAGGTGCGGCTCGACGCCTGGGCCGGCAGCCTGAAGGTGGCGGCGCTGCTGCTGGCGGCGCCGCTGGGACTGGTGGCCGTGGCCTGGGCCGTGGTCTTCAGCAATGTGCTGCGCAGCTGGCTCGCGTATGGCTGCTTGCGGCGCTTGCACGGCTTGCACTGGGGCATCCTGGCGCGGGCCGTGCGCAAGAGTCTGGTCCTGTGCGCGCTCAGCGGTGCGCCGCCGCTGTGCATGCTGCTGTGGCTGCCGGACGAGCTGCCGTATGGCGCCGCGCTGCTGGCGCTGGCCGGCACGGGACTGGCCACCTTGCTGTGCTGGATCGCCGGCGTCTTCCTGGTGAAACACGAGATCGCCGCCGAGTTTCTGTTATTGCAACGCAAGCTGGCCAGCCGCTGGCTGCCCGTCAAATCACCGCGCTGAGCGGACCCGCAACGGTCCTGGATGGCGCGCAGGAACGAAAGGACGACCATGCGTGTCGGTATCCTGTCTTATCCGATGCTGTTCCAGCGCGACGGCGGCTTGCAGGTGCAGGTGCGCGAGACCGTGGCCGCGCTGAACCGCCTGCACACTCACGCGGCGCGCCCGCTCGAGGTGCAGCTGGTCGACGCCAACCACGAGCGGCTGGCCGATTTCGACGTGCTGCACGTGTTTTCGGCAAGCAACGGCAACTATCGCATCGTGGAAACGGCCAGGGAACTGGGCGTGCCGGTGGTGCTGTCGCCGCTGCTGCCGCCCAGCTGGAGCCGCGCCAGCGCCTGGCGCGCGCGCCTGGCCGACCGGCTGGCGGGGCGGCTGACGGAATGGATGGTGCAAACGAGTTACGCGCAGACGCGGCGCGCCCTGCTGCTGGCCGATGTGGTGGTGGCGCTGGGCGAGGCCGAACGCGACGCCATCGTGCACGGTTTCGGCATGCCGGCCCAGTCCATCCGCGTCTTCCCGAACGGCATCAACCCGCATTTCTTCACGGCCAACGGCGACCTGTTCCTGCGCGAGACGGGCATCGCCGGGCCGTTCGTGCTGATGGTGGGCAGCATTTCGCCGTATAAAAACCAGTTGGGTCTGGCGCAGGCGCTGGCCGGCGCCGGCTTGCCGCTGGTGTTGATCGGCGCCGCGCCACGCGAGCAGCAGGGCTATCTGCAGCAGTTGCTGGACTTGCCCCACGTCAGCTGGCTCGGCGCGCTCGACCATGCCGACCCGCTGCTGGCCAGCGCCTACCATGCGGCGGCCGTGGCCGCGCTGCCGAGCCAGGGCGAAGTGTTTCCCCTGAGCGTGCTCGAAGCGCTGGCGGCCGGCACGCCCGTCGTCATGACGGCGCAAAGCGCGCTCGACTTGCCCGATTCCGCGTTTGCGCTGCGCAAGGTGCGCTGGGACGACGGCGCCGCGCAGCGGCTGGCTATCACGGAACTACTGGCGCAGCCACCCGCGCGCCTGCGCGTGCAGGCGCTGGTGGAGCGGTTTACGTGGGAACGGGTGGCGGGCCAGATCGCCGATTGCTATGTCCAGCTGCATGCGGCCGCCGTTGCCGCCGCGCAGCCGTCAAGGAGGAGCCATGCTGTTTAATTCCTTTGCTTTCCTGTGCGCCTACCTGCCCATCGTACTGGCAGGCTATTTTCTGCTGGAACGCCTGGCGCCGGCGGGCACCAGGGCGGAGCCCGGCTGGCGCCGCCTGGCACCCGCCGCCTGGCTGGCCGCCGCCTCGCTGTTCTTTTATGCCTGGTGGGACGTGCGCTACCTGCCGCTGCTGCTGGCCTCGATCTGCCTCAATTATGGGGCAGGCCGGCTGATCGGTTCGAGCGCGGGCGCGGCCCGCAAGCGCGTGCTGGTGGCGGCACTGGCGCTGAACCTGGGCTTGCTCGCCTGGTATAAATACGCGAACTTCTTCATCGACAGCGTCAACGCCGTGGCCGCCGGCGCGGGCGCGGCCAGCCTGCCGTGGTCCGGCCTCGACATCGTGCTGCCGATCGGCATCTCCTTCTTCACCTTCACGCAGATCGCCTTCCTCGTCGATTGCTACCGGGGCGAGGTGCGCGAATACCGCTTCATCCATTACGTGCTGTTCGTCAGCTACTTCCCGCATTTGATCGCCGGCCCCGTGCTGCACCACCGCGAGATGATGCCGCAGTTCGCCGACCCGGCCAGCGGCCACCCGCGCGCGGCCAACCTGGCCATCGGCATGTCGATTTTCGTCGTCGGGCTGGCGAAAAAAGTGCTGATCGCCGACAACCTGTCGCCGCTGGCCATTCCCGTCTTCGCGGCCGGCGCCGAACCGAACCTGCTCGAGGCGTGGATCGGCGTGCTGGCCTATACCTTCCAGCTGTATTTCGACTTTTCCGGCTATTCCGACATGGCCATCGGCCTGTCGCGCATGTTCGGCGTGAAATTGCCGCTGAACTTCAATTCGCCGTACAAGGCCGCCAACATCACGGAGTTCTGGCGCCGCTGGCACATGACACTGTCGCGTTTCCTGCGCGACTATCTGTATATCGCCATGGGCGGCAGCCGCCGTGGCGAGGCCATCCGCTACCGCAACCTGATGCTGACCATGCTGCTGGGCGGCCTGTGGCATGGCGCCGGCTGGACCTTCGTCATCTGGGGCGGCTTGCACGGCCTGTTCCTCGTGGTGCAGCAGGCGTGGCGCCGCGCGTTCGGCGCGGCCACGGGACGCTGGTGGCCGGCCGCGCTGACATTTACCGTCGTCATGCTGGCCTGGATCTTCTTCCGCGCGCCCGACGTGGCCACGGCCTGGGACATCCTCGGCGCGCTGGTGGGGGCGAACGGCGTGAGCCTGCCGCGCGGCCTGGCCAGCCATGCGGCCGGCCTCGCGCAATGGGGGCTGCAACCCGCGTTCGACGGCATCCGCTGGATCGAGCTGATGGGCCCCGGCTTGCCCGTGCTGCTGCTGGCCATCGTGCTGGCCTTCAAGGCGCCGAATACGCAAGAAATATTCTTTCTGTACGAGCCCGCGCTTGAAAGAATATTTCAGCCCGAAGGGCGCTGGGCCTTCAGCTGGCGGCCCACGCGCGGCTGGAGCCTCGGGTTTGCCGCGCTGTTCGTCGCCTGCATCTTCGGCATGAACCGGGTCACCGAATTTCTCTACTTTCAATTCTGAGCAGGGACACGTCATGGATACCATCTCCCGCCGCTACCTGGCCTGGTTCTTTACCGTCGCCTTCTTCGTGCTGGCCCTCGTCTCGGCCATGAATTACCGCATCGATCCCTATCTGCTGCACCAGTGGGACACTCCCTTGCTGCAGCGCCTGCGCCCGACGAATGAAAAGCTGAGCGCCTGGGGCAAGACGTATGCCGTGGCCCGTTACCGGCCCAGCATCATCTACATCGGCAATTCGCGCACGGAAATGGGCTTGCCCACGCGCGCGCAAGCCACCTTCCCGGACAAGAGCGTGTTCAACAGCGCCGTCTCGGGCGCCTCGCTGGGCGACGCCATCCGCCTGGCCGAGCATGCGGCCAAGGTCAGCCGCATCGAAACCATGGTGTGGGGCGTCGACGCGCCCACCTTTTCCATGGACCTCGGTTCGGCCCGCGTGGAAGACGGCTTGACGGGCGACGACCACGGCTTTTTCGCGCGGCGCGCCTTGCTCAACCTGAAGCGGGGCTTGACGGTGGACATGACGCAGGACACCCTGCGCATCCTCAACGGCAGCTTCGGCGACGTCTGCCGCTCCAGCCTGGCCCTGTACGGGCAGCGCGACGAAACCTGCGTCATCAGCCGCATGAAGGGCTGGGGCGGCGCGGCCCATGCGATCCCGCTGCGGCTGCAGGAATTCGGCGATGGCGAAGGGCCGACGCCGCCATCCACGCCCGCGCTCGACGCCAGCGTCGGCAAGCTGTGCCGGGGCAGCATGCGGCTGCGCCTGTACATCAACCCCACGCACGCGCTGACGATGGATGTGCTGCACTGGCGCGGCAAGTGGGATGCCATGCAGGCCTGGCAGCGGGGCCTGGTGCAATTCGTCGAACGCCACCGCGCGGCGGGCTGCGACGTACGCCTGTACGATTTTTCCGGTTTCAACAGCGTCACGACGGACCCGATCCCGCTCGTCAGCGGCCGGGCCGAGATGCGCTATTACTGGGAAGTGTCGCATTACCGCGATAACGTGGGCCGCCTGATCCTGGCGCGCCTGTTTGGCGGCGACCTCGTGCCGCCGGCCGATTTCGGCGTCGAACTGACGAAGGCGAATATCGACGCCCACCACGCGGCCATGCGCGCCGCGCGCGACCGCTACCACGTCGAGCACGCGGAAGAGACGGCGTATGTGCAAAAGATACTCAACGGGCCGCGCATCCCGCATTGAGGCGGGGCGGCAGGGCGGGCATAAAGGCGAGCCGTGCCGATGCACTGTTCAGGCGTACGCAAGGGGCGGGACGGCTGCGCTATGATGGCGTTTTGCCATCCGGCATTGTTTTTCGCCGGTTCACTTGACAGGACGCCCCATGAAAATCGCCTTCTTCGCCAGCCAGCCCTACGACCGCCGTTTCTTCGATGAAGCCTTGCCGTCACAGCCGGACGCCGCCGGCATCGAACTGGTGTACCACAGCGCCTTGCTGAGCCAGGAAACCGTGGTGCTGGCGCAAGGCGCGCAAGCCGTCTGCGTCTTCGTCAACGACGTGCTCGACGCGCCCGTGCTGGAAGCCTTGCACGGCTACGGCGTGCGCGCCATCCTGCTGCGCTGCGCCGGCTACAACAACCTCGACCTGGAAGCGGCCAAGCGCCTTGGCCTGTTCGTCGCCCGCGTGCCCGCGTATTCGCCGGAAGCCGTGGCCGAATACACGCTGGCCCTCGTGCAGACCCTGAACCGCCACACGCACCGCGCGTATGCCCGCGTGCGCGAAGGCAATTTCTCGCTCGACGGCTTGCTCGGCTCCACCTTGCACGGCATGACGGTGGGCATCGTCGGCACGGGCAAGATCGGCCTGGCGACGGCGCGCATTTTCAAGGGATTCGGCTGCACGGTGCTGGGCCACGACCCGTTCCCGGCCCCCGCGTTCGCGGACCTGGGCACGATGGTGGAGTTGCCGCGGCTGCTGGCCGAGTCCGACATCGTCTCGCTGCATTGCCCGCTGATGGAGAGCACGCGCCACATGATCAGCGAAGCAACCT
Source organism: Janthinobacterium sp. GW822-FHT07H10 (assembly GCF_058798675.1). Taxonomy (NCBI): domain Bacteria; kingdom Pseudomonadati; phylum Pseudomonadota; class Betaproteobacteria; order Burkholderiales; family Oxalobacteraceae; genus Janthinobacterium; species Janthinobacterium sp. GW822-FHT07H10. The sequence continues at coordinate 314,992 of NZ_JBXAKS010000006.1, forward strand.
TGCCGCTGATGAAGAAGGGCGCCATGCTGGTGAATACCTCGCGCGGCGGCCTGATCGACACGGGCGCCGTCATCGAGGCGCTGAAATCGCGCCAGCTCGGCTCGCTGGCCATCGACGTCTATGAGCAGGAAAGCAACCTGTTCTTCCAGGACCGCTCGTCCGACATCATCGACGACGACATCTTCCAGCGCCTGATGACCTTCCCGAACGTGCTGGTGACGGGCCACCAGGGCTTCTTCACCATCGAGGCGCTGCGCGAAATCGCCGCCATCACTTACCACAACCTTGCGTGTTTCCGCCAGGACAAGGATTGCGCCAACAGCGTGCTGGCCGGCTGACGCCTATTTTGCCGTCCTGGCCGCGGCTGTCGCCTTGGCCGGCGCCTTCGGCTTCGGTGGCGGCTTCGGTTTCGGCAGCGGCAAGGCATCGGCCGTGCGCCGCGCCAGCTGGGAGAGCCAGTCGCGCTCGTCCCACAGTCCGCCGTCGATCAGGAAATACGGCTTGGCCTGCGGGTAGGGCGGCGCTTCCTGCAGCGCGCCCTGCGCGCTGATCCAGTCGCGCCCCGCATCCGTCGGCTTGATGAACAGCTGGTCGTCGGCGACGATGGCGAACATCTTGCCGTCGCAATACAGGCCGTACTCGCCAAACATTTTCTTCGCGCTGACGCCGCCCGCACCCGCCATCTGGTCGAGCAAAAAATCCACCGTGCCTTGCTGTGACGCCATGTCTGTCTCCCCGGTTCCAGATGCCAGTGTAGCGCAAGCCATGGCCGCGGGAGCCCCTTTTTTGCCGGCTATCCTGCCGCAGCGGTTACACTGCGCGCATTGATTATCTTGCATTGAATAGCCAGCCATGACAACCCACGCCATCAACCACCGCGGCATCACCATCACCACCCTGGCCGCCAGCGAGGACATCGCGCGCCATTGCGCACCGGGCCACACGGCCATCCGCCAGCAGGCCGACGGCTGGTGGCTGTATTTCGTCGATGACGATGGCGGCATCGACGGCTACGACAGCCCGTTCGCCAGCCACGCGGAAGCGCTGTGGGCGGCCAAGGCTGCCGCCGAGTTCAGCACGGAATGACGAACCGCCCCTGGGATATCCTCGGCCTGGCGCAGGCGCCCGTGCCCGAGGCGGAAAGCGCCGACTACGGCGCCGGCCGCGCCGAACTGCACGGCCTGCGGCTGGTCTTGCGGATTGCCAGGACGACGCCGACCAAGATCGGCCAGTTCTTCACCGTCTGGAAACGCCCCCATCCCGGCGCCGCGATCGCGCCGCTGGACGACGGCGACCCGGTCGATGCCGTCATCGTCGCCGTGGCTGACGGCGGGCGGCATGGTTACTTCATTTTTTCGCGTGCCGTGTTGCTGGAGCGGGGCGTCATGTCGCGCGCCGGCATGGGCGGCAAGCGCGCGTTGCGCGTGTATGCGCCGTGGTGTGTCCCGGCGTCAAGCCAGGCGCAGCGCACGCAGCGCTGGCAGGGGGCGTGTTTTGTGGCGGCAGGCGACCGCTCAGGGCTGGAAAAACAGCTGGAGAAACTGCCGGACGGCGCTGGCTGAGCGGCGTCCGGCGGCCAGCTTGCCGGTGCAGCCATGGGCAGACATTCGGCCGATGCTGCCGCCGCCAGCGGCGCCTCGGCCGGACGCGCAGCGAGGCAGCCATGCGGATGCCGATCAGATGCTGTCCAGATACAGCTGCGCATGGCAAGCACCGCGCCGCCCAGGCAGCCAGGGTGTGGCCATCTTGTTTCTGTATCCGTTCCTGAATGGCAGTCGCCCTATTTTTCCACCAGTTTGCCAATTGCGTTTTTCAACTGTAGCTTCAAGGTTTGGTCTTTGGTTTCCTTTTGCTGCGCTACCAGTACCGCTTTCAGCGCAGGATCGACTTCCACGGGTTTCGGCGAATTGGCCAGCGCCACGGCGACGCCCAACTGGTAGCGATAGGTACCTTGCGGTACTTTTTGAAGAAAAGTGGCAGTCTGGGAAAAGGAATTATCCTTTGCCAGCAGTTCGTTGAGGCGCACCCTTGCGTCGCGCCGAACGTAGGGATCGTTGGATTCAATGTCCGCCAGAATGCGCGCCTGTATGTCCTCGAACGCTATATTGCTCACGTTCAGCGGCAATGCCTTCAAATTTGCCGTTTTTAAATCGATATCCACTTTGGACGATAGTGGCGCAACCAGCGGGTAAATCTTGGCGATAATCTTTGCGTCTTTTTCCGAGATGACGAGGTTCTGCGTTGTATAACACTTGCTAGCGGTTCCATTGATAAGTATATCAGGCGGTAAAGAATAGAACATCACCGATTTTATGTCTTCTTCGCCGGCGACATAATCGGGATCTGTTTGACCGACAAAGCCCAGATTTCGCTTCACCTGCTCGGTTCCCCAGGAATTCGGCGGTTGTGCATAATAATCATAGGCATTGTTATCGCCTTCCCATCGAATTTCGGCCTGGCAGTTGAGCTTTGGATTGGACGCTTCATGAAGCAATCCGAGCGCATGGCCGAATTCGTGGCGGATCACCGCCTTATGAAACGGCTGCGCTTGTTCAGTCACGGTGCTGGAAGAGTACTTGGATTCGCTATATTGGCGGTTGAACCGTTCCAGATTCATCGTCGGCGCCATATTGTCTATCAGGCTCTCGGCATGCGTGCCTACTGCGGACCAGTAACCCTGGGAGGAAAACCCGACGCGGATCTGGAAATACCCGTTATTGGGCGCCAGACAGTTATACCAGCTGTCGGATGGTCCAAAATCAAACTTGGTGCTCGAATATGCATTCCATTCGCTTGCGACATTGCGGATCAGGCTGGCGACAGCCTTATTGCCTTGAAATAGGCATACGCGCAGCGTGCGTCCCGCATCCCATTTTCTTTCTCCTGCAACCATCTGGTCAAGCGAGTTTTTCTCGCCTTTTGTCGGCACAGTTGTATATAGATATAGCAAATGCTCGGGCAAGCTGTCGACCACCGTGACATGTTCCTGCGCCCCGGCGCAGGCCGGAATGGAAAGCAGAATAAGGGAAAGCCTGTTCAACTGTTTCATGGAACCTCCGGTTTATCACGATGGCAAACGCGTTAATTGAACTCGGGGAAGGGAAAGGCAAGGCCGGCATCGGCGGATGTCTTGTTCGCGTCAATCTTCGCGCGCGCCAGTTGAATGCGTATGCCCGTGCGCGCGGATTCTGGCTTGTCGAATGCTTCCTGCAGCTGGGCTTCAATCTGCTGCACATTCAGCATCGCGAGCTGATGGACGTTGCGCGCATCGCGTGCCTTCACGGCGGCGGCATCCGAGAGTTCATCGCGCCGGTCCGGATTGTACTTGTCGTTCAGTGCCGTCTTGATATCGCCTTTCTTTTTGTCGAAGATAGCGGCCAGTGACTGGGCAAACGCATTCGCTTCCGATGTCTCGACGACGCTGATCGACACGAAGGTTGCGCCTGTTGTCTTGATTGCCGGATCAGGAAGCGGACATGTGCCTGGATGATCTTGCATTGCTCCTGGACTCGTCGAGCAGTGGTTGCGGAAATAGGCGTCCGCCCATTGGTATCCCAGTTCCCTGGATCTGGCGTCAATGACCGTCGCCAGATGGCGTTTTGCAATATACACATTGATCGGGCAGCGATCATCGGCCAGCTTGTCCGCACCTTTGCCGGCTTTTTCGGAGTCCAGTGCCTTGCAGAATTTCTGAAGGGCTGCCTTGTATTCGGCGTCGTCGGCGATATCATCCCGTTTGACGGCGGTTCTTTGCGCCACGCGTTGTTTCAACAGCGCGTTGACCTCCTGTACCACAGCGCTGGCTTGTTTTTGCTCGGAAACGTCGGCGACAATTTTCGCATTGCTCGGCATTTTGGGAAGCATCGTCTCTTCCGGCCACTCCGGCGCCATCGATGTGCCTGAGCGGCCATCCCTGGTCCAGATACCCAGGGGCACATCATCAAACGCAAGGGTCGCCGCACCATATGACGCTCGCGAATCGGCATCCTTGAACGACAGGGCGATGACATAGCCGCGCTTATTTTTAAGGAAAAAGCCGTCCTGCAATCGGCGGTTGACGACCAGCAGCTGGGGGCCGAGATGCATGCCGGAATTCTGGTATCCGGGCCGCAGCTGAATTTCGAGATAGATATCAGGCGCACTGTTCTCAGGGATGTACTGCCGTGCATTTGAAAACCAGCCTGGAACCGCTGCCGAAGCGGCGTTTGCCGCCGCAGGCATGCTGGCTGGCTGATAGATAATCAGGCAGCCTGGTTTGCGATTGATCGACAAGTTGGCGTTGCTCGCCACTTTGTACATATCGAATGCTTTGCTGTCGGTGATCAGGGTCGCGGTCTTTGTCTTCGCTGCCTCGGCAATGGCGACGGAAGCCATGTCCACGCCAGCCGAAATTATTTCTGGAATCAGTATGGCAAGCAGGGGGCTGTCACTAATCTGGGATTGCTGATCGGGCGCCTGATTGGGGCAGTTATCAGTTAATTTCGATTTCAGCTCGCTGGCATTAATTGGCATGCTCAGGAAATATAGCAAAAGAGCTGAAAAAACAAATTGCCTGCTGATCTCAGTTTTCATTTTCAACTCCAAACGGGCAAGCGAAGGGTATGTTCGAAAACAAGAAAATACTACAATCCATGCTGCTAGCGTAATTGTTTTTCCAATCTGAAAATACTCACTTTGTCACATTTTGCATTTTTCAGCATGCCGTTCAAGTAAATAAATTCAATGAATTAATCTTATTAAAAAATCACCTTTCAATTTTTCATTTTCAATTAATGAAATTAATCCACTGTATATCGGGATGGTTATTGCCTGCCATGATGCATCCGTCGCCCGCAGGGGCCGGCATGGGAGGATTCTTGCCTGGGATGGCCTTTTCAGCTGGCATCGGCGTCGAAGCTTCAAAGCGCGAGATGGCAAGAGACGATCGTGGACAATCAATGCACCAAATGAATTGCCCGGTCGCGGCACAGCCGGTGCCGCGACACGGGGCAGACGCAGGCCGGCTGGTCCGGAGCTGGATTGGCGCGCGGGCGCCGACCGGGACGATCAGGCCATGTCAGGGATTGAGACGCCGCACCGCCGCCAGCTCCCGCTCCGCCGCCAGCACCGTCCCGATGATCAGCCGCTCCGCCTCCGTCCCGGCGGCATTGTCCTTGCCGCCCGCCAGCATGGCGTGCAGCGCCGGGTCGCCGCCCGTTGCGGCGAAGGCGCCGTCGTTGCCCAGGCTCAGGTACAGCGTGCCGGCCGCCGAGACGGCCGCCCACTGGAGCGGTGCCTTGCCGTGGTTTTGCTTGGCCACCAGCGCGATCTGCGGCGCCGGTTCGCCCAGCAGCGAGCGTCCCATGCTGGACAGCCGGTGTTCGAGGCCCAGCATCTGGAAGACGGTGGGGAAGATGTCGGCGTGCGAGGACAGCTGCGCCGACGTGCCGGCGGCGCTGCCCATGGCGCCCGGTGCGCAGATGGCCAGCGGCGTGCGGATCTGCGGCGCGTCCAGGGTCGAGGCGTGGCCCAGGCGTCCCGTTTCGAACATCTCTTCGCCATGGTCACCCGTGATGACGACGATGGTGTGCGCCAGGTCCACCTGTTGCAGCAGGGTCTTCAGCCACGCGTCGAGTTCGCCCAGCGTGTTGCGGTAGCGGTTGATGATGGCGCCGCGCTGCAGCGCCAGGTTGCTGTTCTGGAAATTGAAGCTGGATGGCGTTTCCGGCCGGTGCGTGGCGAAATTGGGCGCATGCAGGTAGGGGTAATGCGTGCCGTAGTAATGCGCGTGGATGAAGGCCGGCGCCGGATGGCGCAGGCGCGCGGCGATCGTATGGATGTTTTCCCAGTCAAACTGGTTGACGATTTCCGCCTGGTTGAAGCTGGCCAGGTAGCGCGGTATGGTGTTTTGCTGCGTCAGGTCGCTGACCACGCGCCCCGTGCGGTAGCCGAGCTGGCCCAGCGCCTGCACGTACGGCGACTGCCGCACGACGGCCGCGTGCTGGCGGTAGCCAGCGAAGAAGATGGCGGGGTCGCCATACAGCAGGCTCAAGATACCGAGTTCCGTCTGGTTTGCCCCCGAATAGTGGTTGGTGCCGACATAGCACTGCCGCTCCAGCGAGGAAAAATACGGCATCGCGTGCCGGTCGGCCAGGCCGGCGTTCCAGCTTTCGACGGTGAGGAACAGGATATCGGGCCGCGCGGCCGGCGCCGGCCCGCCCGTGTGGCGGGCGGGCAGCGCCACGGGTGCCAGCCGCGGCGACGCACCAGCCCTGCCGCGCGCGGCCTGCAGGCGCGCATTGAAGCGCACATAGGCCGATGGCAGGCGCGCCTCGCGCAGCCAGCGGTCCGCCGCCGAGATGTAATACGGATTGGCGTTGCCGGCGATGTCCCATACGGTGCGCGTGGTCTCGCTGCCGCGGCGCAGCATCGTCGTGGCTTGACCCAGCAGCGCCAGGAGCAGCAGCGCCGCCAGGGCGTGGCGGTGGGCGCAGGCCGCCTGCAAGCGCGCCAGCGCCCGGTGCGTGCCCGCATGGCGGCGCAGCTGGCGGTGCAGCGCATATACGAAGCCGATGACGGCGAGGTGCACGGCCGCGATCTTGCAGAAGCGGATAATGTCGTGCCGCTGGATGCCGAAGTGGTGGCGCCAGCTCTGCGTCAGGAACAGTTGCAGGTCGCCGAGGGTCGCATGCGATTTCGACATCGCATACCAGCCGATGTCCGCCTCCAGCGCGATCAGCGAGACGGCCGCGTAGACGAGGACGATGACGTCGCCCCAGCGCGCATGCAAGGCCCCCAGCAGCAGGGCGGCGAGCGCGAACAGCAACGCGCTGCACAGCGTGCAGGCGACCATCAGCGCCAGGTCGGCCAGCGCCGGCTGCGCGATGCCGAATGGCCCGTGCGACTGGAACAGGGGCCAGTACAGCCAGCGGAAGATCAGGTTGAATGCCAGCCAGGCGGTCAATCCCAGCACGAGGAACTGGTTGGCGCGGATGCGGTGGCGATCCATGGCGGCTACCTCAGGGTGGATTGCTGCGGTCTTTCGGAACGGATTTACGGCACCTTGCTGAGCACATAGCGGTACTTGCCCGACGCTTCGGCCGCGATCTCGTCGACTTCCTCGATGGCGATGTCCACCTGCGCGCCCAGCCTGGCCTGGAAGCCGGCCACGATGGCTGCGCGCGTGGCGTCGTCCAGCCGCGGCAGGCACACCAGCAGCACGCGCGTCTGCAGCAGGCTTTCCTGGATGATCTTGAAGCCGCGCACCTGCGGCAGTTCGCGCACGATGTAGACGAGGGCCAGGCCATGCATGACGCTGCCGTCGGCCGCCGTGAGGAAATCCGTGCTGCGGCCCTCGATTTTCTGCAGCAGCGGCAGGCCGCGCCCGCACGCGCACGGTGCGGTGCCCAGCGCGCCGACGTCGCCCGTGGCGTAGCGGATGAACGGGTAATCCTGCGTGGCCAGGTGCGTGACGACGATTTCGCCGGTGCCGCCGGCCGGCACGGGGCGTCCCTGCGCATCGACGATTTCGACGATGACGTCCTCGGCCGTGATGTGCATGCCGCCTTCCGGGCATTCGTGGGCGATGAAGCCGGCGTCGCGCCCGCCGTAGCCATTCGCCACGGGGCAGGCGAAGGCTGCGGCGATCTGCGCGCGCTGTTCGTCGTACAGGCGTTCGGACGTGACGAAGGCCACCTTCACGCCCAGGCCGTCGAGCGGCGCGTCGTGCGCGGCGGCGTGGCTGGCAATGCGGCACAGGGCCGACGGATAGCCGAACAGCATGCGCGGGCGCAGGCGGCGCAGTTGCGCGATGTAGCCGTCGATGCGCGCGGGCGACATGGCGAAGGCGGGCAGCAGGGTGGTGCGCAGCAGCGCGTCGCGCAGGCGGCGCAGGCGGTCCTGCGCGTGCAGTTCGATGGGCGAGCCCCATAGCACGGCTTCGCGGTCGCCGATGTCGACGCCCCACCAGCGCGTGGCGCGCCACTTGGCGGCGATGTCGTGGCTGACCCGGCGCCGCCCGAGGAAGAACAGCAGCGGCTCGCCGCTGGAGCCGCCCGTGGCGAACGGGCGCAGGCCTACGGCGCGCGCCGACTTGAAGCTGTCGCGCGCGCCGGCGATGTCGGCCTTGCGCAGCAGCGGCAGGCGCGCCAGGTCCGCCAGCTGGCCGACCTGGCTTGGCTCGAAGCCGCTGCGGGCAAACAGCGCGCGGTAATGCGGCACATGCTCGCCCGCGTGGCGCAGCAGCGCGCGCAGGCGCGCCAGCTGCCATTGCGCCAGTTGCTCCGCGCTCCACCACTGCGAGCGCTCCATGTGCCGCAGCAGGCGCGCGCTGTGGTGGCCCTTGAGCCATTCGTGCAGGGGAAACAGCCAGCGGGCGACGCAGCGCGTGTAGCCGCCAGGGCGCGGCGCGGCGCGGATGCGGCGGTAGTGCGTGGCCAGCAGCGGCTCCACCGCGCGCCAGTCGAAGTGGGCAGCGTGCGCCAGGCCCGCGTCGATCTGCGCGCGCGCCAGCCGCGGCGCGCGCAGCAGGTCCAGGATCGCCTGCGCCATGGCCGGCGCATCGCCGGGCGCCACCAGCCGCGCCGTGACGCCATGTTCCAGCAGCGCTGGGATGCCGCCGACGTTGGTGCTGACGACTGGCACGCCGCAAGCCAGCGCCTCGAGCACGGAAATGGGCATGTTGTCGGCCAGGCTGGGATTGAGGACGATGTCGCTGGCCCGGTACAGCGCCGGCATGGCGGCGTTGTCGACCTGGCCGGCGAAATCGACGGCGTCGTGCACGCCCAGCGCGCGGGCCAGGCGCGCCAGCGCCGCGCGCTGCGGCCCGCCGCCGGCCAGCACCAGGCGCGCCGCGGGAAACGCCTCGCGCACGATGGCAAGCGCGCGCACCGCGCTGGCGTTGTCGTACAGCGCTTCCAGGTGGCGCGCGACGAGGATGCGCGGTCCGTCTGGCGCCGGGCCGCGCGCGGGAGCGGGAACCGGCGCGGGAGCGAAGCGGGCCAGGTCCACCACGTTGGGCACGATGTGCGCCGTATGGCCATGCCGCTCGAAGACGCCGGCCAGGAAGGCCGACGGCACGACGATGGCGCTGGCGCGGCGCAGGCTGAGCGAGACCAGGCGCGGCGAGCGGGCCAGGAAGGCGGCCGCCTCGCCGCCCCGGTAATTGAGCAGCGCCGGCTTGCCTTTCAGGCTGGCGATCCATAGCGCGGGCGCCGCCTGCAAATGCCAGGACCAGCCGGAATTGGCCATGATGTGGAACAGGTCGACCGTATTGGCGGCGCGCCACAGCCGCCACAGGTGGATCGGCAGGCGCAGCGCGGCGCGCACGTAGCGGATGCGCGCCAGCCACGGCGGCAGGGCCGGCCCGTTGACGGCCAGCAGCTGCACGTGGGCGCCGTCAGCGCGCAGCAGCGCGGCCAGCTGGCGCGTCTGGTTGGCCATGCCGCCGGCCGGCGGCGGCAGCGGCCCCACCAGCGCGATGCGCAGGCCGGCCAGTTTCATGTCGGCCGCCCGGGCGCGGCCAGGCGCGCATACACGCCCGCATAGCGGCCCACGCTGTCGGGCCAGTTGCGCTGCGTTTCCACGAAGGCGCGCGCCTGGCGCCGCAGCGGCGTCCAGCTGTCGGGCGTCAGCAGCAGCGTGAGTATCGTCTGCGCCAGCGCCTGCGCATCGCCGGCGCGGAACAGCAGGCCCGTCTTGCCATGCTCGACCAGCTCGCGGTGGCCGCCCACGTCGGACGCCACCACGAGCCGCCCCTGCGCCATCGCCTCCAGCGGTTTGAGCGGCGTCACCAGTTCCGTCAGGCGCATGGCCAGGCGCGGATAGACGCAGATGTCGAGCAACTGATAATACGCGGCCACCTGCGCATGCGGCACGCGGCCGGCGAACACGACGGCGCCGCCGATGCCCAGTTGCGCGGCCAGGACCCGCAGCGCCGCTTCCTGCGGGCCGCCGCCGGCCAGCAGCAGGCGCAGGGCCGGCTGCGCCGCCAGCATGCGCGGCATGGCGCGCAGCAGCAGCGCCAGTCCCTCGTACGCATAGAACGAGCCGATGAAGCCGATGACGAGGTGGCCATGCAGGCCCAGGGTATGCGCGAGCCAGGGATCGGCGGGCGCCGTGGCGCTGAAGGCGGCGCTGTCGACGGCGTTCGGGATGACGGTGATTTTCTCGGCCGGCACGCCGCGCGCGCGCAGTTCGCGCCGCAAGCCGTCGCAGATGGTGGTGACGGCGTCGGCGCGCCGCAGCGCATGGGTTTCCAGCGCCCGCGTGAGCCGGTAGCGCACGCCGCCGGCCGGGCTGGTGCCGTGGTCGGCCGCCGCGTCCTCCCACAGGGCGCGCACCTCGTAGACGACGGGGATGCCCAGCGCGCGGCCCACGTACAGGGCGGCGATGGCGTTGAGCACGGGCGAGTGCGCGTGCAGGATATCGGGCCGCAGGCCGCGCGCCAGCGCGTGCAGCCGCTGCGCCAGGCCGGCGATGACGGCCACCTGGCGCAGCACGGGCAGGCGCGTCCACCAGCGCCGGCTGGGCGGCGTGCGGTAGAAATGCCAGCCGTCGACCAGCTGCTGCGCGGCTGGCGTCGGCCCCTGCCTGGCGCTCGTCAGCTGCGTCGTCTGCCAGCCCAGCGCGCGCTGCTGCCGCAGGATGGCCAGGGTGCGGAAGGTGTAGCCGCTGTGCAGCGGCAGCGAGTGGTCGAGGATGTGCAGGATGCGCATGGCTTACTCCATCGCCACGGCCGGCACGGGCGCCGGCGCCGCCGGCATCTGCAGCGGCAGCACCTGGCGCAGGAAGGCTTCGAACATCAGCAGCGACCAGAGCGGCGCGCTGTAGTCGCGCCGTCCGGACGCGTGCTGTTCCAGCAGCACGCGCACGTAATCCATGTCGAACAGGCCGCACTGCGCCAGCGTTGGCCCCAGCAGCCGCTGTTGCAGGCGCTGGCGCAGCGGGCCGCGCAGCCAGGCGGCCAGCGGCACGGAAAAGCCCATCTTCCGGCGGTACAGCAGTTCATCGGGCAGGAGCGGGCGCAGGGCTTTTTTGAGCAGGTACTTGCCCTCGCCGCGGTGCAGTTTCCACTGCGGCGGCAGGCCCGACATCCACGCCACGAGTTCGTGGTCGAGCAGCGGCGAGCGCACTTCCAGCGCATGCGCCATGCTGGCGCGGTCCACCTTGGTGAGGATGTCGCCGGGCAGGTAGGTTTTCAGGTCCAGGTACTGCACCTGCGACAGCGCGTCCTGCGCGGGACTGGCCAGCGCGTGCCGGCGCAGCACTTCGACGGCGCGGTAGCCCTGCAGGCCGCGCCGCAGCTCGGGGCTGAACAGGCGCGCGCGCATGGCGTCGCCGAGCAGGCTGACGCCGTGAAAGTAGGCGTCCGTCGTGTCGCGCGCCAGGCCTTCGAACGTGGTCTTGGCGCGCAGGAAGCGCGGCGCCCAGTCGGCCTTCGGATACAGCCGCCCCAGGGTGCCGAACAGCGACTGGCGCAGGCCTGCCGGCAGCAGCGGGTCCATCGCCTTGCGCACGCGTTCCTCGCGCGTGTGCAGGCGGTAGCGCCGGTAGCCGGCCAGGCTTTCGTCGCCGCCGTCGCCCGACAGGGCCACCGTGACGCGCTCGCGCGCCAGCTGGCACACGCGCCAGGTGGGCATGGCCGAACTGTCGGCGAACGGTTCGTCATACAGCCTGGCCAGCAGGTCGATCAGTTCGAAATCGTCCTGCTCGACCTGGCGCGCGTGGTGGAAGGTGCCGTAGCGGCGCGCCACCATGTCCGCGTAGCGCGCCTCGTTCCAGGCCGGGTCGCCGAACGAGATCGAGCAGGTGTTGACGGGCGTGGCGCTGGCCCCGGCCATCAGCGCGACGACGGCGCTGGAATCGACGCCGCCCGACAGAAAGGCGCCCAGCGGCACCTCGGCCACCATGCGGATGCGCACGGCCTCGCGCAGGCGCGCCAGCAGTTCGTCGGCGGCCTGCGCCTCGCTGGCCGGCGCATGCGGCACGAAGGGGATGTCCCAGTACGGCTGCGGCGCGGGCAGCGGCTGACCGGCGCGGATGGAGAGGGTATGACCGGGCGGCAGCTTGCGCGCGTGGCGGAAGATGCTGCGCGGCTCGGGCACGTAGCCATACGCGAAATACTCCTCCACCGCCAGCGGGTCGATATCGCGCGGCATGGCCGGATGCGCGAGCAGGGCTTTCAGTTCGGAGCCGAACAGCACGGTGCCGTCGCTGGCCTCGCCGTAATACAGCGGTTTCACGCCGAGCCGGTCGCGCGCCAGGAACAGCAGGTGGCGCCGGCGGTCCCACAGGGCGAAGGCGAACATGCCGCGCAAGCGCTGCACGCACTGTTCGCCCCATTGTTCCCAGGCATGGACGATGACTTCCGTGTCGCTGCTGGTGCGGAACGGGTGGCCGAACTGGCGCAGCTCGGCCATCAGGGCGCGATAGTTGTAGATTTCGCCATTGAAGACGATGGCGATGCTGCGGTCGGCGTTGAACAGCGGCTGCTGGCCGCCCGCCAGGTCGATCACGGACAGGCGCCGGTGTCCGAGGCCGAGGCCCGGTTCACGGTGCAAGCCGCCTTCATCGGGGCCGCGGTGGCGCAGGCTCTGGGTCATGCGCGCGAGCAGGGCCGGATCGACGTCGCGCTGGCCCTGCAGATCGAAGATGCCGGTGATGCCGCACATGGCTGGCCTTTCAGGGATAGGTGGACAGGGGCGACGGCTGCTGCGCGCCTGTCAGGCGGTCATACACGGCCAGGTAGGCGCCGGCCATGGCCGGCAGGCTGTGTTCGGCCAGCACCTGGCGCCGCCCGCGCGCGCCGTGGCGCGGACCCAGTTCCGGCATGCTGTAATAGTCGAGGATGGCGTCGGCCAGCATCTCGGGCGAACCGGCCGGCACCAGCGTGCCGCTCCAGCCCGACTGCACCAGTTCCGCATTGCCGCCCACCTGGGTGGCGACGATGGGCAAGCCCGTGGCCATGGCTTCGAGGATGGTGTTGGAACTGCCTTCGGCCAGCGAGGGCAGCACGAACAGGTCCATCGCGCGCAGCAGCTGCGCCACGTCGTCGCGCGCGCCGGGCAGCCAGGCCAGGTGCGCCGCGCCGGCCCGCTCCAGCATGGCCAGGCACTGCTGGCGGCACGGCCCGTCGCCGATCAGCATCAGGCGCAGGCGCGCACGGGCGCCCGGCTGCGCCAGCAGCAGCAAGAAGGCTTGCACCAGCGAGGCGTAATCCTTGACGGCGGCCATGCGGCCCACGCTGCCGATGACGAAGGCGCCGTTGCACAGGAAGCCCGGCGGCCCGACGGCGGCCGTCGGCCCCAGGCGCGGGTGGAATTGCACGCTGTCGACGCCATTGCCGATGTGCGTCACGCGGGCCGGCGCGGCGCCGATGGCATCCACCAGCCATTGCCCGAGGTCGGCGCTGACGGCGATGAAGTGCTGCACCAGCGGCAGCATGCATTTGCGCAGCAGCCGGTATTTGCGGCTGGTGCCGTGCAAGTCGTCGATGTCGCGCCCGTGTTCGCCATGCACGCGCAGGTGCACGCCGGCCAGCCAGGCCAGCAGCTGCGCCTCGATGCAGCCCAGGTTGCGCGTATGCACGAGCGCCGGCCGCAGCTGTTTCAGCACGCGGTACAGGTGCAGGTAATGGGGCCAGTCCTTGCCTTCGCGCTTGCCCAGGCTGATGATGTCGACGCCGGGCGCCGTCAGGCGCTGGCGGAAGGCGGTGGCGTTCTTCAGGCAGACGATGGCGTGCCGGTAGCGTCCGGGCGGCAGGTGGTTGAGCAGGTTCACCAGGCCGTTTTCCAGGCCGCCCACGTCGAGCTGGTGGATCACGTGCACGATCAGGGGGGCGGCGCGCGCCGTCCCGCTGCCCGCGATCCCGCTTGCCACGACGCTGTCATCGGCCATGCGGCAACTCCTGCAAGCGTTGTTCGATGGCAGGCAGGGCTGCGCGCAGGAACGCGTGCAGGGCCGCGCGCGGCGGCGGCGCCAGTTCGTCGTAGCTGGCGAAGACGAGGATTTCGGCGCCATCCTGGCGCGTGCCCAGCAGCTTGGCCCTGGCCAGCAGCAGCTTCACCAGCACCGGTTCGGCCGTCAGCACGCCGCCCTGGCGGTAGACGCGCCACAGCAGCAGCCGTTCGCCGCCGTGCGCCAGCACGCTTTCACGCACGGCAAGCAGGCCGTCCGTCGCGCCATGGCCCACGCTGACGTGCCGCTGGCCGTGCGCCAGCGCCATCCAGCGCGCGCCATACGGCATGCCCTGGTGCGTCAGCAGCTCGGCATCGCGCGCCTGGCGCGCATACCAGGCCAGCTGCAGCCCCACCTGGGCGCCGCCATCGTCGTCATCGCGCGCATACGTGGCCAGCCATTGCGCGGGAGCGCCGGAAAATGGCGCTTGCCAGGCGGGCGGCACGGCGGGCAGGCGCCGCCATGCGGGCGGATCGGGCAAGGCCAGCGCGGCGGGCGGCGGCGCGGACAGGACAGCGTCGTGCTGGCGCCAGCCCAGCGCGGGCCACAGCGCGGCGATTGCCAGGCAGGCCAGCGCGGCGCGGACGGTGGCGCGCGGATGGGCGCGGTTCCGGCCCGGCGGCTGGGGTGGCAGCGGCGCGGCGGCGACGGTCACGCGGGCAGGCGGCAATTCGCGCCAGCGCGCGGCGATCCAGAACAGCAGCAGCGCCACCGCGCCAAAGAACAGCCAGCCGTAGACCAGGTGGTCGACTCCCACGGCCAGGCGCATATTGCTCAGGTGGCCCAGCATCACGATCAGGTAGGCGCGCACGCCGTTGGCGAGGATGGGCACGAGCAGCGCGCACGCCATGATGGCCAGGCGCCGGCGCGTGCTGTGGAAGTGCAGGTGGGCGAACAGGGCGCCCAGGGCCAGCGCGGCGATCAGGTAGCGCAAGCCGCTGCACGCCTCGACCACCGACCAGTTGCCGCTGGGCAGAGAGAAATTGTTGCCATCGCGGAACACCGGCACGCCCGTCAGCTGCAGCGCCGTCACCGTGAAGGCGGCCGTGAAGTCGATCAGCGGTTCGAGGAAGACTTCGCCGAACGGCACGGCGAGGAACAGATAGGCGAGCGGGAAGGCCAGCAGGCGCACGGCCGGCAGCCCGAGGATGGCCAGCACGCAGGCCGGCAGCATGGCCGTGGCCGCGTACTGTTCCACCACCTGCACGTTGGCCGCGTCGGCCAGCAGCCAGGCCAGGCCCAGCGCGGCCAGCAGCAGCAAGCCGGCCGCCGACGGTTGCGGCGCCAGCGCGGCCAGCCGGGCGCGCCGGCGCCAGGCCAGCCAGGCGCAGATGGGCACGATCAGGTAGCCGTGCGCGAAGGTTTGCGAACGCGACCACAGCTCCAGCATCGACCAGAAGGTGGCGTGGTACAGCAGCACGATGGCGGCCAGGGCCAGCAGCAGGGCAGGCAGGGCGCTGTTGCGCCGCCCATCGGGCACGCTGGACGCTGGCGGCAAGGCCAGCGCATCGGGCGGCGGCGCCAGGCTGTCGAGGCGCGCACTCATGTGGACGGTTCCCGCGCCGGGCGCGAGGGGGCAAGGCTGGCGATGCCGGTGGCTGGCGCGGCGCCGTGGTCGGGGCCGGGGCCAGGCTTGGGTACGGCGTCTGCCTGCGCCAGGCCCAGCATGGCGCCCAGCGCCTGCAGGTTTTTCTCCCAGTCATACTCCTGCAATATCAGCTGGCGTGCCGCCGTGCCGATGGCCGCGCCGCCGTCGCCGCCGTGCTGGTTGCGCAGCACGCGCGCCGCGTGGTGGATGAATTCGGCGTCGTCGCGCGCCAGCAGCAGTTCCAACCCTGGCTGGGCGGCGATGCCCTCCAGCGCCTGCGGCGTGGCGAGGACGATCTTGCCCATCGCCATCGCCTCGAGCACCTTGTTCTGCACGCCGCGGGCGATGCGCAGCGGCGCCACGGCCAGCGCCGCGCCGGCCAGGTAGGGGCGGATGTCGGGCACGCTGCCGGTCACGGTCACGCCGGCCACCCTGGCCAGCGCCGTCACGGCCGCGGCGGGACGGCTGCCGACGATATAGAACTGCAGCTGCGGGAACTGGCGCCGCAGCGCGGGCCAGACGTGGCGCACGAACCATTGCACGGCGTCGATATTCGGCCAGTAATCCATGGCGCCCGTGAATACCAGCACCTGCGCGCCGGGTGCGTACGGGCCGGCGTCCGCGCCCGCCGGCGCCGGCGCGGGCGGGGCGAAATAGGCGGCGTCGACGCCGTTGTTGAAATGCCCGGTCTTGCGGCGCGCCATGGGCGCGCACTGGCGGAACAGGGCCGCCTCGGCCTGGGAGACGAAGCTGGCGGCCGTAAACTGCTGCGCGATATGGCGTTCATACTGCAGCAGCAAGCCCGCCTCGCGCCGGTACAGCTGCGACAACGGCCATGGCTTGCTGTCGGCGTACTGGCGCCATTTGTCGGAATCGACGTCGACAAAGTCGATCACGCGGTGCAGCGGCCGGCCCGCGCTGCCGTCGACATACTGCGCCATGGGCCCCGAATAGGCGAGCGCGTGGCGCACCTTGCCGTCGGCCAGCACGCCGTCCACCCATTGCAGCAGGCGCGGGTCGCGGTAGTAGTGCACGCTCATCGATTGCCGCGACAGCAGCGCCTGCGCCGCGCGCCAGCGCGCCGCGCCGCGCCGCAGGTCGATGAAGCGCGAACTGGCGCACAGCGCGGCCACGGTGTTCGCGTGCTGCCAGTCGGCCTCGTCGTCGATGAAACAGCCCAGGTGCACGCGGAAATGCCGGCTCAGGTACTGCAGCATGTGCCACGAGCGTATCTTGTCGCCCTTGTTGGGCGGATACGGGATGCGGTGCACCAGGTACAGGAGATCGCGCATGGCTAACCCAGTTGCCGCACGATATGCGGCCCCAGCAGGTTGGCCAGCGGCAGCGGCAGGCGGCGCCAGACGCGGATGGACAGCGCGTATTTCGGATTCAGGGGATTGACCTCGGGGAGTCGGGTGGCGCGCACCAGCCGGTACGCGTATGGCAGCGGCTGCGGCGTGAAGCCCCAGTTCTTCTTGAAATCGTAGGCGCCCGTGCCCAGCTTGCTGCGGCCGAAATCGAACAGGCGGCAGCCGCGCGCGCAGGCGCGGCGCATCGTTTCCCAGTACAGGAAGTCGTTGGCGCCCGTGTTGCGCGCCAGCACGCTGCCGCCGCCGTAATACGGCAGCACTTCATCGCGGAAATAGAACACGAGCACGCTCGCCTGCGCCTGCTGGCCGTGATAGACGGTGAGGATGTCGCAATCGGCGCCGAACACGGCGCGCAGCAGGGCAAAATGGCGGCGCGCGAAGACGGGCGTGCCGAGCCGGTGCACGCTGTCCGCATAGATCGGGTAGAAGCGTTCGAGGTCGTAGTCGATGGCGCTGTGCAAGCCGTTGGCGATGCCCTTGCGCACGACGGCGCGCTGCTTGCGGGGAATCGCCAGCAGGTTCTGCTCGGTGTCGGGGTGCAGGGTTCGGCGGAACGTCGCATACAGGGGACGCCGCAGCCAGCCGTCTTGCGCCAGTCCATGGCTGGCGCCGTCGTCGCGCCAGCGGTATTCGAGGTGGCCCACGCCCAGGCGCTGCGCCAGCGCCCGCGCCGCGCCATCGAGCGCCAGCCGCGCGGCGGCGCTGGCGCCGGCGATGCCGCCATACACGCAGAACGGCAGCGAGACGAGGGCCTTGCCGAACAGGCGGCTGCGCAGGTGCACCAGCGGCAGCACGCCGCAGATGCGGCCATCGTGTTCGGCGTACAGGAAATAGCTGTCGTGGCCGAAGCCTTGCTCCATGATGGTTTGCCAGCCGGCCCGGTGAAAGAAGGTGGCGTCGGGGCAAGCCTGGACGAAGGCGTCCCAGCGCGCATGCGCGTGCCGCTGCGACGGCAGCTGCCGTACCGCGATGGCGCCGGGAAATGGCAGCACGCTGGCGGCCGGTGGCGCCGGGCAGTCGAGAGGAAGGCTGGCCTCGTGCATCATGTGCTTTCCAGAAAGATACGGTCCATGCGGTCCCAGGCGAAGTCGCGCGTCAAACGCGCCAGCCGCGCTTCCATGCGCCCCAGGTTCAGGTAGTGGCGCCAGCGCGTCCTGGCGCTCAGGCCGGCCGGGCGCGGCTGGCCGGGATCGATTTCCCAGGGATGAAAATAGAATATGCCAGCTTGCCCGTCGCGCGAATTGATGCGTCGCAAAAGCCAGCGCGACAGTGCATACGGCAGCAGGCGGAAATAGCCGCCGCCGCCGGCCGGCACATTGCGCCCGCCCAGGCGCACGGTACTGACGGGCAATTCCAGCACGCCTTGCGGCCCGCGCGGGCGCCAGGCGAAGCGGGGCGCGTGCGGCATGCCGTAGTGGTCGTGGCGGATCGGGTAGATGCTGGAACTGTAGCGGTAACCCGCTTCCTGCAGCACGTCGAAGGCCCACAGGTTGGCGGCGCCAATGGAAAAGCTCGGCGCCCGGTAGCCTTGCACGGCGCGGCCCGTCAACTGTTCCAGGATGGTTTTGCTTACGCGCACGTCGGCGGCGAAATCGGCCGGCGACTGCGCCGAGGCGCGCAGGTGGGCGTAGCCGTGGCTGGCCACCTCGTGTCCGGCGGCGGCGATGCGCCGCAGCATGGCCGGATAGCGCTCGGCGATCCAGCCCAGGGTAAAAAAGGTGGCGTGGATGCGGCGGCGCTCGAGCAGCAGCAGGATGCGCTCGATGTTGGCCTCGACGCGGCATTCGAGGCGCGGCCAGTCGGCGCGGGCGATATGCGGCGCGAAGGCGGAGACCTGGAAGTAATCCTCGACGTCGATGGTCAGCGCATTGCGCGGGCGTGGCGTGGTCATGGCGGCCTCCTAAAACTGCATGTTGAGCGTGGCGCTGACGCCGTTTTCGCGGTAGCCGCCGCCGCGGTCGCTGGTATGCCGCGTGTGCCGCACGTCGATGCTGGCCGTCACTTTCGGTTGCAGGAGGCGGCTGTAGCCGGCCGTCACGGTGGCGTTGCCGTCGCGCCGGGGCACGCTCAGCGAGCGCACGCTGGCGTAGCCGGCATTGAGGTTCAGGCTGCTGCGCGAGGAGAGCTGCCAGCTCCAGCCGAGGCTGGTGCCGATCTGGCGCGTGCGGTCTTCGCTGCCGAATTCCACGCCGGGCAGCAGGATGCTGTCGATGCCGCTGGCCGTTTGCGCCGTGCGGTCGACGGCGTTGATGCCGAAGACCACGGTGCTTTTCGCCGTCGCGCGCGCCATGCTGAGCTTGGCCTGCTTTTGCAGAAAATAACGGTGGCTGAAGTAATTGATGGCGCCCAGTTCCGGTCCCAGTCCGTTGGCGTAGCGCAGGAAGGCGTCAATGCGCAGGCGGCGGTCTATGGCGTTGGGAAAGATACCGCGCCACAACTGATCGAGCAGCTTGGCCGCGTCGCGGTCGCCCAGGCGCTGCATTTGCGCGGGCAGGCTGGTGATGTTTTCGTTGTAGCTGAGCTGCCAGCTCGTGTGGCGCTGCAGGAAATTGGCGTCCAGGCTGTACGTGTGGCCAAAGTAGCGCTTGCCCGTGCTGAAGGCGACGCTGGTGCGCGGCGACGGCGTCCATACGGTGCCCAGCGACCAGAAGCGGCCCTGCGGCGCCTTGCCCGTGACCGATGCATAGCCTTCGCGCTCCATGCCGCCGCTGGCCGTGGCCGCCCATTTGCTGCTGAGCGGGTAGCGCAGGCCCGCGCTGCTGCGTTCCATGCGCAGCGGCGCCAGCCGGCTGTCCTGCGTGCGGCGCACGTCGTGGCTGGCATTCCACGTCCAGCCGGCGCCGCGCGGCTCGCCGGCCAGCAGGAATTCCACTTCGTCGCTGTGCACGGACAGCAGGTCGCCGCCGCTGGCCACCGCGTTGCGCGTGTAGCGCAGCTCGGCCGTGGCCACGCCGCGGAAGCGGTGGCGCAGGTAGGGGCTGATGCTGGTGGTGCGCACGGTGCTGGCGTTTTCCGTGTCGGGCAAGTCGTCGATCACCTGCGGGCCGAACGGTGAGATGCTGCGCCGGCTGACGCTGGCGGCCGCGTCGACGAAAAACCAGTCCTGTACCAGCTCGGCGTCGCCGGCGGCGCGCAATTGGTGGCTGTCCGTGTCGGCGCGGCGCGCGTACAGGAATTTGTGCCAGCTGTAGTCGAGGTGCACGCGCAGGCGCGGGCCGTTGCCGACGAGGGCGATGGCGGGCGCGATTTCCGTGATGAAGTCGGACTGCGCGCGCTCGGGCGCCGCGCGCAGGGCGTTATCCGTATAGCTTTCGCGCAATCGCAGCGACGGCTTCACCAGCCAGTCGACGGCGCTGGCCGGCGCGGGCAGCAGGAACAGGGACAGCGGCAGCAGGCTTGACAACAGCGGCGGCCTGCGCCTAGTCGTAATAGCCATAACCGTAGTAGTCGTTACCCGGAAATGACTTGGTCTTGTTGTAGATCAAATGGATGTGTTCGCACGCCTCGATCTGGCGCAGCGCTTCCTTGACGGCATGCTGGGTCGTCGTTTCCGCCTCCACCACCATCACCACTTGCCCCATCTGTCCCACCAGCGCGTGCGCTTCGCTGGTGATCAGCAGCGGCGGTGAGTCGAAGACGACGACGCGGTCCGCGTAGCGGCTGGCGATCTCCGCCAGCAAGCGGCTCATGGCGCGGCTGGCCAGCAATTCCGTCGCGTGCCGGTTGCTGCGCCCGGCCGGCAGGATGCTCAGGTTGGCGACATTCGTCTTCAGGATGACGTCCGCCATTTCCAGCTGCTCGTCGAGCAGCACGTCCATCAGCCCCGGTTCCGGCGCCAGGCCCAGCACTTTCAGCACGGACGGGCGCGCCACGTCGGCGTCCACCAGCAGCACCGTGATATCCATCTCCATGGCGATGCTCATGGCCAGGTTGACGGCGCAGTAGGTCTTGCCTTCGCCCGGCATGGCGCTGGTGACGACGATCAGGTTGCCATGGCGGATGGCCTCGGCGCCGCCGGCGCGCGCCTGGCGCAGCAGCGGGCGCTTGATGATGCGGAAATCCTCGGCCACGGAACTGCGTCCGCCGTCGTGCGTGAGCATACCCTGTTCCTGCAGCCGGGCCAGGTTCAGGGTGCGGTAGCGCGGCGATAGCTGCGCCGCCGCTTCGGACGCGCCATCGGCGCCTGGCGGCACGCCGGCCTCGTCCACGCGCCCCATGTTCGGTTCTTCCTTGCCGTTGCTATGCATGCTTGCTCCCCGGGCCAGGCCCTGGCTTAGAATTTCAGCAGCGCGGCCGTCATGACCACGCCGTACAGCATGAACAGGCTGCCGAGGCAGGCGCCGAAGCCATAACGGGCGCGCCGGCGGCGCACCTGCTGCAGCGGCGTCCAGTTCATCGACACGGTGCCCAGCACGCTCAAGCCCGTCGCTTCGCGCAGTTCGGCCGGACTGAGGAAGGTGGGGCGCACCTGGCTGATCAGGAGGGCCGTGGCGATGCCGGCCACCAGGGCCGCGCCCAGCGCCGCGCTGAACAGCAGTGGGCGGTTCGGGCCGACGGGCGCGTACTGCACGGTGGGCGGGTCGATGATCTTGAAGGCCATCATGTCGGTGGTGGAACTGAGTTCGCCCGACAGCTTGGCCGCTTCGCGCCGGCCGATCAGCTTTTCATAGTTTTCCTTGTTGATGATGTAGTCGCGGTTGAGCTGCGCCAGCTGTGATTCCACCTCGGGCACGGCATTGCTTTGCGCCAGCAGCCGCTCGTTGCGCGCGCTGTATTCCTGCACGCGGGCCTTGATGGCGGCCACCTTGGCGTCGGCGTCCGTCAGCGCCACTTTCAGCTGCTGCAGCATGGGGCTGTAATTCTTGCCCGGATCGCCGGACGCCGCCTTCAGCTTGCTTTCCTCGATCTTGCGTTCTTCCAGCTGGGCCACCAGGCGCTTCGAGGAAATAATATCGGGATGCAATTCTGTAAACTGCATGCGCAGGCTGTCGAGGTTCTTGTTGAGCGAGGCGATGCGCTCGTCGAGTTCGGGATTCGTGATGGCGGCCGCGTTCGGTTCAAGGTCGAGCACCGGTTCGTCGCCTTCGATCTGGCTGAGGATGGCCTTGCGCGACTGTTCCGCCTCGACCAGTTCCAGCTTGGCATTGTTCAGGCTATCGGACGACATCAGCAGCTGGCTGCCATAGTCGATGCCCTGGCGCGGCAGCAGCAGGTTGTTGCGGATCTTGAATTCCTTCACGAGGTTTTCCGCCGCGCTCAGCTTGTCCTCGTAATTCTTGATCTGCTCGTCGATGAATTGCACGGCTTTCTGCGAATCGCCTTTTTTCCCCTGGAAACTGCCTTCGACAAAGATGGTCAGCAGGCTTTGCACGACGTCGCGCACCAGCTTCGGGTCGCGCCCGTTGTAGCTGATGGTGTAGATATCGTAGGCATTCGTGCCGCTGATCTTGATGCGGCTCATCAGGTCATCGAGCTGGGCCTCATGTTCGCGCACGGTCTTCGAGTCGAGGTCGAGGTCGACCATGCGCATGACGCGCTCCACGTTGGGACGGCTGAGCAGGGTGCGGCTCATGATGGCCACCTGCTGCTCCGTGTTCGGCACGCTGGTCATGCCGGCCATCAGCGGCTTGAGGATGGTTTGCGTATCGACAAACACGCGCGCCCGGGTCTGGTAATCGTCGGGCAGGGTGATGACCTTGATGAAGCCGGCGATGCTCACCAGCCAGGCGACGAGCACGGCATGCCAGCGGTATTTCCAGATGCCCTTCAGGCTGGACAGCAGTTGCTGTATCAATTGCTCCATGTCGCTTCCTTCCGGTGACGATGCTGCGCAATAGCGGGGCCGGCGGCGTGGAAACGGCAGCCCGATGCGGCAAATGCTTGTCGAGTAAGCAAAGTATAGGACCGTTGCCGGGCAAGATTTCCCAAGATGATTGCTTCTTGATACTCCTCAAGGTTCCCTTGCCGCGTTTTAATAATCATAGGAGTTCGCGGCCCAGGCTGCTTCTGCGCGGCCGGCGGCTTGGTGCGCCACCTGGTGCGCCATCGACTCGAAGAGGCCCAGCATGAATCTGTTCCGCCGTACCTTAGTCCTGCGCGCGCTGGCCCTGGCGGCGGGCGGCCTGCTGGGCGCCTGCGGCACGCGTCATCCGCTGGCGCCCGCCGACGACAGCGCGCCCCAGCACGACTACCTGATCGGGCCGGGCGATTCCGTCAACATCATCGTCTGGCGCAACCCGGAAGTGTCGCTGACGGTGGCCGTGCGGCCCGACGGCAAGATCACCACGCCGCTGGTGGAAGACCTGGAAGCGAGCGGCAAGACGTCGACCCAGCTGGCGCGCGACATCGAGCAGGCGTTGAGCAAGTTCATCCAGCAACCGGTGGTGACCGTCATCGTCACCAACTTCTCGGGGCCGTATGGCGAGCAGATCCGCGTCATCGGCGAGGCGGCCAAGCCGCAGGCGCTGCCATACCGGCTCGGCATGTCGCTGATGGACGTGCTGATCGCCGTCGGCGGCATCACCGATTTCGCCGCGGGCAACAAGGCCAGCATCATCCGCCTGCGCGATGGCAGCCAGCAGCAGCTGCGCGTGCGGCTCGACGATCTATTGAAGAATGGCGATATTTCGGCGAACGTCATGATGCGTCCGGGCGACGTGTTGCTGATACCGGAGAGCTTTTTTTAAAACATTAACAGTGCTGTCAAAACAGCACTTTTATTTATAAATTTGTACTCGCGGGCAAATTTAATCATGTAATTTTGCTATTGAATAAGCACTTTCTTCTGTTTTTTTCAGCGGAAGCGGGAACTTCTCCAGTTCTCTACTTGTCACAAGGCATTGGCTTCAGTCCGTCTCGACGGGCGGCCGATGAACGCGAGGACAAGATGAGCTTTGAAGATGAACCTATTATTTCCTTCGACACGCCGGGCGAATTCAGCGACCTGGTGGTGGGCGAAGGCAAGATCGACCCGGCCATGGAGCACGAGCTCGACCTGCAGCGCTTCCATATCCGCATGGCCAATTCGCGCGGCCGCCGCGAAGCGGCCAGCCTGCTGATCCGCAAGATGTACGGCTGGCGCGGTTATGCGGTCGACCCGGGCATCACGCATGCGCTGAACAAGATCACCCTGTTCGCGGAAACGGCCGGCACGACGGTCGGCACCATGACCCTGTGCCTGGACAATGACGAGACGGGCTTGCCCGCCGATGAAAACTTCCGCGACAAGCTCGACGTGCTGCGCGAAGAGGGGCGCCGCCTGTGCGAGCCGTCGCGCCTGGCCATCGACAAGGGCGTCAGCAAGCGCGTCTTTGCCGCGCTGATTCATATTTCTTATATCTATGCCCACAATATCCACGGCTTTACGGATTACGTGATCGAAGTCAACCCGCGTCACGTCGTGTTTTACAAGCGCATGCTTGGCTTCAAGGACTTCGGCGGCGAGCGCGAATGCACGCGCGTGGGGGCGCCGGCCGTGCTGCTGCGGCTCGACCTCGATTACATGGGAGCGCAGATCCGCAAATATGGCGGCCTGATGGAACAACATGGGGGAGAACGGTCGTTTTACCCCTTTTTTTTTCCAACATGGGATGAGCCTGGTATTACCGACCGCCTGCGGCAGGGACGTAACTGAAATTCATTTATTTTTCAGCAGGATCGCCTGCATGTGGTTGCCCGGTATCGCGTAGGTGATGCCGCTGGGCGCGCTGATGGCCGTTTCTTTCAAGCCTTTCACGTAGACCATGTTGACGATGCCATAAACGAGTCCCGTCTCGGGATCGAACAGCGGGCTGCCGCTGCTGCCCGGATACGCCGTCGCGTCCAGCTGGAACACGGTGTACGGCGATTTTTGCAGCTGTGCCAGGCGCCGCGCATCGAGCCGCTGCGCATTTTCGCTGGGCATGACGACGGGCGTCAGCGACGACACGGTGGCGCGGTGCGTGACGTGGTGCAAGCCCAGTAGCATACCCAGGGGAAAGCCCGTAAACGCCATGGCCTGGCCTTCGCGCACGCTGGCCGCGTCGCCCAGCGCCAGGGCCGGCAGCGGCATGCCGGCCAGGCGCAGCAGGGCCAGGTCGTGCTCCGTGTCGATCGACAATACCTTGGCCGGACGAAACTGCGCCGCCTCGCCCTGGCCCGTGAGGATGCCGATGATTTCGTTGGGATTGGCGTCGAGCAGCTTCTGGATCACGTGGGCGCAGGTCAGCACGCTCAAGCCGTCGCCCGTGGCAAAGCCCGTGCCGATAAAGTTCATCGGCGGCGTGCGCGTCTTTTGCAGGCTGCCGACGCCGACGACCGACGGTTTGACGCGGGCAATGGCTTGCGCCAGGGTGGCATCGGCGCGGCTGGGCGCGGCGGCCAGGGCCAGGGCCAGGGCCAGGCCGAACAGCAAGGTGGATGGATAGTTCATGGGGACGCGCTTTCGGCAGGGTGGGAGGGCGGAGCTAGGGGGCGCAGCAGCGCGCACAGCAGCATCAGATAGGCGAGCAGGGCGATGCGCGGCACGTCGAGCAGGCTGTCGAACAGGCCGACGACGAGAAAACCGAGCAGGGCGGCGGCGCCGGCCACGGCGGCATGCCGGCCTTCGCGCACCAGCCGCAGCAAGGCAAGGCCCGCCGCCGTTACCAGGGCCAGCATGGAGAGCAGGCCGCACCAGCCCGCTTCCACCAGCAGTTGCAGCGCCAGGTTCTTGACATGCCATGGCAGGTGATGGTGGTCGCTGCTGAAAAACCAGTAATTGCTTGCCTGCGTAAAGCGGCCGTTGGCGATCAGCTCGTCGCCACCGGGAGGGCGCAGGCTGAGATTGTCGATATCGACGACGGATGACGCGGCCGTGCCGCTGGCGGCCAGTTCCAGCTGCACGGGCGCGCGCAGCAGCCAGCCGCCCGCGCCGAGCCAGGCACTGTCGAACTGCACCTGATAGTGTTGCCACGCCGTCAAGGGCGTGCCTGCCGCCGGTTGACGCAGGCGCAGCGGCGGCGCGACGCAGTTCTGCGCGTACAGCAACTGGCGCTGGCACAGGCGCACCTGCAGCACGGGCATGGGGCCGGCGCGGCGCGCGTCGAGCGTCAGCGTGTAGCGCGTGGCCGGGCGCAGTTCCAGCCGCTGCAGCAACCGCAGCAGTTCGCCGTAGCCGGCACTGTAGCCGGGACTGGCCAGGCGCACATAATCGTTGCCCGCCTCCTCGGCGTACGTGATGCTGGCCGGCACGTCGCGCTGGGGATTGTGCCAGTAGTACGTGGCGGGAAAGCTGCCCAGGCCCATGCCGAACAGCCGGCTGTGCCAGTTGGCCGGCTGCATGGCCAGCACTTGCTGCCAGTGTCGCAGGCGGCCTTGCAAGTCGCCCGCGCTGGTGGCGAAGCGCTCGGTGGCGTAATAGCTGGCGGAAACGGGGATGGCCAGCAGCAACAGGATGGCGGCCGCGCCGGCCACGCCGAGGCTGGCGCGGTCCAGCCGCCACAAGGGCGGGCGCAGGCGCCGGTTGCCCAGCATCAGCATAGCCAGCAGCACGACCGTGGCCGCCGCCGGCAGGGCGGCCGGCCCCGCCCAATGCCAGCCTATCCAGGCCAGGTTACAGGCCAGCATGGTCCACGCCAGCATGGCCAGGCCCAGGCGGGCGGGGCTCCTGTCCGCCGCCGCGCCGGATGGCCACAGGGCGATGGCCAGCAGCAGGGCCGCCAGCAGGAACAGGAAATACGGGCCTTTCATCCAGCCTGCCGCCAGCGGCCCGTCCGCTTGCGGCCACCAGGCGGCCAGCAGGCCTTGCAGGCATAGTCCGCACAGCACGCTGGCCGGCGCCAAGCGCCATGGCAGCGGCCGCGCCGCCAGCACGAAAGTGGCGCCGAGCAGCACGACGGCGGCGATCAAGCCCCGGTAACCGGCCAGGCTGAACATATAGACCAGGGCGAGCGCGCCGGCGCCGGCCAATGCCAGGCCCAGCAGCAGGCCGCGCCGCGGCGTGCGCCGCGCCGCCTGCCGGCCCGCCGCCAGCGCCTGCCAGCCAGCCAGCAGCACGGCCGCCAGCATGGCCGCGTACAGGCCGCGCGAAAACGTGGCGAAGGCCGCATGCAGGGCCAGACCCAGCAGCAACAAGGCCAGCGCGCCTTGCCAGCGGTTGTGCGCGCGCGCCAGCCACAGGCCGGCAAACGGCAGGCTCAGGGCCAGATAGCCGTCGAGGGCGGCGCCGCCCGTGTGCATGGCGGAAAACGGCGCCGTGATGCGGTAATCGCTCGACAGGTTCAGCAGGCCGGGAAACACGGCCCGCTCCCACAGCGCGCACAGCGACACCATGGCCAGCCCCGTCAGCATGCCGGGCAGCGCGTAGCGGCGCAGGGCAGGCGCATCCGCGTCGCGCAGCAGCAGCGGCAGCAACAGCAGGCTCCAGGCCCAGGCCTTGCCCAGGCGCACGCTGTTATATGGACTCAGGTAATTATTCCAGGCATTCGCATCGAGCGGCGGCAGCGGCAGCAGGCCGCGCAGCAGGGCCGCCAGCCAGGCCAGGCTGCACAGCAGCAGGCAAGCCCATGCCACCGGCGACAGGCGCGCCGCGGCGGGCCGGGCGCCGCCGCCGAGGCGCCAATAGCCGCACGCCACCGTCAGCAGCAGCAAGACGTCGATTTCCTCGAGGAAGAACCAGCCCGTCCATGGCGCCAGGTCCAGCACGGGCAGCAGTGCCGGCAGGCAGAACAGCCAGCAGGCGGGGCGCCAGCACAGCAGCAGGAAATAGGCGGGCAGCAGGACGGCAAACAGCAGGCCCGGCCAGCCGTGGCCCAGCGGGTAGTGGCGCAGGGCCAGCATGCAGGCCGCGCCCGCCACCAGGGCCAGCGGCCGCGCCGCCAGGCTGGGCTTGGCCAGCGCCGCGTGCTCCGCCATGGCCTAGAGCCGGGTCAGCAAGGCCTGCGCCTCGGCCCGCTGTGGAAAGTCCTTGTTGGCGGCCAGCAGCTGTTCCAGTTGCTGGCGCGCGCCCGGCTTGTCGCCCGACTTCGCCAGCGCCACGCCCAGGTGGTACTGGATTTCCGTTGCCTTCGGCGCCAGCCCTGCCGCCTTGCGCAGCAGCAGCGTGGCGCGTTTCACATCGCCTTGCTCCAGCACGATCCAGCCCAGGGTGTCGAGCACGGAAGGATTCCCGGGTGCCAGCTTGAACGCCTGCTCGGCCGTGGCCTGCGCGCGCCCATCCTTTTCCTGCTGGTAAGCCCAGGCCAGGTCGTTCAGCGCCACTACATTATCCTTGTCCCTGGCAACGATGTACTGGAATTGCTCGATGGCCGCGCCGTATTGCTTGGCCATCAGCTTGGTGCCGGCCAGGTAGGTACGTGTGGGCAAGTCGTCCGGATGCTCGTTCAGCCAGGCGGCCATGCGCGTGTCGGCTTCGCGTTCCTGGCCGGCCGCCTGCAGGGCGCGGTACAGCTGTACTTGCAGCGGGCCGATCTTGCTGAGCTGGAACGCATGTTCGTACAGCTTGACGGCTTGCTGCGGCAGCTTCTGCTCCATCAGCACGTCGCCTTCGAGCTTGTAGCCGGCCGCCAGCTTCGGCTGCTGTTGCTGCACCTTGCGCGCCACGGCCAGCGCTTCACGCTGGCGGTTCAGCGACAGCAGCATGGCCACTTCGATCACTTGCGCGTCGAGCAAGGTGGGGTCGAGCGCCTGTGCCCGCCGCACGGCTTGCAAGGCGCTTGCATGGTCGCCCAGCGCCAGGTGCAGGCTGGCGATGCGCATTTGCAGGGGGGCCGAGGCGGTTTGCACGCTGGTCAGCTTGCTGTAGCTGTCGAGCGCCGCCTGCGCCTGGCCGGCACTGTATTCCACCTGCGCGCGCAGGGCCAGCGCATCGGCGTCACCGGGATGGCCCGTCTGCAAGGTGCGCGCCAGCTCCAGCGCCTTGTCCGCCGCGCCCGTCTTCAGGTAAAAATTGCTGAGCAGCAGGGCTGGCGCGACGGCGTCGGGATTGTCGCGGTGGGCCCGCTCGAGCCAGCGCCGCGCCTCGTCCGTCTTGCCCTGCGAGGCGGCCAGCTTGGCCAGCGCCGCGCACAGGTCGGCATTTTTCGGCGACTTCGCCAATGCCTGCTCGAAGCGCAGCTTGGCCTGCTCGGGTTTTTTCTCGGCCAGGTCGATCTGCGCCAGGTTGTTCAGGGCCGGCAGGTAGACGGGGTCCATCTCCAATGCCTGCTCGAAACTGGCGCGCGCGGCCCGCACGTCGCGCAGCGCCAGGTAAACGCCGCCTTTCAGGTTCAGCAGCACGGGATTCGTGCCTTTTTGCTGCTCTTCCATCAACTTTACGCTGGCCAGGGCCTTGTCGTTCTGCTTGTTGCGCAGCAGGGTCATCACCAGCATGGTGCCCGCCTGCGGCGTGCTCTTGTCGAGCATGCTTGCCCGCTCCAGCTCGTTGATGGCGCGGCTGTTTTCGCCCATGCCCAGACGGCTGATGCCCAGCGCCGCATGCAGCTTGGCCGTGTCCGGCGCCAGCGTGCTGGCCTTCTCAAAATACGCCGTGGCCTTGTCGTAGCGGCGCGCCCGCAAATGCGCCTCACCGGCCAGCGACAGCAATTCCACGTCCTCGGGAAAGGCCGTCAGCACGGGCAGCAGCAGGTCGATGGCCGCATCGGTCTTGCCGCGCATCAATTCGATCGAGGCCATCATCTTGACGGCATACAGATGCTGCGGATACACGGCCAGGAAGCGCCGCAGGTAGCTCTCCGCCAGTTGCGGCGAACCGAGCGCCAGTTGCACGGCGCCGGCCAGCAGGATGGACGGCATGTGCTCGGGCGCGGCCTTGAGCACCAGCTGCAACGCTTGCAGGGCGGCCTTGTGCTTGCCCTGGCGAAAATCGAGCAGCGCCTGCGCCTGCAGCAGGCCCAGGCTGCCGGGCGCCGACCTGCGCGCCGTGGCCAGCCGTGCCGCCGCTTCCGCAAAGCGGCCTTCCACGATGTCGAGGTTGGCGAGGTCGATATGCGCCTGCGTATCGCCGGGTTTCAGTTTGAGTATCTGCTGGTAGGCCAGGCGCGCGGCCCCGTTCTTGCCCTGCAACCGCTGCAAGTCGCCCTGCAGGCGCAAGGCGTCGAGGCTGGCCGGCGCGGACTTTAACGCCTGCGCCAGCAGCAGCTCGGCGGCCGTCAGCTGCTGTTCCAGCGCCGCGATGCGCGCCAGGCCCAGCAGCGCTTCCACCTGGCCGGGATGGCCGTCGAGCATGCGCGTATATAAGGTGCGCGCCGCGTCCTGCCGGCCCAGGGCCAGCAGGGCGTCGCCGCGCAGGGCCTGCACGGATGGCGGCTGGGCCGCATCGTCGGCGACCTCGGCCAGCACCTTGTCGAACTGGCCCAGCATCAGCCAGGACTTGCCCAGCAGCGGCATCACCTGCTGCTGGGTAAGGCCCAGCGATTTCGCCTTGCGCAATTCTTTCTCCGCCGACAGCGCCTCGCCCGTGTCGAGATAGATACTGCCCAGCAGCAGCCGCGCGGCCGCGTTTTCCGGTTCCTTTTGCAGCAAGTTCTTCAGCTGGATGATGGCGGCCCGCGCCTCGCCCTTCTGGCGGTACTGCTGCGCGTCGGCCAGCAGGGATGCACTGTCCTGCGTGCCATGGCAGCCCGTCAGGGCCGGCAGCAGCAGGGCGCAGCACAGCGCGGCGGCAGGCAGGCGGGAAAGGCAGGGCGGGAAGGGACGGGCCATGGAAGTCTCCGGTAAACGCGTGCACGTGCGATGGGCCGGGAGCCGGCAAGCCCCCTGCATTGTTCTGTTGTCCTGCTTGCGGCGGTGCGCGGCACCTTGCCTCCAGCCGCCGGCGGCCAGGACACCATCCTGCGCGGCCTGTTGCTGCGGAGCTGTCCGCGTCCTGGCTGCCTTGCCGGTGCGCCGGCAAGGCGGACCTTGTCTGCAGCGACAGGTCCTAGCTTAAAAAGATGGCCGCCGGCCTCCTTGATTGCGCTCAACAGGCTGGCG
Organism: Janthinobacterium sp. GW822-FHT07H10; assembly: GCF_058798675.1. NCBI lineage: Bacteria > Pseudomonadati > Pseudomonadota > Betaproteobacteria > Burkholderiales > Oxalobacteraceae > Janthinobacterium > Janthinobacterium sp. GW822-FHT07H10. The sequence goes on from NZ_JBXAKS010000006.1 coordinate 345,814, forward strand.
AATGGGCGCGGCCGCCACCGTGGCCACGCCCGGTTTCTTGTTCCCGCTCAAGAATGGCCGGTGCCGCGACCGTAGAATTTCCCGGACGGCGACAGTCTGGCCGCAACCATACGGAGCACATATCATGGACAGCAACGCGGGCGTGGTGGCGGTGGTGGGACTGGGCTATGTGGGCTTGCAGCTGGCCGTCGCGTTCGGCACGCGCCAGCGCACCATCGGCTTTGACTTGTCGGCGCGCAAGGTGGAAAGCTACCGCAATTGCATCGACCCGACGGGCGAGGTAAGCACGGAGCAGCTGCGCGCCGCGCAGTGGCTGAGCGTGGGCTGCGACCCGGCCGAGCTGCAACTGGCCGATTTCATCGTCGTCGCCGTGCCCACGCCCGTCGACGCCGCGCATAATCCCGATTTTTCCGCGCTGGCCGGCGCCAGCGCCGCCGTCGGCCGCCACATGCGGCGCGGCGCCACCGTCATCTACGAATCGACCGTGTATCCGGGCGCCACCGAGGACATCTGCATCCCCTTGCTGGAACAGCATTCGGGTTTGCGCTGGAAGGAGGATTTTCACGTGGGCTTCTCGCCCGAGCGCATCAACCCCGGCGACAGGGCGCACACCCTGCACAGCATCCGCAAGGTGGTCTCCGGCGACGATGCCGGGACGCTCGAGCAAGTGGCGCGCCTGTACGAAGGCGTGGTCGGGGCCGGCGTGCACCGGGCCTCCAGCATCCGCGTGGCGGAAGCGGCGAAAGTCATCGAAAACACGCAGCGGGACCTGAATATCGCGCTGATGAACGAGCTGGCCATCATCTTCGACCGCATCGGCATCGATACCCTGGAAGTGCTGCAGGCGGCCGGCACGAAATGGAATTTCCTGCCATTCCGGCCCGGCCTGGTGGGCGGCCACTGCATCGGCGTCGACCCTTACTACCTGACGCACAAGGCGGAAATGCTCGGTTACCACCCGCACGTGATCCTGGCCGGGCGCCGCATCAACGACGGCATGGCCAAGTTCGTGGCGGAAAAAACCATCAAGGAAATGGTGCGCGCCGGCTTCAAGCTGAAAGGCTCGCACGTCAACGTGCTGGGCCTGACGTTCAAGGAAAACTGCCCCGATCTGCGCAATTCGAAGGTGGTCGACATGATCCATGAACTGCAATCGTACGGCGTGCAGGTGCATGTGCACGACCCTGTCGCCGATGGCCGCGAAGCGCTGGAAGAATACGGCCTGACGCTGGAAAGCTGGGAGCAGCTGCCGCAGGCGCAAGCCATCATCAGCGCCGTGTCGCACCAGGCGCTGCTGGCCCGGCCGCTGGCCGACTACCAGGCCAAGGTGGTGGAAAACGGCTGTTTCATCGACATCAAGTCGCATTTCGACCCGCGTCCGCTGGAAGAGGCAGGCTTGCACGTGTGGCGGCTGTGATGGCGGCTCCGCAATGCATTGCGGCCGGCCCGCTGCCGGCGCGCGGCCAGGACTCCCGGGCACCGGGCGCCGCAGGGGGCGGCATTGCCGGCGCTGCCGGTCCCGCAGCCGCCGCAGTGGGGGAGGCCAGCGCGACCCCTATTGCGGCCAGTGCCGGTGCCGCCGCTGTTGCCGGCGCGGCAGCGGCCAGCGGCGCCGGCGCGGGAGCTGCCGCCTATGCGCAGGCTTGCGCCGGGCTGGGGCAGGCGCCGCGACGCTGGCTCGTCACAGGCGCGGCAGGATTCATCGGCTCGCACCTGATGGAAACCCTGCTGAAGCTGGGCCAGCAGGTGCGCGGCCTCGACAATTTCATGACGGGGCACCGGCATAATCTCGAGCAAGTACGCGCCAGCGTGGGCGAAGAGGCGTGGCGGCGCTGCGACTTCCTCGAAGCCGATATCCGCGACTTGCCGGCCTGCGCCGCCGCCTGCGACGGCGTCGATTATGTGTTGCACCAGGCGGCGCTCGGCTCCGTCTCGCGCTCGCTGGAAGACCCCTTGCTGTGCCATGCCGTCAATGTCGGCGGCTTTCTCAACATGCTGGCCGCCGCGCGCGCCGCCGGCGTGCAGCGCTTCGTGTATGCGGCCTCGAGCGCGACCTACGGCGACCACCCGGCCTTGCCGAAAGTGGAGCAGCATATCGGCGCACCGCTGTCGCCGTATGCGCTGAGTAAATATATCGACGAACTGTACGCACACGTGTATGCGCGTTGCTACGCCACCCGGGCCGTGGGCTTGCGCTATTTCAATGTCTTCGGCCCAAGGCAAGATCCGCTGGGTGCCTATGCGGCCGTGATACCGCGCTGGATCGCGGCCATGCTGGCGAGCCAGCCCGTGCAGATCCACGGCGACGGCGCCACCAGCCGCGACTTTTGCTTCGTGAATAATGCCGTGCAGGCGAATATCCTTGCCGCCACGTGCGCCGACCAGGCCGCCGTCAACCAGGTCTACAACGTGGCCGTCAACGCCCGCACCAGCCTGACGCAGCTGCACGCCACCATGCAGCGCATGCTGCTAGCCATCTGTCCGCAGCACGTGCCGCTGGCGCCCCAATATGGCGAATTTCGCCCCGGCGACGTGCGCCACTCGCAGGCCGACATCGCCAAGGCGGCCCGTCTGCTCGGCTACGTGCCCACGCACGACCTGGCACAAGGCTTGCGGGAGACTATCGCCTGGTACGCGGCGCAGGCCACACACGTCGCACCGATGTGACATCGATGAGTCATAGCGTGTATGTGATGATGCTGAGAAGAAAGCCCAAGGTAGGACGCATATACATGGACTGAACTATTGTTGCTTCTGAGCCGTTTGTCGATCGCTATTTAGTCATGATTGTTGCATGAAATTTTTTTTGGGGAGGGAGTGTATTCGGTTGCCCTATCTGCTCTGCTGTGGATTTTGCATCCGTTGAGTGATCGCTCGATCCACTAGGGCCTGGACTGTAGAGTTGATATTTATCATTCGAATAGCCTGCATAAATTTCATTGGACCTAAGCTAACAAATAGCTTTCCAAAAACTTCATCGGCAAAACTACTTGAAACTACAGCGATTCCATTAAAGTCAACGACAATAGTTTGCCCGGGACATGCATTTATAATATTTTCAAGTTTTGTGAATACTGGACGGCCAGCCGGCCTGGACCTATATGATATTGACTGTTCATTTAGGTTGAAGGGAATCGATGTTAGATCTTCTCTTTCATATTTTAGCTCGATGTAGTCAACGGGATTGTGTATTCTCCCTTCTATTGCAAGTGCTCGTTCTAAAAGTGCAGGTTCAGAAAAGTCGATTATTGCATCTACGCTTGTACCATTAAAAGGAACAGATTCATTTCTCGCTGTAACCACGCCATCAACTGATCTTAATAGGAAGCCATTCCCTGCATTTAACGAGAAACGCCCATTGCTTACTCTGCAAATCTCTAGCGTGCCGTAAAGGCCATTTCCTTGAAAATCACTTGAATTTCTGGTGACGCCAGATTTCACTGCTTGCATTAATGCATCAGCATCAGACTGTATTTCTGGTTTGGCTTGTCGAAGAGTGGCAGGAACCCCAATCCCCGCATCAGCAATTGTGAACTCAACTTTATTCGTTGTCCTATCAAAAACATTTATTTGAAGAATTCCACCGATGGATGATTGGCTATGATTTATTACGTTGTCTGAAATTTCATTTAATGCCCACTCTACTGCCGCGAAAGTAGATCGATTTAAATTTGGAATAACTTCTAGTATTTTTTCCAATATATCATTAAGGAGTTCCTCCTGCTCTTCATGCGTCTTGTATTGCACAGCGGGGTATTGTCTATTAAGTGTATTTCTGCGAGGGGCATCAAATTGCCGTGGACACATAAAATTTGCCCATCCTGCGTTTATAAATACACGCCTAACTCTATCATCGCTAGGAAGTATCACTGAGAAATCAATTCTATTGTGCCTTAAAGATAGAATGTGTGCACATAAAGGCACCATTGCGCTTGTTTGAGCATTTGAACATCTTGTAAAATCAAGTGAAATCTCTGTATAGCCACGAATATTAACTGTTTCGTGGAGTACGGCATATACCCTTCGAAGATCTTGGAGTGATATGGCTCCATCAAAGGTTACTCTCTCTCGCTCTCGTCCAATTGTCAGTGTAAGTGCCATTGTTATATTATGAATTAAGTGTTAATTAATAAATTAAATTATGATGGTGTAAATAATTGGTGAAAATCATCCTAATCTGTAAAATATTAAGGATTTTACAGGTATAAAATCTTTGAATAGTCACACATTCTCACATTTATTGCGAAGCGAAGTCTAGCGGTATTTTTGATATGGAGGGAAGTTGAAGATTTAGAAATTCCAATCTCGCGACGTTGGTCGTAAACTGCGCGACTGATGCAATGTTACTTTTTCGGAGCAGAAATTCGCCGCAAACTCGCCAGGCTGCTGAGTTCCTTGCCGCGAACCTTTATGGTTTTAACCGTTCGGCCTTAAATTCTTATCAGCCTCCCTATATTTTTACAGTTGATATCCTCTGACGGCGTGCCACAACACCCGTAACCATTTGTAGTATCAGCGGACATGGCCCGCTGGGGGATGTGGTTTAGGTGCTGGAGGTCGAGCAAGCATCAGGCGCACGGCTTTTGCATGCTGCCGTGTTTTGTATGGGTTAATGGTGAAACGGAGGCACTGGTTGCCAGAGCCGCAGTGCCATCCATCTTGCTGTTGAGCACCCGTGGCGTGCCGCGGAAGTCGGCCGTGTGCAGGCTGATGGGGCGGCGCCAGACGCGGGCGATGTAGGCTAGCACCCGTTCCGCCTGTTCCAGGTCGAGGCCACGGCCATCGCGCTGGTGTTCGTGGCGCAGGACGAGGCTGCCATCGTCTTTCAGCAAGGTAATGGCAATGCTGGGTGCGCCATAATTGTATTTGGGCGCCAGGATCGCTTCGCGGATCGATGGCAGCTCGCGGCTGGCCAGCCGCGTTTCGCCATCGCGCCGGCTTTCATGCACGAACAGGCCCAGGCGGTCGGCCAGTTCCGCATCGAGATAATTGCGGATGAAACTGAAATCATCGTCTTCCTGGCAAATTTGACGGGCGCGCGCCAATCCTTCGCGTTCGATGATCTGTTCCCACATGCAAAAACCCAGGTGGTAGGGATTGACGGCCAGCGCCAGTTGATGCTCGCCCGCATACGGGCGCACCACGTCCGAATGGGACTTGATGGCGGACAGATACAGTTCCGGCGGCAAAAAATCCGCCTCGCGCAGCAGCCGCGCATGCCAGTACGAAGCCCAGCCTTCGTTCATGATCTGGCAGGCATAGACGGGATAGAAGTAAAACGACTCTTCGCGCACGGCCAGGAAGATGTCGCGTTCCCAATCGGCCATCTCCGGCGCATGATGGGCGATGAACCACAGCAAGTCGTATTCCGGCCGGGGCGGCAGCAGCGGACGCTGCGCCAACCGCGCCCGCGCCGCCTCCTGCGCCGCGCGCGCGGCCGCTTCGCCCGGCAAGCGCTGGTAACGCCGGGCAAACGGGCCGGGCAGGGCGGCAGCGGTACTGCTAACGGCATCGCCGGCGCCCCCGCTGGCGGCAGGGCCGTGGCGCCAGGCGGTGGCAGCGGATGCGTCCGGCGCATCGGGGTAGGGTGGGCGATGCAGGGCGGCATGGATGTCCACGTGCTGTTCGAGGGCGAGCGCCGCGTCGAGCACGGCTTCGACCTGGTCCTGGCCATGATGCTGCAGCGCCGTCTCGATGCGCTGCGCGCGCGCCGCGCTTTGTTCCAGAATGTGCTGGCCCGCCATGGCGCCGAAGCGGATGAACAGCTCGTTGCGGCTGGCAAAGTCCGCATGGCCCAGCACATGGGCCGTGACGAGGGTGTTTTCTGCCACGGAATTATGTTCGGCCATGTACGCATGACAGGGGTCGCCGGGAAACATGACTTCGAAGATATGTGAATTGCCCATCTTCTGGTGGACCAGCTGGTGGATGTAGCGCACGCCGAACGACCAATGGCGCATGCGCACAGGCAAGCCATAGATGGCGATTTCAGCCATGAAACTGTCGGGTACGAGCTCGAAATCGACGCGGGGAAACACCAGGCCCGCCTCCAGCGCCAGCGCCTCGATGCGCGCCGCATAGCTGGCCAAGGCGCCGGCATCGCCGCCGTGGCTGTCGCCACCATGGCTGCTACCTTGGGGCGCGTGGCCCGGCGCTGGCCTTCGCGTCAGCATGGCGCCTCTCCGGTCGCGGCGGCTTCGTGCTGGAAGAAGGTTTGGATGGCGGCCCAGACATCGTCGGGCTTGGCCAGTATGCTGCTGTACAAGGGCAAGCCCCGGCGTTCCAGTTCGGCGCACAGGCGGTGCATTTCCGTTTCCAGGCTGCGCGCCACGCCGGGCAGCGTTTCCACATAGCCCATATAGTTGAGCAAGGCGGCCAGTTCGCCCAGGGCCAGGTTGCTGGCGTCACGGTCTTCGCTGAAATTTTCGCCATCGGAGGCGTAGAACAGATAAGCATTGTAGCGGCCGGGCGCATAGCGTTCCTGCAACAGTTCTCGGCTCAGGCGGAAGGCGCTCGACGCCATAGTGCCGCCCATGCCATTGACCTGGAAAAACTCGGCCTCGGAAAACTCCCAGGCCCGCGTCGTGTGGGCGATGAAGCGCGTTTCCACGCGCGCATAGCTGCGGCGCAAGCCCTGCAAGGCAAAGAAGAAGAAGGATTTGGCCAGCTTGCGCTCGGCCTGCGCCATGCTGGCCGACACGTCGAGCACGAAAAACACGACGGCATTCGCGCTGGGCCGTGCTTGCTGCGCTACTTGCCGATAGCGCAAGTCATCGTTGGTGAAGGGCACGGCCTGCGTTTGCAGCGCGCGTCGCTTGATGGCTTCCTTCACCGTGCGCCGCCGGTCCAGGCGCGAGCGGGCGCCATGCCGGTCCAGGCCGGTGCGCACCAGTTGCACCTCGTCGATAGCGCTCAGGTGGCGCGGCTGCAAATGCGGCAGCTTGAGCTCATCCCACAGCCAGTCGAGGATGTCGTCAACGGCAAATTCCAGCAGCAGCCGCACTTCACCCTCGCCATTGCCGCCTTCACCTTGCGCCTCGCCTTCGCCCGTGACAGCCGGGCGCGCCGCGCGCAGGATATCGCCGGGCTGGCCTTCGCCCTGGCCCGCGCCGATGCTGTTGCGCGCGGACGCCAGGCGGAAATGGGCATGCTCGAGCAGGCGTACGGGCACGTGCACCGTGCGCTGCTGCGCTCCGCCGATCAGGTCAGGGCCGGCAATCAGCTCGGGCAAGTGCGCCTGCACGGCTTCGCGCACTTTCTGGTTGTGGCGCAGCCAGTCGCGCGCACCGCGCGAGAACAGCGCATACCAGGGCCGGCTGAAGTCGCGGCCATGCCCGGCCGGCGCCAGACCCGCGTTCCCGTCCGCGTTGGCGTTCGTATCCGCCGGCAACGCCGCACCCGCTCCACCCATCGCGTCGTCCGGTAGCGGCCCCCCGTCGTGCTTGCCGCTGCCTGGCGTGTTGGTGGTGGGCATCGCTACTCCTGCGCTAGCAAGGTGGTGACGTAGTTGAGCGCTTCGCGCGCGCTGTGGGCGTCATAGCCGTATTCGTCGACCAGGCGCTGCTCGACGGCGGAAATTTTCGCACGCACGTCATCGTCGGGACGCTTGGCTGAACTGACGAGGCGCAGCACGTCGCGCCGCTGCTCGAACAGATATTGCTGTATCGCATCGTGCAACTGCGCGTGACTGCCCAGGCCAAACACTTCGCCCCGCTTGAAGGCGCCCATGGCCTTGCGCACCACTTCCTGGCGGAACGACTGCTTGCCCGAGTCGCTGATATGGATTTTTTCTTCCACGGCGCGCAGGAAGCGCTCGTCCGGGCGGCGTTCCTCGCTGGTGATGGGGTCGCGGATCTGGCGGTTGTCGAGCATGGCCTCGACTTCGTCGAGATACTTGTTGAGCAAATCCTGCGCTTCCTGCTCGAACGAGACAAACAGTGCCTTGTGCACGTCGGCCTTGACCCAGCGGTTATAGAAATCCTTGCGCGTGAGCACCAGATAATCGATCCACTTGCGCTTGCGCCGGGGTTCGATGCGGGCATCGCTTTCGATGCCATCCTTCAGGGCCAGCAGCACGTCCATGGTGGACAGGCTGTTGCGCCGGGCCGCGATGATGGCATGCGACAGGGCATTGATGACAAAGCGGGGCGAGACGCCGGCCAGGCCCTCGTCGGGCGCCTTGTCGCGCTCGCGGATGCGCCGGATTTCCGCATGCGGCAAGTCGTCCACGTCTTCGTCCGCATAGATGCGCAGCTTCTTGACCAGTTCGGCTTCCTTGTCTTCGGCTTCGGGCAGCCGGCTCAGGATGGCGAACACGGCCGCCGCATGCAGCACGTGGGGATCGAGGTGCACGCCGCGGAAGGCGGGCGCGGCCGACAGGATCAGCTTGCGGTAGATGCGCGCTTCCTCGCGATAGTTGAGCGTGTACGGCACTTGCACGATGACCATGCGGTCGAGCAAGGCCTCGTTTTCACTTTCTTGCAGGAATTTGCGAAATTCCGCCAGGTTCGTGTGGGCCACGATGCTTTCATCGAGGTAAATCAGGGGAAAGCGCGATACCTTGACGTTTTTTTCCTGCGTCAAGGTCAGCAGCAGGTACAGGAATTCGCGCTTGACCTTGAGGATCTCGATCATTTCCAGCATGCCGCGACTGGCCGCGTACACGGCGCCCGACCACGACCAGGCGCGCGGATCGCCCTCGTCGCCGTATTGCGCCACCTTCGACAGGTCGACGGAACCGACCAGGTCGGCCAGGTCGGCCGTGGTGGGGTCGTGCGGCGCATACGTGCCGATGCCGCAGCGGCCGGCCTCGGAGATGTGGATGCGTTCGACGGGCATGCGCAGGAAGTCGCCCGCATACTGTTCTTCCAGCCGTGCGCGGCAATGGGGGCACAGTTCGCCCTGCAGCTCGACGCCGTAGCTGGCGCGAAAGTCGGCGCGCATGCCGTGCGGCACCAGGTGCAGCGGCGATTCATGCACGGGACAGCCATCGATGCCGTACAGCGCGCCTTCGCTGCTGTGGCTGTATTCCTCCAGTCCCCGCTTGAGCAGGATCACCATGGTCGACTTGCCGCCCGACGGCGGCCCCAGCAATAGCAGCATGCGCCGGCCCACTTCGGAACCGGCGGCGGCCGCCTTGAAATAGGCGGCAACGCGATCGATCGCTTCGTCGATGCCGAACAGTTCGTCGTCGAACAGGCGGCAACGGAAACGCCCGCCGCCATCCGTCTGGCCGTTCCAGCGCATCATGTCCCACAGGTACTGGTGGGCGTTGCGTGCCAGCAAGGTGGCGCCCGTGGGCAGGATTTGCTCGAGAAAATCGGCAAACTGGCCGCGCCAGGGCGTGATGCGGTGTTGCGCCGCATAGGCCGCCATGTCATGGGCGAAGCGGGCGCGCGGCGCATCGTCCTGATGCCCCGCCTGCGGGGCGCCATCGAGTAGCGGCGCCATTGCCGGCGTTGCAGACTTGCGCGCATCGTCGGGGGGCTGGTGAGTGCTGCCTGGGCTCGTCATTGTTTTTCCATCCCTGCCGTCACGCGGTGGCGCTGCGGCTAGTTGATTGACCCAGTATACGGCGCAGCCTCTAGTCGCACGCCTGATCTCGCTCAAGCTTAAAAACGGAACTATTTACGGCGCATTGAACACAGGTGGCGCACGGCGCTCCTGCGCAGCACAGTTGAATCCAGATCAATACCGGGTGCCGTGGCCGGCCCACACTGGACTTCCAGAGCGACCCACGAGGAGAACGACATGATCGGCAATGACAATGGTTTCAGCGCGCCGCCGGGCGGCGCGGCTGGCAAGGGACAGAGTGCGGACGACGAAGAGGCAGTGAACCAGTTTGCCGATCCCGGCGACGGCGACGGCAATATCGAGAGCGCGTCCGTATCGGAAGTATCCGATGCCTTGAGCGGCGTCAGCATGGAGTTACTGGAAATCAAGCGCAGCATCGAGGACGGCATGCGCCAGGCCATCCTGCAGGCGGGGGGCGTGCGCGCCGCCGACGCCTTCAGCGATTCGGGCAATATCCAGGGCGTGTCGATCGGCCTGGGCGAGGGCGCCAGCGACAGTTCGTCCGGCGAGCCGGGCATGCCGGCCCTGACCCTGTATGTAGCCGAGCCGACCTCCGTCGACCGCGCCAAGGCGGCCATCGTGGGCGCCATGGGCGTGCGCGCCGTGGCCAGCGACAGTGTGCCCGTGAATATCGTCGTCACGGGCATCATCGATGCGCAGCCGCACCGTTTCCGCCTGCGCCCGGCGCCGGGCGGGGTTTCGGTCGGGCATTTCCGCATCACGGCCGGCACCATCGGCTGCCTGGCCGTGGGCCGCAGCGCGCCGCGCAACAACCGCCTGATGATACTGAGCAATAATCACGTGCTGGCCAACTCGAACAATGCCGTGTTCAACGATTGCATCGTGCAGCCTGGCCCCATCGATGGCGGCAGGTGTCCGCAAGACCAGGTGGCGGTACTCGAGCGCTTCGTGCCCATCAATTTCAGCGGCGGCGTCAATTTCGTCGACTGTGCCACCGGCTGGGCCTGGCCAGACCGCGTGCGTCCCGAACTGGTCTTCCTCAGCGGCGGCGTGCCTGCCTATTTCCGCATCAGCAACGCGCTGGTGGCGCCCGCCTTGGGCATGCTGGTCGGCAAGTCAGGGCGCACGACGCAACTGACGCAGGGCCGCATCACGGGCCTGGGCGCCACCATCAACGTCAACTATGGCGGCGGCAGGATCGCGCTGTTCCAGGACCAGATCGCCATCACGGGCGTCAGCGGGGCCTTCAGTGCGGGCGGCGATTCCGGCTCGTCCATCTGGACCTGGAACCAGCAGCGCAATCCCGTCGGCCTGCTGTTTGCCGGCGGCGGCAACATCACGTTCGCCAACCAGATGCGCCGGGTGGTGGTGGCCCTCGACATCAACCTGTACACCTGAGTGCAGTGACGCGGCGGCGTGACGCCACCTTGCATAACGCCGCTCCTTGCACGATGATGAACTTGTCAGTGGCGCCTGCCGCGCATGCTGCTGCCCGGCAGGCGGCGGCGGTGGCGACGCCGGTTTGCCGGGTGTATCATGGACAGCATCAGGAGGGCTTGTCATGTCAAACAGTAAATTCGTACAGGCGCCGTACGCCGTCTTTGAAGATGCGGCCATGCCTTACCTGCCGGACGGCGGCGGACAGGCCGCGGCGGGCGGCGGCCTGGGCGGGCAAACGCAGCCGCACGGCCGGCTGGAAGCGGCAAAGCGGCGCAATGAGCGGGCACTGATGGCCATCGACGGCGTCGAAGGCGTCAGCCTTGGGCAAACGGCCATCGGCCGGGAAGCCATCGTCGTGTACCTGCGCGACTCGTCCGTCAAGCCGCGCGTGCCGCTGCAAGTAGAAGGTTATCCGGTGGAAACGAGCATCACGGGCCAGATCGATATCCAGCGCTGGTAAGCAGCATTCCGGGACCGTGGCGGGCGCGGGCGCCTGGTCAGGCACCGGGCGGCGTCCTTGCACGCGGCGGCTGCCGCTGCAGCTTGTCGTGTGTTTGCCTGGCCGGTGTCAGCTCGCGTCGCCAGCTCGCGTTATTAGATAGCCATCAGATCGCCATCGGACGCTTATCCGACCGCCGCCTGGCCGCCGTCCCGTATTGCCCGAGGCGCGAGCAGGCATTTCCTGCCGCAGGCTGTCGCCGCGGCAGGAGGTGCGGGTCTTGCGTGCGGGTCTTACTTGCTCAGGCGGCTAATCGCCTCGGCCACGCCGGCGCCATAGGCCGGGTCGCACAGGGTGCAGTTGCCGATGTGGCGTTGCTTGACCTCGTCGGACGCGCCCGAGATGGCACGCGCCGTATTCTCGAACAGGGCTTGCTGCTGTGCCGGCGTCATCAGGCGGAACAGGGCGCGCGGCTGCGAATAGTAATCCTCGTCGACGCGGTGGTTCCAGTGGTCGGCCGCGCCCTCGATGCTGAGCGGCGGCTCGCGGAAATCGGGCTGCTCCGCCCATTCCTGCTGACTGTTCGGCTCATAGCCCAGGGTGCCGCCCTGGTTGCCGTCGACGCGCATCTGGCCGTCGCGGTGGTAGCTGTGGAACGGGCACTTCGGCGCGTTGACGGGAATGTGGCTGTGGTTGACGCCGAGGCGGTAGCGCTGCGCATCGCCATACGAAAACAAGCGACCCTGCAGCATCTTGTCCGGCGAAAAGCTGATGCCGGGCACCACATTGGCCGGGTTGAAGGCCGCCTGTTCCACTTCGGCAAAGTGGTTGTCGGCATTGCGGTTCAATTCCAGCACGCCTACTTCGATCAATGGATAGTCGCCGTGCGGCCACACTTTCGACAGGTCGAACGGGTTGATGTGGTAAGTGCCTGCCTCTTTTTCCGGCATGATCTGCACGTACAGGGTCCAGCGCGGGAAGTCCTTGTTCTCGATGCTTTCATACAGGTCGCGGTGCGAGCTTTCGCGGTCCTTGCCCACCAGTTCCTCGGCCTGCGCATCCGTCAGATTCTGTATGCCTTGCTGGGTTTTAAACGTGAACTTGACCCAGAAACGCTCGTTTTGCGCATTCAGGAAGCTGAAGGTATGGCTACCGAAGCCGTGCATGTGGCGGAAGCTGCGCGGCAGGCCGCGGTCGCTCATCACCACGGTGACCTGGTGCAGGGCTTCCGGCAGCGAGGTCCAGAAGTCCCAGTTGCTGTTGGCGCTGCGCAAACCGGTGCGCGGGTCGCGCTTGATGGCGTGGTTCAGGTCGGGAAATTTCAAGGGGTCGCGCATGAAGAAGACGGGTGTATTGTTGCCGACCAGGTCCCAATTACCTTCTTCCGTGTAAAACTTCAGGGCGAAGCCGCGGATGTCGCGTTCCGCATCGGCCGCGCCCCGTTCGCCGGCCACCGTGGAAAAGCGCGCAAACATCGGCGTTTTCTTGCCCACTTCGCCAAAGATTTTCGCCCGCGTATAGCGCGTGATGTCGTGCGTGACGGTAAACGTGCCGTGTGCGCCCGAGCCCTTGGCGTGCATGCGGCGTTCCGGAATGACTTCGCGGTCGAAGTGGGCCAGCTTTTCCAGGAACCAGACATCTTGCAACAGGGCCGGGCCGCGCGGACCGGCCGTCTGGATATTTTGATTGTCTACAACAGGCGCGCCAAAGGCGGTGGTCAGCTTTTTCATTGGACTCTTTCTTTATAGGGAGGTCAACGGACGAGCCAAGGCGCCTACCCAAACACTGGCTGGGTTGAGCAGGCAGTACTGACGTACCGACTCACCGAGGCTGGTCCAGAGCAATCAATTTCTAAAAAGCAAATTCAGTGTAATCCATTTCGGGGCCGGCAGCAGCCCCGCCGCCTCCGTGGAGGCGGCGCGTCCATCATAGCCCTTCGGCAATGTCTACCCCAACACCGTTGACGCAGCGCAAAGCTGCGGCAGCATGCCTGCCGTGTCGGGGATAGTTGACCCAGTTCGTTCGCAGCCAGTCCGGCACGGCCGCATGGCCGCGTATTCCGGCCGGCAAGTGGCGCCGGATCAGGCGTTCGCATTTCAATGCTGTCTGCAGGCTGCCGCCCGACCAGCTGTTGCCGCTGTATCGCACCGCATGCCATGGTGGCGGTTCAGCAGCGCGCTGTCGGGGATGCCGCTGCCGGGTCGTCGCCCGGGGCCGGGCCGTCCGGATAGCTGAATGGCAAGTCGCCGTGCTTCATCGGGCCCGTCCGCTGGTCTGCCATGCTTGCCTCGCGATCCGATGGCGCACGGACACCTGTGCGTGCCGGGCCAGCTTATGCCTGCAAGCTGCTTTCCACTCGCAAATAGGGCCTGGCCTTGAGCCGGCTTAAAACCGGTTCCAGTTGTTGTGCCGGTGCTCCGTCGCTTCCTTCATCAGGTGGCCGGCGCGCAGCGCATCGTCGGCCTGCAGCGTCATGGCCAGTTCCTGGATGGCGGGCGGGTATTCGTGGTGGGCCGCTTCTTCCAGCAACTCGCGGCCCTTGGCCGGGTCGCGCGCCACGCCGCGGCCTTCGCGGTAGGCGTTGTAAAGCAAAAACATGGCGTGTGCATTGCCCAGCGCGCTCGATCTGTCCAGCCAGCGCGCCGCCTCCGCCTGGTCTTTCGGCACGCCTTCGCCATTCGCCGCCAGCAGGCCCAGCATTAGCGCAGCTTTCGCGTGGCCTTGCTGCGCCGCCTGGCGGTACCATGGCCACGCCTGTTCCGGCGCGGCCGCGCGCAGCATCTGGCCCAGTTCGAACGCGGCTTCCGTGTCGCCGGCGCGGGCCGCCTGTTCGAACAGGGTCAGGGCATCGGCGCGGCGCTCGGGCCTGGCCTGGTAAATCAGCGCCAGTTCGCGCTCGGCGACGGGCATGTCCTTGCTGGCCCAGCCGCGCACGCGGCGCTCGGCCTTGTGGTCGCCCGCCTGGCGCGCATGCATGGCGACGGCTTCGATCTCGGCCGAGGTGGGCGGCGGCGACGCCTGGCAGGCGGCCAGCGCTGCGGCCAGCACGACGGCGGGCAGGGAGAGTGCGTGTTTCATCATGATTACCTTCAATCAAGGCGGGCCGGGACCACCGCTGTCCCGGCCCGCCTGAGTTGCACAACGGATTATTTAGACAGATCGATGTTGTACTTGGCAAAGCCGCTGGCGTCGAGGCCGCCTTCGGACGCCACGTTGACGATGCCGCTGCCTTGCGCCAGCGCCAGGTGGCCCGGCGCCGAGCGCAGGATCACGGGGCCGGCCGTGGCCGTCTTGACGAAGCTCCAGCTGCGCGCGCTGCCGTTCGCCGCCAGCGTCACCTTGCCGCCCTTGGTGCTGAGCGAGGCCAGGTAGTTGCTGACCACGGCCTGGTTGGCATCGGGCGACTTGATGATGGTCTTGCTGCCGTCGATGCCGGGCACGGCGCCGCCGCCGCCGGCGCGGTAATCGTTGGTGGCGACGATGAAGTCGGCACTGTCGGCCACGGGCGCGCCCTTGTAGCTGAGGTTGACGATGCGGCTGCCGGCCGGCTTCGTCACGTCGATCTGGTACGTCAGGGCATTGTTTTCCGCATAGAACACGTCATAGTTATAGATCGTGCCATACGACGGCACCAGGTCCTGCTCGGCCGTCTTGGCCGGGTCGATCTGGGCAAATTGCTTGGCCGACGTTTCCAGCCACGCCTTCAAGTCCGCCCCCTTGATCTTCACGGCTTGCAAGTTGTTGTTGCTATACAAATACAGGTCGCCCGGATTGCGCACCTGCAAGCCGATCGGCGCGGCCGGCGTCGCGCCCGCGGCCACGTCCGTGAAGTCCGACGGCCCGTTGCGGCCCGCCTTGAACGGCGCGCTGCACGAGATGACGGGGATGTCCTTGTAGCTCGACAAAGTGGCGTCCGTGCTGGTGGCGATGAAGTTCTTCACGTAGTCGAGCTGCGCCTGGTTCACCAGCTGGATGGCGCTGACATCGCCCACCAGCGCGAAGTAGGCCGACATCTCGAAGTCCGTGCTGATGCCCAGCGGCTGCCTGGCGTAGGCGATGGTGGCCGCGTGCTCGGTGGCGACCAGCGGCGCGATGGCCGGGTCGGCTTTCACGAGGGTCGTGCCATCCGTGTACTTGAAGCCGCGCGACTCGACCGTCGTCTTGGCCGGCTGCACCACCCACTTGCCGCCCTGGTAGGCGAGCGTCAGCTTGATGATGCCCAGGCGACGGCCCCAGCTTTGCGCCATGACGGTGGGCACGCCGTTGACGAAACCGTTGACGGCGTCGATCTTGGCGCTGGCGGGGAAGGCGGCAAACGAGGCGTCCAGCGCGGCCGCGCCCACTTCCTTGCCTTTCGGGAAGATCAAGTGCGAGTGGCCGATCATCAGCGCATCGATGCCGGTGCTGGTCAGGTGATAGCTGCCGTTTTCCATCTTCGGGCTGTAGGCGCTGGTGTCCAGGCCGCCATGCGACAGGGCCACGACCAGGTCGGCGCCCTTGCTGCGCAATTCCGGCACGTACTGTTTCGCCGCTTCCTGCACGCCCGTCACGCTGACCTTGCCAGCCAATACCTTCTGGTCCCATTCGAGGATTTGCGGCGGCACAAAGCTCAGCACGCCCACATTGATCTTGACCTTGAGCTTGCTGCCATCGGGCGCGGTTGCATCGAAATCGCGGGGCAGCACGGTATAGGGCTGGAAGATGGGCTTGCCGCTGGCCACGCCGACGACATTGCTCAGCACGGAAGGGAAGGCGGGCGCGCCGCAAGTGCCCGTCGGCTTGACCACGCCGGGGATGCCGAAGTCCGTATTGGTGATCTGGCTCAGGTAAGCCAGGCCATAGTTGAATTCATGGTTGCCCATGCCGCCCGCGTCGTATTTCAGCGCGTTCATGGCCTTGTGCACGGCCAGGGTGCCGCTGCAAGGCACGGGCGCGGCCACGGCCTGCAGGTCGGCCAGCAGGGTACCCTGGATGACGTCGCCATCGTCGAGCAAGACATTGTTCGGATTTTCCGCGCGCGCCGCCTGGATCAGGGTCGACGTGCGCTCCAGGCCCAGACTCGTGTCCTCGGCCAGCGCATAGTAGTTATAACTGAGGACATTCGAATGGATGTCCGTCGTTTCCAGCAGCGCCACGGTGACCGTCGTGCCTTCGGGAATGGCCGGCACCGCCGGCGTATTCGAACTGCCGTTGCAACCGACGAGACCCACACTTGCCAGCGCCGCCAGCATGACCCAATTTGTTTTCATTACCGCCCTCGGAAAGATTCAAAGGACGCGACTGTAACGCCGCCATGTGACGCCACCATGACAGCCGCGCGGGGCGCATGGAATCAGGGGCGCGCGCAGGCGGCCACGGCGCCGGCCAGCCAGGCCGCATCGACGGGCCCCAGCCGCCGCGTGCAGACCTGATGTTGAGAGTTTAGAATCACTGTGTACGGCAAGCCATTGATTTGATTGCCAAAGATGGGCAACAAGTCTGGCCTGGCCAAGGCCTGGGGATAGCTGGCAGGGTGGCTTCGCAGGAACGCTTGCGCGGCTGCCCGCGTATCGATGGCGATGCCGATCAGACGTTGCCGGGGCGCGCTGGCGGCGTAGGCATTCAATATCGGCAACTCCCGGACGCAGGGCGGGCAATTGCTGGCCCAGAAATTGAGCACCACGGCCTGGCCCCGGTACTGGCGCAGGCCCAGGCTGCCGTCCGCATCGAGGCGGGGCAGGTCGAAGCGCAGCGGCGCGGCGGTCGCGCTGCCGGAGATCAGCAGCGGCAGCAGCCACGCTTTCATGGCGGCACCACGATGGCGTCCGTCATGCGGTAGTACAGGCCCATGGGGTCGCTGGCCAGCACTGTCAGCTTGCCCTGCAGGATGAAGGGCGCGTAGCTGAACTTGACCGGCGTGCGGCTCTTGATCTCGACTACGCCTTCCGGGCCGGCAGGCAGGCAAAAGGGACAGCTGGCCGAAGTGACGGTCAGCAGGAAATGCTTCTGCTTCTGGCCCGGTTCCAGGGGCATCATGAAGCCTTGCACTTTCACGTCCGTATTGTCGAGCGCGCGGATGTCCGGCGTGTACTTCGGCACCATGCGGCCCTTGCTTGCCTTCACGGTGGTGGCCTTGCCCAGCAGTTTCCACGAGACCACTCCCGGGATATCCGTCAAGGGGGCGAAGAACGAGGGCGGCTCGTTCAGCGCGCCGGCCAGCGCGGAAGCGGAGGCGCTGGCCAGCAGGCTGGCGCCGGCCAGTGCGCCAGCGCCCAGTACGAGGCGTTTCAACAAGAGGCGATGCAACATTGCGTTTTCCTTTCACGGGCGCGCCAGGGTGGCGGCGATATCGGTGCGGTAGGCGCGCGCGGCGGGCAGGGCGGCCGCCAGCAAGCCCACGGCTGCGGCGATGACGGGCAGCCACGCTTCATCGGGCGCAAGGCGCCAGGCCTGCAAGTTCAGCGTTTGCTCGCCATCCATATTCCACTGCAACAGCGCGACGCCGCCATGCCCGAGCAGCCAGCCCAGCGCCGCTCCTGTCGACGACAGCAGCAAGCCCTGCGTCAGTAGCAGGCCCAGCAGTTTGGAGGGCGAGGCGCCCAGGGTGCGCAGGATGGCCAGATCCATCCTGCGTTCTTCCAGCGCGCCATACAGGGCGACGAACAGCGACAAGGCCGCCACCAGCAGCACGCCGGCGGCGATGGCGCGCAGCACGGCGATACCCACGCCCAGCAGGTTGAACAGGCGTGCCGCCTCGAACGCCGGCTGGGCCGCCTGCAACCCTGGCTGGCTATTCACCCAGTGCGGCAGCGTGATCGCGGACAGCGGCGACGCGTATTGCACCAGCACGGCTGTCAGTTCGCGCTCGGGAGTTGTCGCGGCTGGTTCGGCCGGCTGCTCGTCGGGGTCTGTTTCGTGCACGCGCCACACGGACGCGACGGGCGTGACGATCAGGCGGTCGAGCACCGTGCCCGTCGGCTTGAGGATGCCCACCACCGTGTAGGGCGCGTGGTCGTGCAGTTCGCCGCCCGCCGCCAGCCCGTGCGAACCGGCGAAGGTGGCGCCCAGGGTCGCTCCCGTGGCGCGCGCCGCCTGGGCGTCGAACACGGCTTGCATCGCTTGCGAGGGCGGCCGGCCTTGCGCCAGTTGTGCGCCGTAATGATCGAGCAGCGCCGTCGTGCTGCCGACGATGCGGAAACCGTGGAAATTGTCGCCCAGGGCCAGGGGGATGACCGACTTCACCAATGGCTGCGCGGCGACCGCCGCCAGCGTGGTCTCGGGAATGTTGCCGGTCGGAATGTCAGCGTGATACACGGACGACAGGATCAGCTGCAGCGGCGAGCCTTTCGCGCCCACCACGAGGTCGATGCCCTGCGCATCGCGCCCGGCGTGCTCCTCCAGCTGGCTGGAGACGGCCAGGATGAAGGTCATCATGGCGATGCCGATCGCCACCAGCAGCAGATTCAGGCTCGATGCCAGCGGCTTGTGGCGCAGGGCGCGCCAGGCCAGCGTCACCGCGTTCATGGCGCCAGCCCGGCGCGAGGCAGGCGCAGCACGGCGGCGTCCGGCAAGGCGGCCAGCACGCGCGCGTCGTGGCTGGCGATGACGAGCGAGGCACCAGCCTGTGCCGCCTGCCGCGCCAGCAGGTTGACGACGGCCGCGCAGGCGCCGTCATCGAGGTTGGCCGTCGGCTCGTCGGCCAGGATCAGCCGCGGGCGCATGAAGACGGCGCGCGCGATGGCGGTTCGTTGCCGCTGGCCGCCGCTCAATGCGTGCGGATAGGCGGCCAGCTTGTCGGCCAGCCCCAATTGGCCCAGCAGGCTGGCCGCGCGGTTCCGGTCGGGCCGCTTGCCGCTGGCATAGGCGGGCAGCAAAACATTGTCGAGCACGTTCAAGCTGGGCACCAGCGCCAGTTGCTGTGGCAGCAAGCCGACGGTGCTGCCGCGCCAGCTGTCGCGTTGGCGCGGCGAGAGGCCCGGCAGCGACGTGCCCGCCACTTCCAGGCGGCCTTGCTGCGGTGCCAGGATGCCTGCCAGCAGATGCAGCAAGGTCGATTTGCCCGAGCCGGACGGTCCCAGCAGCAGCGCATGGCGCCCGGCGGGCAAGTGGAAGGCGGCGATGTCGAGCACGGGGCACGCGTCGTCATAGCCGTACGTCAGTGAGGCGAGGTGGAGCATGGTTTCTCTTTCCGGTAGCAGGCAAGCAAAGATTGCCGCACAAATGCAAGTGAGCTGCATTATAATTCAAAACGCAATCGACTTGCATTTAAAAATCCGCATCCATTGCACCCCTTGCTTGCCCCTATCAACACCCCCATCCGAAAGATACCCATGACCCAGCGCAAACTCCCCGTCACCGTCCTGTCCGGCTTTCTCGGCGCCGGCAAGACCACCTTGCTCAACCACATACTGCGCAACCGCGAAGGCAAGCGCGTGGCCGTCATCGTCAACGACATGAGCGACGTCAATATCGACGCTTCGCTGGTGAAGGACAGCGCCGAGGCGGCCGGTGCGGCCCTGTCGCGCACGGAAGAAAAACTGGTGGAAATGTCGAACGGCTGCATCTGCTGCACCCTGCGCGACGACCTGCTGCTGGAAGTGCGGCGCCTGGCCGCGGAGGACCGCTTCGACTACCTGCTGATCGAATCGACGGGCGTGGGCGAGCCGATGCCCGTGGCCGCCACCTTCGACTTCGAGGACGAGCATGGCGACAGCCTGAACGACGTGGCGCGCATCGACTGCATGGTCACCGTGGTCGACTGCGCCAACTTGCTCAACGATTTCCACAGCGAAGACAGCCTGGAGCAGCGTGGCGAAATCGCGGGCGAGGGCGATGACCGCCAGCTGGCCAACTTGCTCACGGAACAGATCGAGTTTGCCAATGTCATCGTGCTCAACAAGGTCGACATGGTGGGGGCCGACGAGCGCCGGCGCGTGCTGGCCATCCTCCACGCCCTCAATCCGGGCGCCACGGTCATCGAAACCAACCAGTCCGTCGTGCCGCTGGACGCCATCCTGGGCACGAACTTGTTCGACCTGGAGCAGGCGGCCAGCATGCCGGGCTGGGCGCAAGAGCTGGCGGGCATCCATACGCCGGAAACGGAAGCCTATGGCATAGCCAGTTTCGTGTACCGGGCGAAGGAACCGTTCCACGCGCAGCGCCTGCACGATTACATTTCCCGGCCGATACCCGGCGTGGTGCGCAGCAAGGGCTATTTCTGGCTGGCCAGCCGCCCCGAATGGGTGGCCAGCCTGTCCGGCGCGGGCAAGCTGATGAATATCGAACCGGTGGGCCTGTGGTGGGCCGCCGTGCCGCGCGAGCGCTGGCCGACGGATGCCGAGTCGCTGGCGGAAATGCGGGCGGGCTGGAGCGAGACGTATGGCGACCGCTACCAGGAAATCGTCTTCATCGGCCAGGACATGGACCAGGCCGCCATCGAGGCGGACTTGAAAAAATGCCAACTGAACTATACGGAAACGCGCAAGGGCATGGCGGCCTGGCGCAGCTTGCCCGACCCGTTTCCCCAATGGCAACGCATGGAAGAACTGGAAGACTAACCTTGAAGAGGAAAAAAGCATGACAGAACTGATCCCCGTCACCATCATCACGGGTTTTCTCGGCAGCGGGAAAACCACCTTGCTCAAGCGCATATTGCAGGGCGATCACGGCTACCGCATCGCCGTGATCGAAAATGAATTCGCCGCCGAAAGCATCGACCATGGACTGCTGGTGCAGGACAGCGACGAGCAGATCGTGGAAATGAACAATGGCTGCATCTGCTGCAGCGTGCGCGGCGACCTGATCCGCATTCTGGGCGAACTGCACGCCAGGCGCGCGGCGGGCGCCATCGATTTCGACCACGTGATCATCGAGACGACGGGCCTGGCCGCGCCGGGTCCCGTGGCGCAAACCTTCTTTGCGGAACCATCCGTCAGCGAGTTTTACATGCTCGACGCCATCCTGACCGTGGTCGACGCGCGCCACGCGCAGCAGCAACTGACGGCGCACAGGGAGGCGCAGGAGCAGGTGGGCTTTGCCGACCGCCTGCTGCTGTCGAAGACGGACCTGGTCAGCAAGGCCGAGCTGGCCGCGCTGCGCCAGCGCCTGGCGGCCATCAATTGCCGCGCCGGCATGCAAAAGCTGAGTTTTGGCAATGTGCCGCTGCGCGACATCCTGGACATCCGTGGCTTCAACCTGAACGCCATCGTCGAGCTGGAGCCGGATTTCCTCGGCGAGCTGGGCCATCGCCATGGCGACGGCGTGCAATCGTTCGTGTATCACCAGTCCCAGGCCCTCGACCTGCTACAGGTGGAAAATTTTCTCGATGCCGTGGTGCAGCTGTTCGGCACCCAGCTGATGCGCTACAAGGGCATCCTGCATGTCGCCGACCTGCCATGCCGCGCCGACTTCCAGGGCGTGCACATGCTGATGGGTTCGGAACTGGGTGCGCCGTGGCGCGAGGATGAAACGCGCGCCAGCACCATGATCTTCATCGGCCGCGACTTGCCGCAGGATATGCTGATCCGTGGCCTGGACCGCTGCGTGGCCGGCGCCGCCAGTCCGGCCAACATGATGGCCGAGGTCGTGGCGGGGGCGGCAGCCGGGGTGGCCGCATGAGCGTGGAAGCGGGCTTGCCCGCCCTGGCGCTGATCTTCCTGCTGGGCATGCGGCACGGCCTGGAACCGGACCACCTGGCCGCCGTCGACGGCCTGACCCTGCGCAGCCTGCCCGCGCACCCGCGCTGGGCGCCGTGGATGGGGGCGATGTTTGCGCTGGGGCATGGCATTACCGTGCTGGCCATCGTCGCCGTGGCCGCCTTGGCGGCGGAACAGTTCACGCCGTCGGAAGCCGTGTTCGGCTGGCTCGAGTGGCTGCCCATCGCCTTGCTGCTGCTCATTGCCGCCATGAATGCGCGCACCTTGCTGGCCGGCGCGCAACTGGCCAATGTGCGCGCACGGATGTTGCCCGGATGGCTGAAAGGCGCTGCCGGCCCGCTGGGCGGCATCCTCGTCGGCATGCTGTTCGCGCTGGTCTTCGATACGGCCCTGCAGGCGGCCGCCTGGGGCTATGCGGCCGTGGCCCTCGGTGGCATGGGGCCGGCCTTGCTGACGGGGCTGGTGTTTGCCGTGGGCATGGGCGTGACCGATACCTTCGATGGCTGGGTGACGGCCAGGGTCATGCGCACCGGCAAGGAGGATATCGTGCGCGCATTCCGGCGCCGCCTGGGCTGGCCCATCGTCGCCATCTGCGTGGCCATGGCCGGCTACATGGCGGCCGGCAAGCTGGAGCCTGCGTGGTCCATGCCGGAAAGCTGGACCGTGGCGCTGGGCGCGGCCATGGTGCTGTTGATGGCGATCCTGTATGGCTGGACCCTGTACGGCTTGCGCGCCGTCAAGGTGCACTAGGCGTGCGCTGCAGGGGCGGGCGGCGTGGGTATAATGGGCAAAAACAGCCGGATCCCGCCATGACAAACGCCAGCGCCCACGATATCGCCATCCGCCTGCTGTTGCCGGCCGACACCACCGCCTTTTGCGCGCTGCGCCTGCGCGCGATCCAGGAGGCGCCCAGTGCGTTTTCCTCGTCGCGCGAGGATGAACTTGGCCCGTACGCCAGACGAACACGTGCAGCGCATCGCCGGCGGCGCCATGCAGCGGGCGTTTGGTGCCTTCGACGGCGACCGGCTCGTCGGTTTTGCGGGCTTGCGCCGCGAGCCGATGCGCCAGCTGTCGCACAAGGCCCTGCTGTGGGGCGTCTTCGTGGACGTCGCTTACCGGGGCCAGGGCGTGGCGCGCCGCCTCGTCAATGCCTGCATCGCGCTGGCCGAACATGATCCCGCCATCCTGCAAGTGCATCTGAGCGTGAACGCGGAAAACAATGCCGCCTTGCGCCTGTATGAATCGCTGGGCTTTATCGGCTATGGCACGGAACCGCGCTCGATGCGCGTCGGCGAGCTGTTCTATGACGAGCATCACCTGGCCTTGCTGCTCAGGTGATGTCTACAGGTGATGTCTTTTGGGAAATTACTTGCAGCGCGGGCACAGGCCCTTGATCAGGTAATCGACCTCGTCGCCGCTAAAGCCTTCCGGCAGGGCGACGGGCGTGGGCAGCTTGACCTCGTTGAAACACGTGACGTTCGCGCATTTCGTGCACTGGAAGTGCGCGTGTTCGTGCGCCTGGTGACCGGCGCCCGCGCTGAAGCGCCACACCTGGTCGGCACCCGCGATGCGGTGCACCAGTTCATTTTCCGTCAGCCACTCGAGCACGCGGTACAGGGTCACGGAATCGATATCGCTGTCCTGCGACAGCGCCTGCTGGATTTCATGGTGGGTCAGCGAGCGGCTTTGCGCCATTAAAAAGTCGAGCACCTTCACGCGCGTCTTGGTGACGCGGGCGTTGGTGTTGCGGATCAGCGATTCGGCTTGCGGTGTAAAAGAAGATGTCAACATGATATGGCCTGCTTACGGGTGGACGGGCTGGCGGCGTCATCGCCGTGCCTTTGGCACCCTCATGGCCGTATCTTAGCATGCGTGCCCCCGTGCATGAAGCCGCGTCACGGTTTGAATGTCCAATAGCGGCCGGCCACGGTATCGACGGGGTCGAGAAAGCGCTGGTCGGCACGCGCATTGTTGCGTATCAAATAAAACATGTCGGACAGGGCCGAGCGCTTTTCCGCGAAGTAGGAATGCTTGATGAAGCTGGTATCGACGCCGCTGGCGTCGATGGTTTCCACGCCGGCCATGATCAGCATGCCGGCGCCGCTGTCGCCCGCGCGCGCGTAGCCGTGCACGGTTTTCGAGGCGGCCAGGGCCAGGTCCTGCGACGAGGCGTACAGGGTGACGGGGTTGCGCGCGCCGGCCAGTTTCGGCGCGATATCGTGCCTGAAGACGGCCGCGTCGATGTCGGGCGCCGTCAGGATGATGTCCGTGATCTTTTGCGCCAGCTGCGGCTGCGCCGCCATCAGCTCGGCCACGGCGCGCCCCAGGCCCCGGTTGCCCATGCTGTGGCCCACCAGATAGACGTGCGCCGCCTCGCTGTGCGCGAGGAAATCGGCCAGGAAGGCGGCGATGTGCGGCGTGCTCCATTCGATATTGTTTTCATCGACGGTGTAGGCCGCCAGTTCGCCGCGCGACGGCCAGCTGTAGAACACGGGCGCGCCATCGAAGCCCAGGTCGTAGGCCATCTGCCCCGTGCGCCGCGCCGCGTCCTCGAACGTCACGTTGTAGCCGTGTACAAAGATAAAGGCGCTCTTGCCGGCCGAGGCGCGTACCTGCGTCCTCAATGCCGCAAAGAAATTATCGCGGTCCTGCACCTCGGTTTCCAGCAGCACGACGTGCTTGGCCGGGTCTTCGCGCAATTCCAGGCGCCACAGCGACGGCGATTCCAGCTGGCCCATGCGGTGGTCGCGCGGGATGCTGATGTCGCAGCTGCCATAGCTGAGCGGGCCATCGCCGCCGCCATTGCCGCTGCCTGTGCTCGCGCCTGTGCTGCGCTCGCCGCTGAAACGCAGGGCCGCCGGCTTGCCCACGTCGCGCTGGCGGTCGGTGGCGAAATACACTTTCACGACGGCATAATTGGAGACGACGGCGCTTTTGTCCGCGGGCGTGGGCACACTGGCCGGCGTGATGTCGATGGCGGTGACGGGGCGTTGCAGGGCATCGAGCAAGCCTTGCGCGGCGAACAGGGTTTCCATGTCGTCCGGCACCTTCGCCGTGGACAGGGCCGCCGCCAGCGCCAGGCGCAGCGGGGCAGAGGCGGGGTCGGCTTCCAGCCCGGCGATGGCGGCCAGGATGGCGGCCGCACTGTCGAACTTTGCGATGGCCGTCTTCAGCTGCCGGTAGCGGCTGCTGATGGCCTCGGCGGCGTGGCTGGGGGCGCCATGCCCGATGGCCGCGACGACGGCGGAAGTGATCAAGTCCATGCGCCACCTGCCTCTCTATGCAATATGGATAGCCTGGCTAGCCATATTGCCATAAAAGCACGCGGAAGGCGACTTGTCCAGCACCGCGCGCAGGCGGTGCGCGGCAGATCAATGCTGCTTGTCGTCGCTGAATTGCTGCGCCAGCGATTGCAGGGGCGCCACGCTCAGGCCGCCACGGCTGACGTGTCCGGGAATGCTGACGCGCACGGGCTTGCTGTGCATATTCGTCGACGACAGCACGTTGGTGGTGGTTTCCGGCGTGGCATTCCACACGGGATCGGCGATGCCTTCGAACACATGTTTCAATTGCTCGCCCCACGTGTCGCGGATCATGCGGAAATACTGGTTCTTTTCATCGATGGTGACGAAGCGCGTGACGGCCAGGCTGTCCGTCCCGTAGACGAGCAGATCCAGCGGCAAACCGACGGAAATGTTCGAGCGCAAGGTGGAGTCCATGGAAATGAGTGCGCACTTGGCCGCCTCGTCCAGGCGCGTGGTCGGGTTGATGACCCTGTCGATGATGGGCTTGCCGTACTTGGCTTCGCCGATCTGGAAATACGTGTTTTCATCGTGCGATTCGATGAAATTGCCGGCCGAATACACCTGGAACAAACGGCAGCGCTCGGCGCCTATCTGGCCCCCTAGAATGATGCTGACATTGAAATCGATGCCGCACTCGGCCAGGGCCTTCGCTTCGCGCTGGTGTACGGTTCGCACGGCTTCGCCCACGATGCGGGCCGCGTCGTACATGCTGGCCACGTTCCAGATGCTGCGTCCGTCCGCATCCACGTGTTCGGACACGAGCTGGCGGATGGCTTGCGAGATCGACAAGTTTCCTGCCGTCATCAACACCAGCATGCGGTCGCCCGGGTTTTCAAACACGCTCATCTTGCGGAAGGTGCCCACCTGGTCCACGCCAGCGTTGGTGCGGGAGTCGGACAGGAAGACCAGGCCTTCGTTCAGGCGCACGCCTATGCAATAAGTCATCGTAGCAAATCGAGTAAAAGGGGAAGCATTCTACACCAGCCAGGCCCAGGCGATCCGCCGCAAGGCCCGGCCAGCCTCATTCCTGCAGGGTTACACGGGTACTATCTGTACATCGACGCGCAACGTTTCCGTGCCGCCACCCTGGCGCACGCCGCGCACGGGGGCGGCCGAATCGTAGTCGCGGCCGATGGCCAGCCGGCAATACGCATCCGTCATCAGGCGCGCATGCGTGACGTCGATGCTGACCCAGCCCGCGAAGTCCGTATCCTCGGCCCAGGCATCGACCCAGGCGTGGCTGGCCGCGTGGCCCGTCGTTTCCGGGTCGATATAGCCGGAGACATAGCGGGCCGGGATGCCCCACGCATGGCAGCAGGCCAGGAACAGGTGCGCGTGGTCCTGGCACACGCCACGGCCCAGGGCCAGGGCGTCGCCGGCCGTGGTGGTGACCATGGTGGCGCCGCTTTCATAGGCCACCTTGCCGACGATGCTTTCGGCCAGGCGCAGCAAGTGGCCCGTGCCGGCCGTCACGCGCCGGTCCGGCAGGCTGGCGCAAGCCAGCTCCAGGATGGCCGGGTTGGCCTGCGTCAGCGGCGTCGGCATGGTAAACAACAGCGGCGACAGGGTATCGACCAGGTTCAGCCGTCCCTTGTGCGGGTAGATGGTTTCCACCACGCCCTGGGCGACCAGGCTCAGCGATTGATGGCTGCCATTGATGGTCAGCATGTGCGACAGGTTGCCGTAGGCATCCGTGTAGGCGTGGCACCGGCCCGGCGTCGTGATCTGCCAGGACAGGGCGCGCTGCTGCGGCTCGATACGCGGCGTCAGGTGCAGCTGCTGGATGGTGTAGGCCAGCGGCGCGCTGTAGGCGTAATGGGTTTCGTGGCGGATGGTGAGCTGCATCAGGCCGCCAAGGGAACGAGGAAGTCGCGGCTGACCCGGTTGCCCAGGTCATAGATGTTTTCCAGAAACTCCGTCAGGGTCAAGTGCAGGCCCGCCTTCATGATGTCGTCGATATGGCCGAATTTCAGCTCCGCATGCAGCTTGCCGGCGAAACGCTCCGTATCGGCCGAGACATCGTTGCGGATATGTTTCAGGTTTTCCACCACGTCTTCCATGCAGGCAAGCAGGGACCTGGGCATGTCGCCGCGCAGCATCAGCAATTCCGCCACCCTGGCCGGCGTGATGACGTCGCGGTACACCTTGCGGTAGATTTCAAAGCCGGAGACGGAGCGCAGCAGCGCCGCCCAGTAGTAAAAATCGCGCTGCGTGATGTCTTTTGACGTGTCGCGCGCGCCGTGGAACTTCACGTCGAGGATGCGCGCCGTGTTGTCGGCCCGCTCGAGGAAGGTGCCGAGGCGGATGAAATGGATGGCCTCATCCTTGAGCATGGTGCCCAGGGTCACGCCGCGCGACAGGTGCGAGCGGTACTTCACCCATTCGAAGAACTGGCTGGGGTCCGTTTCCAGCAGATTGCTTTTCAGGCGTTTCTGCATGTCGAGCCAGGTGGCGTTCTGGATTTCCCACACTTCCGTCGTCAGGGTGCCGCGCACGGCGCGGGCATTTTCGCGCGCGCCCGTCAGGCAGGCGAGGATGGACGACGGGTTGTTCGGGTCGCGCACCATGAAGTCGAGCACGTCGCGCGTGTGGAAGCGGCCATATTTGTGGTCATACGCGCTCTGCAGTTCGGAAATGCCCAGGGTGGCGCGCCAGCCCTGTTCGGCATCCTGCTCGGACTGCGGCAGCATCGAGGTCTGCATGTTGACGTCGAGCATGCGCGCCGTGTTTTCCGCCCGCTCCGTGTAGCGGGCCATCCAGAACAAATGATCGGCGGTGCGGCTCAGCATGTTTTTTCTCCTGCAAAGACGGACGATGGTTCCAGCACCCACGTATCCTTGGTGCCGCCGCCCTGCGAGGAATTGACCACCAGCGAACCTTCGCCGAGCGCCACGCGGGTCAGGCCGCCGGGCACCATGGAAATCGTCTTGCCGGACAGCACGAATGGACGCAAATCGATGTGGCGCGGCGCGATGCCGGCCTCCACATACGTGGGGCAGGCGGACAGGGCCAGGGTGGGCTGGGCGATGTAGCCGCCCGGATTGGCCAGCAGGCGCTGGCGGAAGTCCTCGATCTGCGCGGCGCTCGACGCCGGGCCCACCAGCATGCCGTAGCCGCCGGCGCCATGCACTTCCTTGACGACCAGTTGCGCCAGGTTCGCCAGCACGTAGGACAGATCGGCCGGCTTGCGGCACTGGTAGGTGGGCACGTTGTTGAGGATCGGTTCCTGCGACAGGTAAAACCTGATCATGTCGGGCACGAAAGGGTAGATCGACTTGTCGTCGGCCACGCCCGTGCCGATGGCGTTGGCCAGCGTCACCCTGCCGGCGCGGTAGACGGACAGCAGGCCCGGCACGCCCAGCGACGAGTCCGACCGAAACGCCAGCGGATCGAGGAAATCGTCGTCGACCCGGCGGTAGATGACGTCGACGCGCTTCGGACCGCGCGTCGTGCGCATGTAGACGGAGTTGTCGTTGACAAACAAATCCTTGCCTTCCACCAATTCCACGCCCATCTGCTGGGCCAGGAACGCGTGTTCAAAATAGGCGGAGTTGTACATGCCGGGCGTCATGACGACGACCGTGGGGTCATCGATCCCCATCGGCGCCACGGAGCGCAGGTTGTCGAGCAGCATGTCCGGATAGTGGTCGACGGGGGCGATGCGGTTGCGGGCAAACAGTTCCGGGAACAGCCGCATCATCATCTTGCGGTCTTCCAGCATGTAGGAGACGCCGGATGGCACGCGCAGATTGTCTTCGAGCACATAGAATTCACCCTGGCCGGCACGCACGATGTCGACGCCGGCGATGTGGGCGTAAATGTCGGAAGCGACGGCGATGCCCTGCATTTCCGGGCGGTACTGGGCATTCTTGTAGATTTGCTCGGCGGGAATGATGCCGGCCTTGATGATGTTTTGTTCATGATAAATATCATGGATAAACATGTTCAGCGCCTGCACGCGCTGCACCAGGCCCGTCTGCATCTGCGCCCATTCGGCGGCCGGGATAATGCGCGGGATGGTGTCGAACGGTATCAGGCGTTCCGTGCCGGCATCGTCGCCATACACGGCAAAGGTGATGCCGACCCTGCGGAAGGTGAGGTCGGCTTCGGCCCGCTTGCGGGCGATGGTGTCGGGGGATTGCTGCTCCAGCCAGCTATTAAATTCACGATAGTGTTCACGTACCATGCCGTCCGTACCCACGTCATCTGCAGTCATTTCATTGAAAAAATTTGCCATGTTGTGATTTCCCCTTGAGCCTTGGTCTGACTATAGCTCAGCAGGAAGTGTGCCAATGCCGCAGCAATGCCGCACGCGTGAAATTGTGTAAAAAATGACCACTTTTGTGGCGTAAATCCGTCATCTGCACCGTATTGGTGCGTTACTTGTCAGTTTCTGGGGAAGTCGGCCGGATGGACGAAGGGCCGGCAATCGACGGGCAAGTCGAAGATGAAGCTCGTGCCCGTCTCGGGCGAGCTGTCGACGGCGATGCTGCCGCCATGGCTTTCGGCCACGTTCTGCACGAAGGGCAGGCCGATGCCCCAGCCTGGCGCCGGGCCATGGTTTTCGCGCCGCAGGTAGTCGAAGATGCGCTCGGCCTGTTCCGGTGCGATCGGGTGGCCGCCATTGTGCACGGTGATGATCATGCGTTCGTGCGTCTGTTCCACATGCAAGCCGATGGCGGCGTCATCGCCGTACTTGAGGGCATTGCTGAGCAGGTTTTCCAGCGCGCGCCGCAGCGAATTCTCGCACCACCAGCCGACGACAGATTGCCCATTGACAATACATTTATCGGGCCGCTGCAGGTTGACCTGGCTGGCCACGGCGCGCACCAGCGGCAGCACGTCGAACTGGCTCAGCACCAGCGGCAGCTGCTGGCCCTGGTGGTAGCTGAGGGTGTCGAGCAATTCCTCGATCATGCTGTCGAGCCGCTTGCTGTGTTCGGCAATCTTGTGCGCCAGCACGGCCACCCGTTCCGGTTCGGCTGGCCTGAGCAGCAACTGGGCGCTGGTGCTGATCACGGCCAGCGGATTGCGCATGTCGTGCGACAGGCCGGCCGCGATGCGGCGGCGGAAGCCTTCATGCATGCTGGTAAATTCGCGTATCGATTCGCGGATGCCCACGTCGATCGATTCGTTGATCACGCACCAGTCCTTGCGGCGCAAGGTGATGCCGGACTCGTGGGCGACGGCGGCGAAGCAGTCGCGGAAGATCTGGTATTCCTGGATCACCTGTTCCGGCCCGTAATTGGTCATGCGCGCCCGCTCGTTGCCATGTACGGCCGGCACATTGCTGTTGCTGGCGGCGTTTTCGCGCGGATGGCCAGGCGTCAGGGCCTCGGCCAGGTTGTCGAAAAAGGCCGGCAAGGTATTGATGAGGATGGGCGTGAGCAGCTGGTCGGCGCCGCGCACGCAGGCGCGCACGCGGTCTTCCCAGGCAGTGAGGACGGCGTCGCGCATGGCAAAGATGCGCTGCGCGCGCGCCAGCGGCGGGCCTGCGGCTGCCCGACGATCCGCGTGATGATGCGTGGCGTTACTCACCTGAACTCCCTGGCAGGAATGGCTATGCGCTTAATAGTATGCGCCAAATCAGCCGTCAGGGAAACGCATTATTGTCCAGTATTGGCCTGGCGCAGGGCCGCCTCCAGGCGCGCAAGCGAGGCTGACCAATCGGCCAGGGAAAAGTTCTGTGGATCATCATGACCGTTCGCAAAACCCGTGTCGAGCACGGCGTGGAAGGCGGGAATCAGCCACGTGCCCTTGCGCACGCTGGCGGCCAGGTACAGCAGGGCCAGGCGGTCATACTGCGCCGGCGTGAAACCGGGGTCGGGCGCCAGGCCATCGTTGCCCTTGCCGCCGCCGGGCACGGAACGGCGCGGCTGCACCAGCTCCACGTGCAGGAACAGGCCCGTCAGCGACGGCTTGTCCTTTTCCAGCTTGCTGGCGTAGCCGGCCGTGCCAAAGTCGCGCACCGCCAGCGAATCGCCGAGGCGGTTCACATACACATGGCCTTTCGGACCGCCGCCCAGGGCGGGATTGCGCAGCGTAAAGTCGTTGAAATCCCAGCTGGCGT
The DNA here is from genome assembly GCF_058798675.1 of Janthinobacterium sp. GW822-FHT07H10. Lineage (NCBI taxonomy): Bacteria > Pseudomonadati > Pseudomonadota > Betaproteobacteria > Burkholderiales > Oxalobacteraceae > Janthinobacterium > Janthinobacterium sp. GW822-FHT07H10. The sequence goes on from NZ_JBXAKS010000006.1 coordinate 377,236, forward strand.
CGTTGATGTGGGCGGGAATCGCGTCCAGCAGGAAATTCGGGTAGCTGGTGTCGTGGATGACGAAATAGCGGGCCACGGGCGCCACCAGCCGTCCCACGGCGCGCGACAGCGGCGCGTCGACGGCGCCGCCCACGGCCATTTCATCGATGCCGTGCGTGGACAGATACGCGCGCAGGCTGGCCGGGGCGATGTCCGTGCGCTGGCCGACGTGGCTGTCGAGAAAGGCGGGCAGCGGCGCACTGGCGCCCAGGCGCGCATACAGCTTGACGGGGCGTAACAAGCACGTGGCCTGGGCCCGCGCATCGCCCTTGAAGCCGCTTTTCCAGGCAGCATACGGACAGGCAACTTGCTGCTGGGCAGCTGCGGGCAGGGACAGGGCCAGTGACACGAGCAGGGCAGGGGAGAGTTTCATGCGGGCATTGTCGCCGAACCGGGCGTGCCGGCACAGGCGCGCACGCGAAAAAAAAGCTGCCACGGGGAAGGGCAGCTTTATCGCAGGCCGGCGCAGGCTGATTTAGAACGCCACGCTGCCCGAGACGACAAAGGTGCGCGGCGCAGCCAGCACCAGGCTGCCCGCGTCGAACGAGGAGACGGCCGAGGCCCAGTAGCTGCGGTCGGCCACGTTGTCGATGCGCGCGCGCAAGGTCACGTCATGGCCGGCCACCTGGGTCAGGTAGCGCGCGCCGATGTCGACGCGGGTCCAGGATGGCAGCTGCTTGCTGTTGGCCAGATCCGCATACTGCGTCGACGTGTAGACGGTGCGTGCGTTCAGCGACAGGCCAGGCGCGCCAGGTACATCCCATTCGCCGCCCATGCTCAGCTGCGTTTTCGGCGCGCCGATGGCGTTCTTGCCATTGTTGGCCGGCTTGTCCGTCTTGCGCTGTTCCGTATCGAGCCAGGTCAGGCCGCCCAGCAGGCGCACGCCGGCCATCGGCGTGCCGAAGACGGACAGTTCCAGGCCCTGGTTGCGCTGTTCGCCCGACAGGGTGGCGCGCGAGCCGACCACGGCCGGCAAGGGCTTGGCCGTCGAGAACAGGGCGGCGCTCATGCCCAGCCTGCCGCCATCGTACTTGATGCCGATTTCTTTCTGCTTGGTCTTGTATGGCGAGAATACCTCGCCCTTGTTGCTCACCGGCATGTCGTTCTTGCCATCAAAGTAGGTCCCGCTGGCAACTGGTCCCTTGACCAGCGCCTCGATGTAGTTGGCGTACAGCGACACGTTCTTGCTGGCCTTGTAGACGATGCCGGCCACGGGCGTCGTGGCGCTCTTGTCATAGCTGGAATACTGCACGGCCGTGCCGTAGGCATACGCCGCATCGCGGATCTGCTGGCGGCGCAGGCCCACGGTCAGCAACAGCTGCTCGTCGAGGAAGGCCATGGTATCGGCCACGGCGTAACTGTTGAGGATGGTTTTTTGCGTCAGGCGCGGGTCGCTCATCACGCCACCCGAGTTCGCGGGCAGGGTAGGCGGCATGGCCACGTCCAACGGACGGTAGATATTCGTCGGCAAGCCTGCGTAATCGCTGATCGCATACGCATTCTTCGCCTCGTTCCAGTGACCGGACCAGCTGGCCACCAGCGTATGCTGGACGGCGCCCGTGCGGACCTTGCCCCGGATACCCAGTTCGCCCGTGCGGATTTCCTGCTTGCGCGCATTGTCGAAACGGTACACGCTGGCATCGCCATTGAGCGAGTTCAACGTCGGTTGGGCCAGGCTGTTCGACTCCTTCGTCGAACGGCTGCCAAATGCGGCCCAGGCCACCACATCTTTGGCAAGGTCCACCTCGGCGCGTGCCGTGCCAAACACATCGTGCTCCTTCGAGTAGCTCCACGGCTGGGCGAAGTTCTTCGCCGCGTCGGGCGCGCCGGGCAAGGCCGTCAGGCTGCCTGTGCTGACGGAAGGACGCGGCGCCGTCAGATCGAAATTCTGGTAGCCGGCGTCGGCCGACAGGCGGTAGTTGCGGCCGCGATAGTCGAGGCCGACGGAGAACATGCCCACGTCGTGGTCTTCGCGCTTGATGCTGGTCTCGCCCTGGCGCTTGGCGGCGTTCACGCGCACGCCGAATTCCTGGTTGTCGCCGAAGCGGCGCGCCACGTCGATGGCCGCGTAGGCATGACCGCCCGACTCCACGCCCACCGTCAGCTCTGTCAATGGCGCGTTGCCGGCGCGCTTGGGCATCAGGTTGATGGCGCCGCCAAGGCCGCTGCCGCCAGGGGCCGCACCATTCAGGAAGGCGCTGGCGCCGCGGAACACTTCCACGCGCTCGAGCAGTTCCGGCGACACGTACTGGCGCGGCAAGACGCCGTACAGGCCGTTGTAAGCCACGTCATCGGAATCGAGGGCGAAACCACGGATCACATAGACTTCCTGGAAGTTGCCATAGCCGCGCGACATGCGCACGGCCGGATCGCTTTGCAGCAGGTCGCCCACGCTGCGCGCCTGCTGGTCGGCAATGAACTGCTGCGTGTAACTGGTGCTGCCAAACGGGGAATCCATCATGTCCACGGAACCGAGGATACCCATGCGCCCGCCGCGCGCCACCTGCCCCCCCGCATACGCCTTCGATAAGCCTTCCGCCGACGCATCGGCCGACGCATTCACGACGACGGTGGGCATGCTTTGCGCGTCGCCGCTGGCTGGCGCCGCAGCGCTGGTTTGGGCGTGGGCGGCGGTGCTGGCCAGCAGGAAGGCGGCCAGGGCGAACGGGGTGGGGGCGAGGTGGAACTTGCGCATGATGTTGTTTGGATATTAATGAGAATGATTATCATTATATTCCGCCGCGCGGGATAGCGTGCAAAATCGTGCGCCTGGCAGTCAAAAAATGGTGCGTAGCACAACACTTGACGCGTCAGGCACCGGATTCTGCATAAAAAAGGCGCGCCAGACGATACCTTGCGAATTCATCAACCCATGCCAGGCGCTCCCGCTAAAATGCAGCATCGCGCCTTGCGCCCACAGGACACCGCATGCCCATGCTTCGCCATTCCCCGCCTGATGCGCCGCGCCCGCGCCTGCCGCGCTGGCTCAGCCTGAAAGGTGCCGCCGTCGCGCTGATCCTCGCCATGCATGCGCTGGGCCTGTATTTCCTGCTGCTGCCGGCGCGCCAGCTCAAGCAATACACGGAAGTGGCCTTCCTGACCCTGATGCCGCCCCGGGCCTTGCCGCGCACGCCGCCGATGCCCTTGCCGATGCCCATGCCCCGCGCGCGCGCGATTGCGCCCGTGGCGCCGCCCGCCTTGCCGCCCGTCCTGGCCGAATCCGTCGCCGCGCCGGCGGAAACCATCACCGCGCCCGTCGATGCGCCGCCTGCCGCGCCCACGGAAGACTTGCGCACGCGCGCCAGGCTGGCGGCGGGCGCCGCCGACAAGGCCCTGCGCGCCGAATTGCAGAAAGACAAGCCGTGGC
>NZ_JBXAKS010000007.1:0-153843 GCF_058798675.1 Janthinobacterium sp. GW822-FHT07H10
TGGTGCGGCTGGCAGGAATTGAACCCACGACCCCTTGGTTCGTAGCCAAGTACTCTATCCAGCTGAGCTACAGCCGCGCAGGCAAACATTATAGCGTATTCATTTCGCTTTGAAAAGTTCGATTTTTCAATCGCTTAGCTGATTTTGCAGAATACCGCCCCGCACGATCGACTACCTTTTCACCGCCAAAAAGCTTGCGCCTTTTTATCGCCGAACACTTCTGCTTTCACAGGGGGCATCCAGCGAATCGAGAAGTTGCTGTCTCGAAAGAAGCGGGATTATAGGGACTGCTTTCCAGCCTGTCCAGTGCTATCTGCACGCCGCCGCGATGTGGGCCCGGCATCGGTCGCCACGGGCCGGGCCCGGGGCGCGCAAGCGTGTGGTGGCGGCGCGCCGCTTGGGGCTACAATACCAGCCAGATAAGGGCGCTTGCACTTACACACTGACATGACGGCGGGCACTTCCCATCATGACCCATTTAACTGAGCTCAGCGACGGCAGCGCGGCGTGCCGGCCCGCCGGGAAACGGCGGCCCGGCAGGGCAAGGCAGCTTGTGCGGCAGACTAACTGTTGCAGGATTTCCGATGGCCAAGCATGAACGCAAGCAAGATCTGCTACCGCCATCGGCGCTGCCGAGCCTATCGGACGAGCACCTGAGCAACTTGCTTGAAGGCATCACCGACGGTTTTTGCCTGCTCGACCGCGACTGGACCATCCGCTATATCAACACGCGCGGCGCCGACATGCTGGCGCCACAGCGGCCGCTGGGCGCCAGCCTGGCCGGCAGCAGCCTGTGGCATGCCTGTCCCGGGCTGCCGGGCACGGAAGTGGAAACGCAGTACCGGCACGCCATGGCGCAGCAGCACGGCGGCAGCTTCGAACTGTTTTACCCGCCGCTGGGGCGCTGGCTGGAAATGCGCATCTTCCCCTCCAGCGAAGGACTGACGGCGTATATCCAGGATATCAGCCAGCGCAAGGCGGCCGAGGAAAGCCTGCGCCAGAGCGAGGAAAACTTGCGCGTGCTGGCCAACTCCATACCGCAGCTGGCATGGATCGCCAGCTTCGATGGCACGCTTTCCTGGTACAACCAGCGCTGGCACGACTATACGGGCACCAGCGCCGAACAGATGGCGGGCGACGGCTGGAGCATCGCCTACGACGCGCAGTACCTGCCGCAAATGCTGCTGGGCTGGAAGGCCGCCCTGCGCGACGGCACGCCGTTCGAGATGGAATTCCCCATCCGCGGCCGCGACGGTCAGTACCGCTGGTTCCTGACGCGCGCCAATCCCGTGCACGACCGCGGCGGCCAGCTGCTGCGCTGGTTTGGCACGAGTACCGACGTCGACCAGGTCAAGCGGGCGCAGGAAGCGTTGCGCGACGAGACGCGCGTGCTGGAATTGCTCAATAACACGGGCGCAGCGCTGGCCGGCACGCTCGACCTGCCCGCCCTGCTGCAGGAAACCGTCGATGCGGCCACGCACATCAGCGGCGCGCGCTTCGGCGCTTTTTATTACCATGGCGACGAGCACGCCGTACACCGCCACAACGCGGCGCGCGGCGCCCAGACGCCAGCCTTGCCGGCGGCGCGCGCCGTGAGCGGCATCAGCCTGGCCCAGGCCGACGCCATCGCCGCCGAACTGCGCCTGGGGCCGGCAACGCGCCAGAATGACTTGCAGACGGCGCCGGACGGCAACGGTGACGGCGCGCCACCGCTGCGCAGCTGCCTGAGCCTGCCCGTCAGCTCGCGCTCGGGCCAGCTGCTGGGGCGCTTGCTGCTGGGCCACCCGCAGCCGGGCATGTTCAGCGCCCGCAGCGAACGCATCGTCTCGGCCATCGCGGCCCAGGCCGCCGTCGCGCTCGACAACACGCGCCTGTATGCGGCCGCCACGCGCGCCGCCGAGGAACGCAAGGCACTGCTCGACAGCGAACGCGAGGCGCGCGCCGAGGCCGAGCGCACGAACCAGCTGAAAGACGATTTCCTGGCCACCCTGTCGCACGAACTGCGCACGCCCCTGTCGGCCATCCTCGGCTGGGCCCAGGTGCTGCGGCGCGGCACGCGCGACCAGGCCGACCTGCACCGCGGCTTGCAAAGCATCGAACGCAATGCGCGCGCGCAGGCGCAACTGATCGAAGACTTGCTCGACATGAGCCGCATCACTTCCGACAAGGTATTGCTCGACCTGCAAACCCTCGTGCCCGCCAACATCATCGCCTCGGCCGTCGAAACCCTGCGCCCGGCGGCGGACGCCAAGCACATCGCCATCCACAGCGACATCGCCAGCGATGCCGGCACCATCCCGGCCGACCCCAGCCGCATGCAGCAGGTGATCTGGAACCTGCTGTCGAATGCCCTGAAATTCACGCCGCAAGGGGGACAGGTCGACATCAGCGTGCGCCGCGATGGCGCGCGCCTGGCCATCACGGTGGCCGACAACGGCATCGGCATCAAGAAAGAGTTCCTGCCCCATGTGTTCGACCGCTTCCGCCAGGCCGACGCCTCGACCACGCGCAAGCATGGCGGGCTGGGGCTGGGACTGGCCATCGTCAAGCATCTGGTGGAGCTGCACGGCGGCACGGCCACGGCCAGCAGCGCCGGCGACATGCAGGGCGCCAGTTTCACCGTGCGCCTGCCCGTGAATCCGCCAGCCGCGGCGGTACGCAGGCCCGACGGCGGCGCGCCCGCCCTGCGCGATTTGCGCGGCGTCACGGTGCTGCTGGTCGATGACGAGGCCGATGCGCGCGAGCTGACGGAGCGCATCTTGCGCGACAGCCATGCTGACGTACACAGCGCCGACAGCGCCGCACAAGCGCTGCAACTGCTGGCCAGCGTGCAGCCGCATGTGCTGGTCAGCGACATCGGCATGCCAGGCGTGGACGGCTTCGACTTGCTGGCGCAGCTACGCGCCTGCGCGCCCGCGGACACCCTGCCCGCGCTGGCGCTGACGGCATTTGCGCGGCCGCAAGACCGCCAGCAGGCGCTCGACAGCGGCTTCCAGGCCTACATTTCCAAACCGCTGGACCCGCTCGAGCTGCTGGCGGCCGTGGCGCAGCTGGCGGCATCCCGCCTGGCCGACGCCCAGTCCTGAAACCGCCCACAAAGATGATATAAAGAAATAAATTACCCAGAACAAAATGATCATTGCTATGGGTTAGCCTTCCTACTTGCACACGCGGCACTGTCCTACAAGCAACTTACGTCAACTTTGCTACACTGAAACGTAGAAGTACACCTGTACGGCAGGCTGGAGACAGGCGACCTTGGCTGCCAAGAGCGGCGACGGCGAGTTCATGCGCTGTTGTGCGCCCTATCTTGTTGCAAGGCGCTACTATCTTTCCGACCCGCCGTCAGCCGCGCCGCCAGCCCATACGCTGCGGTGAAAGCCAGCGTTGCATTGACCGTATTAACCGAGACCACACATGCCCAGCCAAGATGAGATTTTGAAAGCCAAAATTTTGGTCGTCGACGATTCACCCGACAATGTCGACCTGATGCTGGAAATCCTGCGCGATGCCGGTTATACCAACGTCACGGCCACCATGCGGCCAGCCCAGGTCTGCCCGCTGCACCTGGAGCATTGCTACGACCTGATCCTGCTGGACTTGCAAATGCCTGAACTGAACGGTTTCCAGGTCATGAAAGGCTTGAAAGAAATCGAGCATGGCGGCTACCTGCCCGTGCTGGCGCTGACGGCACAGCCAAGCTTCAAGATCGCCGCCCTGGAAGCGGGCGCGCGCGACTTCATCAGCAAGCCCTTCGACCTGATGGAAGTGCACAAGCGCATCCACAACATGCTGGAAGTGCGCCTGCTGTACAAGGAACTGGCGCAATACAGCAAGCAGCAGCAGGAACTGGCGCTGCATGACCCGCTGACGGGCCTGCCCAACCGGCGCCTGCTGGAAGACCGCATCGAGCACACCTTGCAGCATTCGGCCCGCAACCGCGGCAAGTCGGCCATCCTGTACCTGGACCTGGACGGCTTCAAGGCCATCAACGACAGCTACGGCCACGGCTATGGCGACGAAATCCTGAAAATGGTGGCAACGCGCCTGGTCGGCGCCTCGCGCAAGGAAGACACGGTGGCGCGCATCGGCGGCGACGAATTCGTCATCGTGCTGGGCAACCTGGCCGGCAAGGGCGACGCGCGCGAACCGGCCGCCAAGCTGATCGAAGTCATTTCCGAGCCGTATTTCATCAACGACCTGACCTTGCGCCTGTCGACCAGCATCGGCATCGCCATCTATCCGGACGACGCCAGCTCCGTCGAATCGCTGCTGGGCGCGGCCGACACGGCCCTGTATGAAGCCAAGCGCGCTGGCAAGAACCGCTTTTGCTGCTCGCCGCACGAAGTGATCGTACCGCAAGTCAACATGCAGAAAAGCAGTATTCCCTCGATCGCCTGACCCGCGTTGCCATGACGCACGCAAAAAAAACCGGGCGGCCATGCGGCGACCCGGTTTTTGCCTGTTACACCACGTTATTTCTTACCGGCCGTCACTTCATGCTTGCCCGCATGCTGGTGGTCCGTCTGCGCGTTCACGGTGTCCGGCGATACTTCGATGCGCGTGATGCCGGCATCGACGGAAATCGGGTCGCTGGCGGGAAACGTCATTTCCACGGCATCGTCGAGCAATTCCTCCTTGGCCCGCTCCTCGCCGCTCATGCCTTCCTCATCGGCGAGGATGGCCAGCGCGCTGGCCCACTTGACGAAATTGAGGTTGGACAATTCGCGCACGGTGGTCACGCCGAACGCCTGCTGCAAGGCCTTGGCGTCCTTCGCGCTGACGCCGCGCAAGGCGCTGATGGGGGCATTGACGATGTCGCGGAAGCTTTTGCCGGCATAGTCCTGGTCTACGATGGTATCGATATTCATGGCATATCCTTTCATTACGGTAAAAGGGCCGGTACCGCGCCCTGCGCCACGATGGCGGCGATGCTGCACTGAGATGAATGACGCACAGCCACACTATGGCAGCAGCGTGCGGGCCGGTATGTGCGCAGCCGTACGCAAGGGATGGAAGAATATTTGCCGCCGTGCATGTAACATAATGTTGTGCTTAGCATAAAAATGATGGATAGAGATTAAAATTGCCGAAAAGACAGAAATTTTCCATCCATGCGCCCTGCGATGAAATCCTCATGTATGATCCACAACTTGAATTTGGTCCTCTCCTCTCACCATTCACGGGGCGCTATGTCCGCACAAACAGATCCGAACAAGGAAGCGGCCCAGGCCGATGCGGAACGCGCCGCCGATCTCAGCGAGTTGCTGGGACATGTCAACACCAGCTGGGACAATGAACGGCGCGCCCTGTCGCGCCAGCTGCACGACAGCCTCGGCTCCTCGCTGACGGCGCTGACCATGCACTTGTCGCTGCTGACGCAAAAGATGCCGCAGGAAGCGGCCCTGCTCGACCGCGCGGCGACCATGAAGCAATTGCTGCTGAATGTGATCGAGACCAACCGCCAGATGCAGATGAAGCTGTGGAACGACAAGCTGGAATTCCTGGGCGTGAATGTGGCGCTGGGCGAACTGGCCGCGCAATTTGCCGAACAGCACAAGATCACCGTGCGCTGCAGCTTGCCCGAAGATGAACTGATTTGTCCGCGCAACGTGGGCGTGGCCCTGCTGCGCACCCTGGAAGAGGCGCTCAGCAACATCGCCACCCATTCCCAGGCAACGGAAGTGGACATCATCATCGACGACAACGAGGAAGCGCTGATGATGACCATCAAGGATAACGGCGTGGGCTTGCCGGCCAGCGAAGCGGTCGAAATGAGCAAGCACGGCCTGCGTTCCGTGCGCGAGCGCGTGCATTACCTGGGCGGCAGCCTCAGCCTGGCGGCCAACCCGCAAGGCGGCACGGCCCTGACCGTGGTCTTGCCGCGCATCACGCCAAAAGCATAATCCCCCGCCGCCTCAGCGCGGCGGCGTCACCATGTCCGGCAGCACCAGCTGCGCGGCGAGCGCGGCGCGGCGTTGGCCCTGACTTGCCAGGCTGGCCCGGTCGCCCGCCAGCACGTGCAAAAAATGTCCAACACGTAGCACCTCCGTCAATGGCGCCGCCAGGGCGGCATCGGCAGGATTGCCCGCCTGCGTCCAGGCCAGCGCCAGCAAGCTTTGCCAGACATCAGGCAGCGCCTGCCGCCAGCCGGCCGAGGCGAGGAAGGCGCCGGCAGGCTGACCCAGCAGCACACCCGCGCGTGCCAGCAAGTCTTCGCGCGCCAGTTCGCCAAGCCAGCCTTCGAGCTCGGGACGCCACTGGGGGAAGCTCGCCAGCGGCGCCGGCAGCGCATCCAGGCGCCCTATGAAGCTGGCCCTGCCATAGCCATCCATGCGGAAACGCAATACCTGCCGCATTTTCTCTTCCGCATGATCCTCGCCCGCGCAGGACAGCAGCAACTGGTAAAAGTCGAGCTGCGCCGGCTCCAGGCCCAGGCTGGCCAGGCTGATGAAGCGGTAATCGAACGGGGCCGGCATGGCGGCGCCGGACGGCTGCGTGGAAGTGTCTTGCATGGTTGTCCTCTGCATGGTGGTGGGGAAGGCTGGCATCTTGCCTGAGTATAAAGTGTTTGCAGTGTGCAACCCAGCATCGGCTACACTGGGCAGGTGCGCCCCCGGCGCGCCCTTGGGACATCAAGCAATCAACGACAGGAGATGACATGCAACGACTCATCACAACCTTGCTGGCAGCCCTGATGGGCATGGGCGCCGCCCAGGCCGCCGAAAAGGCCGCGCCGCCGCCGGACACGGTCGACAAGCTGGCGTGGCTGGCCGGCTGCTGGCTGGTCGACGGCGCCGAACCCGGTTCCGGCGAACAATGGAGCACGGCCGCCGGCGGCACCATCCTCGGCACCAGCCGCACCGTCAAGGGCGGCAAGACGACGGCCTTTGAATTCGTGCAGATCCGCCTCACCGAGCCGGGCCAGCTGGCCTACATCGTGCAACCGTCGGGCCAGCCGCCCGTCGTCTTCAATCTGTTGCGCCAGGACAAACCGAATGAATTCATCTTCGCCAACCTGGACAACGACTTCCCCAGCCGCATCATCTACCGCCGCGACAGCGAGCGCATCTTGCACGCCAGCATCACCGGCAGCTTGAAGGGCAAGCCCGCCACCATCGACTTCCCCATGACGCGGGGCCGCTGCGAGGCGGCGCCAGTCGCGCGCGGCAAATAAAAAAAGGGGCCGCAAGGCCCCTCTTCTGATCCAGAACAAGCCGCTTAGTGCAGCTTGATTAATGCAGCTTGACCTGCGGCGTGCTGCGCTTGATCAGGAAGCGTCCCATGGCCATGACGGCCGTGCGCACGCTGCCCAGCACGGCATTGTGGTGCATCAGGTGCAGGCTGACATACATCATGCGCGCGACAAAGCCTTCGACGAACCAGCTCAAGCCCTTGAGCGACCCCATCAGGGTACCGACCGAGGTGGTGCGGCCGAACGACACGAGCGAACCGTAGTCCAGGTATTCATATGGCTTGGTTTGCGGCGGCTTGCCCTTCGCCTGCAACACGAAAGTCTTCAGCAGGTAATCGGCCTGCTGGTGGGCGGCCTGGGCGCGCGGCGGCACCAGCTTGCCATCGGCGCCGGCACAGGCGGCGCAATCGCCGAGCGCGTAGATATTCGCATGGCCCTGCACATTGAGCATGCCCGTCACTTCCAGCTGGCCGGCGCGGTTCGTCGGCAAGCCCAGAGTCGAGAGAAATTCGGGCGCGCGGATGCCGGCGGCCCACACGCAGATATCGGCCGCATAGCTGGTGCCGCTGGCCACCGTCACCTGGTCGGATTCGATCGCCGTCACGCGCGTGTCCGTCACCACCGTGATGCCATGCTTGTGCAGCAGCTTCGAGGCGGCGATGGAGACGCGCTCGGGTAGCGGCGCCAGGATGCGCGGCGCCCCTTCGAGCAGGGTGATGCGCACATCCTTGATGGCGTTCAGATTCTGGAAACCGTAGGCCGCGTACACGCCGCTCGCTTCGCGCAGCTCGGCGGCCAGCTCCACGCCCGTGGCGCCGCCGCCGATGATGACGATGTCGACACCGGGATGGCCGGCGTCGCCCTGGCGCTGCTCGGCCATGGCCAGCAGCTTGAGCAGGGTCAGACGGAAACGCTCGGCATCTTCCGTCGCATTCAGGGAAATCGTGTTTTCCTGGGCGCCGGGAACGCCAAAATAATTCGACGTGCTGCCCACGGCCAGCACCAGCTGGTCGTAGCTGACCTGGCGCTGCGGCAACAATTGTTCATCCTTGTCGGTGGCGATGGCGCCCACGGTGAGGCTGTTCGATGCCGCGTCGAGCGCGATCAGGGGACCATACACATAGGTAAAGCCATTGTCGTGCGCCAGCATCTGGTACGACAGGCCTTCCTGGTGGATGTCCAGCGTACCCGCCGCCACTTCATGCAGCGACGGTTTCCAGATATGGTACAGGCGGCTGTCGACCAGGGTTACCTGACCGGCGCCGAGCTTGCGGCTGAGTTTGCAGGCCAGCTCCAGGCCGCCTGCTCCGCCACCTACGATTACGATTTTACTATGCAAAGATCCTCCTGCTTGCTTGTTTAGTCCCTGCGCCCGTTACCGTTGCCATGGCCTCTGCCCGGATTGTCATCATGCTTGTCGCGCTTGCCTTCATGTTTATCGCGCTTGTCATCATGCTTGTCAAAGTGCTTGTCATGCTTGTCGCGCCTGTCGTCATGACGGCCGCGGTCGCCGTAATCGGGACGGCCATGGTCGCCATGCTGCTGGCGGTAACGGGGCACATACTGGTTGTTATACCAACTATCCTGGACGAAATATACTTCTTGGTTACAGGCATTATACTTGCGGCAGTGCTTGGACCAGTTTTTCGCATGGCCGGGCGGCACGCGCAAATAGATGGGGCGGGCCGAATAGTATTGGGGGCGCTGCACGATGACAGGCTGGGCATAGATCAATTGCGGCGCGGGATAGTCGCCTATGTCGAGGCGTCCGTAAAAGCCGGGCTGGCCCACGGTGACGGAGACGCCGACCTGGGCAACGGCTGCGGTGGCTGCCGACAGCAGGACGGCAGCGAGAATGAGGGTTTTCATGGAGACACTCCTTTTATCAGTTATGTCTCAATTGTAGACCTTGTGCAGCAAGCCGTTTGTTCGCAAGGACACATAGGGATAGCCGTTTCCATTTCACCACAACTTGCCCAAGGGTACGACCAAGCCACTGAACAGCGACCAGTCCGGCGACGCCCCCGTCAGGCCGCGCGCCACGCCGAGATCGATGGCCAGCCGCGGCGTGGGACTGTAGGTGGCGGCCAGCAAGAGCTGTGCCGTGGCTGGCGCGCCGCGCAGGCGCGTGCCCGACACTTCCGCCGTGGCGCCCCAGCGCGTACTGACGGGCGTGGAAAACGACGCCGCCCAGCCCGTTTGCACGGTGCCCGTGCCGGGGTCCGATGCGCCCAGGCGCGTGGCGTTCAGATTCATATCCATGTGCACGGCGCCCAGGTCGCGGCTGAAAATGCCATTGAGCGACACGTCGCTCTTGCCGCTGCCGATGGCGTCCTTGGCCGTCGGCGCCTTCCAGCCCAGTTCCAGGCCCAGCGCCGTGGCGCTGTCGAGCACGAATGCCCGCTTGAGCACGACGGTCGTGTCGCCCACGCCCGTTTCACGCCGCCCCGTTTCATCGCGCGCGCGGACGAAAGCCTCGCCTTCGAACAAGATGCCCCACTCGGGGCTGAACGCCAGTTTGAAGGTGTACGGCAGGCTGGCGCGGCGCGCGCCGTCCGTTTTCGACAGCAGGCCGCCGGCCTCGAATTCCAGCTGGCCCGGCGCGGGCAGCTGGGCGGGACTGGCGACGGAAGGACGGTAAGGCAGGACGGGATCGCCGTCCTGCGCCTGCGCCGGCGGCGCCAGCAGCAGGGAAAGCATGAATAGCGGGCTCAAGAGCGGCAAGAGGCGTGACAGCGGCGGCATACGAGTCCCGGCAAAAGTAGGCGATGGCGACAGCCTACCACCGCTGCGCCACTTATGCCTGGCCAACGGCCGTCAGGCCAGCCGGCGCACGCCGTGCCTGAACGCTGGCGCCGGCCGGCGCAGCGGCGTCACATTGCTGGCCGGCGGCACGGCGATGCGTTCGGCCTGGGCATGCAGGCGGAACACGCCCACCAGCTCCGTCAAGGTTTGCGCCTGATCCTGCAGCGATTCGGCGGCGGCCGCCGCCTCTTCCACGAGGGCCGCGTTTTGCTGCGTCACCTGGTCCATTTGCAGCACGGCCTGGTTGACTTGCTCGATGCCGGCGCTCTGCTCGGCGCTGGCGGCCGTGATTTCCTGCATGATGTCGGCCACCTGGCGCACGCTGGTGACGACCTCATCCATCGTCCTGCCCGCGTCATGCACGAGCCTGGAGCCGATTTCCACCTGTTCGACGGAGTCGCCGATCAGGATCTTGATTTCCTTGGCGGCACTGGCCGAGCGCTGCGCCAGGTTGCGCACTTCGGCCGCCACGACGGCGAAGCCGCGCCCTTCCTCGCCCGCCCTGGCCGCTTCCACCGCCGCGTTCAAGGCGAGGATATTCGTCTGGAAGGCGATGCCGTCGATGACGCTGATGATGTCGACGATCTTGCGCGAAGAGGCGTTGATCGATTCCATCGTCTGCACCACCTGCCCCACCACGGCGCCGCCCTTGCCGGCCACGTCCGAGGCGGCGCCGGCCAGCACATTGGCCTGGCGCGCATTGTCCGCGTTCTGGCGCACGGCCGACGTCAGTTCCTCCATCGACGAAGCCGTTTCTTCCAGCGAACTGGCCTGCTCTTCCGTGCGCGACGACAGGTCGAGGTTGCCCTGGGCGATTTCGCCGGACGCCGTATTGATGGTATCCGTGCCCGAGCGCACCTGGCTGACGATGCCCACCAGCTTGTCGCGCATGGTTTTCATGGCGTACAGCAGGCTGGCGCTGTCGTGGCTTGCCGTGCGGATATCCACGGTGAGGTCGCCCTCGGCGATGGCGCCCGCGATCCGGACGGCATACGCGGGTTCGCCGCCCAGCTGGCGCGTCAGGGCGCGCGTGATCAGCGCGCCCAGGGCCAGCCCGGCGGCCATGCTGCCCAGCACCAGCGCGATCATGAAAGTACGGCTGGCCTGGTACACGCTGGACGCCTGGTCGGCCGCCGCCTTGGCCCGCTCCTCTTTCTGCAAGGACAGTTTTTCCAGCACGCCATCGAGTTCGTCGGCATGCTGGCGCGTCTTGTTCAGCAGCTCCGTCAATGCGGTGCTGCGCTGGGCCAGCGGCTCGGCTGCCGCCAGGGTCAGCGCCTGCTGCATGGTCGCCGTGTATTCGGCTTCGACGGTGGCAAAGCGGGCAAACAGCTCCTTGGCGGCCGCCGTGACGAACAGGGGCTGGGCCTTGGCCAGGTTGCTTTTATTGGTTTCGAGAAATTTGGCGATATCGGCCTGGCGCCGGCTGCGCTCCTCGGCCGTGGTAGCCAGCAGGAAATTGCTGCGCGCCCGGCCCACCTTGATCAAGGCGATATTGGCTTCCTTGATATACGACAAACCCAGCAATTCATTGTTGTACATCTGGCCAGCCATGGTGTCGATCTTGCCCATGTTGAAGATACCGATGCCGGCCACGATGGCCCCCATCAGGGCGACACAGAAAAATGCCGCCAGCAAGCGCGTTCCCACCTTCATCTGATTCAGCATGATTTCCCCTTTTCACCTTGCCCGGCGCCACCGCCTGGTACGGCGGCACAACGGGGACGATCAGCGTTTACAAGAAACGTAATAGCTTGAATATAAAGAAAAAAGGGCAGAAAAAATGCTCGGATTGTCACCAAACGACAATTCCTTGATTTAGGGCAACATGCAAAACGGCTTGCCATGCTAGGCAAGCCGTTCCTGCGGATTAATGTCCCGCGTGCCCGCCCGGCTTGCGTACCGTCATCTCGACGCCACGCCTGGCCGCCGGCTTGCCCGTCCCCTGGGCGCGCACCGGTTCCGGCAAGGCGCCCGTCCATTCATGGGCCACGCTGCCGGCCGGATGCTTGTACCAGCCAGGGTCGCGGTAATCGCCGGGCTTCTGGTCCTTGCGCACCTTTACCGTGGTAAACATGCCGCCCATGCCGATGGCGCCGAACGGGCCGTCGCCGGCCATCATCGGCAAGGTGTTGTCGGGAATCGGCATCTGCATCTCGCCCATGTCGGCCATGCCGCGCTCGCCCATTACCATGTAACCGGGCACCAGCTGGTTGATCTTTGCCGCCACGCCCTGGTGGTCGACGCCGATCATGGTCGGCACGTCATGCCCCATGGCATTCATCGTGTGGTGCGACTTATGGCAGTGGAAAGCCCAGTCGCCCAGGTCCGTGGCCATGAATTCCACGGCGCGCATCTGACCCACGGCAATATCCGTCGTCACTTCGGGCCAGCGCGATTCGGGGCGCGTCCAGCCCCCATCCGTGCCCGTCACCTCGAATTCATGGCCATGCATGTGGATCGGGTGGTTCGTCATGGTGAGGTTGCCCACGCGCACGCGCACCTTGTCGCCCTGGCGCACCACCATCGGGTCGATGCCGGGGAAGACGCGGCTGTTGAAGGTGAACAGGTTGAAATCCGTCATAGTCATGATCTTCGGCGTGTAGCTGCCGGGGTCGATGTCGTAGTTGCTGAGCAAGAAGACGAAATCGCGGTCCACCTTCATGAAATTCGGGTCTTTCGGGTGCGTCACCCAGAAGCCCATCATGCCCATCGCCATCTGCGTCATTTCATCGGCATGCGGGTGGTACATGAAGGTGCCGGGCCGCTTGGCAACGAATTCATAGACGAAGGTCTTGCCAGGCGGAATACCTGGCTGCGTCAGCCCCGTGACGCCATCCATGCCGTTCGGCAAGCGCTGTCCATGCCAGTGCACGCTCGTGTGCTCCGGCAATTTGTTGGTGACGAAAATGCGCACACGGTCGCCCTCCACCACTTCGATGGTGGGCCCCGGCGACTGGCCGTTGTAGCCCCACAGGTTGGCCTGCATGCCGGGCGCCAGTTCGCGCACGACGGGCTCGGCCACGAGGTGGAATTCCTTGACGTTGTTGTTCATGCGCCAGGGCAAGGACCAGCCATTCAGGGTGACGACGGGATGGAAGGGGCGGCCGTTCGGCGGCGGTGGCGGCGCTGTCGTTGCCGCACCGGCCATGCTGACGGCTTCCGGCAGCGACGCCGCGCCGACGCGGCTGACGGCAGCCGCACTCAGGGCGACGGCGCCCGCATTCATGAAAAAGTTTCTACGTGTAATCATCATTAGTCCTTGTCGGCAGGGCCGCTGCCATTGATGGCCGATTGCAATGCCGTTTGGGCGATCCAGAAATCGCGCTGGGTCTCGATGGCGCCATTCACGCTGCTCACCTGCTCGCGGGCGTCCGCCAGCAGCTCGAACACGCTGGCCAGCATGCCGTTGTAGCGCAGCAATACTTCGTGCGAGATCGTCTTGCGCAGCGGCACGACTTCATCGCGGTAGTGGCGCGCCAGGTCGTAAGCCGTGCGGTAACTGGAGTAGGCCTCGCGCACTTCCGAGCGGGCCCGCACGGCCGTGCCCGCCGTGCGCTGCAGCGACTGCTCGTACAAGGCTTGCGCCCTGGCGTTGCGCGCCGTGCCCCAGTCGAACAGGGGCAGTTCCAGCGAGACCTCGTAGCCATTCTCGCGCGGCGCTTCGCTGCTGCTCTTGTTGGTATAACCCACGTCGAGCACGTTGATGAAGCCCGTCACCTTCGACAGGCCCAGCGCGTCGGCCGTCGCGTGCGCGTCGAGTTTGCTCATCTGCACGTCGAGGCGCTGCTCCATGGCCTGCGCTTCGATATTGCGAGCGTCGGCCGGGGTGGCCGGCAAGTCGGGCAGGCGCGACGGCAAGGTGAAGCTGGTCTGCTTGCCCCACAGGCCCAGCAAACGCGTCAGGTGCTCGCGCGTCGCCGTCGCCTGGTGGCGCGCGCGCGCCAGGTCGCCGACGGCGTCCGCGTAAAACACTTGCTGGCGCGCCTGGTCGAGGCGGCTCCAGTTGCCCGCCTGCTGCAGGCGCGTGGCCAGCTGCGCGCCCGCCTCGGCCGACACCAGCGCCCGCTGCATGAACGCTTCCGTCTGCACGGCCGCGACGGCGGTGAAGTAGGCGCGGCGCGTGTCCGCCGCCAGTTGCACGGCAGACGATGCCGCCTGCAGCTTGGCTTGCTCGAAGCGGCCCCGCTCGATGTTCACGCGCAGGGGCATGGTCAGCAAGCCGGCCAGGTCGAAACTGACGCCGCGGTCGATTTCATTGCCGTGGCTGCCGTGCGAGCGGCCGAACGACAGGCCCGGGTTGCGCAAGCGCCCCGCCTGCACGAGGTCGGCCTCGGACGCGCCCAGCTGGGCCAGCGCCGCTTTCATGCCATGGTTGTTCATCAGGGCGATGCGCACGGCGCTGTCGGCATCCAGCGGCTGGGCCAGCAGCTGCGCCAGCTTGTCCTCGCCGCCCTTGTCCGCCAGCGCGGCGGGAGCGCCCGTGCGGGCATCGGCCAGCGCGGCGACTTCCTGCATGCCGCCATCCTGGCTGAAACTGGCGCAGCCGCCGAGCAGCAGGGCGGCGGCCAGGGCCAGCGGCGTCAGGCAATACGATGTCTTGAAACGGCTCATCTCAATGCCCCTCATGGTGGTGTTGCGGGGCCGGCTGGTCGGCCGGCTTGGCATCGGGCTTGGGCATGGCGTGCCCCATCGGCATCGTGTGACCCGGCATGGCATGGCCGTCCATCTTGTGGCCGTCCATCTTCATCATGCCCATGTGGCCGCCGGCGTCGCCAACCTTCCGGTTCAGGGCGCGCCAGGACTGGTCCGGCGTGGCGTCGTCTTCGACGGCGGGACGGTAGCCGGCGAAGGCGGAGCGGTAAGTGGTGGCCGGCACGGCTGCTTGCGCCGCTTGCGGCGCGGCGGGGCCGGGCGTTGCGGCGGCAGGGCTGGCGGCACTGGCGGCCAGCGGTAGCGCCGCAAGCGCAACGCCGGTGGCCAGCGCAAGGCTGAACAGGTGTTTCATGATATTCCTAGAATGACAGGGTATGGCGCGGCAAGCGCGCCGGAGGAACGCCGGGGCGGCCGCCGCGACGTGCAGGGACGTGCGACGGCGGCGCCGCCAGGTTCAACGGGCGGTCAGGCGGAGTGCGTGCTTCTCGGGGGACGTTCGGGACCGGACGGTATGTGCCCGGCGAACAGGGAATCGGGCGCCAGCGCCGGAGGCGGCGCGCGCAGGGTCAAGGCTTGCAGCGGCGGCATGCCGGGCGGGGCCGTGGCACCCGCCGTGCAGGCGCCATGGTTGCTGCAATCGTGGCCATGGTGCGTGGCGCCGCCATCGTCCATGGCCATTTTCATCGGCTGGTCCTGCATGTGCATGCCGGCCATATCGCCCATGTCGTGGCACTCGGGGGCCTGCGCCTGCGCCGGCGCCTGCATGGCGGCGACGCTGACGGCCACCGCAAGCTCGTCCACGCAGCAGCTGCGCATGGCCGACGCAAAGCCCTGCAGGGGCAGCGTGACGGCCAGCAGCCAGAGCAGCGAGCGGGCGAGAAAGCGGAAAAAGGCACGGTTCATGGCATGACTATAAACCTTCCCACACGAGGAAGGTCAAGTCCCTATTTCAGTTCGTTTGCCATGCGTCAGCCAGATCAGGTACACGCCGTAGTAGCCCTGCCCTTCGAATAGGACCTGGCCATCGGCAAAATGGATTTTCTCCACTTGATTGACGGTGAAATACGCGCGGCCATCGGCCGCCTCGACGTCGCCCCAGTAGCGGGCGCGGGGCCGGCAGTAGCCGCTGGCGCGCCCGATGGCCCACATCAGGTCGCCGATCATGAAGTCGTCCAGCATCTCGGCCAGCAGTGGCCGGTGGCCCGCCAGCATGGCCGTGATGTCGGGATAGCCGGCCTGCATCAGCTGGGGCAAGTCGCTTTCCTCGTACCGCAGGTCATCTTCGCGGCAAGTCTGGATGAAGCTGTTGAACGGCCCGTCGAGCAGGCCCGCCAGCGCCGTTTCCGGCACGCTCAGGCGAAACGGGTGCAGCGGCAGCACGCTGTGCTGGCCATAGTTGAGTTCGCGGCAGTCGAGGAAGGCCAGCGGATGTGGCCGCCCATTGACATCGCAGCGGATGCCAAATTTTTGCTTAAACGTCATCGATATCCAACCCTGCCATGCCCGTCATCCTCATTGTGCGTCTCAGGGCCACATGGTAAGTGCTGGCGGACAAACCGGACAGGCTCAGATGCAGCGAAAAACAGCGGATCAGTTTATGCCGCACGGCACGCCTGTCAGGCTGGTTCCGTGATGCCCACGCAATTGCGCCCATTTTCCTTGGCGACATACAGGGCCGCATCGGCGGCGCGCAGCACGGCATCCGCATCGCCGGCCGCCTGCTCGGACGAGACGACGCCCAGCGATACCGTCACGGCTCCCGCGCCGGGAATGACGGCGTCGGCCACCCTGGCGCGCAGGCGCTCGGCCACCTGCATGGCCACGTCGAGGTCGGCGTCGGGCAAAAGCATGATGAATTCGTCGCCGCCGTTGCGGCACAGCACGTCGGCATCGCGCGAACAGGCGCGCATCAGCTGCGCCAGGCGCAGGATGACGTCGTCGCCCACGCCATGGCCCCAGCGGTCGTTGACTTGCTTGAAATGGTCGATATCGATGGCGATCACGGAAAACGGCCGCGCCTGCGTCTGCCAGGCGTCCAGCGCTGCCGCCATGCCGCGCCGGTTGGACAAGCCCGTCAGCGGGTCCGTCTGCACGTCGGACTTCAGCTTGCCGATCTTGTTCTGCAACAAGGCCAAGCCCTTCAGCAAGGCTTTCTTGATCTGCGCCGCCTCCACATACCAGGAGCGGATGGCCGCGATGTGCTCGGCCGTACCCGCTGCATCCATGCGTCGCGCGCCGTCGGCCAGCTGTACCAGCGGCCGCGAAATCAGGCTGGCCAGCCACCAGATGAATGGCAGGCTCAGCAAGGCGATCGGCAGCGAATGCCACAGCGTGTTGAGCATCAGCTGGTTCAGCGGCGCCAGGGTCATGGCCGTCGGGCGCTGCGCGACGATGCCCCAGCCCGTCGACGGCATGACGGCGTAGCCGGCCAGCATGTCCACGCCCAGGCTGTTGTCCATGCGCCGGTTGCCGCCGCCCTGCTGCGCGATGATGGCGTCGATCACCTCATTGCGGCCCGCCAGGTCGCCCAGGCGTTCGGGATCCGGGTGGTACAGCAGGCGCCGCTTCTGGTCCACCACGTACAGGTAGGAGCCGTCGCGGTAGTAGTGCTGGCCCAGCATGGTGTACAGGATGTTTTTCTGTTTCAGGTAGATGCTGCCGCCCACATAGCCGAGGTAGCGCCCGTCCTTGCCGACGATGGGATGCGAGACGAACACGACCAGGTTGCCTGCCGAGGACACGTACGGCTGCGTGACGAGGGGCCGGCGTTCGCGCAGCGCCTGCACGGCGCCCGCCGAATCGAGCTGGCGGTGCTTGAGGGCCAGCGTTTCCGGCGACACGCCCAGCACCTTGCCATGGGCGTCGACGATGAGCACGGAATTGAAGCTGTTCGTTTGCAGGCGCAGCCGCTGCGCCTCGGCCGTCAGCCAGGCGTCGTCGCCCATGCGCGACGGCAGGCCCCCGGCGCTGTAGGCCAGCTGCTGGCGCGCCGACTGCAGGAAATCCTCGGCCGTGCTGGCCAGCTTGCTCGCATACGCATGGTTCGCTTCCAGCGTGGTGTCGATCAGCAACTGGCGCTGCACGCGGTAGCTGGCGTAAAACGTATTGGCCAGCGCAACCAGGGCGCTGGCAAAGGCCACGAGCACGATCAGGCGGCGCAAGTTCATGCGCAGAACAGGTTTAGTCCACATGGCGTCAGCGGGAAGTAGGTAGTGTACGGGTGGTGTTGCGCTAAAGAAAGGGCGCATTATACCGAGACAGCCGTGCCAACATTGAAATCTTGGCATCAATCAGCGGGGAATGTGTACAGGCGGCAACGACATGCGCTGCCGCCTTGATCTGCGTCAAAGGCCAGGCATCGAGCCCGCACCTTCCAGCACGCCGCCTCAGGCGTGGATCGCGTGCTTGCGGACCCAGTCCACATAGCGCTGCATCCAGCCCTGGAAGAAGCCCAGGCTGGCGGGGCCGATGCCGCCATGCTCGTCGAACAGGCCGTCCTTGGCCTGGATAAACATCTCGGGCTGGCCCAGCAGCGGCACATCGAGGTAGGCCAGCACATTGCGCAAATGCTGCTGCGCCAGCGCCGTGCCCGTGGCGCCCACGGAGACGCCGAGCACGGCGCCCGGCTTGCCGCCCCACACGCTCTGGCCATACGGCCGCGAGCCATGGTCGAGGGCGTTTTTCAGCACGCCGGGAATCGAACGGTTGTATTCGGGAGTAAGGAAGAGCAAGGCTTGCGCGTCGGAAATTTCCGTTTTCAGGCGCAGCACCTGCTCGGCCTGCGCGCCGTCATCGTCCTGGTCATACAGCGGCAAGTCGCCAATCTCGATATGCTTGAAAGAAAACTCGGGCGGCGCCAGCTTGATGATGGCGTCGGCCAGCTTGCGGTTGAAGGAATCCTTGCGCAGGCTGCCGACGATGATCGCAACGTTATATTGACTCATAGAAATCCCCGCTGATGGTTAAAGAAAAGCCCCGGAGTGAAGCTCACACCGGGGCTATCTTGCCACACAATCATCGGTTTCGCGCTGCCTAGCGTGCGCTCTGGGCCAGGCCCCTGTATTCGCGGTAATAACGCCCGCCCAGGTTGGTCAGCACTTCATAGCCGATGGTATTGGCCATGGCCGCCACGGCGTCGACCGGGTGTTCGGCGCAGATCAGGTCGACCAGGCTGCCCGGCGCGACGCGCTCCCGGGCGATGGCGCTGACGTCCAGGGTGATGGAATCCATCGAGATGGCGCCGATCTGCGGCACTTTCACGCCGTCGACGATGGCCAGGCCCTGGTTGCTCATGCTGCGCAGCCAGCCATCGGCGTAGCCGACGGACACGGTGGCCACCTGGCGCGGCTCGCTGGCCGTGTAGCGGCGGCTGTAGCCCACGTGGTCGCCGGCGGCGATCGTGCGCGTCTGCATGACCTTGCCTTGCAGGCGCACCACGGGCCGCAGCGGGTTCGGCGCGTCCGGGTGCGGGGCGATGCCGTACAGCGCGGCACCGGGCCGCACGAGGTCAAAATGAAAATCGGGCGACAAAAAGATGCCCGAGGAATTGGCCAGGCTGGCGCGGTATTGCGGCAAACGGGCGCGGATGGCGATGAAGCGCGCCAGCTGCTCGCCATTCATCGGGTTACTGCGCTCGTCGGCGCAAGCGAGGTGGCTCATGATGTAGCGCACCTTGATGCCGTCAAGAAAGTGTTCATCGGCCAGCCAGCCGTCGATTTCCTGCGGGGACAGGCCCATGCGCGACATGCCGCTGTCGACCTGCACGATGGCGTTCAGGGTGGTGCCCAGCGCTTTTGCGTGGGCACGCCAGCCGGCCACCTGCGGTTCGCTGTTGAGTACGGGCGTCAAGCCATGGGCCGTGAACTCGCCTTCCGTGCCGACGGGCGGGCCGTGCAGCACGAAGATGTCGGCGTCGGGCGCCACGTGCGGACGCAGGCTGATGCCCTCTTCCAGGTGGGCCACGAAAAAGTGGCGGCAACCCTCTTCATACAGGGCCGCGCCCACTTGCGCGGCACCCAGGCCGTACGCGTCGGACTTCACGACGGCCGAGCAGGCTGCCGGATGGGCCTTGTCGCGCAGCAAGCGGTAGTTGGCGCGCACGGCGTCGAGGTCTACCGTCAAAATAGCGCCGCTACGCTCCTTCGGGGGCATGCTGGCCGCCATCTCAGGCCACCGCGTGTTGCAGTTTGCCATTGCCCTGCGCGCCGCTGTAGCGGCTGACGGACAGGTCGTCGGCCAGAATGGCCGGCTTTTTCGACGACATCAGGTCGGCCAGCAATTGTGCCGAACCGCAGGACATGGTCCAGCCCAGGGTGCCGTGGCCCGTGTTCAGGAACAGGTTGCGCAGCGGCGTGCGGCCGACGATGGGCGTGCCATCCGGCGTCATCGGGCGCAAGCCCGTCCAGAACGTGGCCTCGGCCGTGTTGCCGCCGCCGGGGAACAGGTCGTTGACGACCATTTCCAGCGTTTCGCGGCGGCGCGGGTTCAAGCCCAGGTTGTAGCCGGCGATTTCCGCCATGCCGCCGACGCGGATGCGGTCGTCGAAACGGGTCACGGCGATCTTGTAGGTTTCATCGAGGATGGTCGACACGGGCGCCTTGGCCGCGTTGACGATAGGCACGGTGATCGAATAGCCCTTCAGCGGATACACGGGGATGTCCAGCAGCGGCTTCATGAAGCCCGTCGAGTAGGAACCGAGCGCCACCACGTAGGAATCGGCCTTGACGATTTCCGCGCCACATTGCACGCCGACAATTTCATCGCCCTGCGTCAGCAGCGCGTCGATCGCCACGCCATAGCGGAACTTCACGCCCAGCGCCACGGCCATCTCGGACAGGCGCGTGGTAAACAGCTGGCAATCGCCCGTTTCATCGTTGGGCAGGCGCAGGCCGCCGAACAGCTTGCCTTTCACGGCTTCCAGGGCCGGCTCGGCGCGCGACAGTTCATCGCGCTGCAGCACTTCATACGGCACGCCCGCATCCTTGAGCACTTCGATATCCTTGGCAGCGTCGTTGTATTGCTTTTCAGTACGGAACAATTGCATCGTGCCTTGCTGGCGGCCTTCATACGTGATGCCGGCTTCGGCGCGCAACACCTTGAAGCAATCGCGGCTGTATTCGGCCAGGCGCACCATGCGTTCCTTGTTGACGGCATACGCTTCCGGTGTGCAATTACGCAACATCTGCCACATCCATTTCAGCTGGGCAGCGCTGCCGTCGAGCGAGATGGCCAGCGGCGCGTGGCGCTGCATCATCCACTTCACGGCCTTCAGCGGAATGCCGGGCGCGGCCCAGGGCGACGCGTAGCCGGGCGAGATTTGCCCCGCGTTGGCGAAGCTGGTTTCCAGTGCCGGGCCCGGCTGGCGGTCGATGACGGTGACCTCATGTCCTGCCTTGGCCAGATAGTAAGCACTGGTGACGCCGATGACGCCGCTACCCAGAATCACGATACGCATAGTTTCCTCATTATATTTTTTAGGCTAGTGCCAGATTTACCGCTATCATATTGGGAATGACCCAGTATTTGTTCACGTATAAATCGAGAATTTCAGCAATAAATCATGAGAATACTTAAAGAATCGGCACGCGGACTGGATAAGCTGGACCGCCACATCCTGCGCATCCTGCAGCAGGATGGCCGTATCTCGATGAAAGACCTCGGCGAACAGGTGGGCCTGTCCATCACGCCCTGCATCGAGCGGGTCAAGCGCATGGAGCGCGACGGCGTCATCACCGGCTATCACGCCAAGGTGAACCCGGCCGCGCTGGGCGCCAAGCTGCTCGTCTTTGTGGAGATTACGCTGAATCAGAAATCGGCGTCCGCCTTCGAGCAATTTCGCCGCGAAGTGTTGCAAATTCCCGAAGTGCAGGAATGCCACCTGGTGTCGGGCGACTTCGATTACCTGATCAAGGCGCGCATCCATGAAATGGCCGAGTACCGCAAATTGCTCGGCGACATGCTGCTGCAGCTGCCCGGCGCCGCCCAGTCGAAAAGCTACGTGGTGATGGAAGAAATCAAGGAAACCCTGGCCCTCTCGACCGAGGTGCTGCAGAACCGGTAAAGGTACCGGTTACCGGTACCGACAGCATCGAATTTTGCGACTTTGTATAATCTGGTAGCACATTAGCCGCTTCGCAAGCACACTCCTGTCATGACATCACGCCCGTCCCCTCTGAGATTGGAAGCAGTGATGCACACCGGGAGTCCTTATGAACACATTGATGAAACTGGCATTTTCCTGCCTCGCGGGCCTGGCCGTGGCCATGTGCACCGCCAGTGAATACAAAGTCAACCGCGCGCCAGCCAACGGCGCCATCTATCAAAGCATTACCGTCGGCAAGACCACCCGCCTCGACCTCGACGCGGCCCTGGGCAACGCCACCGTCGTCAGCTTCGATCCCGGCTATGAAGTGTGGGTCTACAAGAACCAGCTGCAGACACCGAGCGTGGCGCGCCTGCTGCCCCTGCTGGGCCAGAAAGGCACGCGCGAAGTAGCCGTCGTGTTCGACCAGGCGGGCGTGGTCAGCAAGTACCGCATCCACGAGCCGCGCAAGTAAGCGGTTCGGCGAGCGGCTCAGCCCGCCTATGACGCGCCCACTGCGCCCAGGGCAACCCTGCGCGCGCCAGGATTCCTGGCCAGCGCCGGGCCCGCACTGCCCGCCCCATCGCGCTCGTCCCCGAGCCTGAACGTGCCGACCAGCGCCGCCATCTGGGTGGCCTGCTCCTTCAGCTGCTCGGCCGCGGCCGCCGTTTGCTCCACCATCGCCGCGTTTTCCTGCGTCATGCGGTCGAGCTGGCTCACCACCACGTTGACCTGCCCGATCCCTTCACTCTGCTCCCGGGCCGCAGTACTGATTTCGCCTATCATGGCCACCACATGGCCGACGCTGTCGACGATTTCCCCCATGGTCACGCCCGCATCCTGCACCAGGCGGCTGCCCGAGGCCACGCTGGCCACGGAGGCGTCGATCAGCACCTTGATTTCCTTGGCGGCCACCGCGCTGCGCTGCGCCAGGTTGCGCACTTCACTGGCCACCACGGCAAAGCCCCGTCCTTCTTCCCCCGCGCGCGCCGCCTCGACCGCCGCATTCAAGGCCAGGATATTGGTCTGGAAGGCAATGCCATCGATGGTGCCGAGAATATCGGCAATTCGTTGAGAGCCGGCATTAATTGCCGTCATGGTCTCGACGACGCGGGAGACGACGTCGGCGCCCCGGCAGGCGACCTGCGAGGCGGACGTGGCCAGCTCGCTGGCCTTCCTGGCCACGCTGGCTGTATTGCTGACCGCGCCAGTCAATTCCTCCATCGAGGCCGCCGTCTGCTCCAGGCTGGATGCCTGCTCTTCGGTACGCAGGCTCAGGCTGGTATTTGCCGTGGCGATTTCCGCCGATCCCGTGGAAATCGCCTGCGACGCCTCGCGCACCTGTCCCACCATCTGCGCCAGTGCCCCCTGCATTGCCAGCAAGGAATCCATGACACTGTCCGGCGGCGGCGATGCCAGGCCGCGCACCCGGCTCAAGTCGCCGCTGGCGACTTTTGTCGCGGCTGCACCGAGCAACGCAAGCTCACTGCCCAGCGCACGAAACAGCGTACGCGCAATCCAGATCCCTGCGGCGGCGGCGGCGCAAAAGGCGGCCATGCAAACGCCCACGAGCAGCGCGCGCTGCGCGAGAAAGGCGGCCGTGCCGGCCGCCACCTGCTCGCCGGCCCGCGCCTGGGCATATTGAGAATAGGCATTTGTCGCCTTGCCCAGCCCCAGCAGTAAAGGCTGGCATTCATCATTGAGCTTTTGAATGGCGGCCGCATTCTGGCCGACGGATGCCATGGCAACGATATCGAGCGCAACAGGGCCGTAAATGGCCTCGATGCGCTCCATTTCCTTGAACAGCGCCAGGCCGGCATCGCCGCGGCCACCCGACTGTGCAAAGCTGCGCTGTAACTGGCGCAGATACGAGCCTACGTCAGCATGCGCCTGCTTTGCCCGTTCGGCTTCCAATGCAAGCGCGTCCGCCTTTGTAAACAACAGCAAATTGCGCGCTGCAATGGCCCGGTTATTCACGGCGTCGATGAATTTATTCACCAGTACCAGGCGGGTATTCGTTTCGGACAGATAGGTATCGAAACGCGCATTCGCATCGTGCAGCGATTTGATGGAAATGCCGGAAACGACTAATACCATCAGCGCCAGTGCGGCGAACGCCATGGCCAATTTACCCTTGATCGTCTTGATATTCATCTCATTCTCCCCGTAATGAAGCTAAGCAAGCTGGCTGCGGCGACCCGCGCACCTGCCTGCACATTCTTTTGCGTTCATGTATCCAGGCTGGCGTCCATCCTGCCCGGCGCATTGGAAAAAAAGACCACGCAATCCTTGCCGGACAGTTTCGCGCCATAGAGCGCCTCATCGGCCTGGCGCAAGCTCTCCGCCACCGCCTTTCCCTGCACGCGCGCAATGCCGACGCTGATCGTCGCGCCCCGCCTGACCACCGTTGAGCGCCGTACCGCGTCCAGTAACTGATCCGCCATGAACGCCACGCAAGCCAGGTCGGCATCGATCAGCATGGCAAATTCCTCGCCGCCGATGCGCCCGTGCGGACAGCCGGCCGCCGACGCGGCAATAATCCGCCCCAGTTCGCGCAGGACGATATCGCCGGCATCGTGTCCCAATTCATCATTGATTTTTTTAAAATCATCGACATCGGCCATCAGCAGATAACCAGGCGATGGCTTGCCGTCGTTGGCCGCCGCATGCAGCGCGTCGAGAAAACAGCGGCGGTTGGGTATGCCGGTCAGATAATCGCGGTAAGCCATGTCTTCCAGGCGCGCCGTGGCGACATGATTCGAATAGCGCAGGCGGAAAAAATAACCGCTGAAGAACAGGCCGATCAGCACGGCCGCCACCACATACATCGCCGACCAGTCACCACTGGCCAGCAGCGCCTGCTCGAAACCGCCCAGCCCCAATAACAGCCACACCACCAGTATCAGGACCAGGTAGGTCAACGGATCGCTGGCGATGGCCGAAATGGAAACCGTCATCAGGACTCCCAGCGGAAACAGCCAGTATTCGCCTATGCCGCTCGCCGACAGCAGCAGGCGAAAGCCGACACATGAAAAAATCGTGGTCACCAGGCCGCCAATATTCAAATAGCGTAAATTGCATGCCTTGTAGCTGATGATAATTCCAAGAAAGACACCGGCAATACAGATTAAATACTCGCGCCCAACCACATAAAACAATTTCCTTGCCAGAAAATATGACGCCAGCACGCCCACAAAGGCCATGCCCTGCAACGCCAGGCTCGGCGCCTTTAATTCCCGATGAAAATATCGCTGCTGCGAGATCTCATGTACCCCGGCATGGACCACCACCCTGCATATCTCCGCCATTTTCCTGTGTAATGCATGCATCGCTGCTCCCCCACCTGGCCGTTATCGGCAAAAATCCACTTCCCATTCAAGCAAGAGTGTGTTTTTGATAAATTAAAATTCATTAATATTTTCTTATTTGCCACATATTTAAAATATTTCTTCTTGGAAAGCCAACCTGGACACGGTACATTTATCCTTAAACAAGCGGTACTACACTTTGGTTCTATTGATAGTGGCACCCGAAACCCGTAGCATCGCGCTCGGCAATTTCAACTCAATCGCTTCATTCATGGGAATAATTACAATGTTGCTTTTTGGGGAATATGAGAAAATTATTTTCAAGCGAAATTACTGCCTCTTCATTACCTACATCATCTTTTCAACACTTATCGGTATCGTTGGGTTTGCGGCACATGCCGGGCCGCAGGAAGGGGCTGCGATGGATGCCGGGCAAGCGGCGGGCCTGGGCGTGGTCCAGCGCTATCAGGCGCTGGAAGACAGCGATTGTGCACTGCACCTCGAGACGGCAAGGTCTAGCCAGCACTGGATCGACGTGGCGGATCGGTCGCCCAATTTCGGCTTCACCAGCGCCTGCTGGTGGATCAGGTTCAATCTCGACAATTCCGGCCCGCAGCCGGCGCAAGTGACGGTGGACCTGGGCACGCCCTTGCAGGATTTTGTTGACTGGCATGTGCTTGACAGGAGCGATGGCCGCCTCCTGACGAGCGTCCGCAGCGGCGACCGGCGCGACTTCAATTTCCGCTATCAACAATCGCTGACCTTGGCATTGCCGCTGGCCATGGCTGCCGGACAACAACTGGCCGTGTACGCCAGGCTGGCCACCTTTGACGGCTTTCAGGAACCGCTGGCCCTTGCCGTGCGCAGCAGCGATGCCTTTTCCCTCGCAAAATCCAGGGAGCTGTTATTAACAGGCATGTATTTTGGCTGCCTGCTGGCATTCTGCATTTACAGTATCTTTCTTTTTATTTCAACCAAAGAAAATATTCATATCACCTATGCGGCATTTCTTCTCCTGCTGAGCCTTACCACTTTCATCTATTATGGCGCCAGCACCGGACTCCTTCATTCCATCAATGCCGATTTCAACAATGCACTGCTGCCCTTCTTTTTTTCTCTGTGCATGTTCTTCTTTTTCATTTTCGCCAGAACCTATCTGAAAATACCGGACCTGCCGCCCAATATTCTCATCGAAACCTACAATGTCATCATCACGCTTCTGTTACTGATATCGCCCCTGGCATTTCTTCTTGGCTATGCCATCGCCTATGCCGCCAATGCCACTCTCGTGCTATGCAACATATTGATTCTTCTGCTATTGACCATTCGCCTATGCTGGAAAAAAAATATGAATGCCATTTTTTTATTTATCGCGTTCTTTCCACTTGGAACATCCCTTTCCTTGAAACTGCTTAGCCTGGACAATTTCATCACCGTTCAGCATCTGATTGAAAATAATTTCTACCTGGCGGAAAGCACGATTTTTTCCGTGGTGGCCCTGAGTTTCTCCATTGCCCATTCCATGAAAATCATGCGGCTGGCGATGGAAAAAGCCAGGTCGCGCGAACTGGAATCGACGATCGCGCTGCAAGACAATGAACTCAAGCTGCTGCATCTGTCGCGCGTCACCCTGGCAGGCGAGTTGAGCGGGGCGATCGCCCACGAATTAAGCCAGCCGCTCACCTCCATCCTCAGCAATGCCCAGGCTGCCGAATTCATGATACGCAACCGGCATTTCAATGAATCGGCACAACTGGCCATCACGCGCGACATCATCGACCAGGCCAAGCTGGCCGCCACGGTCATCGCGAAAATCAGGAAGCTGCTTTATCCCGGCAAACGAAGTACCGACCGCATCCGCGTCAATGACGTGCTGGCCAGCGCCCGGTTATTTCTCCAGCACGACTTGACGCTCAAGAATATCCGCCTGACGGAATATGGCGACCATGCGCTGCATGTGAGCGGCGACCTGGTACAGATCCAGCAAGTGATGATCAACCTGCTGGCCAATGCGATCGAAGCGGTCAAGGACTTGCCCGACGAGCGCAAATGCGTGTACCTGTCGGTACGCGCCTATCTGGGGAAATACGCGCTATTTACCATCAGCGATACGGGAGTGGGCTTGCCTCCCGATCAACACGACAGGATATTCGACGCGTTCTTTACCACCAAGGAAGGCGGCATGGGACTGGGCCTGAATATTTGCAAGAAAATCATCGTGGCCCACTATGGTGAAATCTGGGCCCGCTCCTCCTACCCCTTCGGCTCCATCATCGAATTTACCCTGCCCACCGATGAGTAAATCCAGCGCCGCCGCCCCCCGCGTTTTCCTCGTCGATGACGACCTGTCCATCCTGCGTGCGCTGGAAAGAATCTTTTCCAGCAGTAGTTATTCTGTCCAGACATTTTCTTCCGCAGAGGATTTCCTGGCCATGGCCGACCTGCAGCAAGCGGGTTGCCTCGTGCTCGACCTGTCCATGCCCGCCATGTCCGGTTCCCTGCTGCAGGAGCACCTGCTGCGCAACAAGTCGTTGCTGCCGGTCATATTTTTGACGGGCAATGGCGACGTGGCCAGCAGCGTCAAGGCCATGAAGCTGGGCGCGTTTGATTTCCTGACCAAGCCCGTCGATGCCCACTGCCTGCTCGAGGCCGTGCAACTGGCGCTGGCGCTGAACCGCAGGCTGATCGCGGACCAGGCCCTGCTGCGCTCGATAGAACTGCGCCTGGGCAGCCTGACGAAACGCGAACATCAAGTCATGGATCTCGTCGTCTCAGGCCGGCTGAACAAACAGATCGCGGCCGAACTGGGCACGGTGGAACACACGATCAAATTGCACCGCGCCAGCGTCATGCGCAAGATGCACGCCGATTCCTTCTCCGACCTGGTGACCACCATCAATACCCTGCGCTCGCTGACCAGCCCATCGAGCGGGCGCTGAGCAAGGCGCGCCAGGCCCGCCTGCAGCGGCAGGCGCCGATGCAGGGCGCCCCACGGCACGCTCTTGCTCTACACTGGCGTTTTATCCTCCGCTACCTCCATGCAATTACCCGCACACCTCGCGCACATTTCCACTGACCACGACTGGCGGCACGACACGCCCTACCCGCCGCTCGGCTTCAGCCCTTTCTTCGAAGGCGCGCTCGGCAACGGCGACACTTTCGGCCTGTACTGGCCCATCGGACGCGAAGCGAGCGAACCCATCGTGGTTGATACGTGGCACGACGAATGGCGCCTGCAGCCGAACTTTTCCAGCCTTGCTGCTTTCCTGCGCGCCTACGCCGCGTCGGAAGAGGACGACATCGTGGAAATGCCTGCGCTAGCCGACGACCCCGCCTCGCCGCGCGCCGCCTTCCTGGCGGCAAAGCAGCACGTCGCGCAGCGCGAGCCGGCCGCCGCCATCGGCTTGCTGGAAGCGGCGCTGGCCATCTTGCCCGAATACACGGACGCGCTGGCGCTGCTGCATGGACTATACGTGCGCGCAGGCAGAAGCGAGGAGGCGCGCAAGGTGGCCATCCAGGCCATCATCTCGCCGCCCTGCTTCGGCGCCAGGCCGCTGAAAGCCTTGCAGTGGCTGCGCGCGCAGCCCGCTCCCGCCTCCGGCGCGGCCGACCCCATCTGGCGCGCATGCGGGCAGCTGTCGCTGCAGTTCGGCGGCAGCAAGGACAATGGGGATTACCCCGTGCTGCTGGGGGCCATCGACGACTACCTGGCCCAAGGCAAGGTGATTGCCGCCTCGACCCTGATGCAGACGTATGCGGAACTCATGAGCGCCGAAACCGTGTCGTTCCGGGAGCGTCACGGTTTCGACACGGCCGCCTTCATCGCGCGGCAGATCGCCGTCAGCGCGAAGCTGCCCGACGGCAGCCGCGACACGGCAAGGCTATCGGCCACCCGCGACACTTAAGCCTGTAGCGCCAGTTTCTCGCGGAACAGCTTGCGATAGGCCGACGGCGACGTCTGCAAGTGCGCGCGGAAATGCTGGCGCAGCGACAGGGCCGTGCCGAAGCCCGCTTGCTGCGCCACCACGTCGATCGACGCCGCGCTTTTCTCGAGCATGCCTTGCGCATGCGCAAGGCGCTGGTTCAGCAGCCATTGTTTAAAAGACGTGCCCGTCGCCTGGCGGAAGTGGCGCGTGAAGTTGCGCCGGCTCATGGCGGCCCGCTCGGCCAGCGCATCGATGCTGTGGACCATGGACAGATTGGCCGTCACGCAGGCAAGCACGTCGGCAAAGCGCCCCTCGCTGCCGGACACGGGCAGCGGGCGCTCGATGAACTGGGCCTGGCCGCCCTGGCGGTGCGGCGCCACCAGCAGCCGGCGCGCCACCCGGTTGGCCACCTCGGCGCCCGCCAGCTGGCGCAGCAGGTGCAGACAGCAATCGAGGCCGGCCGCCACGCCGGCCGACGTCAGCATGCCGCCATCGTCCACGTACAGCATGTCGCGCGCGACCCGCACCGCCGGGTAGCGCGCCGCCAGTTGATCGGCCATGCCCCAGTGCGTGGCGGCGCTCTTGCCATCCAACAAGCCGGCCTGCGCCAGGGGAAACGCGCCCAGGCACAGGCCCACCATGCGCACACCGCGCCCGCTGGCAGCCCGCAGCGCGTCAAGCAAGCTGGCCGGCGCCTCGCGGCAATCGTCGTGCCAGGCCGGCATGATGACGATATCGGCGCCGTCCAGGCCTTCCAGGCCAAATTCGGGCGTGATGGCAAAGCCAGCCGCCGTGCGCAGGGGCGCGGGGTCGGCGGCGCAGACGCGCACGTGGAAGCGCGGCAGGTCGATCTCGTCCGTCTGGGCGCCAAACACGAGGCAAGGCACGGACAGGTGGAAAGGCGTCATGCCGTCGAAGGCAATCACGGCCACCGTCAAGGGGGCGCAATGGGAGATGGAAATAGGCATGGCCCGATTTTATCGCAGATAGGCCTTCGGGCCACTTTTTGTTTGCAGTGCGCGGCCTGACAATGGCCTTATCGAGGAGCCATTTCCTCTGTCCCCCCTTCCAGGAGAACCCATGTCCACCCAAGCCGCCACCGCACCACGCCGCGCCCTGCTCGTCATCGACGTGCAAAATGAATACTTCACGGGCCAGATGCCCATCGAATATCCGTCCGTCGACATTTCCCTGCCGAACATCGTCCAGGCCATGGATGCCGCCCGCGCCGCCGGCGTGCCCGTCATCGTCGTCCAGCACGATGCGCCGGAAGCCTCGCCCATCTTCGCCAGAGGCAGCGACGGCTGGCAACTGCACCCGCAGGTGGCCGCCTTTGCCGCCGACCACCGCATCAACAAGAACATGGGCAGCGCATTTGCCGGCACGGACTTAAGCGCCTGGCTAAGCAGCCACGGCATCGACACCCTGAGCGTGATCGGCTACATGACGCACAACTGCGACGCCGCCACCATCTACCAGGCCGCGCACGACGGCTTGCAGGTCGAGTTCCTGCAGGACGCCACCGGCACCCTGCCCTACGCCAATGCGGGCGGCGCGGCCAGCGCCGAGGAAATCCACCGCGTGTTCAGCGCCGTATTCCATTCGAATTTCGCCGCCGTCGTCAGCACGCGCGACTGGCTCGATGCCGTGCGCGCAGGCAAGCCGCTGGATAAGGATAATATTTATCTGTCGAACCAGCGCGCGCGGGGCGTGGGCGGCATCGTCTGAGCGTAGATGTTAAAAGCGCCGGTGCCCGTCATCGGCGTCGCAGCGGCCGCTGAACTTGATCATGCCATCGACCGTGATGACGCCGCTGCGGCGGTTGATGACGACGGTGGGACGGTTCAAGGCGTTCAGCTGGAAACGGCCGCGGATTTCATCGTGGCCAACGATCAGGTCCATTACGTCCCACCAGCCATCGCTGCTGTCGGCATGGATCGGTGGAATCAGCTGCTTCGGCAAGCGGATTTGCGCCGCGCCGCCGTGGATGGACACATTGACGGCCGTATCGAAATTGCTCTTGCCCGTCTCCAGGGTGGATTTCTGCACATACTTGTGCCTGTCGTTGTCCCATTCCATGCCGGAACGGTTTTCCATGACAATTTTTTCCGCTTCGCCATAACACACGAGCTGGATATCGTCGCCGCGCCCGGCGGATCCGGCGCGGTCATACTGGTTCGAAGGGTCGGACTGGCCCGTTTGCGCGGCGAAGGCCATGGCGATCAGGATGCTGGATACGGCTGTCATGCTGCTTCTCCAATACAGGGTGGGTGGTCCAGGGTTGCCAGATAACCAAGCTTAGCATAGACGAACATCCCCCTGCGCTGGCTTGAGAACGCGCAAGTCATCCGCCATCTGCTACAGTCGCGCTCACGAAAAACCTGCTGGATGTATAGCGATGCGAACAATACGATGGACCGCCCTGCTGGCGCTGATCACTTTCCTGCTGGCCACGACAGCACTGGTATTGACGGGACTCGACGACAAGCTGGCGCCCGCCGATGTGATCGTGGTGCCGGGCAATACCATCGCCCCCGACGGCACGCCCAGCCCCCGCCTGCGGGCGCGCCTCGATGCGGCCCTGGCGCAATTCCAGGCGGGCCGGGCGCCGCGCATCCTCGTCAGCGGCGCCACGGGCAAGGAAGGCTTCGACGAGGCCGCTTCCATGGCGCGCTACCTGCAAGCGCGCGGCATGCTGGCCGGCGCCATTCTTGAAGATAATCAAGGCTGGACCACGGACGCCACGGCCCGCAACGCGGCGCTGCTCATGCGCGCGCATGGCTGGCGCACGGCCATGGTCGCCACGCAATATTTTCACGTGCCCCGCTTCCGGCTGGCGCTGGAGCGCAGCGGCATCGATGTCAGCGGCAACGTGCACGCGCCCTACTTCGAGCGGCGCGACCTGTATTCCATCCCCCGTGAAACGGTGGGCTACCTTGTGTATTACGTGAAATCCTGAGCACGACAATACTCGCCTTTACGGCCAGTTTTATCCTGGTGGCCGCCTGTGCCGTGCCGCCGATGCGGAGCCGCTGGGCGCCGCTGCCTGCCTGGCCCTGTCTGGCGCCCTGATGCTGGGCGTCTGCATCGCCGCCGTTGGCGCGCTGGCGCAACGCCGGGCCTGCTAAAACGCGTGGCAAGGCCAGGCCAGTAAGCGGTCACTCGCTCCAGTCGCGCGAACGCTCCACGGCCCGCTGCCATTTGTGCAGCCGCGTCAGGCGCTCGTCGGCCGCCATGGCCGGTTCGAAACGGCGTCCCACCTGCCACTGGGCGGCGATTTCTTCCTCGGAAGTCCAGAAGCCCACGGCCAGGCCCGCCAGGTAGGCGGCGCCCAGGGCCGTCGTTTCCGTCACCACGGGACGCACCACGGGCACATTCAAGATGTCGGCCTGGAACTGCATCAGCATGTCGTTGCGGGCCGCGCCGCCGTCGACGCGCAACTCGGACAGCGCAATGCCGGCATCATCCTGCATGGCGGACAAGACGTCGACGTTCTGGTACGCCACGCCTTCGAGCGCCGCGCGCGCGATGTGCGCCTTGCCCGTGCCGCGCGTGATGCCGATCAGGGTGCCGCGCGCATACGGGTCCCAGTACGGCGCGCCGAGGCCCGCGAACGCGGGCACGAAGACCAGGCCGCCCGAATCGGGCACGCTGGTGGCCAGCGCTTCCACTTCGGACGAGTCGCGGATGATGCCGATGCCGTCGCGCATCCACTGCACGGCCGCGCCCGCGATGAAGGCGCTGCCTTCCAACAGGTAATCCGTGTTGTCAGGGCCCGCTCCCAGGCTCCAGCCCACCGTCATCAACAGCCGGTTTTTCGATTGCAGCGGCCGTTTCCCCACGTTCATCAGCATGAAGCAGCCCGTGCCGTAGGTATTCTTCGCCATGCCCGGCTTCAGGCAGGCCTGGCCAAACGTGGCCGCCTGCTGGTCGCCCGCGATGCCGGCGATGGGCACGGGCACGCCCAGCAAGGCCGCATGCGTGTGCGCGGCCACGCCGCTCGATGGCGCGACGTCGGGCAGCAAGGAAGCGGGAATATCGAGCAGCGCCAGCAAGTCCGTGTCCCACTGCAAGGTGTGGATGTTGAACAGCATGGTGCGTGAAGCGTTGCTCGTGTCCGTGATGTGGGCGCCGCTCATCTTGTAGATCAGCCAGCTGTCGACCGTGCCGAAGGCCAGCTCGCCCCGCTCGGCGCGCGCGCGGGCGCCCGGCACATTGTCGAGCAGCCATTTGAGTTTGGTGGCGGAAAAATACGCGTCCAGCACGAGACCCGTCTTGCGCTGGATCAAGTCCGCCTTGCCCTGTTCGACCAGCTGCTCGCAAAAGGCCGCGTTGCGCCGGTCTTGCCAGACGATGGCGTTGGCGACAGGCTCGCCCGTGGCGCGGTCCCACAGTACCGTCGTTTCGCGCTGATTGGTCACGCCGATGGCGGCCACGTCGGACGCCGCCACGCCGCTGTCGCGCAGCACCTGCCGCAGCACGCCTTCCTGCGAGGCCCAGATTTCACCGGCATCATGCTCGACCCAGCCCGGCTGGGGGAAAATCTGGCGGAACTCGCGCTGCGCGCTGGCGTGCGGCCGGCCAGCGTGGTCGAACAGGATGGCGCGCGAACTGGTGGTGCCCTGGTCTAAAGCAAGTATGTATTTGGTCATGGTCGCTACTACGGCTATACAGTAAAAAAGGCACGGGCAAACGCCCGTGCCCCGGAACAACGGCGGCAGGAGTTTACACGACTACTTTACCTTGCCTTCTTTCCAGGCTTGCAGCAGCTTGTCGTAGGCAATCGTTTCACCCTTCGGCTTTTCATTCGCCAGCTTTTTCCATGGGGCGTGCTGGTCCGACAGGTACTGGTTCGGGTCGCCTTTCGGATTGAGCTTGGGCGCGCACGCCTTCATGCCGGCCCGCTGCAGGCGCGCCATGACCTGGTCCATTTCCTCGGCCAGGTTATCCATGGCGGCTTGCGGCGTTTTTTCCGCCGTGATGGCCGTGGCCACGTTCTTCCACCACAGCTGCGCCAGTTTCGGATAGTCGGGCACGTTGTTGCCCGTCGGCGTCCACGCCACGCGGGCCGGGCTGCGGTAGAACTCGATCAAGCCGCCGTATTCGTTCGCATGTTTCGTGAAGTAATCGTGGCGGATGTCCGAATCGCGGATGAAGGTCAGGCCGACGATCGATTTCTTCAGCGACACGGTTTTCGAGGTGACGAATTGCGCGTACAGCCAGGCGGCGGCCTTGCGGTCGTCCGGCGTGGACTTGAACAGGAACCAGGAACCGACGTCCTGGTAGCCGTTCTGCATGCCCTCCTTCCAGTACGGGCCGTGCGGCGACGGCGCCATGCGCCATTTCGGCGTGCCGTCCTTGTTGACCACTGGCAAGCCCGGTTTCGTCATGCCGGCCGTAAACGCCGTGTACCAGAAGATTTGCTGGGCGATTTCGCCCTGCGCCGGCACGGGGCCCGATTCCGAGAAATTCATGCCGTTCGCCTGCGGCGGCGCGTATTTCTTCATCCAGTCGATATATTTCGTCAGCGCAAACACGGCGGCCGGCGAATTGGTGGCGCCGCCGCGCGACATCGACGCGCCCACGGGCGTGCACTTGTCGGCCGCCACCTTGATGCCCCACTCGTCGACGGGCATGCCGTTTGGAATGCCCTTGTCGGCCGCGCCAGCCATCGACAGCCACGCATCGGTGAAGCGCCAGCCCAGCGAAGGATCCTTCTTGCCGTAATCCATGTGGCCATAGACTTTCTTGCCGTCCAGTTCCTTCACGTCATTCGTGAAGAAGTCGGCGATGTCTTCATACGCGGACCAGTTCTGCGGCACGCCCAGTTCGTAGCCATACTTGGCCTTGAACTTGGCTTGCAGATCCTTGCGCGCGAACCAGTCGGCGCGGAACCAGTACAGGTTGGCGAATTGCTGGTCGGGCAGCTGGTACACCTTGCCATCGGGCGCCGTGGTGAAGCTGATGCCGATGAAATCCTTCAAGTCGAGGCCAGGATTCGTGTAATCCTTGCCCTTGCCGGCCATGTAGTCGGACAGCGGCTCCACGGCGCCATAGCGGTAGTGGGTGCCGATCAGGTCGGAATCGGAAATCCAGCCGTCATAGATGCTCTTGCCCGACTGCATGGACGTCTGCAGCTTTTCCACCACGTCGCCTTCCTGGATGATGTCGTGGCGCACCTTGATGCCCGTGATGTCCTCGAAGGCCTTGGCCAGGGTCTTCGATTCGTAGACGTGGGTGTCGATGGTTTCCGAGACCACGGAAATTTCCTTGATGCCTTTGGCTTTCAGCTTGGCGGCCGCATCGATGAACCATTTCATTTCAGCAAGCTGCTGCTGCTTGCTCAGGCTGGAGGGCTGGAACTCCTTGTCGATCCAGGTTTGCGCCTGCTTGGCGTCGGCCAGGGCCGCATTCGACACGAGCATGGCCGCGGCCGCGAAGACCGTGAACTTCAATTTCATCGTGAATCTCCTTTTTAGTTGTCATCCGGCCTGCCATGGGCGGGCCGGTTTTTCATCTACGACGTCATACACCTAACTTGTAGCACCTGACGCAAGCGCAGCTTGTGCCAGGTGCCCTCACCCCCAACGCATTACAATTAACAACAACACAAAACTGATGGCAGCCCCGATCGCCTGCTGCATTTCCGTGAATCCCGCCCAGGCCAGGTTGACATACGCGGCCAGCAGGAGGCCGATGAACAGCCGGTCGCCGCGCGTGGTGGGCATGGGCAAAAAGCCCTTGCGCTCGATGCTGGGCGAACGGATTTGCCAGATCGTCATGCCGGCCAGCATCAGGCCGATGCCGATGAAAAAGACGGCCACTTCCGGCGTCCACGCCATCCAGCCGAACAGGCTGGCGGTGCTGTCGATATTGTTTTCCATCTCACACCCTCCCCATGGCGAAGCCCTTGGCAATGTAATGGCGGACGAACCAGATCACCAGCGCGCCGGGCACGATGGTCAGCACGCCGGCCGCCGCCAGCACGCCCCAGTCCATGCCGGCCGCCGACACCGTGCGCGTCATGGTGGCGGCGATGGGCTTGGCATTGACCGAGGTCAAGGTACGCGCCAATAACAGTTCCACCCAGCTGAACATGAAGCAGAAGAACGCCGTCACGCCCACGCCCGACTTGATCATCGGCAAGAAGATGCGGATGAAGAAGCGGGGGAAGCTGTAGCCATCGATATACGCCGTCTCGTCGATTTCCTTGGGCACGCCGGACATGAAGCCTTCGAGTATCCACACGGCCAGCGGCACGTTGAAGACCATGTGCGCCAGCGCCACGGCCAGGTGCGTATCCATCAGTCCCACCGTCGAATACAGCTGGAAGAAGGGCACGAGGAAGACGGCGGGCGGCGTCATGCGGTTGGTCAGCAGCCAGAAGAACAAATGCTTGTCGCCGACAAAGTTGTA
Source organism: Janthinobacterium sp. GW822-FHT07H10 (assembly GCF_058798675.1). NCBI lineage: Bacteria > Pseudomonadati > Pseudomonadota > Betaproteobacteria > Burkholderiales > Oxalobacteraceae > Janthinobacterium > Janthinobacterium sp. GW822-FHT07H10. Next base: position 36,388 of record NZ_JBXAKS010000007.1, read on the forward strand.
ACGCGAAAACGCATACGCGGCCGGCAAGGCCACCGTCACCGACATCACCATGTTCAGCGCCACGTAGATCATGGAATTGATGTAGCCGCTGTACCACGACGGGTCCGTGAAGATGGTCTGGTAGTTGGCGAACGTCAGCTGCTCGGGCCACAGGCTCAGCACGCCGACGATTTCCTCGTTCGTCTTGAGCGACATGTTGAGCATCCAGTAGATGGGCAACAGCGAGCCCAGCAGGAAGACGGCGAGGATGGCGCCGCTGATTTTACGGTTCATCATTTCTGGTCTCCCGTGCCGACGCGCTGCATCCACGTGTACAGCACAAAGCAGAACAGCAGGATGATGAGGAAATAGATCAGTGAGAAGGCCGAGGCAGGTCCCAGGTCGAACTGGCCCACGGCCTTTTGCGTCAGGTATTGCGACAAAAAGGTGGTGGCATTGCCCGGCCCGCCACCGGTCAGCACGAACGGTTCCGTGTAGATCATGAAGCTGTCCATGAAGCGCAGCAGGACGGCAATCATCAGCACCTTGCGCAGCTTCGGCAGCTGGATGTAGCGGAACACGGCCAGGCGCGAGGCGCCGTCGATGCGCGCCGCCTGGTAATAGGCGTCGGGAATGGCGCGCAAGCCCGCATAGCACAGCAGCACGACCAGGGGCGTCCAGTGCCAGATATCCATCACCATCACGGTCAGCCACGCATCGAGCGAATTGCCGTTGTAATTGTAGTCAAAGCCCAGCTGGTTCAAGGTATAGCCCATCAGGCCGATGTCGCCGCGGCCAAAGATTTGCCAGATGGTGCCGACCACGTTCCAGGGAATCAGCAGGGGCAGCGCGATGAGCACCAGCGCCAGCGACGCCTTCCAGCCGTCGGCCGGCATGCACAGGGCGATCAGGATGCCCAGCGGAATCTGGATGGCCAGCACGGAGCCGGAAAACAGCAGCTGGCGCAACAGCGCGCTGTGCAGGTCGCCGTCGAGCATGACCATGCGGAACCACTCGGTGCCGACGAACACCTTTTGCGTGGGGCTCAGGATATCCTGCACGGAATAATTAACCACCGTCATGAGGGGCAGGATGGCGGAAAAGGCCACGCACAGCAGCACGGGCAGGATCAGCAGCCAGGCGCGGCGATTATTATCGGTTTTACCAGTATTGATCATCAGGCCACCCGCTTGTCGTTGACGTAGAACAAAGTGCGTTGCTGGGGAAAGCGCAGCCGTACTGCGTCGCCGGCGACGGCATCGATGGCGCGCAGCTTGGCCGCCACCGTGGCGCTGCCGAGGCGAAACTCGGCCAGGTAGTGCGTGCCCATGTTGCGCACGGCCGTGACCGTGGCGGCCACGGTATCGCCGCCGCCCGCATCGCCGCTATCGCTTGCCGTCAGACACTCGACGAATTCGGGCCGCACGCCCACCGTGATCTTTCCCTGCGCGCCCAGCAGGGCCGCGCGCGCCGCGTCAGCGAGCGCCAAAGGCTGGCCCGCCACCCGCGCCACGCCATCCTCGACCGTGCAATCGAGCAAGTTCATGCCCGGGTTGCCGATGAAATAGCCGACGAACGTGTGCTCGGGTTCCTCGAACAGCGCTTGCGCGCTGCCCGTCTGCACTACTTCGCCCTGCGTCATGACGACCACCTGGTCGGCAAAGGTCAGCGCTTCCACCTGGTCGTGCGTGACGTAGATCAAGGACAATTTCAGTTCGTGGTGGATTTCCTTCAATTTTCTGCGCAGCAGCCATTTCAAATGCGGGTCGATCACCGTCAGCGGTTCGTCGAACAGCACGGCGGCCACGTCGGGGCGCACGAGCCCCCGTCCCAGCGAAATCTTTTGCTTGGCGTCCACGGACAAGCCGCTGGCGCGCAACTTCAGGTCGCCCGTCAATTCCAGCATCTGCGCCACCTGCTGCACGCGCTTTTTCACCTCGATCTCTTTCCAGCCGCGATTACGCAACGGAAACGCCAGGTTGTCGTGCACGGTCATGGTGTCGTAGATGACGGGAAACTGGAACACTTGCGCGATATTGCGGGCTTCCGTCGGCAACTGCGTGACATCCTTGCCGTCGAACAGCACCTTGCCATGCGACGGTTTCACGAGGCCGGAGATGATATTGAGCAAGGTCGTCTTGCCGCAGCCGGACGGTCCCAGCAAGGCATACGCGCCGCCGTCATGCCACGCCATACTCATGGGCCGCAGCGCGTAGTCGGCGGCAGCCGCCGGGTTCGGTTTATAGGCGTGGGCCAGGTCGACCAGTTCGATGCGCGCCATGTCAGGCTCCCCCTGCCGTGGCTTGTCCCGGAGCGAACAGCAGGCCGCCGTCTTCCGCGAAGATCAGCAAGGCATGCGGCTGGCAATACACGGTGCAGGCGCTGCCGATTTCCAGGTTGTGCACGCCGCCGAGCTGCGCCACCAGGGCCAGTTCGCCGCGGCGCGCATGCACATAGGTTTCCGAGCCGCTGATTTCCGCCAGGTCCACCTGCGCGGCGATGGGCACGTCGCCATCGGATTGCGGCGCCAGGTGCAGGCTGTGGGCGCGCACGCCGAGGATCACGCTGCTCTGCGCGCCGAGGCGCGCGCGCTGTTCGCCGCTCAGGTGGATGGCCAGGCCGTCGCCCGCCTGCGCCACGCCGTGCGCATCGATGCGGGCGGGAATCAGGTTGATGGGCGGATCGCTGAAGGTGCGCGCCACATCGATGGAATTGGGCGCGTTGAAGACGTCGAGCGTCGGTCCCTGCTGCAGCAGGCGGCCTTCGTGCAGGACGGCCACGTGACCGCCCAGCTGCAGCGCTTCCAGCGGTTCCGTGGTGGCGTACACGACGGTCGTGCTGCCGCTGGAAAACAATTCCGTCAATTCGCGGCGCAATTCCTCGCGCAATTTATAGTCGAGGTTGACGAGCGGCTCGTCGAGCAGCAGCAAGGACGCATCCTTGATCAGCGCGCGTCCCAGCGCCGTGCGCTGCTGCTGGCCGCCCGACAGTTCGCCCGGCGTGCGCTGCAGGTAGGGCGTGATGTGCAGGCGCTCGGCCAGCGCCAGCACTTTCTCGCGTATGCGCTCTTCCGGCACCTTGCGCAAGCGCAGGGGCGAAGCGATATTGTCGTAGACGGTGAAGGCCGGATAGTTGATGAATTGCTGGTACACCATGGCCAGGTTGCGGCGGCTGACGGGCACGCCCGTCACATCGACGCCATCGGCCGTGACGCTGCCGCCGCTGGGCTTGTCCAGGCCCGCCATGACGCGCATCAGGGTCGTCTTGCCGGCACGCGTCGTGCCCAGCAAGACATTGATGGCGCCCGGCACCAGCGCCAGCGACATCGGATATAAATAGTCGTCAGCCCCCTGCTTCCTGCTGATCTTGTCCAGTACCAGTTGCACGCGCTTCTCCTCCAGTGATGTGTTCTTATTCTTCGCCGCGCCCTCTGCGGAGCACGGTCGCCAGCGTCATCTTGTTCCAGGTTACAACGGATGCTGCAACAGCCAGGCGTCGAGCCTGCCCGCCGTCTCGCGCGGCAGGTGCAAGCCCAGCTTGGAGCGCCGCCACAGGATATCGGCGGCGCTCACGGCCCATTCATGGCGCCGCAGGTAATCGACCTCCGCCGCGTACAGGCCGGCGGCGAGCTCCTCGCCCATGGCCGCCATCTCGCGCCGCCCCTCGAGCAGCAGGTGGATGCGGGTGCCGTAAGCGCGCGCATAGCGGGCCACGAGCGCCGCCGGCAGCCACGCATAGTCGCGCTGCAAGCCTTGCACGAACTGGCCAAACTCGCGCACCGCGCGGTTCTGCGGCGTGCTGCCGAACACGTCGCCGCCGGGCAGGCAGGCCTGCTCCGTCCACGCCGGCCGCGCATTGCCAAGCACCGGCGCCAGCAAATCGAGCGCCTCCTCGGCCAGCTTGCGAAACGTCGTGATCTTGCCGCCGAAAATGCTCAGCAGCGGCGCGCCATCCTGGTCCAGCTCGAAACGGTAATCGCGCGTGACGGCCTTGGCGTCGGCCGCCGCGTCCTCCACCAGCGGGCGCACGCCCGCATACGTCCACACCACGTCGGCAGGCTTGACGGGCTTGCTGAAATAGTAACTGGAAAGCTCGCACAAGTAACGAATTTCCTCGTCGTCGATTTCCACCTTGCCGCTGTCGCCGTGATAGTCGAGATCGGTGGTGCCGATCAGGGTGAAATCGTGCTCGTACGGAATGGCAAACACGATGCGGCCGTCCGGATGCTGGAAGATGTAGGCATGATCATGCGCGAACAGGCGCTTGACGACGATATGGCTGCCCTTGATCAATCGCAAATGCCGGCCCTGTCCGCCGGGCGCCGCCTGCTGCAGGAACTCGGCCGTCCACGGCCCGGCCGCATTGACGACGCTGCGCGCGCGCACGGACAGCGCATGTCCGTCGCCTTGCAGCAAGGTAGCCAGCCAGGCGTCGCCATCGCGCCGCAGGGCCGTGCAGCGCGTGCGCGTGAGGATGCGCGCGCCCTTCTGCGCCGCATCGACGGCGTTCAGGACCACCAGGCGCGCATCGTCGACCCAGCCATCGGAATACACGAAGCCGCGCTTGAACTCGGGCTTCAAGGGCTGGCCCGCCACGTGGCGACGCAAGTCGATGCCGCTCGAGGCGGGCAGGATTTCGCGGCGCGCCAGCATATCGTAGAGAAACAGGCCGGCGCGTATCAGCCACGCGGGACGCTGACCCTGGGCGTGCGGCATGACGAAGCGCAAGGGCCGCATGATGTGCGGCGCCGAGCGCAGCAGCACTTCGCGCTCGATCAGCGCCTTGCGCACGAGGCCGAATTCATAGTATTCGAGGTAGCGCAAGCCGCCGTGTATCAGCTTGGTGGAGGCCGACGAGGTGTGGGAAGCGAGGTCGTCTTTTTCGCACAGCAGCACGGACAGGCCCCGTCCGGCCGCGTCGCGCGCGATGCCGGCGCCGTTGATGCCGCCGCCCACCACCAGCACGTCGCATGCGATCGTGCCTGTTGCCGCTTCCACGTCCTGCTGTGCTGCCGCCATCGGAACTCCGTGCTTGTCGGGGACGCGCTGGCGAGGAAAGACTAGGCATCGCCGGCGACTGTCGTTAAGATCGATATATAGCTAATACGAATGCAATATGAATAAGATACGCCAGAATTCGAACTCATAGCAACATATTTTTAATACTATTTGTTCGTTTCTGTTCGTTTTTGACTTTTAAAGAGACAACCATGATCTTGAATCCCCGCCAGCGCCGCATGCTCGAAGTGGTGCGCCAGAAAGTCACCATGTCGGTCGAAGAGCTGGCCCAGCAGCTGGACGTGACGCCGCAGACCGTGCGCCGCGACGTCAAGCAGATGGAAGAGGCGCGCCTGCTGGCCCGCTATCACGGCGGCGTCGGCTTGCCCTCGTCCGTGGAAAACATCGATTACAGCCAGCGGCAGGTGTTCAACAGCGGGGCCAAGCGGCGCATCGCGGCCGCCGTCGCCGCGCAGGTGCCGCATGGCTGTTCGCTGTTGATCAATATCGGCACCACCACCGAGGAAGTGGCGCGCGCGCTGGGCCAGCACACTGGCTTGCACGTGGTGACGAACAACCTGAACGTGGCCGCCATCCTGGCCGACAATGCCGCCTGCGAAGTGATCGTGGCCGGCGGCGTGGTGCGCGGGCGCGACCGCGGCATCGTCGGCGAAGCCACCATCGACTTCATCCGCCAGTTCAAGGTCGACATCGGCATCATCGGCATTTCCAGCATCGACGAGGATGGCAGCCTGCGCGACTTCGACGCGCGCGAAGTGAAGGTGGCGCAAGCCATCATCGAGCAGTCGCGCGAAGTGTGGCTGGTGGCCGACCAGCACAAGTTCGGCCGCAAGGCCCTCGTGCGCCTGGCCGACCTGGCCCAGGTCGACATGCTGTTTACGGATGCGCCGCCGCCGCCCCGCTTTGCCCAGGTCTTGCGCGACGCGGGCGTGAAGGTGGTGGTAGCCTGACGGCATGGGAGACGCCCTGTCGCGCAGGCAATACGCCATATGTGGGCGACTTCACTGAATGATATGAAATATTTATCAATTCGGCAAAAATGCTGTTACCATTGAGGCAACATGCGTTATTTTTTTAATCTTCCTCTCTGGTAATACGATTATTTGCTTGATATTGCTTTTTATATATCCAGAGCAAGGAAATGAAGAAAAACGCATTGAGCGTAAATGATTTCCTGTGAAATCAGTGTTAGAACTACCTCAAAGCAAGCTGCGTCCCTAAACAAACCACTCGACAGCAAGTGCGAAGGCCTTAACCATGCCGGATGCGCCGCCCAGTGAAGGAAAAGAAATGAGCCATAATTTTGAAGCGGCCGCTACGCCGCAAATCTCCCATCCCAACAGCGTCGCCGTCAGCGAACTGGAAGCACACCTGGGTTACTGGCTGCGCTTCGTCTCCAACCACGTCTCCCACAGCTTCCAGAAGAAAGCCGAAGCCAATGGCGTGACGGTGTCCGAGTGGGTGGTGCTGCGCGAAATGTTCCGCCTCGGCTGCACCTCGCCCACGGTGCTGGCGCAAGTGGCCGGCATGAGCAAGGGCGCCGTATCGAAACTGATCGACCGCCTGGAAAGCAAGGGCATGGTCAGCAAATCGATCCTGCTGGCCGACCGCCGCCAGCATTCGATCGAGCTGACCACGGAAGGCGAGGCCCTGGTGCCCGTGCTGGCCGACATGGCCGACCAGAACGACGAGGAATTCTTCGGCAAGCTGCCGCGCCAGCTGCGCGACGACCTGCTCGAAGCGATGAAGGAAGTGGCGCGCACGCACCAGCTGAAAAGCGCCCCGCTGAACTGATCGCCGGCAAGAGAACAGTAATAAAAAAGGACGCCGCAGCGTCCTTTGGACTGTCCGGACCTGCACCTCAGGCGGCGGGCGACGGCAGGGCGATGCCGATGGCGGCCGCCGCTTCCGCGTTCTCGCTGGGCGAGCCGGCCAGCACATAGCCGCGCTCGAGCAGTTTGCCCGTGTAGTATTTATTGTACAAGAAGGCCCATACGACGCCGACGATGAACATGCCGAAGCCGGCCGTGAACAGGCCGATGATCACCGTCACGACGAAGGCGCCGATAAAAGTAATGAAGTCGCCGCGAAACAGGGCCGGGAAAAAGCCGAAGAAGAACGTGGTCCACGAAAAGCCGTAAAAGCCGTCTTTCATCAAGCCCGTGTCCTTGTGCTTCATTGCAATCCGAGTTGCCATTACTGTTCCTTTGTTTTTTGAAGTAGAAAAAATTACAATTCCATTTTATCAACCTTCACATATTTCCGTGTGGAAATTTTTCTGAGCGACACGGTTTTCCCGGCTGGCAGCCGAATCCGCCCGCCGCCCCATCTGCGCTAAGATGCCGGCCTGACTCTTTTTCCGGAAAAAGCATGGCCCTGCACATCGAAACCCCTTTGCTCAACTCCCGCGCGCTGAGCCTGCTCAGCGAACGCGCCATCTGGCTCAAGCTCGAAGCGCTGCAGCCGCCCGGTTCCTTCAAGATCCGCGGCATCGGCCTGGCCTGCGAAGAATACGCGCGGCGCGGCGCCAGCCGCTTCATTTCCTCGTCGGGCGGCAATGCCGGCATCGCCGTCGCCTACGCGGGGCGCCAGCTGGGCATCCCCGTCATCGTGGTGGTGCCGGAAACGACCAGCGAGCGGGCGAAGGCGCTGATCGTGCAGGAAGGCGCGCAAGTGATCGTGCATGGCGCCGCCTGGCAGGAAGCGAACGCGCTGGCACAATCGATGCTCACGCCGCAGGACGCCTTTTTGCACCCGTTCGACGACCCGCTGCTGTGGCAAGGCCATGCCGGCATGATCGACGAAGTGGCCCGCACGGGCCTGAAGCCGGATGCCGTCGTGCTGTCGGTGGGCGGCGGCGGCCTGCTGGCCGGCGTGGCCGAGGGCTTGCGGCGCAATGGCTGGGACGACGTGGCGCTGGTGGCCGTGGAAACCGCAGGCGCGGCCTCGCTGGCCGCCGCCGTGGCCGCGCGCGAACACGTGGCCTTGCCGGCCGTGACCAGCATCGCCACCTCGCTGGGCGCGCGCCAGGTGTGCGCCCAGGCGTTCGCCATCAGCCAGACGCGCCCGCTGCACAGTGTGGTGGTGTCGGACAAGGCAGCCGTCGACGCCTGCCAGCGCTTCATCGGCGACCAGCGCCTGGTGGTGGAGCCGGCCTGCGGCGCGGCCCTGGCGGCCGTCTACGGCAAGGCGCCGCAGCTGGCGCCCTACCGAAATGTGCTCGTCATCGTCTGCGGCGGCGTGACGGCCACCGCGCAGCAGCTCGACCACTGGGCTGCCAGCCTGTAGGCAATCACGACGGCGCGGCCGCCTCGATCAGCGCCACGCTGTCGCGGCCCTGCCCCTTGGCCTCGTACAGGGCCTGGTCGGCCAGGTCCAGCAGCTGCGCCGGCGTCAGCGCGCCGTCGCGGAAGATGGCGATGCCGATGCTGGTCGTCACCGGCAGCGCGCTGCTGGCCAGGGTGAACGGCAGGCGGATGGCGTCGATGATCTTGGCGCCGATCTGGCGCACTTCGGCCGCGCTTTTCACGCCTTCCAGGACGATCACGAATTCATCGCCGGCCAGGCGCGCCACCAGGTCGCTGGCGCGCACGCTGCGCGCCAGGCGGGCCGCGAATTCCTTCAGCACCTCGTCGCCCGCATGGTGCCCGAGGCTGTCATTGATGGCCTTGAAACGGTCGATGTCCAGGTAGGCCAGCGCCATCGGCGCGCGCGTGGCGCGCGTGCGCTGCATGCTTTGCGCCAGCTGTTCATCGAAGCGGCGCCGGTTGGCGATGCCCGTCAGGGTATCGGTGGCGGCGGCAAACTGCAGCGCCGTGTGCGCCGCCTTGACCTTGGTGATCTCGTGGATCAGCCCATACACGCCCTCCACCGCGCCGCTCTCGCCCACATCGGGCACATAGCTGGTCTGGAAGGCGCGCCGCCCCCCTTCCCCCTCGCCATCGATGGTGAATTCATATTCGACCTCTTCGCCCGCAAAGGCGCGCTGCAGGTACTGCTCGCGCAGCTGGTAGGCTTCTTCACCCAGCACCTCGCGGATCGACTGCATCAGGCTTTCCTGCTGCGAGCGGCCGAACCATTTTTCAAACGTCGCATTGATGAACTGGTAGCGGTGCTCGCGGTCGATGTACACGATCACCACGGGCACGTGGTCCGTCAGCAGCTTCAATCGCCGTTCGCTGTCGCGCGTCTGCGCCTCGGCGATTTCGCGCTCGGCCACCAGCGAGTAAAAATCGCGGCTCAAGTCGCCGATTTCGTCGCGCCGCTCGATTTGCAGCACCTCGATGCCGAGGCGCTGGCGGCGGATCTGGTGCACCTGGCGGCGCAAGCGCTCCAGCGGCTGCAACAGGCGCAGCACCACGCGCCAGCCGGCCAGCCCCGCCAGCGCCGCCAGCAGCACGGCGGCCAGCAGGATCTTGCTGCGGATCGCATGCAGCGGCGCGAAGGCGTCGCGCATGGGGTAGACGGAAGCCAGTATCCAGCCCGTCGAGGCGATGCGCTGGTAGGCAAACAGGGCGTCGACGCCGCTCGTCGTGGTGCCGGTCAGCCAGCCCTCGTAGCCCTGCATGGCGCGCCGCGTGGGTATGCTGATCGGGCCATGCGCCTCGATATGCTGCATGATGCGCGACTTGTCGGGATGCTCGACGATGATGCCGGCATCCGTCATGATGTACAGGTAGCCGCCCGTGCCCGGCTTGAGTGCTTCGAGGCGGCCCAGGAAATCGGGCTGGCGCAGGTTGACGCTGGCCGCCAGCACGTAGCGCACGGCGCCCTGCGCATCGAACACGGGCTGCGTCACGACCACGATGGGCATGCCGGAAATGCTGCCATTGAGCGGCGCGGAAATGACGGAACGCCTGGTCGCCAGCGTCTGCTCGAAATAAGAACGGCCTTTCAGGTTCAGCCCCGCCTGCGGCTTGAAGGGGCTCAGGCTGGCCAGCAGGGAACCATCGGCGGCGACCACGCCGGCCGTGAAAAACTCCGTCCCCAGCACCGTTTGCGCGGCCAGGAAGCGCTGCAGGCCGGCGCCGTCATGCACGCCGCTGGCCGCCAGGCTGTCGGCGATCACGCGCAGCACGTTGCGCTTGGCATTGAGTTCCTCGTCGATGAAAACGGCGGCGCTGGCCAGCGACACGTACTGCTGCCGTCCCGTCACGTCGCGCATGCCGCGTTCGGCCACGGCCAGCGTGGCCAGCGCCAGCAGCGCCACGGCGCCCAGCACCAGCAGGAAGACGACCACGCTCATGCGCGCCTTCAGGCTGGCGGGCAGGCGCCGGCGCAGCCATTTTCGCCAGGTCGTCACGATTGTCGCTGCAGGTGCCGGCAAATCCGCTCGACCGATTCGTCCAGCGCCAGCGCCTGCGTATCGAGCGTCAGCGCGGCCGACAGCGGCGCTTCATAGGGCGCGGATATGCCCGTAAATTGCGCAATCTGCCCCGCGCGCGCCTTCGCATACAGGCCCTTGGCATCGCGCGCCTCGCATACGTCGAGTGGCGTGCTGACATGCACTTCGATGAAATTGCCTGCGCCGATGATGCTCGCGGCCATGGCACGGTCGGCGCGGTACGGCGAAATGAAGGCCGCGATGACATGCACGCCCGCCATGTTCATCAGGCGGGCCACTTCGGCCGTGCGGCGGATATTTTCATGCCGGTCGGCCGGCGTGAAACCCAGGTCGCGGTTCAGGCCATGGCGCAGCTGGTCGCCATCGAGCACGGCGACGGCGCGCCCCTCGGCTTGCAAGCGGTGTGCCAGCGCATGGGCGATACTGGTCTTGCCGGCGCCGCTCAGACCCGTCAGCCAGACAGTGGCCGGCGCCATCCCTGTGTAATCCCTCATCTTGTCTCCCCGACTCTGTGAGGGCGAATATAACAAAGGCAGCCGGAAAAAGACAGTCGCGGGGAGCAGCGCGACGCATGCAGCCTACGGCAACGCTACGGCGCGCTCTGCGCCAGCGTTTCGGCCAGGGTGACGGCCAGCAGCTGGCGTATCTCCGGCACGCAGGAACCGCAGTTGCCGCCCGCCTTTACGCAAGCCGTCACCTGCGCCGCGGTCGTCAGTCCTTTTTCGCGGATGGCGGCGCAGATGGTGTTGCGCCCCACGCCAAAGCACGAGCAGACGGTGGGACCGGCGTCCACTCCCTTGCCGATCGGCTGGCCCAGCAGCACGCCGGCGCGGTCGGCCGCATCCATGAGCGGATGCGCAAACAGGCCCGCCAGCCAGGCGCGCGACGGCAGGTCGGGCCGCGGCGAAATGAACACGCACTGTTCGATGCGCCCCGCCTCCAGGTGCACGGCGCGATACACGCCGGCGCTGGCGTCGGCATAATCGAGCCAGTCGGCGTCGGGGTCCGCCACGCCGAGCAGGGAACGCGCCCAGGCGCCCAGGTCATCGACGCGCTGGCGCCCGGCCAGCTCGTAGCGCAGGAACTGCTCGCCCTGGATGCGCGTCCAGTGCGCCACGCCGTCGAGGTTCAGCGGCGTGCGGCTCAGGACAAACGCATGCCAGTGCACGCGGAACTGCTCGATGCGCACGGGCGTATGCTTGAATTCCGGCTCGCCCGATACCGGATCGACCACCGGGTTGACGACGGCGCCCACGCGCGCGTCGGAGGCATTCGCATCGCTCCAGTGGATCGGCACGAAGACCTGCCCGCGCGCGATGCCGCCGCCATGCACGACCCTGGCCACCATCGCGCCCCAGGCACTGGAAACGCGCGCCAGCTCGCCTTCGCGCACGCTGTACAGCAGCGCATCCTGCGGGTGGATGTCGATGAACGCCTCGGCCACATGGTCCGACAGCCTGGCCGCCTTGCCCGTGCGCGTCATGGTATGCCACTGGTCGCGCACCCTGCCCGTGTTCAGGATCAGCGGATAGTCTTCGTCCGGCGCATGGCGCGGCGCGCGCGGCGCCGTCGGCACGAAACGCGCACGGCCGTCCGCATGCGCGAAGCGGCCATCGCCGAACAGGCGCGCCCGGCCCTGCGGCCACTGCTGCGGCAACAAGCCATCGTACTGCGCGTCACTCAGCCCCACCAGATCCGACAGCTTGAACAGGCGCGCCGTTTCCGCCTCGTTGCGGAAGGCGGACAGGCGCGCATGCTCGTCGAAAATGGCCTGCGGCGCCGCGAAATCGAAACCGGCATAGCCCATGCGCGTGGCCACGGCGCACAGCACCTGCCAGTCGGCGCGCGCCTCGCCCGGCGCCGGCAAGAAGGCCCGCTGGCGCGAGATGCGCCGCTCGGAATTGGTCACCGTGCCATCCTTCTCGCCCCAGCCCAGGGCGGGCAGCAGCACGTCGGCGTGGGCATTCGTGTCCGCCTGCGCGCTGATGTCGGACACCACCACCAGCTCGCATTGGGCCAGCGCGCGGCGCACCTGGTCGGCGTCCGGCATGCTCACCAGCGGATTGGTGGCGATGATCCACACGGCTTTCACCGTGCCCGCCTCGATGGCGTGGAACAGGTCCACCGCCTTCAGGCCTGGCTTGCTGGCGATGCGCGGCGCATCCCAGAACGTTTGCACGGTGTCGCGGTGCAGCGGGTTGTCCAGCTCCAGGTGCGCCGCCAGCATGTTGGCCAGGCCGCCCGCTTCGCGCCCGCCCATGGCGTTCGGCTGGCCCGTCAGCGAGAATGGCCCCATGCCGGGCTGGCCGATACGGCCCGTGGCCAGGTGGCAGTTGATGATGCTGTTGACCTTGTCCGTGCCGCTGGAAGACTGGTTCACGCCCTGCGAAAAGGCGGTGACGACCTTGCGCGTGGCGGCGAAGTCGCGGTAGAACGCCAGCAAGGCGTGCGGATCGACCTTGCATATCTTCGCCACCTGCAGCGGATCGCCGCAGTCCACGTGCGCGGCCGCCAGCGCCTCGTCCAGGCCGCGGCTGTGCTGGGTGACGAATGCATCGTCGACCATGCCTTCGCGCGCCAGATGGCACAGCAAGCCGTTGAACAGCCACACGTCCGTGCCGGGCTTCACCGGCAGGTGCACATCGGCCAGCTCGCAGGTGGCCGTGCGGCGCGGGTCGATCACCACCAGTTTGACTTCGGGCCGGCGTTCCTTCAGACGCGCGATGCGCTGGAACAGGATCGGGTGGCACCAGGCCGTGTTCGACCCCACCAGCACGATCATGTCGGCCAGTTCCAGGTCGTCGTAGCAGCCTGGCACGATGTCTTCGCCGAATGCGCGCTTGTGGCCGGCCACGGCCGACGACATGCACAGGCGCGAATTGGTGTCGATATTCGCGCTGCCCACGTAGCCTTTCATGAATTTATTGGCCACGTAATAATCTTCCGTCAGCAGCTGACCCGAGACATACAGGGCCACCGCATCGGGCCCGTGGGCGTCGATGATGGCGCGCAGGCCGCCGGCCACCTTGTCGAGCGCGGCATCCCAGGACACGCGCCGCAACTCGCCATCGACGCGCACCTGCGGCTGCAGCAAACGGTTCTCCAGCCCCAGGGTATCGCCCAGGGCCGAGCCTTTCACGCACAGGCGACCCTGGTTGGCCGGGTGGCTGCCGTCGCCGGCGATGCGGATGGCGCCGTCGGGCAGGCGTGTCGCTTCCACGCCGCAGCCGACGCCGCAATACGGGCAGGTGGTTTTCACGGGCATGCAGCTGGTCATGGGGTTTCCTGTCATGCGGCCTGGGCGCACAAGGCCTGGCCAAACAATAAATGGGCGCGCAGCTTGCTGATGTCGCGGCGCTGCTGGATCAGGTCGAAATACCAGGGGCCGTCCTGCACGTCGCCATACAGCACGGCGCCGGCCAGGCGGCTGCCCTGCACCACCAGGCGCTTGTAGACGCCGCGGTGCGGATCGCGCAGCACCAGGTCTTCGCTGCCCTCGCCGCCGATGATGTCGCCCGCCGAATACAGGTCGATGCCCGTCACTTTCAATTTGGTGGCGCTGGCCTGCTGCACATAGCGCCGGTGGCCCGCGCCGGCCAGGTGCGCGCCGCAGACGCGCGCCTGCTCCCAGATGGGCGCCACCAGGCCGAAGGTGGCGCGCCGGTGCTGCACGCATTCGCCCACGGCGTACACGCGCGGATCATAGCTTTGCAGGCAGTCGTCGACGACGATGGCGCGTTCGCAGTGCAGGCCTGCCGCCTGCGCCAGCGCGATGTTCGGCCGCACGCCGGCCGTCATCACCACCAGGTCGGCGGGAATGCTGCTGCCGTCCGCGAACTGCACGCCCTCGACGCGCCGCGTGCCCGTGATCGCGCTGGTGCTCGCGTGCATCAGGAAACGCAGGCCGCGCGCTTCCAGTGCCGTTTTCAGCAGCATCGATGCGGGCGCATCCAGCTGCTGGTTCATCAGGCTGCCGCTCATGTGCACCACCGTGACGGCCATCCCCTGGCGCTGCAAGCCGTTGGCCGCCTCCAGCCCCAGCAAGCCGCCGCCGATCACCACCGCATGCCGGTGCTGGCGCGCCGCGCGCAGCATGGTGTCGACATCGTCGATATCGCGAAAGCCGATCACGCCCGGCAGCTGGTGGCCCGGCACGGGCACGATGAACGGCGTCGATCCCGTGGCCAGCAGCAGGCGGTCGTAGCGCACTTCGATGCCGGACAGGGCCTGTACCGTGCGCGCCTGGCGGTCGATGCGCACCACCGGGTCGCCCGCGTGCAGGGTGATGCCGTGCTGCGCATACCAGTCGCGCGTGTGCAGCATGATGTCGTCCACCGTCTTTTCGCCGGCCAGCACCGGGGACAGCAAGATGCGGTTGTAATTGCCGTGCGGTTCGGCGCCGAACACGGTGATGTCGTACAGCTCGGGCGCGAGTTTCAGCAATTCCTCGACCGTGCGCATGCCGGCCATGCCGTTGCCGACGACGACCAGGGACGGCCGCGCGGGCGCGTTCACAGCGCCACCCACACCATGTCGGCAAACACGCGCGCGGGCCAGGTGGCGACGGAATGCTCGGGCGCTTCCAGGCACTCGCCGCTGGCCAGGTCGAAATGCTGCTTGTAGATGGGCGAGGCGACGACGATGCGTTCGCCGATGCTGCCCACCAGCCCCCGCGACAGCACCGAGGCGCCCGCGTTCGGGTCCACATTGTCGATGGCGTACACGCGCGGCGCGGCATCGCCGACGCGGAACACGGCCACATGGCGCCCGTTCAGCAAGGCGCACACGCCCGTATCGGGCACGATGTCGGCCAGCGGGCAGATCGCCATCCAGTTGTCGGCGGTGACGCCGGAAAGTTCGTTAATCGCGTTCATGGCTCAAGCCTCCACGGCAAGGATGGGGATCACGCCGTTGCGGCGCTCGCCCGGCGTGGCGGGACGGATCTGGCCCCGCTCCTCGACAAACACCACGTTCTCGTCGTTCTTGTCGCTGTTGACAAAATGGCGGAAGCGCTGGCGCACGGCGGGGTCCGTGACGGCCGCTTGCCACTCGCAGGCATAGGTATCGACCACGTGCTGCATGTCCGCCTCCAGTTCGTGGGCCACGCCCAGGCTGTCGTCGATGACGACACGCTTCAGGTAATCGAGCCCCCCTTCGAGGTTGTCGCGCCACACGCTGGTGCGCTGCAGGCGGTCGGCCGTGCGCACGTAGAACATCAGGAAGCGGTCGACATAGCGCACCAGGGTCGCCTCATCGAGGTCGGACGCCAGCAGTTCCGCGTGGCGCGGCTTCATGCCGCCATTGCCGCACACGTACAGATTCCAGCCCTTTTCCGTGGCGATCAGGCCGATGTCCTTGCCCTGTGCCTCGGCGCATTCGCGCGTGCAGCCGGAGACGCCGAATTTGATCTTGTGCGGCGTGCGCAAGCCCTTGTAGCGGTTTTCCAGTTGAATCGCAAAACCCACGCTGTCGGCCACGCCGTAACGGCACCAGGTGGAGCCGACGCACGATTTCACCGTGCGCAGCGACTTGCCGTAGGCGTGGCCCGATTCGAAGCCGGCCGCGATCAGCTCTTCCCAGATGGCCGGCAGCTGGTCGACGCGCGCGCCGAACAGGTCGACGCGCTGGCCGCCCGTGATCTTGGTGTACAGGCCGTATTTTTTCGCCACCGTGCCCACGGCGATCAAGCCGTCGGCCGTCACCTCGCCGCCGGGCATGCGCGGTACGACGGAATACGTGCCATCCTTCTGGATATTGCCGAGGAAGTAATCGTTGCTGTCCTGCAGGCTGGCGTGCACGGGAGACAGCACGAAATCGTTCCAGCAAGAGGCGAGGATATTCGCCGCCACGGGCTTGCACACGTCGCAACCGAGTCCCTGGCCATGTGCGGCCAGCAGTGCACCGAAGCTGCGGATCTTGCCGACGCGCACCAGGTGGTGCAGCTCCTGGCGCGAATACGCAAAGTGCTCGCACACATGGTTATTGACGGCCAGGCCCTGCTTCTGCATTTCCGCCTTCATGATCTGCGTCACCAGGGGCACGCAGCCGCCGCAGGCCGTGCCCGCCTTGGTGCAGCTTTTCAGGGCGCCGATCGTGGTGGCGCCGCCGGCGACGGCCGCGCACAGCGCGCCTTTCGAGACGTCGTTGCAGGAGCAGATTTGCGCCGACTCGGGCAAGGCGTCCACGCCCAGGCCGACTTTTTGCTGTCCATCGGCTTGCGGCAGGATGAGGAATTCCGGCGACGCCGGCAGCTCGACCTTGTTCAGCATCATCTGCAGCAAGGTGCCGTATTCGCTGGCGTCGCCCACCATCACGCCGCCCAGCAGGTATTTGCCGCAGTCGGAGACGACGATCTTCTTGTAGATCTGCTTGCGCTCGTCCATGAACTGGTAGGAGCGGCTGCCCGGCGCATTGCCGTGCGGGTCGCCCAGGCTGGCCACGTCCACGCCCATCAGTTTGAGCTTGGTGCTCATGTCGGCGCCCTTGAACGATGCCTCGCCCTCTTCCTGCAGCACATGGCGCGCGCAAATGCGCGCCATTTCATAGCCGGGCGCCACCAGGCCGAAGACCAGGCCGCCCCACAGCGCGCATTCGCCGATGGCGTAAATGTCGGGATCGGAGGTGACGCAGCTGTCGTCGATGGCGATGCCGCCGCGCGGCCCCACTTCCAGGCCGCAGGCGCGCGCCAGTTCGTCGCGCGGGCGGATGCCGGCCGAAAAGACGATCATGTCCGCTTCCAGGTGGCTGCCGTCGGCAAACTGCATGCGGTGCGTGGCGGATTCGCCGTCGACGATGGCCAGCGTGTTCTTTTGCGTGTGCACGGTCACGCCCAGTTCCTCGATCTTGCGGCGCAGGACGCGCGCGCCGCCCTCGTCGACCTGCACGGCCATCAGGCGCGGCGCGAATTCCACCACGTGGGTGTCGAGTTTCAAATCGCGCAGCGCCTTCGCGCATTCGAGGCCCAGCAGCCCGCCGCCGATCACCACGCCCGTGGCGGACTTGGCGCCCCAGGCCAGCATGGCTTGCAGGTCTTCGATGGTGCGGTAGACGAAGCAGCCGTCGCGATCCTTGCCCGGCAGCGGCGGCACGAACGGCGTCGAGCCGGTGGCAAATACCAGCTTGTCGTAGGCGAGCACCTCGCCCGTGCTGGCCGTGACGGTCTTTGCCGCACGGTCGATGCCGATGGCGCGCGCATTGAGTTTCAGCACCAGGTTAGCCTTGTCGAAGAAGCCGGGCGCCACCAGCGACAGCTCGTCGGCCGATTTGCCGCTGAAAAATTCGGACAGGTGCACGCGGTCGTAGGCGGGGCGCGGCTCTTCGCACAGCACGGTGACTTGCAGCTGCGGCGCATGCTCCAGCGCCAGGCGCTCGAGGAATTTGTGTCCGACCATGCCATGGCCGAGGACGACGATCTTCAGGGGGTGGTTCATCGCTGTCTCCTCAGGCCGCGGCCATGTTTGGTTCGGCCGCCTCGCGGGTAAAGCGCACGGCGATGGCGCACAGGGCCGAGAGCACGACCAGCACGCTGAGGATGATCAGGGTCTGGCGGATGTCGCCCGTGCCCTTCATCAGGAAGCCGGCCGCCACGGCGCCCACGTTGCCGCCCGCGCCGATGATGCCGGCCACGCCGCCCAGGGCGCGGCTGTCGATGAAGGGCACCAGCGCGTAGGTGGCGCCGCACGCCATGTGGGTGAACAGGCCGAAGACCAGCATGGCGATGACGGCCCAGGTGACGCTGTCGACCTTGGCAAACCACAGCAAGCCCACGCCTTCGCCTATCATCAGCATGAACAGCAGGGTCACGCGGCTGTTCAGGTTGCCGCACAGGGCCAATTTATCCGACAGCCAGCCGCCCAGGGCGCGGGCAAACAGGGCCAGCAGGCCGAAGCTGCCGGCGGCCAGGCCGGCGGACTTGAGCGACAGGCCGAAATGGTCGACGTAATAGACGGCGGCGATGTTGTGGATGAAGATCTCGATGCCGAAGCAGGCGCCGTAGGTGACGAACAGCAGCCACACGCGATAGTTGCTGCTGGCCGCCTTGAAGCTGTCCCAGCCGCCCTTTTTTCCACCCTCGATGGCCGCGCCGGCCGCGCGCAAATCCGAATAATTTCCTTCCGGGCAATCCTGCGTATAGCGCCAGTACAGCGCGGCCATGACCAGCATCAAGATGCCCGGCACCAGCAAGGCCACGCGCCAGCCCAGCGATTCGGACACGCCCAGCATCAGCACGGCACCGAGCAGCAGCGGCATCAGCGCCTGCGCCGCGCCCCCGCCCGCATTGCCCCAGCCGGCGGCGGCCGCATTCGCCGTGCCGACGACCCTGGGCGCGAACATCACGGAGGTGTGATATTGCGTGATGACAAAACTGGCGCCCACGGCGCCGATACCCAGGCGGAAGAACAGAAAGCTTTCATAGCTTTGCGAAGCGGCCACGCCCAGCACGGGAATGGCGCCCAGCAGCAGCAAGCCCGTATACGTCTTGCGCGGGCCGTAGCGGTCGCACAATGGCCCGACGATCAGGCGCACGAGGATGGTGATGGCGACGGCCGCGATATTGATATTCGCCACTTGCGCCAGGGACAGGCCAAATTCGCCCTTGATGACGGGCATCAGGGGCGCGCAGGCGAACCAGGCGAAAAAACACACGAAAAATGCCATCCACGTCAGGTGGAATGCGCGCATGGGCGGCGTGGCGAGGGAGAAGAGCGCGATGCGCGTTGCTTTTTGGCTGGCCATGATGGTTCCCGAAGTATCCCGTTAATCACAAAAATACAAAACGGCGCCCGCCCCTGCCGATGAGAATCAGCCTGGGCGGACGCCGTTGTCCATGTGGTCCGTCGTTGGACCGTTGTGTTCAGGGGATCGCCGTTGATCCGTATCTCCTGTTTAGCAAGCGCCGTGCCAGATCGGTTCCGGGGCAACCAGGCGCTCTGGCCCCAAACTGCACGGGCTTTGCGCCAGATCATGGCCGATGGCGGTGCAAACACGCCACTTGTTGGTGCATGCGGGGAACCGCCAGGGATCACGCTTGTCTAAATATTATCGACAGCAAGAAGCGGGAGGGCCAAATGCGTGGCCAACTCTGCGGGCAACTCTGGCGGCAAGCCAAATGGGTGGCGTGCGCGTGCATCGGCGTCTTCATGCTTGTCTGGAGCAATAGCGCCGCAGCGCAAGCGCCGCTTGCTGGCAGCGTCGAGCCCGGCGAGCATAGCGAGCTCGATGCAACGGTGCAAGCGCCCTTCCACGCCGCGCCCGGCGCCCGCGCCACGCAGGCGCGCACCTTCATCGTGCGCCTCGCCTATCCTGGCGGCATAGGCCGCACTGCTGAAAGTGGCGACACAGGGGGCACTGGCCGCGCTGCCGGTTCTGGCGACACGGCGGGCGCGGCGGGCGTGGGCAGCGTGGGCAGCGCGGGCGCCCTTCCGGCACACATGGCACACCCGGTCGCCTGGCGCCTGACCCTGTCGGGACCCGGCCCGCAGGGGGCGGTGCGGCGCCAGTGGTCGGGACGCGCAAGCGTCGGCGCCCGCACCGTGAGCCTGGCGCTGCCCTGGGATGGCCGCGCCGACGCCGATGCGCGCGGGCGGCGCGCGCAGGTCGCCGACGGCTTGTACCAGCTGCGCCTGCTGGCCGTGGCGGATCCCGGCACGCCGCAGGAAGCGCAGGTGGAGCAGCAATGGCAAATCCAGGTGCAGCGGGGACGCAGCGCGGCACCGCGCGTGCCCGCCTTCAATACCGGACTGCAACAGTTGCCCAGTCTCGATGGCCAGGCGGACTACCGCATCGCCTACGCCAACCTGCACAGCCAGACGCGCCACAGCGATGGCGGTGCGGCACTCGACGCCTGCCGCGGCGCGCAGGAGCCGCAGACGGCGCCTTTCGACCCCATCGATGCCTATCTGTATGCGCAACACCATGGGCTGGACGTGCTGCTGGCGTCCGAGCACAACCATATGTATGACGGTTCGGACGGCACGAATCCACTTGCCAATCCTGCCGAAGCGAAAGCCCTGTTCCAGACGGGCCTGGCCGAAGCGGCGGCCTATACGGCCGCCCATCCCGGCTTCCTGGCCCTGTACGGCATGGAATGGGGCGTCATCAACAAGGGCGGCCACCTGAATCTCTTCAACAGCGACCAGCTGCTGGGCTGGGAAAAAAATGCCCGCGGCGAGCTGCTGGCCGATGTGGAGACGCCCAAGGGCGACTACGCGGCCCTGTACGCGCTGATGCGCGAGCGCGGCTGGCTGGGCCAGTTCAACCACCCTGCCTACGCGGGCCAGTTTCTCGTCAACGGCCAGCCGCTCGGCTATACGCCCGCTGGCGATGCCGCCATGGTGTTGTGCGAGGTGATGAACACGTCCGCGTTTTCCACGAATGAGCAGGAAACGGAAAACCGGCGCAGCAATTACGAGGCGGCCTGCAACCGGGCCCTGGCGGCCGGCTACCACGTGGCCTTCAGCAGCAACCAGGACAACCACTGCGCCAACTGGGGCGCGGCATATGGCAACCGCACGGCCGTGCTGGTGGCCAGCCCGGCTGCCGGCACGCCCCTGTCACGCGACAGTTTCCTCGAGGCGCTGCGCGCGCGCCGCGTGTTTGCCACCATGGACAAGCACGCGCAACTGCTGTTCACGGCCAATGGCAAGCTGATGGGCGAGCGCTTCGACAGCCATGGTCCGCTGCACCTGGCCACCAGTTTCAGCAACAGCGCCGGGCGGCAAGCGGCGGTCGTTGCCATTTTCCACGGCGTGCCTGGCGGCAATGGCTCCGTCACACAACTATCGGAGCAGGCCGAGCTCACCGTCACGCCCGCGCCCGGCCCCCACTTCTATTACGCGCGGCTGACGCAGGACGATGGCAATATCGTCTGGTCGGCGCCCGTGTGGGTCAATCAACTGCCCGAATGAGTGCCTGGTGTCGTCACCGACACCGTTTCATGGAACTGCGGCGGCGCATGCCGCGCCATCAACTCGACCACCCAGTCGATGAAGACGCGCAGCTTCATGCTGACATGGCGATTCGGCGGATAGGCGAGGTACAGCGGCATGGGAGCGATCTGCCAGCCGGCAAACAGGGGAATCAGGGCCCCGGTCGCCACATGCGCCCTGGCCATATAGTCCGGCAGCCACAAGGCGCCCAGCCCCGCCAGCCCTGCCGCCAGGTAAGCGTTGCCGTCGTCTATCGACAGCACGTACTGGCCCCGGATCGTCACGCTCTTGCTGCCCTGCTGCATCACGGCGCAGTAAGCATTGCCGCCATGCCCCCAGCGAAAGCGCACGATGCGGTGCTGCGCGCCGTCCAGTTCCTGCGGATGGCTGGGCGTGCCGGCGCGCCGCAGATACGCGGGCGCGGCGTACACGGCCAGCTGCAAGTCGCCGATCTTGCGTGCCATCAGGGACTGGTCGCGCAACTCGCCACCGCGGATGACGCAATCGACGTTATCGCCTATCACGTCGACCATGCGGTCGCTGGCGCCCATGTCCAGCTGGATGTCCGGGTAGCGGGCGTGAAACTGCGGCAGCGCCGGCACCAGCAGCAGGCTGGCAAGCGGACTGGGCACGTCCACCCGCAACTGGCCGCGGGGCAGCGCCGCGGCGCCGGGCAAGCTGGCTTCAAGTTCGTCCAGGGTGGCCAGCACCTGCACGATGCGCTCGTAATAAGCGGCGCCATCGGCCGTGACATTGACCTTGCGCGTCGTGCGGTTCAGCAACTTCAAGCGCAGCCGCGCCTCGAGCTGCTGCACCAGCTGCGTCACGCTCGTGCGGCTCATGTGCAAGGTATGGGCCGCCCGGGTAAAACTGCCCGTCTCGACCACCCGCACGAAGGCCCGCATCGTATCCAACTTGTCCATCATCACCTCCGCATCCCGATTGTTTGGATTATACAAACAGTCATGGGGGAGTTTCCCCCTTTATCTGTACGGCTGCCGGCGCTAAAGTTCTATCCAGGCCGCCGTCGGGCGGCAACCTCCAGGAAACCATGCCATGAGTAATGCAATGACCACACGCGACGTCGTCTTTCCGCCCGGACGCCAGGCGCTGTACGACAAAAACCGCTATTCACCCGCCGTGCGGGCCAATGGCTTGTTGTTCGTCTCCGGCCAGGTGGGCAGCCGCGCGGACGGCACGCCGGAACCCGGACTGGAAGCCCAGGTCAGGCTGGCGTTCGACAACCTGAACGCCATCCTGCACGCCGCCCGCTGCACCTTCGACGACGTGGTCGACGTGACCGTCTTCATCGTCGATCCGCAAGCGACGTTCCAGCGCATCTGGGACATCGTACAGGCCGAGTACTGGGGTGACGCCCCCCATCCCACCGTCACGGCCGTGGG
The DNA here is from genome assembly GCF_058798675.1 of Janthinobacterium sp. GW822-FHT07H10. NCBI lineage: Bacteria > Pseudomonadati > Pseudomonadota > Betaproteobacteria > Burkholderiales > Oxalobacteraceae > Janthinobacterium > Janthinobacterium sp. GW822-FHT07H10. Next base: position 59,060 of record NZ_JBXAKS010000007.1, read on the forward strand.
CGTCACGTGGCTGTATGGTTTCCAGTTCGAGATCAAGGTGGTGGCGAAGTTGCCCAGCTAGCGCGGCAGGCCGGGAAATACGCGCCGCAGAATATACGGCTGGGCGGGCGAGCGGCAAATATTATAGGAAAAACATGCCGTCTCTTTACTAATATCCTCGACATACTGGTTCCCCGCAGCAATCCGTGGCACCATGGGTGCGCCGTTTTGCCTGCAACGCGGCCTCCATCGGACCAACAAGGAACCCCCATATGTCGTCATATCGCACCTTCGCCGGCAGCATGCTGTTCGGCCTGGCCGCAGCGGGCATCGCCCATGCACAGGCGCCCGCCCCTGCCGCCGCCCCCGCCGATCCCTACCTGTGGCTGGAAGAAGTCCTCGGCGACAAGCCGCTGGCCTGGGTCAAGCAGCACAATGCCGTCAGCGTCAAGGAACTGGAAAGCCAGCCCGGCTTCCCTGCCCTGCAGGCGCGCCTGAAAACCATCCTCAATTCCAAGGAGCGCATCCCCTACGTCAGCAAGGAAGGCGCGTATTACTATAATTTCTGGCGCGACGCCCAGCACGTGCGCGGCATCTGGCGCCGCACCACGCTGGCGCAGTACCAGCAGGCGGAACCCGCGTGGGAAACCGTGATCGACCTCGACCAGCTGGCTGCCGGCGAGCAGGAAAACTGGGTGTGGGGCGGCGCCTCCTGCCTGTATCCGAAGGGCGAGCGTTGCCTCATTTCCCTGTCGCGCGGCGGCGGCGACGCCAAGGTCATCCGCGAATACGATGTGGCCAAGCGCGCGTTTGTCGACGGCGGCTTCAACCTGCCCGAAGCGAAGGGCAGCGCCAGCTGGATCGACGAGGACACGCTGTTCGTCTCCACCGACTTCGGCCCCGGCTCGATGACCAGTTCCGGCTACCCGCGCATCATCAAGCAGTGGCGGCGCGGCACGCCGCTGGCGCAGGCGCAGATGGTGTATGAAGCCAAACCCGATGACCTGAGCGCCGGCGCCTACAAGGATTTCACGCCCGGCTACGAACACCAGTTCGTCGAGCGCCAGATCGATTTCTATAGCGGCGAAATGTTCCTGCGCGAGGGCGCGAACCTGAAGAAAGTGCCGAAGCCGGACGACGCCACGGCCTTCACCGTGCGCGACCAGCTGGTCATCACCCTGCGCTCGGACTGGAAGGTCAACGGCAAGACCTATCCGCAGGGCGCGCTGCTGGCTACGGATTTCCATGCCTTCATGCAGGGCAAGCAGGACCTGGAAGTGCTGTATGCGCCGAGCGCCACGTCCTCGCTGGACAATGTCACGGCGACCAAATCGGCCATCCTCGTGACGACCCTGGACAAGGTCAAGAACCGCCTGACGGAATTGCGCCATGTGGATGGCAAGTGGCTGCGCCGCGCCGTCGACGCGCCCGCACTGGGCACCCTGGCCGTCAGCGCGCTCGACCCGGTCGACTCCGACCAGTACTTCCTGACGGTGACCGACTTCCTCAACCCGACCACGCTGTACCTGGGCACCGCGCAAAGCGACCAGCGCACGAAAATCAAGTCGCTGCCCGCCTTCTTCGACGCCGCGCCGTACAAAGTCGAGCAGTTCGAATCGACGTCGAAGGATGGCACGAAAGTGCCCTACTTCGTCATCATGAACAAGGCGACGAAATTCAACGGCAGCAACCCCACCGTGCTGTATGGCTATGGCGGCTTCGAAGTATCGCTGAAACCGAGTTACAGCGGCATCATCGGCGAAGCATGGCTGAACAAGGGCGGCGTATACGTGCTGGCGAATATCCGCGGCGGCGGCGAATTCGGCCCGCGCTGGCACCAGGCGGCGCTAAAGGAAAACCGCCAGCGCGCCTACGACGATTTCATCTCGGTGGCGCAGGACTTGATCAAGCGCAAAGTCAGCAGCCCGCGCCACCTGGGCATCATGGGCGGCAGCAATGGCGGCCTGCTGACGGGCGCCGTCCTGGTGCAGCGGCCCGACCTGTTCAACGCCGTCGTCAGCCAGGTGCCCTTGCTCGACATGCGTCGCTACAACAAGATGCTGGCGGGCGCCTCGTGGATGGGAGAATACGGCGACCCGGATGTGGCCGAACAATGGGCTTACATCAGCAAGTACTCGCCCTACCAGAACGTCTTCAAGGACAAGAAATATCCACGCGTGCTGTTGACCACCTCGACGCGCGACGACCGCGTCCACCCCGGCCATGCGCGCAAGATGGTGGCGAAGATGGAAGAGCAGGGTCACGACGTGCTGTACTGGGAAAACACGGAAGGCGGCCATGCGGGCGCCGCCAACAACGACCAGCAGGCGCAGATGTGGGCGCTGACCTACACCTTTCTGCTCAAGCAGCTGAAGTAAGCCCGGCGCGCGCGGCCTGACGCGCCGCCCGTACGCGCAAACGCCTGCGCCGGAGCCTCCGGCGCAGGCGTTTTTTCTGCTGGAATCGTTTATTTGGCCTGCGCGCTGGGACGCTCGGCGATGCGGTCGCGGTAAGCCTGCAGATGCTGCAAGCCTTCCGCACCCGGCTTGTATTTCATCAGGCCGCGCGCAAACTCCAGCGCGCAGAAGGCCGTGATGTCGGCGATGGTGAAGCGGTCGCCGGCGATATACGGCTGGCTGGCCAGCAGCTGGTCGAGCCACTGCGCCGTCTCGCGCATTTTCGCGCCCTGCGCCGCGCCGAAGTCGGGAAACTGCGGGTTTTCCAGCGCCACCAGGGCCGGATGGCTGTGGCGGATGCAGTTGGCGATACCCATGAACAGGTGCAGTTCCACCCTGCGGTCGGCCATTTCGATGAAGGCGCGTTCTTCAAAACCTTCTCCCATCAGGTTGGGCTGCGGCTGCAGGCCTTCCAGGTAGGTGCAGATGGCGCGCGTCTCGGCCAGCACGCGTCCGTCCGGCAATTCCAGCGCCGGCACGCGGCCCATCGGGTTCTTTTCCAGGAAGGCGGGATCGCGGTGCTGGCCCGCCATCAGGTCGAGCGCCACTTCCTCGATGCCGGCGATGCCTTTTTCGGCGATGAACATGGTGACGCGGCGTGGATTCGGCGTGCAGGGGCTGATATACAGTTTCATGTGCTGGTCTCGGTATCGTTATGGTGGTTGAAAAATCAGGAGTGCGGCTTGCCCATTTCGACCATGCCGCGGGCGCGCGCGGAAAAAGCAGCCGTGGCTTGCGCATCGGCGTCGCTGTCGATGGGCGACGGTGGCAGCAGGATGCCGCGCTGCGCCGCCGGGCGCGCGTAGATGGCGGCCATCCAGCGCCGCAGGTGCGGCATGTCGTCGATGGCCAGGCCCGACCATTTATAGGTGCGCGCCCAGGCCCAGTTGGCGATATCGGCAATGGAATAGTCGCCCGCCAGGTATTCGTGGCTTGCCAGGTGCGTGTCAAGCACGCGCAGCAAGCGCCGGCTCTCGCCCTGGTAGCGGTCGATGGCCGGCTGGATCTTCTCGGGGAAATAGCGGTAGAACACGTTCGCCTGGCCCATCATGGGACCGACGCCACCCATCTGGAACATCAGCCACTGCATCACGCGCGAACGCCCCTTGGCGTCCTGCGGCATCAGCCGGCCCGTCTTTTCCGCCAGGTAGACGAGGATGGCACCCGACTCGAAGACGGCAAAATCGTCGTTCGCGCGGTCGACGATGGCCGGGATGCGGCCGTTCGGATTGATGGCCAGGAACCACGGCGCCTTTTGCGGGTGCTGCGACAGCTCCAGCGCGTGCAGCGCATAGGGCAGCGCCAGCTCTTCCAGCGCCACGGAAACCTTGTGGCCGTTCGGCGTGGCGGCCGTGTACAGGTCGATCATCGGTTCGGTCATGCGTCCCCCATGAATGAAGTCAGGCGCCCATCATACCAGCGCCAGGATGCGGCGCGCCGGCCACAGTGCGTTGACTTTGCCCGGATTTCGTCTTAGATTGCTGTACGGGAACGCTGGCTTTCAGTTCCAGCGATGTCCCCCAACCGCCATGACGCTCGCAGCCTACCCGGCTGGCGGGCGTTTTACTCATGAACCTAGGGCATACCATGCATCGCACAACGACTCCGCGCTTCCGCCGCAGCCAACTGGCCGCCGCCGTCCTCGCACTGACCGCCGTCACCGCCTTCAACTCGGGCCACGCCGCTCCCGCCGCCAGGTACGCCTCGGCCAGCCACGCCAGCACGACCACCACGCAGCTGCCGCGCGGCGTCACGCCCTTGCACTATATCCTGTCGATCACGCCGGACGCCGCCGCCTCCACCTTCAAGGGCGCAGCCGCCATCAAGGTGGCCGTCGAGGCGCCGACGAGCAGCATCACCTTCAATGCCTTGAACCTGGCGTTTACCGCCGCCGCCATCGAAGGCGCGGGCGGCAGCAAGCAGGTGACGCGCAAGATCGATATCGATGCGGACAAGCAGACGGCCACCGTGCATTTCGCCGAGCCGCTGGCCAAGGGGGAGTACCTGCTGCGCATAGACTACAGCGGCAAGATCGGCACGCAGGCCACGGGCCTGTTCTCGCTCGACTACGACACCCCCGAAGGCCGCCGGCGCGCGCTGTACACGCAGTTCGAGAATTCGGACGCGCGCAGCATGCTGCCGTCGTGGGATGAACCGGACTACAAGGCCACCTTCGCGCTGGACGTGATCGTGCCGAGCAATCAGATGGCCGTCGGCAACATGCCGATCGCCAGCAGCGAAGAACTGGGCAATGGCACCAAGCACGTGCGCTTCGCCACCACGCCGCGCATGTCGACGTACCTGCTGTTCTTCGGCCTGGGCGACTTCGAGCGCGCCACGGCGATCTCCGACGGCACGGAAGTGGGCGTCATCACGAAGAAAGGCGCGCTGGCGCAAAGCCGCTTCGCGCTCGACGAATCGGCCGCCCTGCTGCGCGAATACAACGATTATTTTGGCGTGCGCTACCCGCTGCCCAAGCTCGACAACATCGCCGCGCCGGGGCGCAGCCAGTTCTTCGGCGCCATGGAAAACTGGGGCGCCGTCTTCACCTTCGAATACGGGCTGCTGCTCGACCCGGCCATCTCGACCCAGGCCGACAAGGAAAACATCTACACCACGCTGTCGCATGAAATGGCGCACCAGTGGTTCGGCGACCTGGTCACCATGCGCTGGTGGGACGACCTGTGGCTCAACGAAGGCTTCGCCTCGTGGATGGAAAGCCGCACCACGGAGCGTTTGCATCCGGAGTGGAACACGGCCCTGTCCAACGTGGCCGGCCGCGAATCGGCCATGAGCCAGGACGCGCTGCGCACCACGCATCCGGTGGTGCAGCGCATCGCCACCGTGGAACAGGCCAGCCAGGCCTTCGACGGCATCACCTACCAGAAGGGCGAAGCGGTGATCCGCATGCTCGAAGCCTATGTGGGCGCCGACACGTGGCGCACGGCCGTGCGCAGCTACATGCGCAAGCATGCCTACGGCAATACGGTGTCCGACGACCTGTGGCGCGAAGTCGACGCGGCCGCCGGCAAGCCGGTCAGCGCCATCGCCCACGACTTCACCCTGCAGCCGGGCGTGCCGATGATCACCGTGGGCGAAGCCGTCTGCAGGAAGGGCAGCACGCGCGTGAACCTGACGCAGACGGAATTTTCCAAGGACCAGCCGGACAAGAAGCCGCTGTCGTGGCGCGTGCCCGTCATCGCCTCGACGGTCGGCAACGGCAAGCTGGCCAAGGTGGTGCTCAAGGATGGCAAGGCGACCCTGAACGTGCCCGGTTGCGGCGCGCTGCTGGTCAATGCTGGCCAGAGCGGCTACTACCGCACCGTGTACGCCCCGGCCAACACGCGCGCGCTGGCCGGCAGCTTCGCGCGCCTGGCGCCCATCGACCAGCTGGGCCTGCTGGCCGACAGCCAGTCGCTGGGCATGGCGGGCGTGCAAAACCCGGCCGATTTCCTGGAACTGGTGAAAGCCACGCCGCTGTCGGCCGACCCGCAGGTGCTGGGCCGCGTGGCCGGATCGCTGAACGGCCTGTATGAGCAGTATGCGGGCGACCCCGCGCGCCAGCAGGCTTTCGGCCGCTTCGCCATGGCGCGCCTGGCGCCGATGATGGCGCAGACGGGCTGGGAAGCGCGCGCCGGCGAAGCGTCGAGCGTGGCGACCCTGCGCGGGCGCCTGATCGCCATCCTCGGCGACATGGGCGAGCCGGGCGTGATCGCCGAAGCGCGCCGCCGCTATGCGGCCAGCGAACAGGATCCGGCCGCCATGCCCGCGCCGTTGCGCCGCACCATCCTGGGCGTGGTGGCGCAGCATGCCGACAGCGCCACCTGGGAGCAGCTGCGCGCCAAGGCGCAGCAGGAAAAGACGCCGCTGATCAAGAACCAGCTGTACGACCTGCTCGCTTCCAGCGACGACACGGCCCTGGCGCAGCGCGCGCTGGCGCTGGCGCTGACGGATGAACCGGGCGTGACCAACAGCCCGGCCATGATCTCGCGCGTCTCGCGCACGCATCCGGAACTGGCCTTCGACTTTGCGCTGGCGCACCTGGAGCAAGTCAATGCGCGCGTCGACGCCAGCTCGCGCAGCCGCTACTTCCCGCGCCTGGCCGCCGGCTCGGCGCAGCCGCAGATGATCGCCAAGCTGGAAGCGTATGCGCAGGCGAACCTGCCGGAAGGCGCGCGCGGCGACGCCGACAGCTCCGTGGCCGGCATCAAGTACCGCATCAAGGTGCGCGCCGAGCGCCTGCCGGCCGTCGATGCGTGGCTGGCGCAACAGGCGGGCTAAGGCCCCATGCCCGGCACCGCACTCCAGCGGCACCGGGCGTTTTCCCTCCGCGTACGAAAAACCAGGCAAAAAAAACCGGCTTCGCAAGTCGCGGCAGCCGGTTGAAACGCTGTTTCAGAGCGCAGGGATAAAACGGAAAACACTTGAAAAGTGGAAATCGTGCCGGTCATTGAGGTGTCCGGCAACCTTGGGCCCGGGGTTTCCGTGCGCCATGTATCCACTATGCCAGTCCTTCCCTGCAGCAGGCTTAGGACTTCATTAAATCCCCGGCCGTTTCCTGTCTTTTCCCCGCCCTGCCCTGCTTTGCTTATCAGCGCGGCAATATTTCTTGCCGCGCCGACCTGTCTGGTGCCGATGGTTGAGCTCACCGGCTAAGCTGTTGAGTCATGCCTGCATCCTATCGCTCCCGGAGCGTAGTGATCTGCGCAACGCATGCTGTGTGCCAACAAGAACATCATAACAGCGGCATATGACCGCCCCATGACGCAGGCTAAACAATGGTGTGTTCACGCGGCATGAAACTGCTGCCGCTGCCCGGCGCCGCGCACGGCCTCGACCAGCGCCAGCACGGCGGGCGTCTTATTCCGAGGAAACGCATAAAAGCGGGCGTCCGGCAGCGCCGGCAAGCCTTCCGCCGCACCCAGGATGCGCAAGCCGTCGCGCATCTGGCTGCGGGCCACCGGCGTCACGGCAAAGCCGGACAGCGCCGCCGCCAGGCAACCGGCCATGCTGGCGCTGTCAAACGCCAGCCGCCAGCGATGCTCCGCCTGGGCCAGCGCGGCAAGGGCCGCCTCGCGGTAGACGCACGGTGCGGGAAACAATGCCAATGGCAAGGCCTGCGCGGCATCGGGCAGGCGGCCGGCCGCATACGCCCACACCAACGGTTCAGACCACAACAGCTCGCCTTCTCCTTCCGTGCGGCTGCATTGCTTGCCGAAGATGACATCGATCTGCTCGTGCGCCTGGCGCCGCAGCAGGTCGGCCGTGATGCCCACCTTCAATTCGATCGACGCTTGCGGATGCCAGCGCTGGAAGGTGTGCAGCACCTGCGGCAGCCAGGCGCCAGCGAAATCCTCCGACGCCCCCAGGACCAGCCGGCCCTGCAGCGATGCACCGCCAAGCCTGGCACGGGCCTCGCGTTCCAGGTCGACGATATTGCGCGCATACATATACAGCAGTTCGCCGGCGGCCGTCAGCTCCAGGCTGCGCGTCGTGCGTACCAGCAATTGTTTACCGGCGCTGCGTTCCAGGCGCTTGATATGGCCGCTGACGGCCGACGGCGTCAGTGCCAGGTTTTGCGCGGCCAGCGCGAAGCCGCCGGCGTCCACCACTTCAAGCAGGCTGCGCAGCAGGACGATATCGAGTGTCAGTGATTCCGAGCCAGGCATGGCTCCTCCAATTCATCAAGATATGAACATAATATCGAAGAATTCATCACGAATCAAACTGTTTTCTGGCACTACGATGAAGACCTGCTCACCCTTCATCAGGAAATGCCATGCAAGACTATCAACACATCGCCACGCCGCTGCTGGACGTGGCTTACCTGGAATGGAACCCGGCCGGGCAGCGCTGCGCCGTGCTCGTGCACGGCTGGCCCGACAGTCCGGAAAGCTGGGCCGGCACGGCCACGGTGCTGGCGGCCGCCGGCTACCGCGTGCTGGCGCCCGCCCTGCGCGGCTTCGCGCCCACGCGCTTCCGCCATGCGGACACGCCGCGCAGCGGCCAGCTGGCCGCGCTGGGACGCGACTTGCTCGATTTTATCGACGCCATGCGACTGGAGCAGCCCTTGCTGGTGGGACACGACTGGGGCGCGCGCGCCGTGGCCAACGCCTGCGGCTTGCGCCACGATGCGGCCTGCGGCCTGGTCATGCTGTCCGTCGGCTATGGCACGAACGATCCGCGGCAAGCGCTGTCCTACCAGCAAGCGCGCAATTACTGGTACCACTGGTTCATGGCCACGCCCCGGGGCCGGCATGCGGTCGAGCATGACCGCCACGCCTTTACCCGCATGATGTGGGATAGCTGGTCGCCCGCCGGCTGGTATGGCGAAGCCGCTTTCGCCCAGGCCAGCCAGGCCTTCGACGGCCCCGACTGGGCCGAGGTGGTGCTGCATTCCTACCGCCACCGCTGGGCCTTTGCCGAAGGCGACCCCGCGTATGCGGCCGACGAAGCGCTGCTGCAGCCGGCGCCCGTGCTCAGCCTGCCCACCCTGGTGCTGCACGGCGCGGCCGACGCCTGCAACCAGCCGGACAGTTCGGCCGGACGCGAACGCCATTTCAGCGGCCCCTACCAGCGCGTGTTGCTCGAAGGCATAGGCCACTTCCCGCAGCGCGAAGCGCCGCAGGCCGTGGCGGGCGCCATCCTGATGTTTGTCGACGGGCAAACGCGTTAAGTTCAGTCCTTGCGCGCGCTCTTGATACCCGTCAACTCGATCTCCACCCTGCGGTTCGGCTGCAGGCAGGCGATCAGGGCCGCGCGCGGCGCCACCTTCTCGCAGGACACGAGCGGTTCCGCCTTGCCCTTGCCATATGCGCTGATGACATTGGCGATGCCTTGCTCGCGCAGCAATTGCTTCACCGTCAGCGCGCGCCGCTCCGACAGGGCCTGGTTGTAGCTGTCCGTACCCAGGCGGTCCGTGTGGCCCGTCACGCTCAGGGTATCGATCTGCACATAGCCCTGCTTCAGGCGCGCCGCCAGTTCGCGGATTTTATCAATGCCCTGCGGCAGCATGTCGGCCGCACCGGCCTTGTCGAAACGGAACAGGGCATCCATGTCCAGCGTGATGCGCTCATGCTCGATGCGCGGCGGCAAAATGTCCGGCTGCGGTTCCGGCTTCGGCTTGTCGGCCGGGCACGCGGCAGCAGCGGACTGGGCGGCGGCCTGCGCATCCTCGGCCAGCTGCACGTACGGGTTCGCGTGGCGCCAGCCCTGCTGCTTGTACTCATTACCCGCATGCACCAGCTCCACTTCGCCGCACGCCACCTTCTGCGCCGCGCAGGCGAAACCGGGCGACTGGCGCAGCTGCGTGAAGCTGTGCCACAAATCGTCACGCAAGCGCGTGGCATCGTTCACCAGCGGCGTGGCGTCGCCGGGATTGGGCGTGCTGCCGTCTTCCAGTGCGGCAACGATCTTTGCCGATTCCTGCAGCGCCTGCAGGGGGAAGGCCGAGCGGTCGTTGCGCGTGTATTCATGGAACGACACGTCGAGCCAGCATTGCGCCTTGGACAGGTAATAGTCGCCCACGCGCACGCCGCCGTCGTTGAGCTTTTTGATGCGTTCCTGCAGCACGCGATACGCCTGCTGGTCGGCCGAGACGGCCCGGTCGCTGATGCGCAGCTCGGGCATGGCCAGCGGCGCCGCCGGCAAGGTGGGCGTGGCCGCCTGGGCCAGGCCCATGGCCAGCAGGCTGGCGAGCGGCAGCATCATCGTCGGTATCGGGGTCAGTTTCATATTGGAGAGTTTTCGCATGGTATAGGTCATGGCCGGGCCAGGGTACGGTTGATGGTGGCGTCTTTGCCTTTGAACAGGTTTTCATCGAACTTGAAGCGCAGGCGCAGGTAGGGGCCGCGCGCCGTGTAGTCGGCGCCCGTCAGGTCGCGGTCGGAAAAGCCCGACCAGTTGTGGCCGGCCGACAGCCACAGGTTTTGCGCCAGCAGATAACCGACTTCGACGCCGTTGGCCCACTGGCGGCTGCCGCCCTGCGGACTGCCCATCACGGCCGCCAGCACGCCGATGTCCCAGTTCTTGCTGATGTCATACACGGTGCGCCCGGAAAACAGCCACGCCGTGTACTTTTCCTGCCCGACAGGCAAGTTCTTGTCGTTGTTGTGCTTGGCGGCGACCCTGCCCGTGAACCACCATGGCCGGCTGGGGTGGTAGTCGAAGTGGGTGGAAACGATATGCGCGCGGTAATTGTCGCCATCGATCTGCGACTGGTCGCGCACCGTCTTGTACTCGTAGCGGGCCAGGCCGTTGAAACGGTTGTCGTCCACGGGGCGCCAGGCAAAGCCCAGCTGTGCCCGGTCCTGCAGCACGTTGCCGACGGGCGCGCCGCTGGCGTCGTCGTTGTTGCGCGTGTACAGCAGGTAGTTGCGGGCGAGGAAAGTCCAGTCGCGGCTCAGCTTGCGCGCCCAGGCAATGGTGTTGAGCCATTGATCCTGGCGCTGGTCGCCCGGCGCGATCTCGCTGTCGAACAGGCGCCGGTATTCGAGCTTGACGGAGGCGCGCCACAGCGGATTGGCCGAGTAGTCGAAGCCCGCCGCCACGGCCACGGCTTGCTGTTGCTGGCCGTTCATGACTTTCAGGTATTCGATATTCGTGTTTGCCGCCAGCCCTTCGCCCAGGTTCCACGTGTTGCGCAAGCCGGATGCCAGCTGCAGGTCGCGCTGATTGCTGAGGCTGTAATCCATGGCGTCGCGCATGCGGTACTCGCCAAACACGGTGCCGCCTGACATGTAACCGGTGTCCGCGCCGGCGACGAAGCTGGTGCTGCGGTCGGCCGGATTGAGCGAGTAGGCGGACGCCAGTCCCGTCTGGTTTTCATAGCGCGCGTACAGGCGGCTGCGTTCGGCCAGCTGGTATTGCGCGCCCAGGCCATAGCGGTGCTGGTCCGTGTCGGAGACGCTTTTTTCCACGTCGCCATTCAGGGTCCAGCGCTCGGTGGCCTTGTATTGCACGCCCAGGCGCACGGTGGTGGCGTCCAGCGGCACCGTCGTGCCCGTGCCCGCGCCGGGATTGATCGGCGCAAACGTGGTGATGCTGCCGCCCGTCACGGGGTCGATGGCCGTGTTCGCCGTACCGTTGCCGAAGAAGCCGCCCGTGGGATTGAGGCCCGTGCCCAGCGGCGACGTATTCGGCGCGATGCCGGCCGTCGACGGCATGCCGCCGCTCTCCTTCATGTGCTGGACGGACACGTCGAGCAGCCAGCGTTCGCTGGCGTTCCACGCCACACCCAGGCGTTGCGCATCGCGGCGCGCGTCCGTGCTGCGCTCGTCGCTGCGGATGGCCTCGCCATACACGGTGACGGCGGGACTGAGCTTGTAGCCAGCCTTCACGCCCGCCTCGCCCCGCCCGCCCGTGATGCCGGCCGCCGTATTATTGAAGTCCCGGTCCGAGCGGCTCCAGTACGCTTTCGCTTCCAGCTTCTCATCCTTGTGCTGCAACTCGACCCGCGCCGCATTGCCGCTCACTTCATCGCGCAGCTCGCCCGCCTGGCCCGACGGCGTCGTGTAGATATTGCCGCCCGCACTGTAGCTGGTGGACGTGGTGCGCGCCACCTCGATTACCAGCAGGCTGTGCTCACCGAAGCGCAGGCCCGCGTTGACGCTGTGCAATTTGTACGGCGACAAGGGGTTCCTGTCTTCCACGGCCGAGCCGCCAAGCGAGACCATCTTGCCCAGCTGCACCTGCCCATCGACGCCCAGGGTCCAGAATTTCTCGCCGCCCTGGTCCACCTCATAGCTGATGCGTATCGATTGCGGATCGCCATTCGGCGTCAGCGCGGGGATCGCCTGCTTGAACAGGATGCGCCCGCTGAACGGTTCGAAACTGTAATCCTCGAAACGGCGCAGCTGCGTCACCTGCACGATATTGCCGTTCTGGTTCTTGTCGCGCACGACGATCTCGATCTTTTCCGAGTTTTCGATGGCGTTGTTGTTGCGCACGGCAAACGGTCCCGAGGTGCCGTTCGCGCGGTATTCCTCGACCACCTGCTTCAGGCTATCGTTGATGGCGAAGGCATTGGCGACGATGCCATCGTGTTCGTAATGGCCGCGCCCGCCCGTGGCCGTGCGGTTGTACTGGCCCAATTTTCTCTGCTGCAAGTTGGCCACGGCGCCGCCGCCCGTCATCTGGCTGAAGCCGTCGCCGGTGGCAAAGTCGCCGTACAGCACATAGCTTTTCTGCTTGTCGATGCGCACGTACAGGCGGTCGCTGGAGCGGGCGTCGAAGTTGCGCACGGAACTGTCCCCGTACACGGGATAAAACTCTTCCGGATTGACATCGCGCAAGAGCCGCGCGCGCGTATCCTTGTCCGAATCGTAGGCGGCCGTCAGCAAGGCGTCGCCACGTATCGTGCCTTTCAGGAACATGGCCGCGCGGCCCGCGACGTTGGCCTTGCCATTGTTGAAGGCGCGGCTCCAGCGCACGATGTCGCGTTCGAAACCGTCGTTGAAGCGCGACGGCGCAATGTCGCTGCTCGACAGGCTGCGCTTGCTGATGATGCCGTCGATCAAACCCACGGCCAGCATGTCGCGCAGTTCCGGCAGAAAACTGATGGTGCCCTGCGCCGCCACGCTGCCGGCCGACACGCGCAGCAGCACGTCCTGCGGCGTGGCAGGGGCCAGCAGGCTGAAGCTCGCTTCGCCGTTCTCCACCGTCAGCTGCGTGCCGGGCGTGACCCTGTCGACATCGCGCCGCTCGGGGCCCAGCTCGTCCGTACGCGCGCCGGGCAGCAGGATGCGCCCGCCGCTGGCCTCGATGGTGAGCAAGGCCGTGCCCGCCAGGGGCTTGCCGTGCTCGTCGTACAGCCTGACCGTCACCGTGACGGGACTCTGGCCATCGGCCGGCACGTCGTTGCGGTCCGTCTCGACGGCGATGCGCGCCACGCCGCGGTTGATCGCATAGTCGGTGCCACCCACCTTGCCGGCAAGGAAGGATGGCGCCGCCACGGCGGAGCCTGCCGCATTGTCCGGCAAGGGCAGCTGCGCGTGGCCGAACGCCGGGAAGGCCAGCATGGCCAGCGCGGCGGCCATGCGCCGGGGCGCGGGGAGGGTTCTCTTCATGGCCTGTTTCTCTTTAGCAGCATTGGCAAGCGGCAAGTGATGGGAAAGATGCTTATGGCGCATGGCTGCCTCCCGTGGCTGGCGTGGCGGCGGGGGCGCGCGGCGCGACGACAGGCTGGTTCGCGCTGTCCGTCGCCTGCGCCGGTGCGGCGGCGGGCTGGCTGCTGAAACTCAGGCCCGCTCCTCCCTTGCCGCCCTCCCTTTCCACGCTGCGCACCTCGCCCTGCGCGCGGCGCGCCTTGACTTGCTCGAGCACGGGATTCGAGCACGAGCCCTCGATGAAGTCGGCGCGCAGCAGCTCGCCATTCTTGGTATCGAGGAACAGGCTGTGCGGGTCGCCCAGGTTGCGGTTCGACGCTTCCATCATGCGGCTGGCGCGCGGCAGCGTTGCGCCATCGACCTTGATGACATGGCTGTTCGGCGTGATGCCGCAATAGCTGTACTTGCCTTCCACATCCGTGGTGAAGTTCGTGCCATCTTCCATGTACAGGCGCACGCCCGGAATGCCCAGCTCCTCGGCGTCCTGCACGTGGTTGTTGTTGCAATCGACAAACACCTTGCCGGCGATGCAGGCATCCGTCGTGAACACGCCGCCCGTCACCTTGACTTTCGCGCGCGCCTCGTTCGAGGGCGGGCCGTTGGTGGTCGATGCCTGGGCGCGGTTGATGCCGTCGCCCTGCAGCGAGCCGACGCCCACGCGCAGGCGGTAGCGGAAGCTGGCGCTGGCGTTCGGCGCCAGCGACTCGAGCTTGAAGCTCAGGTGCGGACCCGGCTTGCCGCCCGGGTCGGGCTGCACCACATTGTTGCGCGTGGTGGTGCCGTCGATGTAGCGGAAGCCGGCCGGCAGCTTATCGAGCACGCTGACGCCGAACGCCGTCGCCACGCCCGTGTTCTTCACCTCGATCGTGTATTGCAGGCTGTCGCCGATCTCGGCCTGGGTCTTGTTGACGCTCTTGCTGATCAACAACATCGGCTTGTCCGTCGTATTGAACACCACGGGCGTAAAGCTCGGCGGCGTGGCGCCTGGCGTGGCCGGCAGCAGCAAGGTGTCGGCCGAGCTGGCCAGGGCCAGCACGCTGACAGGCGCCACCGGCGTGTTGCCGCCGTCCGTGCCGCTATAGCTGTGGCCGATATTGCGGCCACCCGTTTCCGTGCCCAGCATGGTGCTTGCATACACCTGGTTCAGCTGCGGCACGGTGGGAATCGCCGCCACGCTGCCAAAGTCGACCAGCACCGTGAAGACGATGTTGCAGCTTTCCTGCGGCTGCAAGTCACCCTTGCCGTTCAACAAGCCATAGACGGTGGCGCCGTTGAAGTCGGCATTCGCGACGCAGGCCGTGGCGCTGGCGGGCCGGGCCGTGACAGCCAGGCTGCCCGGCTTGAAGGTGACGCTGGTGGCCGTGGGGAAGACCGCCTTCAGGTTTTCCGCCACCTGCACCATGGTCGAGGTCGGGTAACCGGCAGGATAGCGGTTGGCCGCCTGCACGGTGTAGCTGATCTCGAACTTGCTGGCGTCGACCTGCTGTTGCGCCGACACCGCCTTGATGACGTCCACCACCTGCCGCAGCAAGACCACGGGCGTGGGCGTGTCTTCGCCCGTGAAGGCGACGCCGCCGACGGTGTCCGAAGCGTTGCCGTTGCGGTTGGGGTCGACTTTTTCCACCAGCGCGGCCACTTCGGCCGCCGTCGCCACCACGCCCGCATGGCTGCCGCCATTGTTGGAGGCGTCAAACACGAGGCTGCCCACGGGCGGGGTATAGACGGGATTGGCGGCGATGACGCCGGCGGCCGGAGCCGGCGGCACGCTGATGCTGCCGCCCGCATTGGCGACATTGCCGGCCAGTGCGCTGGCAAACACGCTGTTGTTGTACTGCGGCAAGGTCACATCCTGCACCGTGATTTCCACGGTGAAGGTGATGACGCTGAACTCGCCCTCGCCCAGGGCCGCGTCGCCGCTGAGCAGACGCAGGTCGCTGCCGCCGCAACCGCCGCCGAAGCCGGGGTTGACGGCCAGCTGCCTGCTGCCGCCAATGGCGGGCGCGGCAGGTGGCGTGGCGATGCGGCACGTCACCGGTTCGGGGAAGGCGGCGCGCAGGCTGTCGAGCGCCTGCACATTCTGCGCCGCGCCCTTGCCCACGTTCCTGAGCACCACCGTGTACGGCACGCTGAAGACCTTGGCCGACAGCTGGGTCACCTTGCCCACGCCCAGCGCCGCGCCGACGGCGGGATTGGCCACTTCCGTGACGGCCGTGCAGTCGGCTGCTTGCGCGCAACGCGGCAGATCCGTGCCGGTCGGCACGATGGTATTGCTCAGTGTGCCGCTGGCGGCCACTTTCGCGCTCACCGTGACGGCGGCCACGGCATTGGGCGCCAGGCCGGCCGGCACCGTGCACACCAGCTTGTTCGCCGCCAGCGGCGCGCAAGTGGTGGGCGCGGCGGGCGTGACGACGATCTCGGCCAGACTGGCGGCCAGGTCGTCCGTCAGGGTGATGGCCGCCGTGGTGGCGCCGCTGCCGCCGTTGGTGGCGGTAATCGTCCAGCTGACGGTGTCGCCGATGCTGGCATTGGCCTTGTCCGCCACTTTCTTCACCATCACGCTGGGACTGGTGACATTGGTGCTGGTCTGGCAATCGGCCGGCGCCAGGCACAGCGGCGCATCGGGACCCGACGGCACGACGCGGTTGAGCGCCGTGCCGGCCTGGGTGACGGTGGCCGACACTTCCACGCTGGCCTCGCCGCCATTGCCGATCAGGCCGGCCTGCACGCTGCAATTGAGCACATTACCGGCCACTGGTGCGCAGGTGGCGCGCAGCGGCGTCACTTGCACATTCGTCAAACCGGGCGGCAAGGTGTCGACCAGGGTCATCGCCGCACGCGTGGGACCGCTGCCCGTGTTGCTGGCCGTGATGGTCCACACGACGGTGTCGCCCACGTTCGCCGCCGCGCGGTTGACGCTTTTGCGCACCGCCACCTTGGGTCCCGTCAGCACGATGCTGGACTCGCAATTGCTCGCCTGCGCGCAGGCTGGATTATCGGATCCGCTAGGCATGACGCGGTTCGACAGCGTTCCTTCCAGCAAGCCCGTGGCCGTCACGCGCACGCTGCGCGTGCCATTGCCGATAGCCAATTGACCTACGGCAATGCTGCAGCTTTGCACGCTGTTCGCCACCCAGCTCGCCAGCGGCGGGCACGTCACGCCGGCATCGGCACTGACCGCCAGCACCGTCAGGTTCGGCGGCAGGATATCCGCCAGGGTCACCACGCCCTGGTTGGCCACGCCGCCGCTGTTGACGGCGGTAATCGTCCAGATGATGCTGTCGCCCACGTTGGCGCTGCCGAGATTGGCCGTCTTGCTGACGCGAATCACGGGGCCAGGCATGGTCACCGTGGCCGTGTTCGGCAAATCGTACTGCACTTCCGTCGAGCTGGTGGCGATGATGCTGACGATGGTCGAGACATTGCTGGCCGGCTGGATATACGACAGGCCAAAGCTGTGCAGCTCGCCGGGCGCCAGCGTCGTTGGCAAGCCCGTCACCGTCAGCATGCCGCTGACGGCGTCATAGCTGCCGGCCGCGCCGCTCAGGGTCACGCCCATCAGGCCCTGCGCCAGTTTCAGGCTGTATGTCACGTTCTCGGCCGTGCCTGGACCCACATTGCTGTAGCTGACGATGCCGTTGATCTGGTCGCCGGCGCTGGTGATGCCGGGGAAACCGTTCAGGGTGGTCGTCACGTCGACCAGCAGCTTGATGGCCGTGGTGCTGGTGGTGCAGTCCGCCGGCTGCACGCAGACAGGATTGTCCGGGCCGCTTGGCAACACCGTGTTCTGCAGCACGCCGGCCACGCTGGCCGTGGCGCGCAGCACCACTTGCGCCTGTCCGCCCGGCGCCAGGCCGGCCGTCACGCTGCACGTGACGATATTGCCGGCCACGGGCGCGCAAGTGGCCAGTTGCGTCGACAGCACTTGCACGCCGCTGACCCCGGCTGGCAGGTTATCGGTCAGCACGATGGCGGACTTGGTCGCGCCCGTGCCGCCATTGCTGGCGGTAATGGTCCAGGTCAGCAAGTCGCCCACGCTGACATTGCTCTTGTCGACGCTCTTGCGCACCGTCACCTGCGGCGCCACCAGCGTCGTCGTGGCCTGGCAGGCGCTGGCCGTATCGCAGGCGGGATTGTCGCCACCGCTGGGCACGACACGGTTCGACAGGTTGCCGCCCAATGAACCCCGGCCCGTGATGACGACCTTGCGGCTACCATTCGTGGCCGCTAATTGACCTACCGCAATCGTGCAGGCCTGCACGCTGCCCGCCGTCCAGCTGGCGGCCGGCGGGCAGCTCACGCCCGCATCGGGCGTCACGCTGAGCACGACGATGTTGGCCGGCAGCACATCGCTGACGACGACCGGATTTTGATTCGGCAAGTTGCCCGTATTCGTCGCCGTGATGGTCCAGGTCAGGGTATCGCCCACGGCCGCGTTCACCTTGTCGACCGTCTTGCTGGCGCGGATCACGGGGCCAGGCAAGTTCGTCGTCGCCGTGTTCGGCAAGTCGTTGGCGATTT
The DNA here is from genome assembly GCF_058798675.1 of Janthinobacterium sp. GW822-FHT07H10. NCBI lineage: Bacteria > Pseudomonadati > Pseudomonadota > Betaproteobacteria > Burkholderiales > Oxalobacteraceae > Janthinobacterium > Janthinobacterium sp. GW822-FHT07H10. The sequence goes on from NZ_JBXAKS010000007.1 coordinate 77,118, forward strand.
CCGTGGAACTGGTGCCCACCACGCTGGTGATGCGCGAACTGTTGCTGGCCGGCTGGGTGTAGAACAGGTTGAAGCTGGCGCTTTGCCCGCTGATCAGGGTGGCCGGCAAGCCGCTCAGCACATACAGGCCCGTGCCGCTGTTGTAGACGCCGCTGATGCCGGGCGCGCCGCTGACGGGGCTGACGGAGACGCCGCTCAAGCCCGCTTCCAGTTGCAGGCTGTAGGTCACCGTTTCCGCCACGCCCGGCCCCACGTTGGCAAACGTCACCACGCCACGGATGGCGTCGCCCGCATTGCTGCTGGCAGGGAACCCGTTGAGGGTGGTGGTCACATCGACCAGCAGTTTCGACACCACCGTGGTGGTCTGGCAATCGCCGGGGACGGCGCAGACGGGGTTGTCCGGTCCGCCCGGCACGAGCGCATTGACGAGGCTGCCCGACACGGTGGCCGTGGCGCTCAGCTTGACGGTGGCGCTGGCGCCGGCGGCCAGGCCGGCCGGCACGCTGCAGCTGACGACGTTGCCCGCCGGCGCGGCGCAGGTGACGGGCGCCGTCGGTGTGACCAGCACATTCGCCAGGCCCGCAGGCAGGGTATCGCTCAGGGTGGCGATGGCCGTGCTCGGTCCCGTGCCGGTATTGCGCAAGGTCAAGGTCCACGTCAGGGTATCGCCCACGTTGGCCGCCGTCTTGTCGACGCTCTTGCTGGCGTTCAGCAAGGGCGAACTGACGGTGCTGGTGGTGCTGCAGTCGCCCGCCTGCAGGCAGGCCGGGTTATCCGTGCCGCTGGCGCTGACGCCATTGACGAGGCTGCCTGCGACGACGGCGCGCGCCGTCACTTGCAGCGTGGCATTGGCGCCGCCGGCCAGGCCGGCCGGCACGCTGCACGTGAGCACATTGCCAGCCAGCGGCGCGCAGGTGACGGGCGCGGCGGGCGTGACGACGATATTCGCCAGGCCGGCCGGCAAGGTGTCGGTGATGGTGGCGACGGCCGTGCTGGCGCCCGTGCCGCTGTTGGCCAGGGTGACCGTCCACGTCAGGCTGTCGCCGATGTTCAAGGCCAGCTTGTCGACGCTCTTGCTCAGCACCAGGCTGGGGCTGGTGATGGTGGTCTGCGTCTGGCAGCTGTTGGCCTGGAAGCAGGCTGGATTGTCCGGGCCGCTCGGCATGACCTGGTTGGCCAGGGTGCCGCCCGCACTGGCCTTGCCGGTCAGCACGATCTGGCGCTGGCCATTGCCTGCCGCCAGCTGGCCGATGGCCACGCTGCAGCTCTGGCTGCTGTTGGCCACCCAGCTGGCCAGCGGCGGACACGTGACGCCGCTGTCGGGCGCCACATTCGTCACGACGATATGGGCTGGCAGCAAGTCCGTCAAGATGACGGCGCCCTGGTTGGCCAGGCTGCCCGTGTTGCTGGCCGTAATCGTCCAGATAATTTCCTCGCCGACATTTGCCACGGCCTTGTTGGCCGTCTTGCTGACGCGGATGATGGAGCCCGGCATGGTGACGGTGGCCACGTTCGGCTGGTCGTTCGGCACTTCCGTCGATGTCGTGGCGATGCGGCTGACCACGGTCGACAGGTTGCTGGCCGGCTGGATATAGCTGAGCTGGAAGCTGAAGCCCTGCCCCAGCGCCAGGGTGGCCGGCACGCCGCTGAAGGTCACCAGGCCGGAACCCGCGTTGTAGCTGCCCGCCACGCCGCTGATGTTGACGCCGGTCAGGCCGGGCGCCAGCTGCAGGCTGTACGTCACGCCTTCGGCGGGACCGGGGCCGATATTGCTGAAATTGACCGTGCCGGTAATCGTGTCGCCCGCATGCGTGCTGCCGGGGAAGCCGTTCAGGGTGGTGGTGACGTCGACCAGCAGCTTCACGGCCGTGCTGGTCGTGCTGCAATCGCCGGGTTGCGGGCAGACGGGATTGTCGGGGCCGCTCGGCACGACGGTATTGACGTAGGCGCCGGCCGCATTGGCCACGCCCTTGACGACGATATTCAGCGTGGCACCCGCCGCCATGCCGGCAGGAATGGAACAGACAAGCTGATTGCCGCTGGGCACCGCGCACGTGGCGGGCGACGCGGGCAGCACTTGCCACAGGGTCAGGTTGGCCGGCAAGGTATCGGTCAGGGTGAGCACGCCCATGGTCGCACCCGTGCCCGTATTGGCCACGGCGATCGTCCACGTCAGCGCGTCGCCCACGTTGATATTGCTCTTGTCGACAGTCTTATGCACGGCCACCTGCGGGCTGAGGATGGTGGTGGCGGTCTGGCAGGAAGCGGCCTGGGCGCAGGCGGGATTGTCTGGCCCGCTCGGCAAGACCTTGTTGCCCAGGCTGCCACCGGCCGTGCCCCTGGCCGTGATGACGATGCTGCGGCTGCCATTCACGGCAGCCAGCTGGCCAGCCGCGACGGTGCACGCCTGGGCGCTGTTGGCCAGCCAGCTGGCCAGCGGCGGACAGCTCACGCCCGCGCCCGGCGCGACGGACAGCACGGCCACGTTGGCGGGCAGGATGTCGGTCAGGGTCACCATGCCCAGGTTGGCCAGGCTGCCCGTATTCGTCGCCGTGATGGTCCACGTGATCGTCTCGCCCACGTTGGCCGTGGACTTGTCGGCCAGTTTCGTCACGCGGATGATGGGGCCGGGCACGGTTGCCGTGGCCGTGTTCGGCAAGTGGTTCGCCACTTCCACGGACGTGGTGGCGATGGTCGACGTCACCATCGACAGGTTGTCGGCCGGCTGCGTGTAGCTGACGTTAAAGCTGGTGCTCTGGCCATTCGCCAGGGTCACGGGCAAGCCGCTGAGGGTGACGACGCCCGTGGCGGGATTGTAGCTGCCGACGGCGCCCGTCAGGGTGACGTTGCTCAGGCCCGGCGTCAGCTGCAGGGTGTAGCTCACGCCTTCGGCCGGGCCCGGTCCCACGTTGGCGTAGGTGACGGTGCCGGAGATCGTGTCGCCCGCCAGGGTATTCGGCGGGAAATTGTTCAGGGTGGTGGTGACGTCGACGAGCAGCTTGACCACCGTCGTGGTGGTGCCGCAATCGCCGGGCAGCACGCAGGCTGGATTGTCGGGACCGGACGGCAGCACGCTGTTGACGGCGGAGCCGGCCAGCGTGGCCGTGGCGCTGACGATGACCTTCGCCGAGGCGCCGGGAGCCAGGCCGGCCGGCACGCTGCAGGTCAGGTTCTGGCCCGCCACTGGCGCGCAGCTGGCGGGTGCCTGCGGGCTGACGACGACATTCGCCAGTCCGGCCGGCAAGGTGTCGGCCAGCGTGACGAGGCCCGTGCTGGCGCCCGTGCCGCTATTACTCACCGTCAAGGTCCACGTGATCGTGTCGCCCACGTTGACGCTGGCCTTGTCGACGGTCTTCTTCACCGTCACGTTCGGGCTGCTGACGGTGGTCGTCGTCTGGCAATCGCCCGGCGTGGCGCAGGCAGGATTGTCGACGCCGCCCGGCACGAGGCTGTTGGCCACCGTGCCGGACGCATTCGCCACAGCCTTGATGATCACCGTCGCCTGCATGCCGCTGGCCAGGCCAGGGGGCACGGTGCAGGTCAGCGTGGTGCCGGCGGGCACGCCGCAACTGGCGGGCGCCACGGGCAGGATCTGCAGCGCGCCCACGTTCGCCGGCAAGGTATCGGTCAGCGTGATCGGACCATTCGTCGGGCCGCTGCCGCTGTTGATGGCTTTCAGGGTCCAGGTGATGGTGTCACCCAGGTTGACGGTGGTCCTGTCGACGCCTTTCGTCACGGCCACGCTGGGGCTGGTCACCGTGCTGGTGGTGGCGCAGGCGGCTGGCGTGGCGCAGGCAGGGTTGTCGGCGCCCGAAGGCACGACGCTGTTGGCGTAGGTACCCGCCGCGGCAGGCTGGCCCGTGACGGTGAAACCGGCGACGCCGCCGTTCGCGGCCAGGCCGGCCGGCACCGTGCACGTGAGGATATTGCCCACCGGTGCGGCGCAGGTGGCGCTGCCGACCAGCGCCACGTTTATGCCCGTCAGGTTGGCCGGCAGCGTATCGGTCAGGGTGATGGACGCCGTGCTGACGCCGTCGCCGCTATTGGTCGCCGTGACGCTCCAGGTCAGGGTGGCGCCGATATTGATCGTGGCATGGTCAACGCTCTTCTGCACGGCCACTTTCGGGCTGGTGATGCTGGTCACCGTGCTGCAATTTTCGGCCGTGGCGCAGGCCGGATTGTCTGTCCCGCTCGGCATGATGCGGTTGGCCAGGCTGCCGCCCGCCGTCGCATGCGCCGTGATGGTGACGCTGCGGCTGCCGTTGATGGCCGCCAGCTGGCCGGCGGCCACGGTGCAGGTCTGGGTGCTCGACGCCACCCAGCTGGCCAGCGGCGGGCACGTCACGCCGGGCGCGGCCACCACGTTCGTCACCACCAGGTTGGGCGGCAACAGGTCGGCCAGGGCAACCACGCCCTGGTTGGCGATATTGCCCGTATTGCTGGCCGTGATCGTCCACGTGATGTTCTCGCCCACGTTGGCCGTCAGCTTGTCGGCCACCTTGGTGACGCGCACGTTCGGCCCCGGCACCATGACGGTGGCCGTATTCGGCAAGTCGTTGGCCACCTCGACCGAAGTGGTGGCGATCACGCTGGTGACGAAGGAGCTGTTCGAGGCCGGTTGCGTGTAGCTGAGGCTAAAGGTCACGCCCTGCCCTGCCGCCAGGTTCGGGGGCAGGCCCGAGAGGACGATGAAGCCCGTGCCCGCGTTGTACACGCCCGTCACGCCGCCGACGGAGACGCCCGTCAACCCTGGCGGCAATTGCAGCGTGTACGTCAGGTTCTCGGCCGTGCCTGGCCCCACGTTGCGGTAGGTGACGCTGCCGTTGATGGCGTCGCCGGCATTCGTCGAACCGGGAAAGCCGTTCAAGGTGGTGGTCACGTCGACCAGCGGCTTTTGCACGGTGGTGGTGGTCTGGCAGGCGCCGGGCGTGACGCAGCTGGCGCCATTGCCGCCCGACGGCGTCACGCTGTTGACGAAACTGCCGGCGACCGTCGGCGCGGCGCTGATGCCGACCTGGGCGCTGGCGCCAGGCGCCAGGCCGGCCGGCACGCTGCAAACGAGGGTGTTGCCGGCCAGCGGCGCGCAGGTGACGGGCGCCGTGGGCGTGACGACGATGCTGGCCAGGTTGGCCGGCAGGGTGTCGGTCAGGGTCAGCGCGGCCGTCGTGGCGCCCGTGCCGGTATTGTTGGCCGTCACAGTCCACTGCACGGTCTCGCCCACGTAGGCGCTGGTCTTATCGACGCTCTTTTGCACGCGCACGAGCGGGCTGACGATGCCCAGCGTGTCGCTGTCGACGTTATTCGCGGGAATCGGATCGAGCGTCGTCGAACCGGCCGTCGTCGTGATCGTCAGGCTGCCGCTGGCGGGCAGATTGAAGGTCGCGCTGCAATTGATGCGCGAACCGGGAATGAACGGCGACACGGGCGCGCTGCAGGTGGCGGTGGCGCCGGCCGGCAAGCCGCTCATCACGCAGGTGGGCGCGGCCGGGTTGTCGGGACCGTTATTCGTGCACACGCCCGTGACCGTCACGGGGGACCCGGCATTGTAGGGGCCGGCGGGCACCGTGGTGACGGCTTGCATGTCCGCCTGCAGGCGCCGGTTGCTGATGGTGCAGGTGACGGGCGCTTCGGGCATGGTGAAGTTGCCCGTGGTGGCCGCGCCGGCGCCGATGACGGCGGCCGTATCCGTGCGCACGCAGCTGTAGCTGCTCTGGTACTGCGCCAGGATGGTGGCCGCGCCCGCGCTTTCCGCGAACGTCACGAGATTGCCCACGCGCACGACGGCGCTGGCCGTGGCGCCATTGCCACCCTGCACGCCAGCCGTGCCGTTGGCATTCATGATGAACAGGCCGCTGTCGCCGGTGGGCGCCAGCGCCTTGACCACCGTCAAGGTATTCGTTTTGACCGTGGCCGTGGTGCTGCTGCTGTTGTTGCTCAGGTCCGTGTCCGTTTCGTTGGGCGAGACGGTCACATTGGCCGTATTCACGATGCTGGCGGCGTCGCCCGGCGTGGCCGTGATCGTCACCGTCAGGTAGGAACCCGTGGTGGGATCGCTGACGGCCGCATTCAGGGGCAGGTTGCCCATGGTGATGCTGACGTTGTTGCTGCCCGAGCCCGACGTTTTCGTGCCGCAGGAAGCGCTGCCGCTGGCGGCGCACGTCCAGCTGACGTTGCTCAAGCTGGCGGGCAGCACGTCGCTGAAGGTGGCGCCCGTGCTGAGGGCCGGGCCGCGGTTCCACACCTTCATGGTATAGCTCAATGGCTTGCCGACGGAGAACTGCGCCGGGCCCACCTTGCCGACGGCCAGGTCGGTCTTGCTGTTGGTGCAGCTGGCATACGAACTGGCCAGGCTGGGATCGCGCAATTGCGCCGCGGGAATAATTTCCGTCACATTGTCGGGACGCGTCCAGCGCATGTGCAGGTAATTGATGCCGCCCACGTTATTCCACAGCACGCGGGCCAGATAACAGCCGCCCGGCGTGGCGCTATTGAAATTACCGGCCAGATTCTGGAAATCCGTTTCATTATTCGAATATTCGGCCACGCTGCCCACGGCCACGTTGTACACGGTATTGCGGTAATTGGTCGAATACTGGGTCGAAAAATCGACTTTCACGTCATCGTCGTGCGCGACGCTGAATTTGTAATTGCCCGCCTGCGGAAACACCACCAGGGTGTACATGGCGCGGCCCATGATCCAGGCCCGGCAGGAAGCCGACGTCTGCTGCGTATCGAGGTTGCACAACTGCGCTGGATTGGCGGCCGTGCCGTTGGCCCAGTCCAGCTGCGGCGAAGACCCCGTGCGGGCCGCGTTGACGCCAGGATTGGCGGCCAGCGCCATCAGGCTGGCCAGGCGGCCCGTGCTGCCCGCGTTGAAACCGTTGTTGTAATTGGGCGTGGCCGGATTGGCCGGCACCCGCTCGATGCCGCGGTAGTCTTCCCACAACACCTGCGCAGTGGCGGGCGCGGCGGCGCCCAGCAGCGCGGCGGCCAGCGCCAGCAGCGGCGCAACAGGAGACGCAGGAGACGGCGAACGGCGCACGCGGCGCCCAATCGCGGCGAACGCCCGGGCGATGCGCGCGGCCGATGAAGAGACTGCATGGCGGCCGGAATGGCCTGCCGTTTCCTGTGGTGTTTTTATCATGTTGTTCGCTAAAAAATCTATCTCTGCAAGACAAAGATGCATATAAAAATGACATTTAATTGTCATGATCATATGACCAAGTAACAGTTCAAGCGTACGTCAACAGTGATTTTTTTGTTTTCAATAAAGAAATTAAATTATTTCGTTGATATTTCACAACACATTGATCGAATTAACCGCGTAGTGCTGACGCCATTCTTTTTCTACTTCATACTGGCCAGCTCGACATAATATTTAACTTATCATTTACCTAATGATGAGAAACTATCAAATACATAGCTTGTTTTTTCAAAGAAATTATTATTGTTAATTAATAATAATTATTTTCAATAATCTCCATTTCAATTCAGGCATGGCCGGCAGTTAATCCGTCATGCCGTTTCATTTTCGCCATGGCGGCCATGCCAGCGCCGCATGAAGTGCCCATGCCGCGCCGCGCATTGCGCTTGCCGCAGCGCCACGCGGCAGTGCGCGCATGCACGCAGGACTTTCCCGTGGCGGGCCGGATCGCTTACTATCGCCTCATCGCGCCTTGCGCCAACCTAGCGCCAATACCGGTCTCTGCCCATGCCTTGCCAGGAATTTCCGTTACTGCCCCCGATTCGTCGCCGCGCGCTGCTGGCCGGCGCCTGCGCCTTGCTGCTGGCAGCCTGTTCGCCATTTGCGCCGCCGCCCGCCGCCCAGCTCCCCGGCCCGCCCGCGCCGGCCGCGCCCCTCCCTTCCTGGCAGCAATCGGGCGTGCGCATGCTGTACCTCGCGCCGCAAGAATCGCTGCTGACCATCACCGTGCGGCGTGGCGGCGCGCTGGCGCGGCTCGGGCACGACCACGTGGTGGCCAGCCGCACCTTGCAGGGCACGGTGGCGCCCGCGCTGGGACGCGCGCAATTCCAGTTCAGGCTGGACGAGATGAGCGTGGATGAAGAGGAATTGCGCCAGGCGGCAGGCTTGACGACGACGCCGTCGGCCGACGCCATCGCCGGCACGCGGCACAACATGCTGGCGCGCGTTCTCGACGCCGAGCGCTATCCATGGGTGCGTGTCGAGGCGCGGCGCGAAAGCGGCAGCGAGGTGCTCGACGCCGACATCACCCTGCATGGCGTGACGCGCAGCGTGCGGGTGCCGGTGCAAATCACGGAGGCGGCCGACGGACGCCGGCTGCAGGCCAGCGGCAGCCTGCTGTTGAAACAGAGCGATTTCGGCATCGTGCCGTTCGCCATCCTGGGCGGCGCCATGGCCGTGCAGGACCAGATGGAACTGGCGTTCCGCATCACCGCCACGGACGATGCCGCCGCCGCCGGCCCTAGCGGGCCAGGATCAGGCGCAGGCCCAGGGCGATGAAGATGGTGCCGGCCACGCGGTCGAGCCACAGGCCGGCGCGCGGGCGGCGGTTCAGCCACGTGCCGACGGCGCCGGAGAAATAGCCGAGCAAACCGAACAGCACGCAAGCCTGGGCCGTAAACACGAGGCCCAGCTGCGCCGTCTGCCAGCTGGCGCTGCCCTGCCCCGTGACGATGAATTGCGGCAGGAACGACAGGAAGAACAGCACGACTTTCGGATTGATACTGTTGGCGAACAGGCCCTTGCCGAACAGGCGCAGCAGCGACTCGTCCGGCAGCGCGGCCGCGCCATCGACGTGCGCGCCGCCACGGCTGCGCAGGGCGCCGATACCGAGCCACACCAGGTACAGGCCGCCAGCCACTTTCAGCGCCGTAAACGCCGTGGGCGAAGCGGCCAGCAGGGCCGACACGCCGATGGTCGCCAGCACGGTATGCGTAAGGCAACCGAGGGCGCAGCCGAGGCCGAACGCCATGCCCTGGCGCCGCCCGCGCGACATGCCCACGCCCAGCACCATCAGGTTGTCGGGGCCGGGACTGGCGGTGATGAGGACGGCGGCGGCCAGGAAGGCCAGGAACTGGTCGGGACTGAGCATAATGACTCGCAGGCAAAAGGCGACATGATACCGGAGCCCGCCGCCGCCGCCATCGGAAAGATGCTTGCACGACATGAAATTGCGCGTGCATCACCGAGAGTCGATTAAAATGGGCACTCCATGAGCACAGGGCTTTGCCGCCTATCCCGCGCGACCATCACCACACCGACCGATGCCAGCCCACCCGCCACCATCCAGCCACAGCGCTTCCCATTCCCGCATCAGCGCCTGGCTATGGCGCTGGCTGCTCATGCTGGGCCTGCTGATCCTGGGCGGCGCCGGCCAGGCCGCGCCGCTGGCCCTGACGCCGCAAGGCATCCATCACCTGGGCAGCGGCGGCCAGCTGTTTCTCGCCAGCGACGATGTGGCGCCCGCCGATGCGGCCGCCCTGCCCGCCTGGCTGGCGCGCCAGCGTCCGGCCACCGGCGTCGACCTGTTCGGCGGCGCCTACTGGCTGGTCGCGCAGGTGCGCAACGACAGCGCCCAGAGCGCCTGGGTCATCGACCCGAACGACACCCTGATCGACCTGGTCGACATCCATGTGTATGGCCCCGGTCCGCACAGCCCGCCGCAGACCCTGCTGACGGGCTACCAGCGCCCGCACGAATATTTGCTGCATTACGGCAAGAACGTGCAGCTGGAACCGGGCGCCACCTACGCCGTCCTGATCCATTTTTCCAGTCCCTACTATGCGCGCGCGCCCATGTTCGGCGTGCGGACGCAAGCGGATTACCGCAAGCTGGTGGGCAAGGAAAACTTCCTGATGGTGGCCTCGATCGGCGCCCTGCTGGCGCTGGGCCTGTTCAATTTCTTCATCTTTTCCATCACGCTGGAAAAGGCCTCGGCGTACTACGCGCTGTACGTGCTCACGTATGGCCTGGCCTGGGCCATGACCTTCCACGTCTTCGCCGACCTGTTCGACTGGCACATGCTGCAGCTGCATTACGTGCCCTTCTTCCTGCTGCCCGTCTTCAGCACCCTGTTCTACACGCATTTCCTGCGCCTGCGCGAATACTCGCCGCTGCTCGACCGCATCAGCAAGGTCAACCTGGTGCTGCCCCTGCTGCTGCTGCCCAGCTGTTTCTTCGCCCTGCAATATGCGCACACGCTGGCCACCATCGTCATCACCATCTGGATGCTGCTGGCGCTCACCTGCGGCATCGTCGTCTGGTGCCGCGGCTACCAGCCGGCGCGCTTCTTCGTGCTCGCCTTCGTCGCCCTGATGCTGCCCGGCTTTCTGATCCTGCCGGCCAACCTGGGCCTGATGCCGGCCATGGTGGCCAACGCCCAGCTGGTGACCCTGCTCGGCGGCACCCTCGACGGCCTGCTGCTGGCCTTTGCCCTGGCCGACCAGATCCGCCTGCTGCGCAACAACCTCGAGCAGCGCGTGCGCGAACGCACGCTGGCGCTCACCCTCAGCAACGACGCCCTGCTGACGGCCAAGGAACATGCGGAAGTGGTCAGCCGCCACCGCATCGATTTCCTGTCGGCCATGAGCCACGACATCCGCACGCCGCTGGCCGGCGTCATCGGCATGCTGAAATTCGCCCTGCGCGACCAGTCCATCCGCGGGCGCACACAGGAATACCTGCGCATCGGCCTGCACAATGGCGAGTCGCTGCTGACCATCCTCAATGACATCCTCGATTTCTCGAAGATCGACGCCGGCAAGCTGACCCTGGAAACGCTGGACTTCGACTTGCTGGCCCTGATCGGCGACGCGGCCGGCATCGTGCAGGGCCAGGCCGACGCCAAGAGCCTGCTGCTGCGCCGCGAACTGGCGCTGGACCTGCCCCGCTATGTGCGCGCCGACCCCACCCGTTTGCGCCAGATCCTCATCAACCTGCTGGGCAATGCGCTGAAGTTCACGGCGAATGGCGAAGTGCTGCTGGAAGTGCGGCGCGCCCGCACGCCGCCGCGCCGCGATGGCCGCAGCGAGATCGAATTCATCATCAGCGACACGGGCCCCGGCATCGACGCCGACACCTTGCCGCGCCTGTTCCAGAAATTCGAGCAAGCCGACCACTCCACCACGCGCCGCTACGGCGGCACGGGCCTCGGCCTGGCCATCTGCAAGGAGCTGGTCGAACTGATGCAGGGCAGCATCGGCGTGGAAAGCCGCGTCGGCATCGGCTCGCGCTTCCATTTCACGCTGCCGCTGCAGGAGGGCAGCGCGCCGGCGGCCGACGCCCGCCTGGCGCCGCGCCATGCACACCACGCCTGCCGCCTGCGCATCCTGTGCGCCGAGGATGTGCGCACCAACCAGATCATCATCGGTACCTTGCTCGAGGCCATGGGACATGCCGTGACCATCGTGGAAAACGGCGAGCAGGCGCTGCAGGCGCTGGGCACGGGCACCTACGATTGCGTGCTGATGGATGGCCGCATGCCGCTGATGGATGGCGAGCAGGCCGCGCGCCTGATCCGCGACGGCGGCAATGCCAGTTTCCCGATTCCCGACGCGCACATCCCCATCATCGCGCTGACGGCCAACGCCAGCGAACATGACCGGCAACGCTACCTGGAGGCCGGCATGGACGACTTCCTCAGCAAGCCGGTCGACGAAGCGCTGCTGTTTGAAAAAATCGACACCGTCATCGACCTGCTGCTGGCGCGCGGCCAGGCGCTGCCGCCCGCCCTGCCCGTCGACGACGACATGCTGGCGCGCCAGTTCGGCCTGGACGGCGCCGACGCCGGCGCCAAGGCAGACGCGCCGGCGCCCGCCGATCCCATGACGGCGCCCGTGCATATCCTGCCGCTGGCAGGCCTGTCGCCGCAGCACTTGCAGCGCATCGCGCAAGCCTTCCTGGTGGAGGCGCCGCGGCGCCTGGACCTGGCCTGCCACGCCGTGCGCAACGGCAACGCCAGCGCGGCGGCGGCCGCCTTCCACGCCTTGAAGGGCAGCGCCGGCTACCTGAGCCGCCCCACCCTGCACGGCCTGTGCCACCAGATGGAAACGCTGGCATCGAACGGCCAGCTCGACAACGTGGAGCAATTCCTGCCGCATATCGAAGCGGCGCTGGCCGAGGCGCGGCGCGACCTGGGCGACCAGCCAGGCAGGGTCGCCGCCGGCTAATCGAGCCAGCCGTTCCCCCGCAGCCACGCCAGCAGCAAGGGCGGCCAGGCGGCCGGCTCGCTGCCCGGCTTGCCCAGTCCCCAGCCATGGCCGCCGTGCTGGAACAGGTGCAGCTCGACGGGCACGCCGACGCGGCGCAGGGCGGCGGCCATCAGCAGGCTGTTGTCGGGTGCGGCGATGGGGTCGTCCAGCGCCTGCGCCAGGAACACGGGCGGCGTGCGCGCATCGACCTGCCGCTCCACCGACAGCGCGTCGCGCGCGCCCGGCGCGGGATGGGCGCCCAGCAACTGCTTCTTCGCGTGCGTCGTGTCGAACGGCGGCTGCATGGTCAGCACCGGATACAGCAACACGGCAAAGGCGGGCCGCGCCGACGCCGCATCTTGCGCATCGACGGGCGCATACAGGCTGGCGTCCGGCGTGGCCGCCGTCATGCCGGCCAGGTGCGCGCCGGCGGAAAAGCCGAGGATGCCGATGCGCGCCGGGTCGAGGCTCCACTCGGCGGCGCGCGAGCGTATCAAACGCATGGCGCGCTGCGCATCCTGGAATGGCGCGGCCGTCCCGCCGCCCTCCTGCGGCAGCCGGTACACGAGTTCAAACGCCGTGACGCCCTGCGCCTGCAGCCAGGCGGCGGCCGGGCCGCTTTCCTTGCCCGCCTCGATATGCGCATAGCCGCCGCCGCTGACCAGCAGGATGGCCAGGCCATTCGGCCGCGCCGGGCGGTGCGCGATCAGATAGGGCTCGCTTACCTGCGTGATGGAACCCCTGGCGCTGTCGCGCTGCGGGCCCGCCGCCGCGCCGCCAGGCGGCGCGCCCGGCCACAGCACGATCGCGCCGGGCGGCGCGGCGCCGGCATGCAGGTTGGTACAGATCAGGCACAGCAATAGCAGGCGTCGCATGGATATCCTCGCGCAGGGGACAATGAAACGCCATCATAGCAAGCCTAGAAATCCGTCTCGCCCTGGATCACGGCCGGATACCCGCTCATGGCGCGCGACGTCTGCATGCCCGCCATCACGGCCGCCTCCACGCAGCCCGCGTTGATGCCGGTCCTGATCCAGTCGCCCGTCAGGAACAGGTTGCTGAAGCCCGACTGGTCGGTGGCCAGCCGGTACTGCGTGCTGTTCACCACCGACATCACGTAGCGCTCGGACGGATCGACGTTCGCGCGCCAGTACTGGCTGTCGAAGCGGGCCGGTCCCGTGCCCGCCTTCGCATCGACCAGCCACTGCCAGGGAAAGCCGCCGGGTCCGCCCGCCTCGGGCCACAGCGCGCCGATGTCGCGCTCCAGCTGGTGCAGCGCGCCCTGTTTCGCCCGCTCGGCGCAGCGCGCCGGGAAACCCGTATCCGTCACGGGCGGATAGCTGTCGACGGGGAAGGCGCTGCAAAAGTAGGACACATTCTTCGGCGCCAGGCCCGCCGGCCAGTCTTCATGCGCCAGCAACTGGTCCATCGGCGCCCACGTGTCGTAGGGTTCCGTAAAGGCCGACAGCACCGGCTGCTGGCCCTTCGGCTGCGTGGTCCAGCCCATCTGCGCCAGGTTCTTGTTCAGCCATACCTGGTACGCCTGCGTGGCCACCGTCTTCACCTTCTCGACGCTCAGCTTCAAGGCCGGGCTTTGCACCAGCAGCTGCGGGCACAGGGCCGGCAGCGAGCCGATCGAGATGCCGAACACCACCTTGTCGAAATCGACGCCCTTCTTCAATACCGTGGCGGGCAGCGCGCGGCCGAACGCCTGCTGGTACTGCTGCGGCCAGTCGCTCCAGTACGACTCCAGGTTGACCTCCTGCTCCTGCAGCAGGGCCGCCTGCGCCGGGTCGAGCTGGGCGTAATCGGGCGCGCTGGGCCAGCAAGCCAGGCCTTTCACGTCGACCAGCGGCGCATAGCCGGCGGCCGGGTCGCGCAACTGCGCCTGCTCGGTGATGCGAATGCTGTCGATGTCGCCCGCGCCCGGCACCAGTTCCTCGACGCGCTGGAAGAACTTGAATTTCACGCCGCGCTTTTCCAGCACCTCGTACAGCGGCGTGAAGATCGTGTCGCCCATGCCGGCCTGCATCTTGAACATGATGCCGCCCTTGTAGGCCAGGCCGATGCGCGCCATCGCCCGCAGCAAGGTGCCCGCCTCGATGTTCGGCTTTGCAAAGTCGCCGCCCTCGTAGGCGAAGACCAGGTCGTAGAAGCCGCGCACGGGCGCTGAATTGACGCTGAACTGCTCGTCGCCGCCATGCTTGCGCAGCCAGTCGCGGAAATCGATGTCGTTGATGACGTCGAAGCCGTTCTTGAACACGCCATCCTCGAACATGCCCTTCATCACCGTGATGCCCAGGTCCAGGCAAATGAACAGGCGGCGCAATTCGTCGTCGCCGTCGATCAGCGCGCGGTAGCGCAGGCGCAGCCAGGCGCGGATGCCGTTCAGGGTGCTGGCCAGCAGCTGGTGGCGGGCCTGGTCGTGGCGCGCGGAATCGGGCGCCAGGTCGGCCACCAGCGCCGCCAGGGCGCCCACGGACAGGCCCACGTCCAGCCCCAGCTCGTCGGCCTGCCCCACCACTTCGTCGGCCAGGCGGCGCAGCCAGCCCGGCCACACACCCTCGCCCTGCGAGGCGCTGGCGCGGACGATGCGCGCGTCCGCGTCCGCCACCTGCCGGATCTGGCGTATCCACTGCTCGATCCAGCCCACCATGGCGATGGCCATCTGCCACAGGGTGATGTCCTCGCCGCCCTCGCCCGGCTCGCCCGGCAGGGTGGGAAAGACGATGGACCAGTTGCGCCACTGCCCCTTGACGTCTTCCGACAGGGCCACGTAATCGTGCTGCTTGAAGGCGTCGCGCCAGGTGGCCAGCGGCGCGCCGGGCGGGCGCTCCAGGCTGGCATACGCTTCCTTGATCATCTTGAAGGCGTTCGCATAAAAGCCGAACCAGATGTGCAGGCCATGCTCCTCGATGCGCTGGCCCACTTGCGCATTGCGCCCGCTGGCGCCCTTGCCGCCGAGGCGCCAGCCCAGCTGGTAGACGGTGATGTCGTGCTGGTTTTGCCAGCCCGGCTGGTTCGTCAGATAATACGCGGTGGTCATGGCCGCCACGCCGCCGCCGAGGATGGCGATCTTTTCCGGCGCGATGCTCGAATTGTCGACCAGCTCCTCGCCCGGCATGGCCGTGAAGTCGAAGTTCACGTTGAACGGCAGGATCGCCGCCTGCGGCCCCAGCTTCAGGCCCAGGGTCTGGTCCAGCGGGAAGCTGTCGAACGCGTGCACCGTGCATTCGTATTCATAGCCGAGCAGGCGCGCACTGTGCAGGCGGTTGACCTCGGCCGGCGCGGCCACCAGGGCCTGGTACACGGCCTTCACGCCCGCGCTGTCGGGAAACTGCTTGAGGAAGATCTGGTCGATGCGGGGGTTGCGCAACAGCGACAGAATATCGGCCCAGCCGGCTTGATCCATGTCAAAGAAGTCGGGAATGGACAGGAAGAGCTGGAACGCCTGCTCGATGAGCTCGAGGAAACTGTTGACGCTCTTGTGCGGCCCCGTCTGCACGGTGGCATTGACTTCCAGCAGCGGGTGCAGGGCCAGTTTCGTTTCCGGCGAAAAATGCTGGAAACCCTTGGCGGCCACGGAACAGCGCAGCGGCTCGCTGCCGGCCGCGGGAATCTCGTAGTCGCACAGGTATTTCGGATAGCCGAACAGTTCGCGCCCGTTGATCAGGGCCATGGCGTCGTCCACGAAAATATGGCACGGGTACCAGTAGATGTGCGCCAGCTTGCCCGCCGCATCCATCTGCCCCACCATGATCCAGGTGACGATGTCGACTTCCGTGATCCAGCCCTTGGCCTGGTCGACAGGATTGGCCGAGTCCGCATGGTTGACGCGCGTAAAGGTCAGCATCACATACGGCGACAGGGCTTTCAGGGTCATGCGCTGGCCCGCCACCTGGTTCAAGGTGGTATTGACGGTGGCCTGCAGCTTCGCCAGCTCGCCCTTGACGAAATAACCGAACATTTCCGACTGCTTCAACTGCAGCGGCGAATGCATCATCACCGAGCCGCCCTGATAGATGTACGAAGGTCTTGCCGAAGGTATCGCCGCCATTGCTCTGCCCCTAATGTAAGTTTCAGACAAACAAGATTCTCATAGTGTATTTGAGAAATATCAATGAATGATATGAAATTAATTAAAGGAAATGCCAACATGCATAGGCTTAGCAGAAGCGGCTGGCGGCGGCTGGCGGAGCCCTGCGGGAAGGCGGATCGCCGTCATCCGGTGTACGATGGATCATCCATGCACAGCAGGCTAAGCGATCCAGCAATGATTACCACCGACTACGTTTCCACCTTTTCCGGCAACCGTTTTTATCCCTTGCGCCCGCATATCGACAAGGTTGCCATCGAGGATATCGCCCACGGCCTCGCCTACCAGTGCCGCTTCAATGGCCAGACGCAAGTGTTTTATTCCGTGGCCCAGCACAGCCTGATCGTTGCCAGCCTCGTGCCGCCACCGCTGCGCCTGGCCGCCCTGCTGCACGACGCGGCCGAAGCCTACCTGGGCGACATGGTCAAGCCGCTGAAGGTGCTGCTGCCGGAATTTGCCGCGCTGGAAGACAAGGTCAGCGCCATCATCGCCGCCACCTACGGCCTGGATTTCTCCGATTACGCGCCCATCAAGCGGGCCGACCTGATCGCGCTGGCCACGGAAAAGCGCGACCTGATGCCCCACTCGGCCGAACGCTGGGCCTACCTTGACGGCATCGCCCCCTTGCCCGGTATAATCGACGCCATGGGACCGGCCGAAGCCAAGCAACGCTTCCTGCATGCGTTTGCCGCGCTGACAGCGTCTGGCCAGGCCGCGTGAAGCAGGCTCGCCATCGGCCCCTAAGCCCCGGTTTTTGCACGGCTTTTTTAGATATCCACAGCAACTGTGGATAAAGTTGTTGATAAGCCCCTCTTGACAAGCCGCAACGCCAGTATTGATGCGGGTTTCAACAATTTGCTGATTTCACAGGCATTTTTTTACCCCAATGAAATCAATGACTTGCAGTCAGGTTTTTGCGCTTGATCAAAGTTTCTTTGCCACCATGAAAATATATTTTTGCCGCGAAGGCGGGCAGCGGCTGGCACGAGCTTGCCTGAACAGCATTGTTTTGACAAACCCCGCGGACTGGCATAGTGTGGAGTAGGCGGGCACGATCAACGTTGGATAAATGCATGGATATGGATAGCGACAGCAAGACGGCAGGCGAACCGGACTGGTTGGTGGACGAGCCGCTGCACAGCGACACCGCGCCCGAAGCGGCCAGCGCCCCGCCCTGGCGCGTGCTGATCGTCGACGACGATGTCGACGTGCACGTGGTGACCAAGTTCGCCCTGAGCCAGGCCAGCTTCCAGGGGCGCAGGCTGAGTTTTCTGCACGCGTATTCGGGCGCCGAGGCGCTCACCGTGCTGCGCGGCACGCCCGACATCGCCGTCGTGCTGCTCGACGTCATCATGGAAACCCAGGATGCCGGCCTGCAAGTGGCGCGCCAGATCCGCGAGGAGTTGCACAACAGCGCCGTGCGCATCATCCTGCGCACGGGCCAGCCCGGCCAGGCACTCGAACACCGCATCATCATCGACTACGACATCAACGATTTCTGGTGCAAGACCGACTTGACGACGCGCAAGCTGTTTACCACCGTGATCGCTTCGCTGCGCACCTACGCCACGCTGCGCGAAGCGCAGCAGCAGGTGAGCGACCTGGCCGCGGCCCTGGCCCGGCGCGGCGACCAGGCCGCCTTGCCATCCGGCGGCAAGCCGTAGGCGGCGCGCGCTACTTTTAGTCAAAAAACAAGAGCACTGGATGGGCATACAGCCCTTGCTCACGGCCGCTTTTCCCCGCTCGCGGCGGCAAATCGCAGACGCTGATTTGCCTCAATATCCTAAGTGGCGGATTGTTAAGCGCTTTTTCAGATATCCACACGGACTGTGGATATCTTTGTGGATAAGCGCCTATTGACAGCCCTCAAAGCCGCAGCCAGTGCGGCTTTCAATAAACTGCTCAATCAAACAGCAAAAATAAAACAGAATAAAATCAAACACTTAGAAACTCACACATAATCACATGAAAATTATTTCGGCAATTTCGCTAACCCATCATTTGTGCATAACTGAGCCGTAATGATCAATTCGATAACGCCGGGGTCGGCGCTACCGGCAACACAGTTGCTGCACAGATACTCAATGCACGGTCTGGCGCCGCTGCTCCGGATGCAGCAGCACGCGCTCGATCAGTACAGGGTCGATATTGTATGACTTCAGGTATTCCAGCGCACACAAGGTGCTGAAGGCAGCCTGCACGGCGATACCCAGGTTGACGATATCGCACATCTTCTGGTCGACCCTGGCATGGCGCGCCACTGTCTTGTCGGGCATATGCAGCGTTTCTTGGGAATTAAGCATGGTAGACAACTCCTGCGAAGGGGGACATGGGGGCGGGAAAGGCGCAGCGGGTGGAAGCCCGGCGCCCGTACGGACATGGACAGCGGCAGTATTGCCGATAAAGTATTGCCGATAAATTCTCGATGTCAATGGCAGGCGAACATGAGCCACGGCTTTTTTTCCTGCCGCCACAGTCCTTCCTGAAAGCGATGGACAAGCGCGCTCGGCCACGGTGATAATCAGCCATGTCCTCGCCCTCCCCCGCCCCGTCCGACCTCCCCCGCCCGCAGCCCGCCTCGCTTGCCGACCTGTTTTTCTCGTTCACCTGGCTGGCCCTGCAGGGTTTCGGCGGCGTGCTGGCCGTGATCCAGCGCGAGATGGTGGAACGCAAGCGCTGGCTGACGCAGGAGGAATTCCTCGAGGACTGGGCCGTGGCGCAAATCATGCCCGGCCCGAACGTGATCAACCTGTCATTGATGGTGGGTGGGCGCTATTTCGGCTTGAAAGGCGCGCTCACGGCCATGGCCGGCATGCTGGCCGTGCCGCTCGTCATCGTGCTCGTGCTCGGCGTGCTGTACACGCGCCTCGGCGCCAACCCGCAGGTGGCGGGCGCCTTGCGCGGCATGGCCGCCGTCTCGGCCGGCATGATCGCCGCCACGGGCGTGAAACTGGCTGCCGCGCTGGGCAAGCACCCGCTGTCCCTGTGGCTGACCTTGCCCCTCGCCGGGCTGGGCGTGCTGATGGTGGCCGTGCTGCGCTGGCCCCTGCTGTACATCCTGCTGGGGCTCGGTGGCATCGGCTGCTGTTTGACCTACCGCAAGCTGTCGCCATGAACCCGCCCGTGCAACTGGTGTTGAGCACGGCGGACTGGCTGAACCTGTTCGGCCACTATCTGATGCTGTCCATGATGTCGATCGGCGGCGCCATATCCACCACGGCGGAAATGCACCGCTTCCTCGTCGAACAGCACGGCTGGCTGACGCAGGTCCAGTTCAATGAGTCGATCGCCATCGCCCAGGCCGCACCAGGCCCCAACGTACTGTTCGTCGCCCTGATGGGCTGGAACGTGGGCATGAACGCGGGCAGCTACGCGGCCGCCTATTTCGGCGTATTCGTGACCATGGTCGGCATCATGTTGCCCAGCACCACCCTCACCTACGTGGCGGCCCGCTGGGCCTACCGCAACCGCGACCTGCGCCCCGTGCGCGCCTTCAAGCAAGGCATGGCGCCCATCGTCGTCGCCCTGCTCATTTCCACCGGCATGATACTGGGCGGCGCCAACCATACCCTGGCCACCGACTGGCCCCTGTGGAGCCTGTCCATCGTCGCGGGCATCCTCATCTGGCGCACGAAGATTCATTTGCTGTGGCTGCTGGCGGCCGGCGCCGTGCTGGGCTGGTTCCAGCTCGTCTGACCTCACACGGCCAGGTGCCGCTTCACCTCGTCGCCCGCCATCTGCGCCGCCGTGCCGCTGGCGACGACACTGCCGCGCGAGAGCACGATAAACTCGTCAGCCAGTTCACGGGCGAAATCGAAATACTGTTCGCACAGCACGATGGCCATGTCGCCACGCTGTTTCAGCAGCGCGATCACGCGGCCGATATCCTTGATGACGGAGGGCTGAATGCCTTCCGTCGGCTCGTCGAAGATGATCAATTGCGGCTCGGCCAGCAAGGCGCGCGCGATGGCCAGTTGCTGCTGTTGCCCGCCGGACAGGTCGCCGCCGCGCCGCTGCAGCATCTCTTTTAATACCGGAAACAGTTCATACACGTGCGGATCGATGCGCGAAGCCTGCCTGCCCTTCCTGGCCGCCATGCCCATCAGCAGGTTTTCCTCGACCGTCAGTCGCGCAAAGATGTCGCGCCCCTGCGGCACGTAGGCGATGCCCAGCCTGGCGCGCGCATGCGGCGCCAGCCGCGTGATGTCGCGGCCATTGAATATCACCTTGCCCTGCGCCACGGGCAACACGCCCATCAGGCATTTCAGGAGCGTCGTCTTGCCCACGCCATTCCTGCCCAGCAAGGCCAGGCATTGGCCCTGGCGCGCCGTGAGATTGACACCGCGCAAAGTGTGCGAGGAGCCATAATATTGGTTCAGTTGTTCGACTTCCAGCATGGCTTACCTTCCCAAGTAGACTTCGATGACGCGCTCGTCGGCTTGCACCTGCTCCATGCGGCCCTGCGCCAGCACGGACCCTTCGTGCAGCACGGTGACGATGCCCTGCTGTGCGATGTCCGTGACGAAACCCATGTCATGCTCGACCACCATGATGGAATGTTTGCCGCGCAATTCATTGAGCAGCTCGGCCGTGCGCGCCGTTTCCGCATCCGACATGCCGGCCACGGGCTCGTCCAGCAGGATCAGCTGCGGCTCCTGCATCAGCAGCATGCCGATTTCCAGCCACTGCTTTTGCCCATGCGACAGCAAGCTAGCCAGCCGCGCCTCGTGGCCATTGAGGCGGATCAAGCGCAATATGGATGCGATCTTGCCTTCCTGCTCGGACGTGATCCGGGCAAACAAGGTGGGCGCCACGCGCTTGTCCATCTTCATGGCCAGCTCCAGGTTGTCGAACACCGTATGCTGCTCGAACACGGTGGGACGCTGGAACTTGCGGCCGATGCCCGCGTGGGCGATCTCCACCTCCGTCATGGCGGCCAGGTTCATGGTCTGGCCGAACCAGGCCGTGCCGGACGTGGGCCGCGTCTTGCCGGTGATCACATCCATCATCGTCGTCTTGCCCGCCCCGTTCGGGCCGATAATGCAGCGCAACTCGCCCACGGAAATATCGAGACTGAGCTTGTTGATGGCCTTGAAGCCGTCGAATGCGACGGTGATGTCTTCCAGGTAAAGAATGGCGCCATGCGTCGTGTCGACGCCCTCGCCTTTCACGCGCGAGTAGGTCGGGCCAGCTTCGGCGCTGGCCATGCCGGGCAACATGCGGATGCTCATGCGGCCTCCTCCGCCACGACGGCAGTCTTGTTGCGCTTGAGCTTGCGCAATACACCGAGCATGCCCTGCTGCATGAACAGGGTGACGACGATGAACAGCAAGCCCAGCGCGAACAGCCACAGTTCCGGCATGGCCGCCGTGAACCAGCTCTTCAAGCCGTTCACGGTAAAGGCGCCCAGGATGGGGCCGATCAGGGTGCCGCGCCCGCCCACGGCCACCCACACCACCATTTCGATGGAATTGGCCGGCGACATTTCGGACGGGTTGATGATGCCCACCTGCGGCACGTACAGGGCGCCGGCGATGCCGCACAGCATGGCGGACAGGGTCCAGACAAATAGCTTGAACCACAGCGGGTTGTAGCCGAGGAACATCAGCCGCGCCTCGCTGTCGCGCACGCCCTGCAAGACCCTGCCCAGCTTGGATGTCACGATGGCGCGCGCGCCCACCAGCGCGGCCAGCAGGATGGCCAGGGTCAGCAGGAACAGCACGGCGCGGGTGGCGGGCGCCGTGACGCTGTGGCCCAATATCGTCTTGAAGTCCGTGAAACCGTTGTTGCCGCCAAAGCCGGTGTCATTGCGGAAGAACAGGAGCATGAAGGCATACGTCATGGCCTGCGTGATGATGGAAAAATACACGCCCTTGATGCGCGAACGGAAGGCAAAGTAGCCAAACACAAAGGCCAGCACGCCCGGCACCAGCACGACCAGCGCCATGCAGTACCAGAAATGGTCGGTAAACGCCCAGTACCACGGGTAGGTTTTCCAGTCGAGAAAGACCATGAAGTCGGGCAAGCTGCTGCGGTACTGGCCCTGCTCGCCGATGGCGCGCATCAGATACATGCCGTGCGCATACGCGCCCAGCGCAAAGAACACGCCGTGTCCCAGCGACAGGATGCCCGTGTAGCCCCACACGAGGTCCAGCGCCAGCGCGGCCAGCGCGTAGCACAGGAACTTGCCCACCAGCGCCACCGTGTAGGCGGACACATGCAGCGCATGCCCGTCAGGAAAGAGCAGATTGAAAACTGGCAGCATGGCCGCCAGCACCGTGCAGGCGGCAATCGCCATCCACATCGGCAGCGTGAACAGGCCAGCCTGGACTCGATAGGAGGTAATCATTCGACGCTGCGTCCCTTCATGGCAAACAGGCCCTGCGGCCGGCGCTGGATAAAAATGATGATGAATATCAAAATGGCGATCTTCGCCAGCACGGCGCCCGCCACCGGCTCGAGGAATTTATTCACTTCGCCCAGGCCCAGCGCGGCGATGACCGTGCCGGCCAGCTGGCCCACGCCGCCCAGCACCACCACCATGAAGGAATCGACGATATAGCTTTGCCCCAGGTCCGGCCCCACATTGCCCAGCTGCGACAGCGCCACGCCGCCCAGCCCGGCGATGCCGGAACCGAGGCCAAAGGTCAGCATGTCGACCTTGCCCGTGGCCACGCCCACGCAGTCGGCCATGCGGCGGTTTTGCGTGACGGCGCGCACGAACAGGCCCAGCCGCGTCCTGTTCAGGATCAGCCACACGGCCGCCACGACGACGATGGCAAAGCCGATGATGGCCAGGCGGTTGTACGGCAGCACGAGGCCGCCCAGCACGGTGACGCCGCCCGACATCCAGGCCGGGTTGGCCACTTCCACGTTTTGCGCGCCAAAGATCGTGCGCACCAGCTGCATGAGGATCAGGCTGATGCCCGAGGTGGCCAGCAAGGTTTCCAGCGGCCGCCCGTACAGCCAGCGGATCACCGTGCGCTCGAGCGCCACGCCGACCAGGCCGGCCACGAGAAAGGCGGCCGGCAAGGCGGCCAGCAAATACGCATCCTGCATGGCGGGCAAGTAGGTGCGGAAAAACAGCTGGCACAGATACGTCGTGTAAGCGCCTATCATCAGCAGTTCGCCATGCGCCATGTTGATGATGCCCATCAAGCCGAATGTGATGGCCAGGCCCAGCGCCGCCAGCAGCAGCACGCTGCCCAGCGAGATGCCGTAAAACACATTGCCGGCGATCTCCATGCGCGACACTCGTCCCTTGATCTGGCGCATGGTGTCGATGGCCGCCAGCTGCACGGCTTCATCGGGCTCGCTGGCCTTGCCATCGGCACCGCGCTCCAGCATGGCGTGCAGCACGGGCAGCAGGCGCGCATCGCTGCTGCCCGCCAGCGCCTGCACGGCTTGCCTGCGCGTAGCCGCGTCCGGCGCCTGCAGGTTGGCGCTGGCGATCAGCACCTGCAAGATCTGTTTGATGTCAGCATCGTTTTCCTGCGCCAGCGCCGTGCGGATCAGGGGGAGCTGCGCGGGGTCGACGGCCTGTTGCAGCGCCTGCGCGGCAGCCAGGCGCGTGGCCCGTTCCGGCGCCAGCAGCTTCAGCCCCGACAGGGCGCCCGCCACGGCCGCACGCAAGCGGTTGTTGACCATCACGCCATCGATGCCATCGGGCAGCGGCACGCTCTTGCCGCTTGCCGGGTCATACGCTTGCTCGCCATCGACGATATACACCTGGCCGTCGGGCGCCGCATACAAGGCGTCGTCCTGCAAGGCTTGCAGGACGCGGATGGCCTCGGGCGTGGCGAGGGCGGCGATCTGCGCGACGGCGGCCACGCGGGCGTCGGGGTCGTCGCCGGCCAGCGGCTTGAGCAGGTCGGGAGGGATGGCGGCCTGCGCGAGCGGGAATATCAATAGACAGGCAAGGAGCAGCAGTTTGGGAATGAACCTCATTGTAAGTTCCATGGAAAAACTGCACGGGGCGAGCGCTTACCCCAAAGGCGAGGACTGGGGTCGGCCCCTCAGGATCCGACCCCGGCATTTGCTGGTGGGTGAATAGCGTCTACAGCTTCTGCTTGCCCTCATTGCCCTTGATAAATGGGCTCCACGGCTGGGCGCGTATCGGCTCCCTGGTTTTCCACACGACATTGAATTGCCCATCGGCCTTGATCTCGCCTATCATCACGGGCTTGTGCAAGTGGTGATTCGTCGCATCCATGGTCAGGGTAAAGCCCGATGGTGCTTTCACGCTCTGGCCCGCCATGGCGGCGATCACCTTGTCCGTGTCCGTCGATTTCGCCTTTTCCACGGCTTGTGCCCACATGTGGATGCCGACATAGGTCGCTTCCATCGGGTCGTTCGTCACGACCGAAGCCGCGTTCGGCAACTTTTGCGCCACGGCATACGCCTTCCACTGCTTGATGAAGGCCGTGTTGACGGGATTCTTGACGGATTCGAAATAATTCCACGCCGCCAGATGCCCCAGCAGCGGCCTGGCATCGATGCCGCGCAGCTCTTCCTCGCCCACGGAAAACGCGACGACGGGCACGTCGGTGGCTTTCAAGCCCGCATTGCCCAGCTCCTTGTAGAACGGCACGTTGGAATCGCCATTGATGGTGGAAATGACGGCCGTCTTGCCGCCCGCGGAAAACTTCTTGATGTTGGCGACGATCGTTTGATAGTCGGCGTGGCCGAATGGCGTGTAGACCTCGCTGATATCGCTGTCCTTGACGCCTTTGCTTTTCAGGAAGGCGCGCAGGATCTTGTTGGTGGTGCGCGGATACACATAATCCGTGCCCAGCAGCACGAAACGCCTGGCGCCGCCGCCATCCTTGCTCATCAGGTATTCCACGGCCGGGATCGCCTGCTGGTTCGGTGCGGCGCCCGTATAAAACACATTCTTTTCCAGTTCCTCACCCTCGTATTGCACGGGGTAGAACAGCAGGCTGTTGAGTTCCTTGAACACCGGCAAGACCGACTTGCGCGACACGGACGTCCAGCAGCCGAACACGACAGCCACCTTGTCCTGCGCCACCAGCTGGCGCGCCTTTTCCGCGAACAGCGGCCAGTTCGATGCCGGGTCGACGACGACGGCTTCCAGCTTCCTGCCCAGCACGCCGCCCTTGGCATTGATTTCCGCAATCGTCATCAAGGCCACGTCTTTCAGCGACGTTTCGGAAATGGCCATGGTGCCCGACAAGGAGTGCAAGATGCCCACCTTGATCGTGTCGGCGGCCAGCGCCGCCTGCGTGAATACCGAGGCGGCCAGGGCCAGTGCGCCTGCTGCTGCCGCTTTCAAGATGATGCGTCGTGACATGGAGACTCCTGTGGTGGGTGCGTGGTTGTCGGACTGGGGCATACGCTGTTGTTAAAGCAGAATGCATGCCAGCGCCGGCAGGCGTGCGGCATGGGGCGCGCGCCACGCCATGGTGCACCCGAGACAATCCCGCACGAAAAAAAACCTGGCTGCACAAGGACTGTGCAGCCAGGTTTCAACTTGCCGTAAAACGGTGCGCCGGGCGCGTCAAGCCTTGCGCGGCGCGGCGCGCAGGCGGCGCCAGCCCTTGCGCCCCAGCGGGAACAGCAGCACGAAGGCAAGCAGCCAAGGCAGGATGTAGGCCATGGCCGTGATGGCGTTGGCCACGCCTTCCGACAGGTTCTCCGTGAAATTGCCCAGCGCGCGCTTGACGGGCGTCCAGAACGACTGGCGGCCTTCGGCGCTGATGGCCACGTTCAGCAAGTCCGTGTCGATGCGCTGCATCAACAGCGCGTTGGCCGCCGTCGCCTGCTCCAGCTCCACCTGCACGGTGGCCAGTTCCTTGGTCACCTTGATCAGGGCGTCGACATTCGCGCCCGAACGCTTTTCCAGGTCTTGCAGCTGCGCCTGGTATTGCTTGAGCATGTCCAGGCGCTTCTTGCTGTCGAGCACGGGGCGGCCCAGGTCTTCCACCTTGGTGCCCTGGCTGATGACGTCGCCTTCGGCGGCAACGAGCGCGACGAGCTTCCTGATGCCGGCCGGCTTGGCCCGCATGCTGATGCGCGCGTGCACGTAACGGCCGCTGTCGATGCCTGAATCGAGCAGCAGGCAGCCATTGTCCGTATCGGCCTTGCAGGCGGCGACCACTTTTTCATACAGGGGCCGCACCTGGGCCTCATGCGTATCGACGCTGACGTTGTGCTCATAGGCAAGAAACTCGCTGCCCTTTTCCTTGCCATCGAGGCGCGCGGCGCTCGATTGCCCGCCGCTCTCGCCCTTGCTGCCGCAACCGGCCAGCAGCAGGACGCCCATCAGACTCATATAGACTATTTTCATTATTGCTTTCTTTAGATTATTTTTACTTTTGCATTATTTCGGCAGCATCTGCAGATCGGGCAAGTGCGCGGCCACGTCGTGCACGGTGGCGTGCCGTGTCAGCGCGGCCACCACTTGCGGCAACGGTTCCGGCCAGATTTCGGGCAAGTCGCGCTCCTCGGCCGCCAGCACGGGAAAAGCCAGCTGCTCGCGCGGCGGCACGAAGGCGGCGTCGACGCCCGGCTTGTTGCCGCGCGCATCGATGCGGTACCAGCCGAAATCCTGCAGATACACGGCGTTCAAGCCATGCAGGCAAAACGGCGGCCCCACCTCGCCGACGGCCAGGCGCTGGTAGCACAGGCCGGCAGGAATGCCATTGGCGCGCAGCAGCGCGGCCAGCAGGTGGCTCTTCGCATAACAATAGCCGGTGCCATGCTGCAAGACGTCGGAAGCGCGGCAGGTGACGGGATTGCGCTGGTAATCCCAGCTGTGGGCTATCTCGTCGCGCACGAATTCAAAGCAGCGGCGCGCGATGGCGGCGTCGCCTGTCGCGCCGGCGGCCAGCGCGGCCGCCCTGGCGCGCACGGCGGGGTGGTCGCTGTCGATCTGCGTGCTGCTCGCCAGATACAGGGAAAAGTCGGAATGCATGGCCATCGTATATACAAGGTAAGCCGAGAGAATGCGCGATTTTAGTCGAAGCCGTGCCGAATCTGCCGTTTCCTTGCGCAAAAACAAAGGAAAGGCACGCCATCGGCCGGCTTTGCGGGGGCCGGCGACTTTGGCGCCGGCGCCGTAGCTGGTATCATGCGGGCAAACGCCAGCCGGTCCGACACGCAAGATGGGCCGGCGCATGCAACACCATGCGAAGCGGCCCCGCGCCGCCGACGCCTCCCCTACAGATCAGAGAAACGAGTTCCTATGAGCGCATCATCGTCCCACCCATCGTTCTGGCGCAGAGTCCCGCTGGCTTTCGGCGCCTTCTTCAGCACCCTGTCGGACGCCGCCTATGCGGCCCGCGTGGAAAAGCTGTCCTTGCCCGAGGCTGCACCTGTCGCGCCGGTGCCCCCTGCGCCCGCCCCGGCTCCCGTGCCGACGCCAGCGGCCGCCCCCGTCATATTAAAAGAAGCGACGCCGGACGCCGCCCTGCAGCTGCTGGCCCTGCTGCAACGCGAAGCGCGCCTGATCGACTTCACCCAGGAAAACCTGGGCAGCCATGCCGACGCCGACATCGGCGCGGCCGCGCGCGTGGTGCACGAAGGCTGCGCCAAGGTCATGCGCGAATATTTCACCATCGACGCCGTGCGCCAGGAAGCCGAAGGCAGCCGCATCGTGCTGCAGGAAGGCTTTGACTCGGCCAGCGTGCGCCTGACGGGCAATGTCGTCGGTTCGGCGCCGTTTACGGGCACCCTCAGCCATCGCGGCTGGCGCGCGTCCAGCGTGCGCCTGCCGAAACTGAGCGAGCAGCACGACGCCGCCATCCTGGCCCCGGCCGAGGTGGAACTGTGAGCGATCAAGCCAACAACACCCCGCGCTACGCCATCGGCATCGACCTGGGCACCACCCACAGCGCCCTGTCGTACGTGAACCTGGATGAAAGCGACGGCGAGCAGTCCAGCCACGGCGTGCTGAAAGTGCCGCAATTGTCGGCGCCGGGCACCGTCGAAGAGCTGTCGCTGCTGCCGTCGTTCGTCTACCTGCCGCACGCCGAGGAAGTGGCGGCCGGCGACCTGGCACTGCCCTGGGTCACCGAGGCAGCGGAAGCGCCGTTCGTCGTCGGTGAAATGGCCCGCAGCCGCGGCGCCACCACGCCGATCCGTCTGGTCTCGAGCGCGAAGAGCTGGCTGTGCCACCCGGGCGTGGACCGCCGCGCGGCGATTTTGCCGAACGACGCGCCGGCCGAAGTGGCGCGCATCTCGCCGATCACGGCCGCCACGCGCTACCTGACGCACTTGCGCCAGGCCTGGGACACGGCCCACCCACAAGCGCCGTTCGCCGAGCAGGAAATCACCGTGACGATTCCGGCATCGTTCGATCCGGCCGCGCGCGAGCTGACGATGGAGGCGGCGCAGGCGGCCGGCTACACGGCATTGACCCTGCTGGAAGAGCCGCAGGCGGCCCTGTACAGCTGGATCCAGACCAGCGAAGGCCGCTGGCGCAAGGAAGTCAAGCCGGGCGACATCATTCTGGTCGTCGACGTGGGCGGCGGCACCAGCGACTTTTCGCTGATCGCCGTACTGGAGCGCGACGGCGTGCTGGAACCGCACCGCGTCGCCGTCGGCGAGCATATCCTGCTCGGTGGCGACAATATGGACCTGGCCCTGGCCCACCTGGTGGCGCGCAAGCTCGCCGCCAACGGCACCCAGCTCGATGCCTGGCAAATGCGCGCGCTGACCTATGGCTGCCGCAGCGCCAAGGAAAGCCTGCTGGCCGACAGCGGCATGGAAACGGCGCCCATCGTCGTGCCGAGCCGCGGCTCGAAACTGATCGGCGGCTCCATCCGCACGGAGCTGACGCGCGCCGAAGTGTCCACCTTCATCCTCGACGGCTTCTTCCCGCAGGTGGAGGCGTCGAGCCGCCCTGCCGTGCGCACGCGCGCCGGCCTGACGCAACTGGGTCTGCCATATGCCCAGGACGCGGCCATCACGCGCCACCTGGCCGCCTTCCTGGGCCGGCAAGTGGCGGCCACCAGCGAGCTGGAAGGCTTCGCCGGCCGCCAGACGCAGGACGCCAGCTTCCTGCACCCGACGGCCGTGCTGTTCAACGGCGGCGTCTTCAAGTCCGACCTGCTGGCGCAGCGCATCATGGCCACCGTCAACGACTGGCTGTACATGGAGGGCGCGGAACCGGCACGCATGCTGGCCGGCGCCGACCTGGACCTGGCCGTGGCGCGCGGCGCCGCGTATTACAGCTACGTGCGGCGCGGCCATGGCGTGCGCATCCGCGGCGGCACGGCCAGCGCGTTCTACGTGGCCATCGAATCGGCCATGCCGGCCATCCCCGGCATGGAACCGCCGATCCAGGCCCTGTGCGTGGCGCCGTTCGGCATGGAAGAAGGCAGCGAGCTGGAACTGCCGGGCCAGCAATTCGGCCTGGTGGTGGGCGAGCCCGTGCACTTCCGCTTCTTCGCCTCCTCCACGCGGCGCAACGACCAGATCGGCGACTTGCTGGACTTCTGGGGTCCCGATGAATTGCAGGAGCTGAGCGAAATCCAGGCCACCCTGTCCGCCGAAGGCCGGTCGGCCGGCGACGTGGTGCAGGTCAGACTACACGCACGCGTGACGGAAGCGGGCACCCTGGAACTGCTGGCCGTCTCCCTTGACGGCGCCGAGCGCTGGAAGGTGGAATTCGACGTGCGCGGCACGCCGCAATAAGCGCCATGGGCAGCGCTGCGGGCAAGCCGGCCTTCCTGGTCGGCATCGACCTGGGCACCACCAATACGGTGGTCGCCTATGCCGCTACGGCCGAAGCCGGCAATGCGCAGGCAGGCATCCACCTGTTCGCCATCGAACAGCTGCTGGCCCCCGGCGAAGTGGGCGCACGCCCCCTGCTGCCCTCCGTGCGCTACCACCCTGCCGCCGGCGAACTGGCGGCGGGCGACTTGCCGCTGCCGTGGCCGCAGGACGATGTCGCCGACGCTGTGCAGCCCGTGCTGGGCGCCCTGGCGCGCCAGCTCGGCGCGCAGGTACCGGGCCGGCTGGTCACCAGCGCCAAGAGCTGGCTGTCGCATGCGAATGTCGACCGCCAGGCGCCCATCCTGCCGTGGGGCGCGCAAGCGGATGTGCCGAAAATCTCACCCGTGGCCGCCAGCGCCAGCTACCTGGCCTACGTGCGCGCCGCGTGGAATCACCGCTTCCCGCACGCTCCGCTGGAAGGGCAGGAACTGGTGCTGACCATTCCCGCCTCGTTCGACGAGGGTGCGCGCGCACTCACACTGGAAGCCGCGCGCATGGCGGGGCTGCCGACCCTGCGCCTGGTGGAAGAACCGCAGGCGGCCTTCTATGATTTCCTGCAGCGCCGGCGCGCCACCCTGCGCGAGGACCTGGCCGATACGCGCCGCATTTTAGTCTGCGACGTGGGCGGCGGCACCACGGATTTCAGCCTGATCGACGTGGCCTTCGGCGACGATGGCGCGCCGCAGCTCACGCGCAGCAGCGTGGGCAACCATCTGATCCTCGGCGGCGACAATATGGACCTGGCGCTGGCCCACCTGGTGGAAACGCGCATGGCGGCCGGCATGGAAGGCGGCATGAAGCTGTCCGCCGCGCGCCTGTCGCAGCTGATGGAGCGCTGCCGCGCCGCCAAGGAGCTGCTGCTCTCGAACGATGCGCCCGGCAGCGCCACCGTCACCCTGCTGGGCGCCGGCTCGCGCCTGATCGGCGGCAGCCGCTCCGCCGACGTCACGCGCGAAGAAGTGGCGGCCATGGTGGTCGACGGCTTCTTCCCGCTCGTCGATGCGGGCGACGTCGCGAAAAAGGGCCGCGCCGGCATCGTCGAATTCGGCCTGCCCTACGCGCAGGATGCGGCCATCACGCGCCACCTGGCCAGCTTTTTACAGCAGCATGCGGGTGCACTGCCCGATACCCTGCTGCTGAACGGCGGCGTGTTCCGCGCCGATGCGCTGGCGCGCCGCCTGGCCGAGACGCTGGCGCACTGGCGCGGCGCGCCCCTCACCCTGCTGCACAACGACAACCCCGACGTGGCCGTGGCGCGCGGCGCCGTCGCCTACGCGCTGGCCCGCCGCGGCCAGGCGCCGCGCATCGGCGGCGGTTCGCCGCGCAGCTACTTCCTCGTGCTGGGCGAGGCGGGCAAGGACCACCGCGCCGTCTGCATCCTGCCGCGCGGCAGCGCCAGCGGCGAGGAAATCCGCCTGACGCAGCGCCTGTTCGCGCTGCGCCTGGGCCGCCCCGTGCGCTTCCACCTGGCCACTTCCCTCGCCGAAGCGGGTACGCCGCCCAGGCTGGGCGACATCGTCGACCTGGGCGAAGGCGACTACCTGCGCCTGCCGCCGCTGGCCAGCGTGCTGCATGCCAAAGACGGCAGCAATGACAAGCGCGAAATCACCGTGCAACTGGCCACCGTCATGACGGAGGTGGGCACGCTGGAAGTCCATTGCGTGGCCGCAGCCGATGCCAGCGACCGCTGGCTGCTGGAATTCCAGTTGCGCGGCGGCGATGAGCCGGAAACGGAAGCATCCACGGTCTCGCCGCGCATCAAGGAAGCCATCGAAAAGATCGAGCGCATCTTTGGCGGCAAGGCGCAAAAGGTCGAGAGCAAGGAAGTGCGCCAGCTGCGCCAGCACCTGGAACAGGGACTCGGCGGACGCGAAAGCTGGGACACGCCGCTGCTGCGCCAGCTGTTCGACGCCTTGCTGCAACGCGCGCGTGGCCGGCGGCGCTCCGCCGAACATGAGCGGGTCTGGCTGAACCTGGCCGGCTACTGCCTGCGTCCCGGCTATGGCGATGCGCTCGACCCATGGCGCATCGAGCAGCTGTGGGCCATGTTCGACACGGGCGTGCAGCACCACAAGGATAACCAGGTGTGCGCCGAATGGTGGACACTGTGGCGCCGCGTGGCCGGCGGCTTGAGCACGGAGCAGCAACTGCGCCTGCTCGACGATTTCGCCTTCAACCTGCAAGCCGATGCGGCCCAGCGCGGCAGCCGCCCCGTCACCCTGGTGAACGGCAGCGACGACGATATGCTGCGCCTGGGCGCGTCGCTCGAGCGCATCCCCGGCGCCTACAAGGCGGAAGTGGGCGCCTGGCTGCTGAAACGCCTGGACAAGGCCGGCACAGCCGACACGAACACCCTGTGGGCGCTGGCCAGGGTCGGCGCGCGCCAGCCCTTCCATGGCAGCGCGCACGAAGTGGTCGACAGCGCCACCGTGGCCGACTGGCTGGCCGCGCTGCTGGCACTGGACTGGAAAAAGACCGAGCCGGCTGCCTTTGCCGCCACCCACCTGGCGCGCATGACGGGCGACCGCTCGCGCGACATCGCCGACGGGCTGCGCGCCACCATCCTCGCCCGCCTGAAAGCCGTCGGCGCCCCGCCCCTGTGGCAGGCGATGGTCAGCGAAGTCACGCAGCTCGATGAAGCGAATACCAAACGCATGCTGGGCGAGGCGCTGCCGCCGGGCTTGAAGCTGATCGCCTGAACACGCTTCATGCACCGTGCCGGGATCAAAGCGGCTTAGCCGGCGTCGCGCGACGCCTGATAGCGCGGCAATCCATCGGCCAGCCTGACCCACGCCACTTGCGAGGCGGTATGGATATGGCTTTGCGGCGGCAGCCGCTCCGGTTCGTCGAGGCTGCAAGTGGTCAGGTCGACCTCGTCCGGGTAGCGCTTATCTTCGAACGTCAGCTGCGTGCCGCAGCGCGGACAGAAGCTGCGCTTGCCATGCACGCTGGAAGCATACGACCGGGCCTGCCCCTGCAGCCAGCGCAGGTTCGCGCGCGGCACGCTGAACCAGGCGACAAACGGCGCGCCAGAGGCGCGGCGGCACATCGAGCAATGGCAGGCGCTTTCATGGAAGGCGCCCGTGCCCGCTTCGTAGCGCACGTCGCCGCATAAACATCCTCCGCTCAGCATGGCATCCTCCGGCAAGCTGGAAAAGCACCCAGTTTAGCGTCGCTGCGACGCCATACGGTTTGCGCTAGATCACGGCCACCACCAACAGCAGCACCGCCAGCGGCGCCTGCACCAGCACGATGCCGGGGTGCGTGCGGCGCAGCTGGGCCCAGACGGACAGGCCCGGCACTTCCTCGTGCGGGTGGTGCGCTTCGTCGCGCAGCGACATCGCGTGCAGGAACATGCCGGCGATGAGCGGCCCGGGGTTGACCCACCAGCCCTGCTCGAGCAAGCCGCGCGACAGATAGATTGCCAGCGCGCCGATGGCAAACGGCGAAGCCCACACCAGCACCAGTATCAGGCGGATGCCATAAAATTCCAGCAAGGTGCCCATGCGGTGCAGGCGGCTGAAGTCGTGGTCGGCCATGCGCTCGTCGATGGCCAGTTCGGCCCTGCCATACAGGGTCCACAAGCCGCCGAACAGGCAGCCCAGCAGCACGCCGATCACGATGTCGACCGCGAACACCACGTATTTGTTCACGTCGGCCGTGCCGATGCCCAGCGAGGTATAGGCGGCCGCGTGCAGGTGCAGGCCGGCCTGCTCGCCTTCGGCCGTCGTATAGCGGTCGCGTACGTCGTAGCTGGCGCCGATGAACAGCACCTGCTTGCGCGGCGCGTCCTGCGCCACGCCGGCCTTGCCGTCGACGAGCCGCACGCCGGCGCGCGTGGGGTCGAGGAACGCGGGCGCCATGGCGGTCGGATGGAATGGCGCGGTGACGGCATTCTGTTCGGCCGCATCCTTGGCGTCGCCGTGGATGACCGGTTCGAAGGCCCAGCGCGCCAACTCCTTTTCGCTGCCCGTGCGCCGCGCCAGCTGGCACACGCGGCCGGCCAGGCGGTAGCCTTCCTTTTGCTCGGACAGCGCGGCCGGCATGGGCTGGTTCTGCTCCTGCTGGCGCATGCCGTGCGCCAGTTCGAAGGCCACGGCCGCCAGCACGGGACTTTTCAGTTCGATGCGCGTGACGGCGCCCATGCGTTCGCGGATGCGCGGACTGGCGAAATGCACGCCGGCCGCGCAGCGCGCGCGTAGCCACGGCAGGTTCGCATTCTGGTCCGATTGCTCGGGCAGGATCAGCACCAGCTGCCGGCCATCGGCGGCCAGCCGGTCGAGCAGGCGGTCCAGCGGCCGCTCGCCTGCCTTGTGCTGCTCGTAGACGGCCGGCGCCAGGTCCAGGTCGATGGCCAGCACGCGCGCGCCGCGCTGCGCCACGCTGGCCAGCAACTGCTCCAGGCGCGCCCGCTCCAGCGGTTCGCGCTCGTCGAATACCTGTTCAAACGCGGGCTGGTCGATTTCGATGATGCCGGGCCGGTAGGCGGCGCCGGGATCGCGGCCCTTGTGCAGCAGCGGCGCCTGTTCCGCGCTGGCGCGCAGCATGGCCGCATCGAGCCATTCGAGCACGTGGAAGCCTTCCAGCGCCAGCATCAGCGAGGCGATCAGGCTGGCGCCGATCACGTGGTGCAGCAAGTGGGTGCCCGTCAGCTTGAACGCCGAACCGAGCTGGGAAAATGGCCACAGCAAGCGCCGCCGGAGCGGCGGGCGCGGGTGGTCTGGCTGGCTGGTTTCCACGATGCGCTCCCCCGTCTGTCGCCGCCA
This sequence comes from Janthinobacterium sp. GW822-FHT07H10, assembly GCF_058798675.1. NCBI lineage: Bacteria > Pseudomonadati > Pseudomonadota > Betaproteobacteria > Burkholderiales > Oxalobacteraceae > Janthinobacterium > Janthinobacterium sp. GW822-FHT07H10. The sequence continues at coordinate 111,888 of NZ_JBXAKS010000007.1, forward strand.
GCATATATTTCAGGCAACAATTGATAACAAAAGGAATATAGTATGGCAATTATGTCCAGGCTGCCGCACGGCTGGCGCGCTGCCGGTGCAGTGGCCCGCGCGCGGACCACCCGGCATGGCGGCCAACCCTATTTCGGCTTGGCCAGCAGCAGCCTGCCCAGCGCTTCGAAGGCCGGCGTGGTGGTCGGGTCGTTGGCCGCGTTGGCCGCCGTCGGCGTGGAGGCGAAACGCACGATCACCATTTCCGCTTTCGGGTCGATGTAGATGCGCTGTCCATACACGCCGCGCGCCATGTAGGCGCCGTGGTCGTTATGCGTGACCCACCACATGTCGCGGTAGCTCCAGCCTTTCAGCAAGTCGTAGCCGCCCTTGGCGAACAGCTGCTTGTCGCCGCCACGGCGGATGTCGGCAACCGCCGCCTTCGGGATGATTTGCTGGCCGTTGTAGCGGCCATCGTTGCGCAGCATTTCGCCAAAGCGTGCCAGGTCGCGCAAGCCCGCGCTCAAGCCGCCGCCGGCGAACGGCGTGCCGGTCGAATCGACAGACATGTAGGCATCCTGCTCGGCACCCAGCTTCTTCCAGATATGTTCGGACAGGTAGTCGTTGACGTTCTGTCCCGTGACGCGCGCGATGATCCAGCCCAGCACGTCGGAATTGACCGTGCGGTAGCCGAAGCCCTCGCCATGCCTGCCCTCGTGCTGCACGGTTTGCAGGTACTCGAAATAGCTGCGCGGCCCCGTGTAGTCCTTCGGCTTGGGCAGCGGGTTGCCGGCCGCCGCATGCTTCCATACCTCGGCGTTCGGATCGGCATAGTCTTCGCTGAATTTCAGGCCCGTGGTCATGTCCAGCACCTGGCGCACGGTGGCGTCGCCAAACGCCGACTTGCCCAATTCCGGTATGTAGTCGGCCACTTTCTTGCCGGGATCGAGCTTGCCTTCGGCCACCAACGCGGCGCCCATGGTGCCCATCACGGATTTCGTCACCGACATGGCGCCATGCTGGCCGCTGTCCTTCAACACGCCCAGGTAGCGTTCATACACGATGCGGCCGCGGTGCAGCACCACGATGCCATCCGTGTAATTGGCGCCCAGCGACTGCTCCCACGTCATCGTGTCCTTCGCCCCCAGGGGCGTGAAGCGCAGGCTGTCGATATCGCTGCGCAACGCGCGCTGCAGGGGCTGCGGCGCGCCCAGGCCGCGCGACACCTCCACCGTCGGCATCAGCTGGCGGAAGTGCGAGACGCTCCAGCGCAGCTGCGGGAAAGTGAAATAGCTGCCGTCGTCGAAGCGGATGATCTTGTCGGCCGGCGGCGGCGAACCCACCATCCATTTCAACGCTGCCGGATCGCTGGCGGCGGCCGACAGCGGCGCTCCCGCCGTCTCGGCCGCCTGGACGCCGGCTGCCAGCGCCAGGCAGGCTGCGGCCAGGGCCAGGCGTTTCATGCTGGGAAAATCGTTCATGTGATGCTCTCCTTGATAGACAATACTTAATACACCCATACGACATTCGCCAGCCAGCCCGTCCAGGTCCTGGCCTGGCCGTTCACCAGCTGCTTGACGCCGGACTGCGCGAACGAGGCGCTGAAACCCAGGGTCAGGTAGGTATTCGGATTGACGACGCGCACGTACTTGACGAAGACATCGTTGGCCAGCATGGGACGCAGCACGCCCGCTATCACCACCGGCGCATCACCCGGCACGTCGAGGCGCGTGGCCTGGCCGAACTGCAGCGGACTGCCCATCCGGTTGGCGCGCACCTGGGCCAGGTAAGCGGTCACGGTGTCCTTCGGTGTCGGGTGCAACTCGATCGTCGCCTGCAAGGCATTCACGTTGGAGTTGACGAAGACCCAGGTGGCCTTGCTGCCCGAGGCCCAGGCGCCAGGCGTGCCTTCGAAGAACAGCGGATCGAAGCGCTCGTTGCGCGCCGTGTGCGGATCGTCGCCGGAAAAGCTCTGGTAGCCCAGGGTGAACTTCGGTGTCCATGCCACGTCGGGCAGCGAAAAGCCCCCTTCCGTGCGCCAGCCCCAGGCCCGCAGCGGTTCGCGCGTATTCCATTCGCGCGCGGCGTCGATGCCGAACCAGCCTTTCGACAGCACGGCGGGCAGCACGGGAACGCGCGCGTAGCCATACACGAATTGCAGGTCCTTGCGGCCGTCAGGCACCGCCAGCGGCGCGCCGATGCCGCCCGGCGCCGCCTGCGGATACGCGGCGCGCGAATGCGGCACCTTGCCATACGCGATGCCGGCCTTGCGGTCGTTCGCGGGGGCGTAACTGAGGTCGACGCCCACCACGCGCGTGCCCGAATCGTTGTCGGGGTTTTCATTCGGGTCGAGATAAAACGCCTGGGCGCTGTAGGCATCCTGGCTCACCTTGGCCACCACGGAATTCTGGAAGGCCTTGCGCGGCCCCAGTTTCAGCGCCCCGCGGTCAAAGCCGTTCGAGCCGCCATTGGCGATCAGCATGCCGGTGCCGAGCGTGAAATTCTGCGCGCCGGCCGACAGGTCGATGAGCGCGCCGGCGCCGCCGAGCGGCATCCGGATGCCGGCGACGAATTCCTCGATCGAGATGCGGCCCGTATCGCCGGCGCCGAAAGGATCGTGGCGCAGAGTGCCTGAGCCGACGGCCGAGACGCGCGCATACAGCTGCTTGCCGTCGCCAAGGTTGCGCTTGAAGCCGAGCGCCGGCTTGGCATAGAACTCGTACCAGTAGGGATGGAAATCGAAGTCCGGATTGCGCGCCGGCGTGTTCGACAGCTTCCAGAACAAATTGCTTTCGCCAGCGATCTGCACGCCCGCTTCCACGGAACGCGTCACTTGCCAGTCGGCGCCGATGGCCGGTTCGACGGCGGCGCGCCGGGCCACTTCCTTTTCCATGCTGCTCAGGCCATCGGGATCGAGCTGGCCGGCGGCGCCGCAGGCAGCGCTCCATCCCAGCAGGGCCACGGCGACAGCACGCCGCCTCCCGCACATCGCTTGCGTTGCCATAAAGATCCCTTGCGATAGCTGACTGTCTATTGCTGCGGATGTTATCAGAGATGCTCTTTTTTATTGTTGTAAAGCATCCTATCGTGCGGCGCGGCGCCGCTGAGACGAACGTCTCGCGGCGCTCCCATGCTGCACTGCGGCATGCATGCGCCTGCGCTTCGTGCTACAAACTCCCATCGCCATCAAAACAGCAGCAGAGACACGGGAGAACGCCATGCCTTACGTCCGCCAGACCAGCCATATCGAGCGGGTGCGCGACCTGATCGCCGGCCGGATCGTCAATCCTGGCGCTGACACGGCCAGGCTGGCCTCCTCGTACCGCCGTTCGCTCGACGAGTACCGGCTCGATCCCGCCTCGACGACGGGGCCGCGCATCCTGACGGCCGCCGAACTGCGCGCCATCCAGCAATCCGAGGAAGGCTTCCTGCGCTCCACGGGCCACTGCCTGCCGCGCCTGCACGCCATGGTGCGCGAAGCCGGCTACTGCGTCATCCTGGCCAATGCGCGCGGCGTGACGATCGATTACGTGGTCGACACGCACCAGCGCAAGGATTTCAAGAAGGCGGGCCTGTATCCCGGCTCATGCTGGTCGGAAGACGAGGAAGGCACGTGCGGCATCGCGTCCGTGCTGCTCGACCGCGAAGCCATCACCGTGCACAAGACCGACCATTTCCGCGCCGCGTTCACGGGACTGACCTGCAGCGCCGCACCGATCTTTTCGCCGCACGGGGAATTGATCGGCGTGCTCGATGCCTCGGCGCTGACTTCCCCCGACGCGCGCGACAGCCAGCGCCTGGTCAAGCAGCTGGTGCGCCAGAGCGCCACCCTGATCGAGGACGGTTTTTTCATCAAGTCCTACGCCCATTGCTGCATCCTGCTGGCGCACCGCAACCGCCACTTCGTGGAAGTGCAGCCCGAGATGCTGATCGCCGTCGATGAGCATGGCGACATCGTTGCCGCCAACCGCTGCGCGCGCGACCTCATCGCCGGCCTGGACACCCTGCCCCGTCCCGTCGGCGAGGTGCTCGAAGTGCGCGCCGAGCGCCTGTTCGACGCGCGCGCGGGACACAACCTGCTGTCGCTGCGCCTGGCTGGCGGCAGTGCCTGGCTGCATGCGCGCGTGCGCGCGCCGCTACGCCAGGGCAGCCTGCGCACGCGCGCCAGACGCGAGGCGCCGGCAACGCAAGACGTGGTGGCGCACACGGCGCTGGAACTGGCCGAGCGCACGCGCATCGTCAACGCCATGAGCGCCGCCAAATGGCGCCCGCTGCAGGCGGCGGCCATGCTGGGCGTCTCGCGCGCCACCCTGTACCGGCGCATCAAGCAGCTGAAAATCGTGCCGCCGCACCGGCAATAGCAGCTCAATAAAAGCTGAGATTTCCGTCTCAGGCGCCGCCATGCTGCGCTGCAGGATGCGGCGCCAAAACGCCAGTGTTACAACATCGTCAGCGGCAGCACAGCCGCATCCCATCATAAAGTCAGCAGACTTGGAGGAGACACGATGCATACCGATAACACCCCGCACGACCTGGCCGTGGCCGGCATCCTGGAACAGCTCGAAGGCGCGCTGCGCGCCAGCGACAGCACGGGTGCCGCCCGGCTGTTCGAGGAAGACGGCTACTGGCGCGACCTGGTGCTATTTACCTGGAACCTGAAGACCCTGGAAGGCCGCGAGCAGATCGCCGCCATGCTGGCCGCCCAGCTGGGCGCCGTACAGCCCGTGAACATCAGCATCGCCGACGGCGAACATGCGGTGGAGGCCGGCGGCGTGCTGCAATGCTGGATCACGGTGGAAACGGGCGTGGGACGCGGCACGGGCTTCATCCGCATCCGCGACGGCAAGGTCTGGACCCTGCTCACCACCATGAGCGAATTGAAGGGCTTTGAGGAAGCCAGGGGGGGCCGCCGCCCCATGGGCGCCGAACATGGCGCGCGCACGAACCGCAGCAGCTGGCTGGAACACCGCGAGCAGGAGGCGAAGGAACTCGGTTACGCACGCCAGCCCTACTGCGTCATCATCGGCGGCGGCCAGGGCGGCATCGCGCTCGGCGCGCGCCTGCGCCAGCTCAATGTCCCCACCATCATCATCGAGAAAAACGCCCGTCCCGGCGACAGCTGGCGCAAGCGCTACAAGTCGCTGTGCCTGCACGACCCCGTCTGGTACGACCACATGCCCTACATCCCCTTCCCCGACAACTGGCCCGTCTTCACGCCGAAGGACAAGGTCGGCGACTGGCTGGAAATGTACACCAAGGTGATGGAGCTCAATTACTGGGGCTCGACTTCATGCGCATCGGCCAGCTTCGACGAAGCTGCCGGCGAGTGGACGGTGCAGGTGCTGCGCGACGGCCAGCCCGTCACCCTGAAGCCGAAGCAGCTGGTGCTGGCCACGGGCATGTCGGGCAAGGCGAATATGCCGACATTCAAGGGCATGGACGTGTTCCAGGGCGAGCAGCAGCATTCGTCGCAGCATCCGGGGCCGGACGCGTACGTGGGCAAGAAGGTGGTGGTGGTCGGCGCGAACAATTCCGCGCACGACATCTGCGCCGCCCTGTGGGAAGCGGGCGTGGACGTGACCATGGTGCAGCGCTCGTCGACGCACATCGTCAAGTCCGACTCGCTGATGGAACTGGCCCTGGGCGAGCTGTATTCGGAACGCGCGCTGGCGGCCGGCATGACGACGGCCAAGGCCGACCTGACGTTTGCCTCGATCCCGTACAAGCTGCTGGCCGACTTCCAGAAGCCCGTCTTCCAGGCCATCCGCGAGCGCGATGCGGACTTCTACGCGCGCCTGGCGGAACGGGGGTTCATGCTCGATTTTGGCGACGACGATTCGGGCCTGTTCATGAAATACCTGCGGCGCGGCTCCGGCTACTACATCGACGTGGGCGCCTCGGAGCTGGTCGCCGAGGGCAAGATCAAGCTGAAAAGCGGCGTCGGCGTGCAGGAGCTGAAAGCGCACTCCATCGTGCTGTCCGACGGCACGGAGCTGCCGGCCGACCTGGTGGTGTACGCCACCGGCTACGGCTCCATGAATGGCTGGGCGGCCGACCTGATCTCGCCCGCAGTGGCGAACAAGGTGGGCAAGGTATGGGGCCTCGGCTCGGCCACGACGAAGGACCCGGGGCCGTGGGAGGGCGAGCAGCGCAATATGTGGAAACCCACGCAGCAGCAGGCGCTGTGGTTCCACGGTGGCAACCTGCATCAGTCGCGCCACTATTCGCAATACCTGTCGCTGCAGCTGAAGGCGCGCATGGAGGGACTGGCTACGCCCGTGTATGGGCAGCAGGAGGTGCATCACCTGGCGTGATCATCTTGCATGCCTGGCGCATGTCGGTGCATGTCGGATTACGCGTGGCCTTGCCGCGCTGATCCGACCTACCCGGACAAAAAAAGCGGCGGGCCCTGGACCGCCGCCACTTGTGATACCTGCCCAACCGCGTAGGTCGGATTAGCGCGGGACGCGCGTAATCCGACACATTGTTGGCGGCGCATGTCGGATCACGCGTGGCCTTGCCGCGCTGATCCGACCTACCCGGACAAAAAAAGCGGCGGGCCCTGGACCGCCGCTACTTGTGATACCCGCCAAACCGCGTAGGTCGGATTAGCGCGGGACGCGCGTAATCCGACACATTGTTGGCGGCGCATGTCGGAGTACGCGTGGCTTTGCCGCGCTGATTTGACCTGCTATCGAAAAAAAAGGCGGCGGACCGAAGTCCGCCGCCTTTTACCATTACTGATCGGTAGTGGCGATCAATCACCACCAGAGTAACGTCTGACAAAATCGTAGCGAGCGGCGATGATTTGTGGCCGAGAAGCGCGACGCCCGGCAGATTTTGTCACACGGCTTACTGTTTGATCGCTTCGATGGCAAACGTCAGGGTCACGTCATCGCTGACGGCTGGCGCATATTTGCCGGCGTTGAATTCCGAGCGCTTGATCTTGGCCGTGGCGTTGGCGCCGCAGGCGTCTTTTTTCAGCATCGGGTGCGGTGCGCAGGTAAACGAGGTGACGGTCAGGGTCACTGGCTTGGTCACGCCTTTCAGGGTCAGGTTGCCTTCGACGGAGGCCAGCTTGTCGCCGTCGAAATTGAACTTGGTCGACTTGTAGGTGGCGACGGGGTATTTGGCCGTATCGAGGAAGTCCTCGCCCTGGATGTGCGAGTTGAACAAGGTCGAACCCGTGTCCACGGACTTGGTGTCGATCAGCACTTCGACGGCGCCCGTCTTGGCGTCGCGGTCCAGCGTGACCTTGCCGGTGGTGTTGTTGAAGCGGCTTTGCTGCGTCGAGAAGCCCATGTGGGTGTACTCGAAACGGGGGAAGGTGTGGCTGCCATCGATGACATAGACTTCCGGAGCGGCAAAGGCGGACAGGGAGAAGCCGGCGGCGGCGATAAAAGCGAGCAGTTTTTTCATTGTGAATTCCTGATAGGGAGTGGTGGATGTCAAAACCGCAACCGGCTGCAGGCAGGCGATGCATGCGGCGAGTTGTCTGGCTTCAGTTGCAACAGATTATGCATGGCATGAAGATCGATGTAAAACGGAAAATTTGCCTAGTTAGTATCGAAAAAATCGATAATAACGGCCATTGTGTCCGCGACAGCGCCTTCTGCTGCCGATTATTGTCCGCATTGGCAAAAATATCCAGCGTTATCCAAATCATCAGATGAGAATGATTCTTGTTATTATTTGATGGGCTTGTTATCATGGCGCGCTTTGATCACGGGGAAACGCGCGGTGCTTGAACGCTATTACCAGGAATTGCTGCGCCTGATTTCGCGCTCCACGGGCTGCCGCGACAAGGCGCAGGACGTGGTGCAGGAAGCCTATGCCCGCATCCTGGCGCGCAAGACGGCCCCGGGCGCACCGGCGCTGCGCGCCGGCATGGCGCCCGACAGCGGCCAGCGCGCCCTGCTCTACGTGACGGCAAAAAACATCGCCATCGACGAGCAGCGCCTGCACCAGCGCCGGCCGCATGACGATATCGACGCAGACCACTTGCAGCTGCGCGCGCCGCGCGCCGACGAGCCCGAGCAACGGCTGCACGACCGGCAAACCATGGAGCGTCTGCTGGCCATCATCGATGCCTTGCCGCCGCGCTGCCGCCAGGCCTTCGCGCTGTACAAATTCGATGGCCTGAGCCAGATCGAGATCGCCGCCCAGATGGGCATCTCCGTCAACATGGTGGAAAAACATATTATCAACGGCATGCTCGCCTGTAAAAAAGGCTTGCCCGACCGCGTGACTGGAAAAGACAGCGCATGACACAGACCACTCCCACGGCAGACGAAATCGACTTCCAGGCCGCCCAATGGCTGCTGCGCCACGATGACGGCCTGGCCGCGCACGAACTGGCGGCGCTGCGGCAATGGCTGCAGGCCGACGCGCGCCACCAGCAGGCCTGGGACGCCCTGGTCCGCACCGATGCCCTGCTGGCCGGCCTGCCCGCACAGCGCGTGGCCGCCTTCAGCCAGCCCGCCCGGCCCGCGCCGGCGCCGACATCGCTGCTGCGGCGCCTCGCCGGCTTGCGCCTGGCCGCCAGCAGCCTGCCGCGCGGCGCGCTGGCCGGCGGCTGCCTGCTGCTGTGCGGCTTGCTGGCGTGGCCGCTGGCCGGCCATTTGCAGCGGCCCGGTTTCCAGCATGACTACAGCACGGCGCGCGGCCAGTTCGCCACGCAAATCCTGCCCGACGGCAGCCGCATCGAACTCGATAGCGGCAGCGCCGTCGACGTGGCCCTGTACCGCGACCGGCGCAGCGTGCGCCTGCTGCGCGGCCAGGCCATGTTCCATGTGCACGCCGATGCGGCGCGCCCGTTCCAGGTGCTGGCCGGCACCGCCACGGCGACCGTGCTGGGCACGCATTTTTCCGTGCGCCACGTGGGTACCGCCACGCAGGTCAGCGTGGCGCAGGGCAGCGTGCGCGTGGAAGGTGACAGCGGCGCGCCAGCCGCCGTGCTGCAGGCGGGCGACACGGTCACCGTCACGCCGCAGGGCATGAAAGCGCTGGCCAGGGTCAGCGCGCAAGCCGTGGGCAACTGGCGTACAGGGCGCCTCGATTTCGAGGACGCCACCCTGGCCGAGGCACTGGCCGAATTCGAGCGCTATGGCGATTCGGGCCTCGTGCTCGACGACCCGGCGCTGGCGGACCTGCGCCTGAATGGCAGCTTCGACGCGCTGCAGCCGGCGCAATTTGCCGCCGCCCTGCCGCTGGCCCTGCCCGTGCGCCTGCGGCGTGACGGCGGCAAGCTGCACATCGTCGCCCGCTGATTTTCCATATGCCGCGAAATAAAAGCATGGCGCACGTCAGGGTAAATGATACTCATTCGTTTTAACTATGAATGATTCACCACGTCACCATAGGAAAAACATGCACACGACTATGCCTCGCCCTCCCTTGCACGCCCGCCTGTCTCCCCTGTTCCTGGCCATCGGCCTGGCCTTCGCCATGCCCGCCAGCCACGCCGCCACGGCGGCCCCCGCCGCAGTCGTGGAGTGGCAGATTCCCGCGCAACCGTTGAGCCGCGCGCTGAATGAACTGGCGCGCCAGGCCGGCATGGTGCTGCTGGCCGACGCCCGCCTCACGCAGGGCCGGCAAAGCGCGCCGCTGCAGGGCCGCCATTCGCTGCCCGATGCGCTGCGCCAGCTGCTGGCCGGCAGCGGCCTGCAGGCGCAGCTGCAAGGCGGCACCACCATCATCATCAGCGCACCCGCGCCCATCGCCGCCGGCGCAGTGCAGATCGGCACCCTGCGCGTGAATGGCCAGGGCGGCAGCGGCATGTTCGAGGCGGACGATACGGATCCGGCCGACCTGCCCTACACCACGCCGGCCGCCTCCGTGTACATCGGGCGCGAGCAGATCGAGCGCTTCCGCGGCACTTCGCCGGCCGACATCTTCAAGGGCGTGGCCGGCGTGCAGGTGGGCGACAGCCGCAACAGCGGCGCCGTCGACGTCAACGTGCGCGGCATGCAGGGCCAGGGCCGCGTGCCCGTGCTGATCGACGGCAGCCTGCAATCGTCGACCGTTTACCGCGGCTACGCGGGCATCGCCGACCGCAGCTACATCGACCCTGACCTGATCAGCGCCATCCGCATCGACAAGGGTCCGAACCTGTCGGCGCAGGGCGCGGGCGCCATCGGCGGCATGGTCAGCATGCAGACCCTGCGTCCGGAAGACATCTTGCTGGCGGGCCAGCGCACGGGCGTGCGCCTGCGCGGCGGCATCCAGGACAACAGCGTCACGGCGCCCACGGATTTCGGCAGCGCGCCGCGCACGCACCGCAACAAGCTGGGCGACCCGCGCAGCGGCTTTGGCAGCATCGCCGTGGCCACGCGCCAGGACGATTACGACCTGGTGGCGGCAATCAGCCACCGCAGCATCGGCAATTATTTTTCCGGCACGCGCGGTTTCAAGCGCTACCAGTTGCCCAATGCATGGGGTGGCGACGATGGCGTGACGCAGTTCTTCAAGAAGGGCGACGAAGTGCTCAATACGGCCAATCGCACTACTTCGGCCCTGCTGAAGGCCAATCTGCGCCTGCCGCATGAACAGAAACTGGAGCTGGGCTACCGCTATTTCGACAGCAGCTATGGCGAGATCATGCCGTCGCAAATCTACCGCAACAGCACCGGCAGCATCCCGCAGTGGGACCCGAGCCAGGTGCGCACCAACGCGCTGACGGCGCGCTACGAGTGGAAACCCGAGGGCCAGCAGTGGATCGACCTGAAGGCCAACCTGTGGCTGACGGACATGCAGAGCAAGTCGCGCAACGGCGACATCTTCAGCAATCCGCTCGAAGGCAAGCCCAATCCGGGCGACCACGAATGCAAGAAATGCGTGGAAGTGCTGTACCTGGCAAAGAACCAGGCGCGCCGCGTCGGCGCGGACCTGACGAATACCTCGCGCTTCGCCACCGCCATGGGCGCGCTCAAGCTGGACTACGGCCTGTCGCTGCAGAACGAGGATATCGGCCCGGCCGACAGCGTGCGCATCCTCGATGACGACCTGAACGCCAATCACACGCTGCGCAACGGCAAGCGCCACGAGCAAAGCGCGTTCGCCTCGCTGCAGTGGCAGGCGCGCGACTGGCTGACCATCGACGCGGGCGGACGCTTCCAGCGCTTCGATACGCGCGACCGCAACCGCCGCGCCGAGCAGCAATACCAGCCGCAGGGCTGGCAATGGGTCACCATGTGGGACAAGCAAGGCGATCAGATTGGCGCCGCGAAATGGTACCAGGATGCGCAGGGCCAGTTCACGCCCGCCACCAATCCCGCGCTGGTGGGCGGCATGGTGGAAAACTATGGCGTCGAGCCGGCCCCGCTGGACATCTCGCAGGTGGATCAATGGAGCGGCAACGGCTATGTCTACCGCGACGCCATTCCCGGCCTGTTCAAGTACAGCAAGCCGATCCGCCGCCAGGATCACGGCTTTTCGCCCACTGTCGCCCTGACGGCGCGCCTGTCCGACAGCGTCAGCCTGTTCCTGCGCGACGCGCGCGGCTTGCGCATGCCCAGCCTGTACGAATCGACGATGGGCTTTTCGGCCACGTATTCGTCGCCGCTGCGGGCCGAACGCAGCCACAACCGCGAAATCGGCGTGAGCCTGGTCAAGGATGGCGTGTGGAGCGGTGCCGACAAGCTGCGCCTGCGCCTGTCCTACTTCGACAACGTCACGCATGGCTACATCACGCGCCGCCCGATACCCGACCTGCCGGCCTATGCGCAGAACTTCTCGATGGCGAACACGGACAAGTACAGCGTCTCGGGCGTCGAACTGCAGTCGTCGTACGACCGCGGCGCCGTGTTCGCCGATTTCTCCGGCACCTGGAACCGCAAGACGCTGATCTGCGACGCCGCCACGGCGGCCTATTTGCGCAAGGCCAGCAGCTGGAAATCCGATATCTGGAACACGCCCGACTGCTCGCCCATCGGCTTTAGCAGTTCCTACGTGAGCAACCATATCCAGCCCAAGCTGAGCGCCAACCTGACCCTGGGCACGCGCTGGCTGCAGGAAAAGCTCACGCTGGGCACACGCCTGACGCACGTCGGCCATCCGCTGGCGCGCCAGGACGACAAGGCCGTGTGGCAGTCATGGACGGGCACCTCGCCGCAGGTGCTGACGCAGGCCTATACCCTGGCCGACCTGTTCGCCAGCTACAAGATCACGCCCAACGCCACCGTCGACGTGGCGGTGGACAACCTGACGGATCGTTACTACCTCGATCCGCTGACCCTGAGCCTGATGCCGGGACCGGGCCGCACGGCGCGCGTCACCCTCGGCGTACGTTTCTGATTCGATTCATCCTTATAATAGAGAGCAGCAAGACCATGCAGACAGCAAGCAACACCACGAGCAACACGAATACCGCCACCGCCGTTCCGATTAACGCGGCGCCTAGCCGCAGCCAGCGCCTGAAAGCCGACACCATGGCCACCCACGACTTGCTGGACCAGCGCATCATGGCCAGCGCGCCCTTCTCCAGCCGCGAGAACTACGCGCGCTTCCTGCAGGCGCAATATGCGTTCCTGCGCGACGTCGACGCGCTGTACGACAACGCCCAGCTGGCCGCCCTGCTGCCCGACCTGGAACAGCGCCGCCGCTATGCCAGCATCGCCGCCGACCTCGATGACCTCGAGACCGCCCTGCCGGCCGACGCGGCCAGCGCGCCATTCGACGCGCAGCTGGACCTGGCCACGGCGCTGGGCTGGCTGTATGTGAGCGAAGGCTCGAAGCTGGGCGCGGCCATCCTGTACAAGCTGGCCGGCAAGATCGGCCTCGATGAACACCACGGCGCGCGCCACCTGGCCGGCCATCCTGACGGGCGCGCGCGCCACTGGCGCGAATTTACCTCCGTGCTCGATACGGCCGTCCTCGATGAGGCAGGCGAAGCGCGCGTCATCGACGGCGCGCGTGCCGCCTTCCTGCGCATGCACGGCCACGTGGAGGCCTGCGCCTGATGGAGGAGCCAGTGACCCGGGCCGGCGCGGAAGCACACACGGCGCGGCTGCGCCGCTGGGCGTGGACGGCGGCCGGCATGCTGATGGTGGCGCTGGGCGTGATCGGCGCCCTGCTGCCCGTCATGCCGACGACGATCTTCCTGATCCTGGCGCTGGCCTGCTTCAGCCGCGCCTCGCCGCGCCTCGAGCACTGGCTGCTGCACCATCCGCGCTTCGGCGCGCCGCTGCGCCAGTGGCGCGAGCACCGCGCCGTATCGCGGCGCGGCAAGGCCCTCGCCTGCCTCGGCATGGCCATCGGCTTTGTCGCCATGTGCCTCGGCCATCCGCCGTGGTGGGTCATCGCCCTGGTGGGCACGCTGGAAATCGCCGTCATCATCTACCTGCTGCGCCGCCCGGAAGGGCCGGCGCCGGTGCAAACGCCGGCGTCCCCGCTGCCCGTGTCCGGGGAGGCAACCACGCAGGATGCCGCGCAAAACGCCGCGCCTCGCACGGACTGGCGCCGTCCGCTGACGATCGCCACCGTCTTCGCCATGCATGGCGCCCTGCTCGGCTGGGCGCTGTACCACCGCGCGCCGGCGGCGCCCGTGCTGGCCATCGTGCCTGACGCGGCGCAGCCGGCCATGCTGCTGTACCTGCCGGCGGCGGCCCCGCCGCGGCCGTTGGAGCAGAATCTTGCTGAACAGGTCAGCGCGGCCGCCGCGCCGTCGCGCAGCGTTGCGAAAAAAGCAGCGCCAGCCATCCGCCAGTTCGTGCTGCCGCAGCCCGACGCGGCGCCCCTGCCGCTGCAGGCGCAGGCCATGGACGCCGTCGCCGAGGTGCGCCACGCGCCCGTTTCGCCGGCGCCGGCGGCCACGGCGTCCATCGCGGCGGCGCCGCCCTCGCCCGCCCTGCCGCCCGCCCCGCAGGAGCAGCGCAGCGGCGTATCTAGCTGGGAAGGCAAGGTGCTGGCGCGCATGGAGCGCTTCCGCCGCTACCCGACGGCGTCGCGGGCGAAGCAGGAACAGGGCGTGGTGTACCTGCGCTGCCGCATCGACCGCGAGGGCCAGGTGCTGGCCGCCGCCATCGAGCGCAGTTCCGGTTCCGCGGCGCTGGACCAGGCCGCGCTCGACACTTTGCAGCGGGCCGCGCCGCTGCCGCGCATCCCCCAGGAACGGCCCGATCCGCTCGAATTATCGATTCCCGTCGAATTTTCTATCGGCTGAGCGGCAAAAATCCGGTTTTGCTCTTGCAAAACCTTCATATAGACATTATTTGCATATTCAAAGCAAGATTCTGTCGTAGGAGTAATAACACGATCGGAGGTATACTACGCAACCGACGTTTCAGGCCGGCCCGATCCACTCCCGATCCGGCCCCGTTACCCGCCTGTCACGGTCCAATAAAAAAGGAAACACTGCATGACCACACCACACCGTACGCCGGTGATTCGCATCGATGGCGCGAACAAGACCTTCGCGCTGCCCAAGGGCGAACAATTCCACGCGGTCAAATCGGTCACGCTGGAAGTCTATCCCGGTGATATTTTCGGCCTGATCGGCAAGAGCGGCGCCGGCAAATCGACCCTGCTGCGCCTGATTAACCTGCTCGAGCGTCCCGACAGCGGCACGATCACCGTGGCCGGCCGCGAATTGACGAGCCTTGGCAAGAGCGACTTGCGCGACGCGCGCCAGAACATCGGCATGATCTTCCAGCAGTTCAACCTGCTGCAAAACGCCAGCGTCTTCGACAACGTCGCCTTCCCCCTGAAAATCCATGGCACGGCCAAGGGCGAGCAGATCGCCGCCAGGGTCGAGGAATGCCTGGCGCTGGTGGGCCTGTCCGACAAGCTGCACAGCTATCCGGCGCAACTGTCGGGCGGGCAGAAACAGCGCGTGGCGATTGCCCGCGCGCTGGCCAGCCACCCGGACGTGCTGCTGTGCGACGAGCCGACGTCCGCGCTCGACGCGGAAACCACGCGCGCCCTGCTCGACACCCTGCGCGACATCAATGCGCGCTTGAAAGTGACCATCGTCATCGTCAGCCATGAGCTGTCGGTGCTGGGCGCCATCTGCAACCGCGTCGCCGTCGTGGAAAACGGCGCCATCGCGGAACAGTTCGACCTGAGCGACACGGCCACGCCGCGCAAGACGGCGCTGGGACGCGAGCTGGCTTACTACGGCACCGAGGCCTTTGAAGCCACCGCATGGAAGGATGCAACACATGTTTGAAGAATCGATCAATAACGTCATCAACCTGCTGCCGGAAATCTGGGTGGCGCTGGGCCAGACCATGACCATGCTGGGCATCGGTCTTACCGCCGCCATCCTGATCGGCGGCCCGCTGGGCATTTTGCTGTTCCTCGTCTCGGAAGGCCAGTCGCTGGAAAACCGTCCGCTGTCGATGATCCTCGGCTGGCTGGTGAATACCGTGCGCAGCTTCCCGTTCATCATTTTGCTGGTGGCCCTGACGCCGTTTACGCGCATCATCGCCGGCACCTCGATCGGCCCGCTGGCCGCCGCCGTGCCGCTGTCGTTCGCCGCCATACCCTACCTGGCGCGCCTGGTGGAACAGAACCTGCGCGAAGTGCCGCGCGGCGTGATCGAGGCGGCGCACGCCATGGGCGCCTCGGAAATGCAGATCATCTTCCGCGTGCTGCTGGTGGAAGCGCGCTCCGGCCTGGTGCTGGCCCTGACCGTGCTGTCGATCAGCTTCCTGTCCTATTCGGCCGTGGCCGGCGTGGTGGGCGGCGGCGGCATCGGCGACCTGGCCATCCGCTACGGCTACTACCGCTTCGAGACGGACATCATGGTCGTCACCGTGGCCATCCTGATCGTGCTGGTGCAGATCATCCAGCTGGCCGGCACGCGCATCGCCAAGCGCCTCGACAAACGTTAATTCATATTCAGAACAAGGACATACATGAACCATCTTCGCCGCAACCTGCTGCTGGCCGCCGCCAGCCTGGCCTTCGCCACCGCCGCCCATGCCAAGGACCCGAAGGAACTCGTCATCGGCACCAGCTCCGGCCCGTATTCGGACCAGCTGAAGCTGGGCATCAAGCCGATCCTGGAAAAACAGGGCTACAAGGTCAAGATCGTGGAATTCAACGACTACGTGCAGCCGAACTACGCGCTGGCCGAAGGCTCGCTGGACGCCAACGTGTTCCAGCACATCGTCTACCTGACCAAGTTCGCCACCGATAACAAGCTGCCGCTGAGCCCATTGATCACCGTGCCGACGACGCCGATCGCGCTGTACAGCAGCAAGCACAAGTCGCTGGCGGAAGTCAAGAACGGCGCCACCATCACCATGCCGAACGACCCGACCAACCAGGCGCGCGCGCTGGTGGTGCTGGCCAAGATGGGCTGGATCAAGCTGAAACCGAATGTCGACCCGCTGCGCGCTTCCGAGCGCGACGTGCTGGAAAACCCGAAGAAGCTGAAACTGGTGCCGCTGGAAGCGGCGCAGCTGCCGCGTTCGCTGGCGGACGCCGATTTCGCCTTCGTCAATGGCAACTTCGCCCTGGCCGCCGGCATGAAACTGACCACCGCCCTGGCCGTGGAAAAGATCTCGGACAGCTACATCAACCTGGTGGCGATCCGCACGGCCGACAAGGGCAAGCCGTGGGTCAAGGACCTGGAAGCGGCCTACCGCTCGCGCGCCTTCCTCGACGCGACGAATAAATACCTGGCCGGCTACGAAAAGACGGACTACCAGTTGGCGCTGGAAAAGACGCTGAAAAAATAAAGCGCAAGCAAGGCGCTGCACGCAAAAAGACGGCCAGGTTCACACCTGGCCGTCTTTTTTTGCCCGCGCTGCACGGGCATCTTCAATACTTGCCACGCCTGACAAAACCGACGCGAGCGGCAGTCACTGTGCTTGAGAAGCGCAACTGTACGAAGGCACAGCGAGCATCGCAGAGCGCAAATGACGACGCGCAGCAGGTTTTGCTCGGTGTTCCTAGAAGCGGTAGCCGACGCCGACGCCGATCAGCAGCGGATCGACCTTGACTTCGCTGGCCTTGGCGCCGCCGATGAAGACGTCGCTGCGGATCTGCACTTTCTTGATGTCGAAGTTCAGCGACCAGTTTTTATCGAGCTTGTAGTCGACGCCCGCTTGCAGCGAGAAGCCCCAGCTGTCGTGCTCGAGGCGGCCGGCGCCGTTCAGCAATTTCACGTCGGAAATATTCGTGTAGTTCACGCCCGCTCCCACGTAAGGGCTGAACTGTTTTTCCGGCATGAAGTGGTATTGCAGCGACAGCGTCGGCGGCAGGTGCTTGAAGGTGCCGATCTTGTTGCCGTCGAGCTTGACGTCATGCTTTTGCGGATAAGTCAGGATCAGCTCGGCAGCGATGTTGGGGGTGAAGAAATACGAAATATCGATTTCCGGAATCGTCTTGCTGCTGACATGCAAACGGTCGGATGCGCCGACGCCGCCGATAGGAGCAGATTTGTCGGCCGGGTCGATATGCACGGCGCGCGCACGGACCAGCCAAGGGCCTTCCTGTGCCATGGCGTTGCCGGCGACTGCGCCGATGGCGGCCAAAACGATTGCTGCTGCGGTTGCGGACTTTTTCATTATAGTTCCCTCTGTCGTTAAGTAACGCTGCGAAGTCTAAGAGTGCAGTGCAACAAAAACTTTGATCCACATCAAATAGTGCTGGATGGCATCAACAGACGGAATTTTTCCTTTCCCCAGGTCAAAAATTGCGGCATTGCAGCGCGCTACCGCTCCTTAGCGCACGCCGTCAAACAGGCCGGCCACCCAGTCGGCGAACACGCGCACGCGCGGCGACAGTTGCCGGTGGTGCGGATACATCACGGACACGGGCAGCGGGTCGGGCCGCATGGACGCCAGCACTTCCACCAGCGCTCCCGCCGCCAGCGCCTGCGCCAGGTGGTACCGGGGCGCCTGGATCAGGCCCATGCCGGCGCGGCAGCAGGCGTGGTAGGCGTCGGCATTGTTGACGGACACCGTGCCCGGCAGGCTCACGCTGTGCACCTGGCCGCCCGCCCGGAAATCGAAGGGCCAGGTCTTGCCCGTCTGGGCGGAAAAGAAATTCACGGCGCGATGGTGCGCCAGGTCCGCCAGGGTGTGCGGCGTGCCGTGCGCGGCCAGGTAGGCAGGGCTGGCGCACGTCACTTGCTCGAGCAGCGCCACGCGGCGCGCCACCATCGACGAATCGCTCAGTTCGCCCACGCGCAGCACGCAATCGACGCCTTCGCGCACGAGGTCGACGAGGCGGTCGCCCATGCCGATTTCCAGTTCGATCAGCGGATAGCGGGCGCAGAACTGGTCGAGCACGGGCATGACGAAATGCAGGGCCAGGGTCGCGTGCAGGTCGATGCGCAGCTTGCCGGCCGGCTGCTGCGCCGCCGAGGAAAAGACGGCTTCCGTTTCCTCGAGGTCGGCCAGCAGGCGCACGCAGCGCTGGTAATACGCGTCGCCGTCGGGCGTGGGCGTTACCTGCCGCGTGGTACGCTGCAGCAGGCGCACGCGCAGCCGCGCTTCGAGCTGCTTGATCGCATGCGTGACGGTGGCTTTCGGATAGCCGAGGTCATGCGCCGCCTGCGTAAAACTGCGCAGTTCGACGATACGCGTGAAAATGCGCATCGCATCAAATCGGTCCATGCCTACTCCATTGTTATTTCGTGCTGCACAGTGTAGCGATATCGGCGTCATTTTTCCATCGCAAGCCATGACGCGGAGCGGCACGGTGCGTGGAACGCAAGCCAGCCTTGCGCCGATGTCACTGGTCTGCCGCCGGGCCAGACAGCATAATATTTCTACCTCGCACAATACAAATGAGAATAGTAATGATTATCATTTGCGATATAATGCAAAATCATACATAGGCGCACGCCAAGGCGATCACAAAAAGGAATGGGAGACATGGATATATTGAGGGAACTGCGTGAATCGGGCTTGAAAGTAACCATCCCCCGCTTGCGGATTCTGCAGCTGTTTCAAGAAGGCACGATCAAGCACCTGAGTGCGGACGATGTCTACAAACTCTTGCTGGCCGAAAAAATCGACGTGGGCCTGGCAACCATCTACCGCGTGCTGATGCAGTTTGCCGAAGCGGGCATTTTGTTCCGCCGCCACTTCGAATCGGGTCACGCCGTCTTCGAATTGAACGAAGGCCAGCACCACGACCACCTGGTCTGCACCGGTTGCGGCAAGGTCGATGAATTCGTCGACGAAGGCATCGAACTGCGCCAGAACGAGATCGCCGCCGAGCGCGGCTTCGTGCTGCATGAACACGCGCTGTCGCTGTACGGCACCTGCGCCGAGTGCACGGCGAAGAAAGTCCCGCCGCGCAAGCCATCCTGAGGCAACGCGCAGCGTAGCGCCTGGCGCACCGCCTGCGCTACACTGCGTGCGCCGCAGCTCGACAAAGGACAAACATGTACATCGGAGAAATCGCCCGCCTGGCGGGCACCTCGCCCAAGGCCTTGCGCCACTATGAAGCGCTGGGCTTGCTGGGCGACGTGCGCCGCTCGGGCGCCTACCGCGTCTACACGCAGCAGGACCTGGCGCAAGTCAGGCTGATACGCCAGGCGCAGGCGCTGGGCTTCCGCCTGGCCGAACTGCTGCCCATCCTGGCCGGCGACGACACCGACTGGGCCGCCCTGTCGCAGCACATCGCCGCCAAGCGCGCGCAAGTGCGGCAGGATATCGCCCGCCTGCGCCAGCTCGACGCGCAACTGGGCGACATCGACGCGGAAATCCACGATTGCCTGGCGCGCCAGCGCCAGCAGGCTGCCTGAACGCTCAAGCATGACTGCCGCTTGACTCTGCCACTAGGGGCAGGCTTTAGCATGCAGGCTCCTCTCGTTTAGAAAGCCCGCAGCATGAGCACGATTGCACCCAAGCGCATATTAATCATCCTCGGCCACCCGTCCAGCGACAGTTTCTGCGCCGCCCTGGCCGACGCCTACGCCGCCACGGCGCGCGACGCCGGCCATACCGTGCGCGAACTGCGCCTGGGCCAGCTGGACTTCGATCCCGTCCTGCATGAAGGCTATCGCCAGGTGCAGCCGCTGGAAGCGGACCTGCTGGCCGCGCAGGAAGCCATCACCTGGGCCGGACACCTGGTGTTGGCTTACCCGATCTGGTGGGGCGGCGCGCCGGCCCTGCTGAAGGGCTTCATCGACCGCGTCTTCCTGCCCGGCTACGCCTTCAAGTACCGCCCCGGCAAGGCCTTCCCGGCGCAGCTGCTGCTGGGTCGCACGGCGCAGCTGCTGGTGACGATGGACACGCCGCCCTGGTATTTCCGCTGGGTCTACCGCATGCCCGGCATCCACCAGCTGCGCAAGACGACGCTGGAGTTTTGCGGCATCAAGCCCGTCAGCGTGGCCAGCTTCGGCCCCATCCTCAATTCCACCGATGCGCAGCGCGCACGCTGGCTGGAACAGGCCCGCAGCCTCGCCCGGCGCGCCTGAATCCGTGGGCGGCGCTTGCCATGCAGCCATCTTAGATACGGTTTTGACAAGCCGAGTAATCAAGCCGTCATAATCGAAGGCTACCATGATGATATTGCCTGTTTGTCAGTCGCCTTGCCGTTGCGACAAGCCAGGTCCGATCGTCATCTAAAGGTAGCCGCCTGTGGAGTTCAACGCCTCTCGATTGCATCTTCCCCGTTATCGGACGTCCGTGGCGTTTGATCTGTGCATTCCCACGGAATCCGTGCAGGCCGACGCCAGCAATTTCGCCGTGCTCGAGCTGTTCACGGAGCGGCGCGACATGATGAGCCTGCCCGTCACGGAACAGCAGCGCCCCATCGGCTTGATCAGCCGCAATATCTTCATGTCGCAGATGTCCAAGCCCTTTTACCACGAGGTGTACGGCAAGAAGAGCTGCATCGCCTTCATGGACAAGGAGCCGCTGATCGTCGACGGTGCCATGAGCATCGAGGACCTCACCTTCCGCGCCGTGGAAGCGGGCGAAAAGGCGCTGGCCGACGGTTTCATCATCACCGCGGACGGCGCGCTGGCCGGCGTGGGCTTCGGCTTGCAGCTGATGAACGTGGTGGCCACCATGCAGGCGGAAAAAAACCGCCAGATCATGCACAGCATCGACTACGCCAGCGTGATCCAGCGCGCGCTGCTGCGCACCTCCGATGCGGAATTGCGCGCCACCCTGCCCGACGCGCACCTGGAATGGCAGCCGCGCGATGTGGTCGGCGGCGACTTCTACTTTTTCGAGCGCCATGCGGGCGGCTGGTTCGCCGCCATCGCCGACTGCACGGGCCACGGCGTGCCCGGCGCCTTCATGACCCTGATCGCCTCGTCTGCCCTGAGCCAGGCCCTGCGCGAGCTGGGGCCGCACGATCCGGCCGCCCTGATCGGCGCCGTCAGCCGCGCCATCAAGACCCTGCTGGGCCAGGATGGCGCCAGCACCAGCCATCACGCCGGCTCGAACGACGGCATGGATTGCGCCTTCCTCTGCTACGACGACGCCAGCGCCAGCCTGCGGTTCGCGGGCGCGAAACTGGCGCTGCACGTGGTCGCGCCCGGCGAGGACAGCGTGCGCGCCATCGACGGCGCGCGCATGGGCGTCGGCTATGTCGACACGCCGGCCGGCTACTGCTGGCACAACGAGACGCTGGACGCGCCGGCGGGCAGCCTGCTGTTCATCACCACCGACGGCCTGCTCGACCAGATCGGCGGCGCGCGCGACATCGCCTACGGCAAGCGGCGCATGCGCGAGCTGCTGCTGGCGCAAGGCACCGCGCCGGCCGGCGACGTGGCCGCGGCCCTGCTGCAGGACAGCGCCGCGTGGCAGGGAGAGCAGCCGCGCCGCGACGACCTGACCTTTTTCTGTTTCCGCCTGTAGCTTGACCTATCCATCGATGTCCCCCACCGCCCATCCACAAGAAACCGGGTCACCGGCTAGCCAGGAGCACTGACGTGCTGTACGAAGAATTCAACGAGTTTTGGGATGTGGCGCGCAAGCGCAACATCATCTTTTTTTACGTGGGCTATTTCTCGCAGCACGTGGTCAGCGCCATTTCCGAGACCATCAAGGCGCGCCTCGATACGGCCGGCGCGGCCGGTCCCACGCGGCGGCGCATCTTTTCCTCGTTCATCGAGATGTCGCAAAACATCATGCACTATTCCGCCGACAGCCTGACGCCCGATGCGCAGCTGGACCAGCAGATGCGGCGCGGCTCGTTCTGCATCGGCACGCGCGGCGACAGCTTCTTCCTCCTGTGCGCCAATCCCGTCTCGACGGACAACGTGGCGCAGATCCGCGCCCGCCTGGAGCCGCTGCACACGATGACGATGGAAGAAATCCGCCTGGCCTACAAGAAGGCGCTGCGCGAGGAGACGCCCGCCGACAGCAAGGGCGCGGGCCTGGGCTTCCTCACCATGGCGCGCGACGCCAGCGAGCCGCTGGAATTCGAATTCGTCCAGGACCCGCAGGAACCGGGCCACACCATCTTCTGCATCAAAGCCATCATTTGAAAGAGCCGACTCAGGAAAGCATATGCAATTACCGTCACCACTGTTCATCGCCGCGACCCCGAGTTCGCCCGAAATCGACTTCCGTTTCGAGCAGCACAGCCTGTCGATCAAGGGCGAGTCGTATCCGGAAAATGCGGCCGCCTTCTATGGCCCGCTGATCGCCGCCGTGCGCGCCTACCTGGAAAGCTGCCGCGACGCCAGCATTACCGTGAATGTCTCGCTGGCCTACTTCAACAGCTCCAGCACGAAGATGCTGTTTACCCTGTTCGACACCCTGAACCAGGCGGCCGTGGACGGCAACCAGGTACGCCTGAACTGGTACCACGACGAGGACGACGACACCATCCTGGAATTCGGCCAGGAGCTGCAGCAGGATTTCACGGCGCTGGACTTCCGCGACCATCCCGTGCAGGGCAGCTAGGGCATGCGCGCGACCATGTCCGAGGCCGAACTGGAGCCCGACCTGTTCACGGTGGAGGCGGCAGCGCTGGCCGCCGCGCGCCGCATGCACGCCGATGCCGGCGCCTCGGGCGCGGAACAGCGGCGCGTGCTCGGCGAACTGATTGTCCACTACGAACGGCTGATGCGCGAGACGCGGCGCCTGATCGGCCGCAGCGACCGCGCCGAACGCGACATGCACCTGCTGAACCGGCAATTGCAAACCCTGGCCGGCCAGCTCGAATACCGCGCCACGCACGACCCGCTGACGGGCGCCCTGAACCGCGGCGCCGTGATCGACCACGCTTCGCGCTGCCTGGCGCAGGGCGACATGGCCCTGATCGTGCTCGATATTGACCTGTTCAAGCAGGTCAACGACGATTTCGGCCACCCGGCCGGCGATGGCGTGATCCAGGCCGTGGTCGACTGCCTGAAGGGACTATTGGGAGAGGAAACGGCCATCGGCCGCGTCGGCGGCGAAGAGTTTTCCGTCGTCTGGCCCACCACCTCGCGCGACGAAGCGGCAAAGGTGGCCCAGCGCATCTGCGACACGGTCGGCCGCCAGCGCCACGCGGCGCCCATCACGCGCGCCATCACCGTCAGCGTGGGCCTGAGCTGGAACCGCGCCGGCACGGCCTTCGAGACGGCCTACAGCCATGCCGACCAGGCCCTGTACCAGGCCAAGCGCGAAGGGCGCAACTGCGTGCGCCAGTGGCTGGAAAGCTGAGGCCGGGACCTTAACGGACTTGTTCGCGCGCCATGCTGCCGTCGCGGCGCATGGCGGCGGCGGCCCGCTGCATGGCGGCCGCCTGCGCCTCGGGCAGCAGCTTGTTGCAGGCCAGATAAGTCTGCACGCGGTTGAACGTCAGCAGCGGCACCACCTTGCCTTCCCATTCCTTGCCGAGAAAGGGCTTGCTGCCCACCGCCATGCCGACTGCCCACAGGTCGATACGCCCCAGCAGCAGCTTTTGCGGATTGAGCCACTCCTGCGTCACGGGCGCCACGCTCAGGCCGCGCTGGCGCAGATAATCGTCGCGCGCGTCGCCCAGCACCGTGCCGATGACCAGGCCGCGCGCGTCATCGAGCGTGCGCAGCGTCAAATGCCGCTCGGCCAGGCCATACAACACCCACTCCGCTTCGTTGAGCGGCCCGATCCAGCGAAACCGCGCTTCGCGCTCCTGCGTGCGCGTGGTGGAAAATATGCAGGTATCGGTTTCGCGCAGCGCCTGCGCATACGCGCGTTTCCATGGCAGCAATTCGATGCTGTAGGCGATGCCGGCGCGCGCCATGATCTCGCGCACCTTGACCGTTTCGCGTCCCACCACGGTATTGCCTTCCATCATGCTCGACGGCGGCAAATGCTCACCGACGATGCGCACGCCGCGCACATCCACCGCCCCGGCCGCGGCCGGCGCCAGCAGCAGCGCGGCCAGCAGCCATGCCATCCCTCGTTGTTTCATGCTTGCCTTCATCTGCCACAGGGTATCCGCATCCCTGCCTTCGGCTCGATGTTACCATCGGCCCCGTCAGCCATCGATGAATGTTGCCTTTTACGCCATAATTTTTACGCAACGTGGCAAGCGGCCAACGCGGGAGAGATAGATGGGGGGATAACTGGCGGAAAACAGTAGGAGTCGAACCTACGGGAGAACGTCTGACGCCCTCCACCGGGTTTGAAGCCCGGCCACATCACCGGATGAGTGTGCTTTCCGCGGTGCCTGAGCTAGCCGTTGGGCAAGGTGTAGGACCACAGCGCTTGCGGGCGCAATAGATGCCCATTGCCAACACGCCGAGTATAACCGACGCGGTCAAAAAATTCCAAGACCTGGATCGCCCGCTTGCGGCCCAGGCCGCTGGCGTCGCGGAAGGCGGCAGCGCCTACCGCGCCGGAACCGGGCGGCAAGCCCGCTTCCTCTTCCGCCTTGCGCGCCAGTTCCCCCACCAGTTGCGCCAGTTCGGCCAGCGCGGCCGGGTAATAGAACAGGTCGTGCACCACCTGGCTGATCTGGCCCGCCTTGGCCAGTTTGCGCAACAGCCGGCGCGCCTCATCCTCGGCCAGGCTGAAGTCGCGCGCCAGGTCGCGCGTCCACGGCGGCTCGAAGCGCCCCTGCAGCAGGGCCGCCAGCATCGGCTCGGCCACCGCCTGCTCCTGCGGCGTCAGCTCCACGCTGTGCGTCGGCAGATGCAGGCTGGCGCCGCGCGCCTGCACCTCGCCACGCGCCAGCAAGCCCTCGACCAGGTGGCTCCACAGCGCATCTTCCATCTCGGCGTCGACGATGCGCTTCAGGCGCCACAGTTCCGTCCCCGCCTCGTCGGGGACGCGCGCATGGAACGCGGCCAGCGCGGCCAGCACGCGCTGCTCCAGCGCCGCCAAGGCAGCCGGCGCCAGCAGCAAGGCGTCGCCGGCGCGCAAGGCGATGCGCCGCGTGTCGGACGGCAGAGCGATGGCCGCCGCCGGCAGCAAGGACAGGCGCACCAGCAGCGACTCGCGCAAGCCCACAGGGCTTTGCGCCAGCAAGGCCGCGTAATCGCCGTGCGCGACAAAGGCGGCCAGCGCATCGAGCCAGGCCAGTCGCGCCGGGCTACGCCGCTTGCGCGCGGGGCCGAACGGGTCGAGCACCATGCCGCCGCCCACCGTCTGCGTGGCTTGCGCATTGCGCACGACGAAGCGGTCGCCCGGCACGCCGTGCATCGGCGCGTCGAACACCAGTTGCACTCTGCCCGTCTGCCCTGGCGACAGGGTCTCGCCATCGAGCATGACGGCGCGCGCCAGCTGGTGCGCCGCGCCCAGGTGCACGTGCAGCGGCGACCAGGCTTTCAAGTGCACGCCGGCGTCGGGCAGCAGGGTCAATTCCACGTCGAGGCGTTCGGAGCACTGCGCCAGCTCGGGCGCGACGATCCAGTTGCCGCGTTCGATGCGTTCGCGGGCGATGCCGGCCAGGTTCAGCGCCAGGCGCTGGCCCGCCATGCCCGTCTCGGCGGCGCGGTTTTGCGCATGGATGCTGCGCACGCGCGCCTCGACGCCGCCCGGCGCCAGTTGCAAGGTGTCGCCCACGCTGGCCATGCCCGCCAGCGCCGTGCCTGTGACGACGGTGCCCTGCCCCGACAGGGTAAACACGCGGTCCACGCCGAGGCGGAACAGGCGCCGCTCGTCGCGCCGCGGCAGGCTGCGCGCCACCTGCGCCAGGTGCGCCAGCAGGGCGGCCACGCCGGGATCGTTGTCCACGCTGGCGGCGGTGGGGAAGATGGGGCTGCCGGCCAGCGGCGTGCCTTGCAGCAGCGCCTCGATGTCCGCCTCCACCTGCGCCACGCGGGCCGCGTCGGCGCGGTCGATCTTGGTCAGCGCCACGGCGCCGCGCGTCACGCCCAGCAGCCGCAAAATCGCCAGGTGCTCGTGCGTCTGCGGCATGACGCCATCGTCGGCCGCCACCACCAGCAGGGCGAAGTCGATGCCCGTCACGCCGGAGGCCATGGTGCGGATGAATTTTTCGTGGCCCGGCACGTCGATCACGCCCAGCACCGTGCCATCGGCTAGCGGCAGGTAGGCGTAACCGAGTTCTATCGAGATGCCGCGCGCCTGCTCTTCCTTCAGGCGGTCCGTGTGCACGCCCGTGAGCGCGCGCGTGAGGGTCGTCTTGCCATGGTCGATATGGCCTGCGGTGCCGACGATCATGTGGCCAGCGCGTCGAGCTGCGCGATGAATGCCGTCTCGTGCGCCGCTTCCAGGCAACGCAAATCGAGCCACAGGGTATCCTGGCCGATGCGGCCGATCACGGGCCGCGGCAAGGCGCGCAAGCGCTGCTCCAGCACGCCCAGCGGGTTGCTCAGGCGCGAGCCGGGAGCGCTGCGGATGGCCAGGCCAAAGCTGGGCAGCTGGTCGACGGGCAAGGCGCCGCTGCCGATCTGGCTGCTCATCGCTTCGGCCGTGACGGCGTAGGAAGTGCCCAAGGCGCGCTGCAGCAGCGGCAGCACTTCCTCGGCCTGCTCGCGCATGGCGGCGGCCGGCCGCGTCAGCAGGCGCAAGGTGGTCAGGCGTTCGGCCAGCAAGTCCGGCGCGCGGTACAGCTGCAGCACGGGCGCCAGCGCGGCCAGGGTCAGTTTGCCCACGCGCAGCGCGCGCTTCAGCGGGTTGCGCTTGATTTTCGCGATCAGGTCGGCGCGGCCGACGATCACGCCGCACTGCGGGCCACCCAGCAATTTATCGCCGCTGAAGGTCACCAGGTCGGCGCCCGCCTCTATCGTTTCGCGCACCGTCGTTTCATGCGGCAAGCCGTATTGCGCCAGGTCGACCAGCGTGCCGCTGCCCAGGTCCACGGCCGTGGGAATGGCGTGCTGCGCCGCCAGCGGCACCAGCGCATCGAGTTCCACGCTTTTCGTGAAGCCCGTGATCGCGTAATTGCTGCAATGGACCTTCATCAGCAGCGCCGTCTGTTCGTTCACGCCATGCGCGTAATCGGCCAGGTGGGTGCGGTTGGTGCTGCCCACTTCGCGCAGCACGGCGCCGGCGCGCGTCATCACGTCGGGAATGCGGAAGGCGCCGCCGATTTCCACCAGCTCGCCGCGCGACACCACCACTTCCTTGCCCTGCGCCACGGTATTCAGCATCAACAGCACGGCGGCCGCGTTGTTGTTGACGATGGTGGCCGCTTCGGCACCCGTCAGTTCGCGCAGCAATTCCTCGACCAGGTCGTCGCGGTCGCCCCGCTTGCCCGTCTCCAGGTCGAATTCCAGGTTCATCGGCCATTGCAGCGCTTCCACCACGGCTTGCACGGCCGCGTCGGGCAACAGCGCCCGCCCCAGGTTGGTATGCAGCACCGTGCCCGTCAGGTTGAAGACGGCGCGCAGCTGCGAACGCGATTGCGCCTGCAGGCGCTGTCCGAGCAGCGCGACGATGGCGTCCAGCGAGGTATCCTCGTCGCCACCCGCGCCAGCCAGCATGGCCGCGCGCAGCTCGGCCAGCACGCCGCGGGCGCACGCCACGGTTTGCACGCGGCCGTATTCGGCGATCAGGGCCTGGCAAGCCGCATCGCCGAGGATGCGGTCCACCGACGGCAGGCGCACGGTCTGCTCCGTCTTCATCAAGCTTCGCCTTTGCCAAGCCACAGCAGCGGATTGCCGCTGGCGCGCTGGTAGCCGGCTTCGCCCACCAGCAGGTCGAGCATCAGGCTGGCCAGGTCGTCGGCCAGGGGCTCGACGTTGTAATCGTGTTCCTGGTTGAAGACCTTGCGGTAGGTATGGCAATCCTCGCAGGTTTCCGCGCGCGCCACTTTTTTCGGATCGTTGGCCTTGTTGGGCAATTTGTCGTCCTTCGCCGTCACCGGGTCGAACGGCACCGCGTCGGCCGCGTCCAGGCCCTGGTAGGCGATCTTGCCATTCTGTTCGCACGTCGAGCACTTCACGCGCACCATATGCCATTCGCTTTCGCAGATGCCGCAGTGCAGGTAGCGGTAGCCTTGCGACTGGCCGCCGATGCGGATCACGCTGGCGACAGGGTGCGAACCGCAGACGGGGCACAGGGTGCCCGTTTCCAGATCCGGCACGCGCGTGGCGCGCAACTGGCTGGCCGACGTCGACCACAACACCTGCAGGGCGGCGGCGACAAACGGCGCGTGCATGGGGTTCAGATGATCGCCGTTCTCGTCGAGCACGGCGTCGGCGCAGGCATCGAGCGCCGCTTCATCGAGCGCGCGCAGCTGCGCCAGCACCTGGGTCAGGCCACCGGACAGGGCCGGCTGGCTGGCTGCCGTGACGGCCAGCTCGTCGAGCAGGCTGGCAAAGATGTCGCGCCAGACCGGTGGGCGGGCGCCGTTGACAGGCAGTACCGGCATGCGGTGGGCGATGGCGCGGCGCAGCACCTCGGCGTCGGCCACGGGCACGGCGCCGGGCGCCAGTTTGGCGACCACGGCGGCCTGCGCATCGGCCAGCGCGGCCATCAGCACCAGGTAGCCCTGCATGCCCGCGTCAACGGGGATGCCCTTGATCTTGCCCTGCGCCAGTTCGCGCAAGCGCAAGGCGCGCGCCGTAAACAGGCTGTCAGGCTGCGGCAGCAGCAGGCGCGGAATCGCGTTATGGTCCAGGCCTTCGATTTCGCCTGGCTGGAGTATGCGTTGTACCAATAGAGTTTCCCCATCAAAAAAAGCAAAGCACAGCCAGCGGAGTTGGCCATGCTGTAAAAGTATTTTAAACCAGAAAGAGAAAGGGGCCGATCCTGTGGGACCGGCCCCGGCTCTTGCAGCTGGGCGGCACTTACGACAGCTTAATCCTTGCTGTCGCGGATCACCGCTTCAAACCACTTCGGATGGTGCTTGCGCGCCCAGCCGTAGGTGACGGTGCCGCGCACCATGGCGCCGATCGAGCCCTTGACCCACAGGGCCGCGTAAATGTGCACGATGATGGCGCAGATGATGCCGAACGCGCACACGGCATGCAGCAAGGCGGCCGCGCGGATGACGGGAATCGGGAAATAGAACGCGAAATACGCGCGCCAGATCACGATGCCCGACAACAGCAGGCCCAGCATGCATGCCAGCAGCGCGAAGAACAGCATCTTCTGGCCGGCATTGTATTTGCCGATCTTCGGGAGCTTTTCCTCGCGGTTGTTGAGCACGTCGTCCATCTGTTTCAGCCACTGTTTGTCGCCGTCCTCGAACTTGTTGTGGTGCCAGAAGCGCACCACGAGGATCGCGAACGAGACGAACATCACGAGGCCGGCAAACGGATGCAAAATGCGCGTCCATTGGCCGCCGCCGAACAGGCTGGCCAGCCACGCCATCGACGGATGGAACATGGCCAGGCCGGACAGGGCCAGCATGACGAAGGTAATGGCGGTCACCCAGTGATTCGTGCGCTCGTTGGGGTTGTAGCGCTGGATCAGCGGATTGCCATCCTTGTCGTACAGCTTGCCATTGTGCTGTTCACTGTGCTGTTCATGATGATTCATGCTGCCCCTCCTTGATGCGCTTGGCCTCGTCCAGGGCTTCGCGCTCTTCATCCTTGCTCACTTCGTTCGGACCGACACGCGTGTAGTGGAACAGGCCGGCCAGCGCCGTGGCCGCCATACCGGCCACGGCCAATGGCTTGGCCCAGCCCTTCCAGAAGCCCACCATCAGGCTGATGCTCGGCTTGTCGGGCAGGTTCGAGTACAGGCGCGGCTTGTCGGCATGGTGCAGCACGTACATCACGTGCGTGCCGCCCACGCCCAGCGGATCGTACAGGCCCGCGTTCTCGAAACCGCGCGATTTCAGGTCGACGATGCGCTCTTCCGCATGCACCTTCATGTCCTCCTTGGTACCGAAGACGATGGCGCCCGTCGGACAGGTCTTCACGCAGGCCGGTTCCTGGCCCACGGCGACGCGGTCCGAACAGAGCGTGCACTTGTAGGCGCGGTCGTCCTTCTTCGAAATGCGCGGCACGTCGAAAGGACAGCCGGCCACGCAGTAGCCGCAGCCGATGCAGTTTTCCTGGTGGAAATCGACGATGCCGTTCGTGTATTGCACGATGGCGCCCGGCGCCGGGCAGGCCTTCAGGCAGCCCGGGTCCTCGCAGTGCATGCAGCCATCCTTGCGGATCAGCCACTCGAGGTTGCCGTCATTGCTTTCGTGTTCGGCAAAACGCATCACCGTCCACGATTGCGGCGTCAGGTCCGTCGGGTTGTCGTAGGTGCCATGGTTTTCGCCGACCTCGTCACGCAGGTCGTTCCATTCCATGCACGCCGTCTGGCAAGCCTTGCAGCCGATGCATTTCGATACATCGATCAACTTGGCCACGGTGCCCGTCACCGGGCTGCGCGCTTGCGGCGGCGTCACCGTGGTGGCGGACAGGCGCCGGATATCTAAGGATTGCAGTGCCATTATCGATCTCCCATCATGCTTTTTCCACCTTCACGAGGAAGGACTTGAATTCCGGTGTCTGCGAATTCGCATCCCCCACGCCCGGTGTCAGGGAGTTGATCAGATACCCCGGCTTGGCCACCCCCGTGAAGCCCCAGTGCAGCGGCAGGCCCACGGTATGCACCTGCTTGCCTTCGATCTTCAAGGCCTTGATGCGCTTGGTGACGACGGCCTTGGCGATGATGTGGCCCCGTTTGGAACTGACCCTGACCTTGCCGCCGGCCACCACGCCGATGCTGGCCGCCAGCTCTTCGCCGATTTCAACGAATTGCTCCGGCTGGATGATGGCGTTCAACCGTGCATGCTTGGTCCAGTAATGGAAATGCTCGGTCAGGCGGTAGCTGGTGGCCACATGCGGGTATTCCTCATGCGTGCCGAACAGCTTGCGGTCATCGGCAAACACGCGCGCACCCGGATTGCTGGTCGCCTGCGGGTTTTTCGGATGCATGGGGTTGTAGCCGAGCGGATTTTCAAACGGCTCGTAATGCTCGGGGAACGGCCCTTCGGCCATGGCGCCGCGCGCAAAGAAACGCGCCACCCCCTCGCCCAGCATGATGAACGGCCCCATGCCGTTTTCCGGCGGTTCGTCGACCTTGAAGTCGGGAATATCGGCGCCCGTCCAGTTCGTGCCGTTCCATTCGATGAGCTTGCGGGTCGGATCGAAAGGCTTGCCCTTCAAGTCGCACGAGGCGCGGTTGTACAGCACGCGGCGGTTGGCCGGCCATGCCCAGGCCCAGCCCAGGGTCTGGCCGATGCCGGTCGGGTCGCTATTGTCGCGGCGGCCCATCTGGTTGCCCGCCTGCGTCCAGCTGCCGGCGAAGATCCAGCAACCGCTGGTGGTCGTGCCATCATCGCGCAATTGCGCGAACGAGGCCAGCTGTTCACCCTTTTTCACCAGCAGCTTGGTCGGATCCTTGGGATCGTACAGGTCGGCCAGCGCCTTGCCGTTGAATTCACGGGCGATCTCTTCCGGCTGCGGATTATGCGGCTGCGCATAGTTCCACGTCAGGTTGAGAATCGGATCGGGGAACTTGCCGCCCTCTTTCTGGTACATGGTACGCATGCGCAGGAACAGGCCCGACATGATCTCGAGGTCGCTGCGCGCCTGGCCCGGCGGTTCGGCCGCTTGCCAGTGCCACTGCAGCACGCGCGAAGAACTGACCAGCGAACCGCGCTCTTCGGCGAAGCAGCTGGTCGGCAGGCGGAACACTTCCGTCATGATCTTGGTCGGATCGACTTCGTGGAACTCGCCATGCGGACGCCAGAATTCGCCCGTTTCCACGGCCAGCGGGTCCATCACGACGAGGAACTTCAGCTTCGACAGCGCTTCCGTGACTTTCTGCTTGTTCGGCGCGGACGCGATGACGTTGAAGCCCTGGCAGATATAGCCCGTCATCTTGCCTTGGTGCATGTTCTCGATCGCTTGCATCAAGTCATACGGCTTGTCCAGCTTGGGCAGGTAGTCGAACGCATAATTGTTTTCGGCCGTGGCGAAATCGCCCCACCACGTCTTCATGAAGCTGACGTGGAACTTGCGGTAGTTGCTCCAGTAGCTGAGCTGGTTCGGCCGCAGCGGCTTGGTGGCGCGCGCGGCGATGTAGGCGTCGAAGTCCTGTTCGCCCTCGTTCGGCAGGGTCATGTAGCCCGGCAACAGGTTCGACATCAGGCCCAGGTCGGTCAGACCCTGGATGTTCGAGTGGCCGCGCAAGGCGTTCATGCCGCCGCCGGCGATGCCCATATTGCCCAGCAACAGCTGCACCATGGCGCCTGTGCGGATGGTTTGCGCGCCCGTCGAGTGGTGCGTCCAGCCCAGTGCGTACAGGATGGTACCGGCGCGCCCCGGCACGGCCGTCGAGGCCAGCGCCTCGGCCACCTTGTGGAACTTGTCGGGCGACACGCCGCACGTACGCTCGACCATCTCGGTCGTGTAGCGCGCGTAGTGCTTCTTCATCATCTGGTAGACGCAGCGCGGGTGCT
The DNA here is from genome assembly GCF_058798675.1 of Janthinobacterium sp. GW822-FHT07H10. Lineage (NCBI taxonomy): Bacteria > Pseudomonadati > Pseudomonadota > Betaproteobacteria > Burkholderiales > Oxalobacteraceae > Janthinobacterium > Janthinobacterium sp. GW822-FHT07H10. The sequence continues at coordinate 144,579 of NZ_JBXAKS010000007.1, forward strand.
CCATGGTCGGGTCGACCTTGGCATAGCCATCGTCGCCGATCTCGTAATCCCAGGTGCTCTTGTTGGTGTACTTGCCTTTTTCCTTGTCGAAACCCGAGAACAGGCCGTCCTCGAACGCATAGTCTTCGCGCACGATGAAGGGCATGTCCGTGTAGTTGCGCACGTACTCATGCTGGATCTTGTCGTTCGTCAGCAGATAATTGATGATCGCGCCGAGGAAGACGATGTCCGTGCCGGTCCGCGTGGCGCAGTAGTAATCTGCCACGGATGCGGTGCGGGTAAAACGCGGATCGACAACGATCAGCTTGGCCTTGTTATGCGCCTTCGCTTCCGTTACCCATTTGAATCCGCAAGGATGTGCTTCTGCTGCATTGCCGCCCATGACCAAAATCACATCGGCATTCTTGATATCGACCCAATGATTCGTCATCGCGCCACGGCCAAACGTCGGGGCAAGACCTGCCACCGTCGGTCCGTGTCATACACGCGCCTGATTATCGAAGGTCAGCATCCCCATGCTGCGCACTGTCTTGTGGGTCAGATACCCCACCTCGTTGCTGCCGGCGGACGCGGCCAGCATGCCGGTGGAGAGCCAGCGGTTGACGGTCTTGCCGTCGGCATTCTTTTCGATCAGGTTGGCGTCGCGATCGTCCTTCATCAGGCGCGCGATCTTGTCGAGCGCCACATCCCAGGAAATCGGTTGCCATTCCGTGCCACCGGGTGCGCGGTATTCCGGCACTTTCAGGCGGTTCGGACTGTGGATGAAGTCGACCAGGCTGGCGCCTTTCGGGCACAGGGTGCCGCGGTTCACCGGGTGATCGGCATCGCCTTCCACGTGGATGATGCTGGAAACGGCGTTTTTCGCGCCATCGCCCAGGCCATACAGCAGCACGCCGCAGCCTACGGAACAGTAAGGACAGGTATTGCGGGTCTCGGTCGTGCGAGCCAGCTTGTATTGCCTTACCTCGGCCAACGCCTGCCCCGGTGCGAAACCGAGCAAGGCGAGGCTGGAGCCAGCAATCGTGGCGCCTGTCACCCGAAGGAACTGGCGCCTGGATATCTGAACCATATCAGACCTCTATGATGTGAGTAAATAAAAAGTCATACAACGTCATGGCGGTGTCATATCGATAAGCTATAAGCACCATGCCTGTGCCATATGAGGCGTATTTTACCCCTCAAACACGGACAAGGAAGAGTTCGCCGGAAAAAGTTTCATATAGTCAACATTAATTTATCAGTACCGAACAGTACTTCTAAATGGCATCGCCAGCCCGCAGGGCCAGTGTGCGCGCTAATTGGCCGGCAGGCAACAGCGCCGTCGGCCATGGCGAGCATGGCCCCCACTTGCATCTCGCTAGCCTGGGCCAGGAAATCCTCTCCAGCGACGGCAGCCATAAAAAAACCCGCTCGCGAGCGGGTTTTTGGTGCAGCGGCAAGTGCGGCGTGAATTACAGGCTGTAGCGCAAGGTCAGCGCCACGTTGCGCGGCGCGCCCGGCAAGCTCAGGTTCGGGCTGGAACCGTGGCCGGAAACGATGTAGCGCGTGTCGCCGATATTGTTGACGTTCAGCTGTACTTCATAGCGGCCCGTGCGGTACGCGGCCATGGCGTCGGCCGTCACGTAGCCGGGCAAGACCACCGTGTTGCCCGGATTGGCGAAACGGCTGCCGACGGCATTCGCGCCGCCGCCCACCGTGAAGCCGTGGCCCAGGTCTTTCGTCAGCCACAGGTTGGCCGTATTGCGTGCCGTCAAGGTGGCGCGCTTGCCCTTGATGGCAACGGAACTGGCCGTCGTCGTGCCCGGCGCATTCACGCTGCGGTCGACGGCGATGGAATCGGTGATGGTGGCGTCAAGATAGGCGTAGCCGGCCATCATTTTCCAGCCATCGTGCAGATCCGCGTTGAAGGTCAGCTCCAGGCCGTCCGTGCGCTGCGTACCGACAGGCACGATGCGGTTCGTGATCGGGTCGCTGGTCTTGATGTTGTCGCGCTCCAGGCGGAACAGCGACACGGTGGCGTTGGCGCGGCCGCCCCACAGGTCGTACTTGGCGCCCACTTCCGTATTGCGCGTCGTTTCCGGCGCCAGGTCGGCATTGTTGGCGGCCAGGGCGAAGTTCTCGCCGCTCGGCTGGAACGAGCGGCTCCACGACGCGTAATACGATTGTGCGGCGCTCGGTTGCCAGACGAGGCCGGCGCGGGGGCTGTAGGCCGAGTCCGTGCGCGACAGGTTCGCCGTCGTCACGCCGGCCGCATTGGCCAGGCGCGACTGCTGCTTGTAGCTGTCGTAGCGCAGGCCGGCCAGCGCCTTCCATTCGTCGCTGAAGCTGATGGCGTCCTGCACGTAGGCGGCGGCCGTGTCATAGGTGCCGAAAGTATCGCCGCGCGCGCCCAGCTTGCTGCGGTCGACGACGGGCAGGACGGGATGGAAGATCGACACATTCGTCGCCACCACGGTCGAGGCCCAGCTCGACGCATCCTTGTTTTGCTTGCCGAACTCGGCGCCGTACAGCACTTCATGGCGCAAGGTGCCCGTGACCAGCTTTTGCGTCAGTTCCGTCTGGTTGAACCAGCCGCTCTCGTCGCGGTTCAGCTTGGCATGGCCGAGGCTCATCGTGCCCTTGACTTCATTGACGTTGCCGGAAATATTCGTGTTGTTGCGGTCCAGGTGGTAATCGTAGTAACGGAAGGCATTGCGTAGCGACAAGGTGTCGCTGAACTTGTGCGTCAGGGTGGCGGCCGTGGATACCACGCGCGACTGGCTGAAGTCGGCATCGCGGGCATTGGCGGCGCCATAATAAGTGCGCGCATCGACGGCCACGGGGCGACCCTGGTAAGACGGAATGCCGAAGTCCGTCAGGCGGCGGTCTTCCAGGTATTCGCCCTGCAGCAGCAATTTGGTGGCGCCCGACAGGCGGATCGCCACCGATGGCGCCAGCGCCGTGCGGTTGATGAATTGCTGGTCACGATAACTGTCGGACAATTCGCGCGCGCCCGTGAAACGCCAGTCCACCGTCTCGCCCACCCGGCCGACGTCGACTTCGCCGCGACGGCCCGCCGTGTTGGTCAGGCTCAGCGCCACGTCCGTGATATCCACGCCCGGCTTCTTGGTGATGCGGTTCACCAGGCCACCCGAGGAGCCACGGCCGTACAGCACGGCGGCCGGTCCCTTGATCACTTCCAGCCGTTCCACGTTCGACAGGTCGCGGAAATACAGCGCATCGTCGCGGAAGCCGTCGACGAACTGGTCGCCGATGGCCGTGAAGCCGCGGATGAATACCTGGTCGCGCTGGCCGTCGCCCGTGGACAGGCCCACGCCGGGGATGTTTTTCATGATGTCCTGGATCGACATCGCGTGCTGGTCCTTGATGACGGCGGCAGGCACCACGTTGATCGTCTGCGGCACGTCGCGCAGGGCCATTTCCGTCTTGGTGCCGCTGGCGGATCTGGCGGCGACATAGCCATCCTTGTCCTTCGATGCCGTCACGGTCACGGCGGGCAAGCTTTCCTGCGCCCAGCTGGCCAGTGGGCTGGCGCCCAAGGTCAGGGCGCCCAGTACGGCGATGGTGATCGGTTTGAATCCTGGCTTGCGCTGTTGCTGCATACAATTCCCTGGTCGATGTTTTAATACGAATGATTATCATTAGTATTTTATCAGTGCGCCCGGTGAAAAGTAAGGCTTACTGTAAGTGATAGTACTTATAGTCAGGCGACTTGATGTAAAAATGCAACAGGAAATCAATAGCAAAAAACAATTAAAATTGCTTTGAAAAACTATTTCCGTGCGTCAATGCTATACTTGCGCCTTGCTGGTTAGCGGCATCCCAAGCCGCCACACCCCTTGCTTTACCTCCATCGCCGCGCCCAGCGCGGCGCGCCGCGATGCAATCTGCGGCACCCGAAGACCCCGATCCCCTGCGCCTTGCGGCGCCTGTCCGCCCCTGCTGGCGGCGGCGATCATGACTATTAAACTGTTAGGAATTACATGAAAAACCTGAACATCGGCAGCCGCCTTGGCGTCGGCTTTGCTGTCGTATTGCTGTTGCTGGCCGCCTTGACCGTCACCGCCCTCGTGCGCATGCAAACGGCCAGCGACCTGACCTACCGTCTCATCAATACCAGCATCAAGAACCAGCGCATGGTGGCCGAATGGTCGAAAATCATCGAACTCAACAGCGTACGCGGCGTGGCCTCGTTCGAGATCACCGATCCCGTCGTGCGCGCCAAAATCGAGGAAGACCTGAAGGTCGATGCCGAGCGTTCCAGCAAGCTGCAGGACGACATCGTCGCTTCGCTGCTCAACCCTGGCGTGATCGAGCAGTTCAAGGTCGTGCGCAAGGTGCGCACCGACTACGTGACGACGCGCGCACGCGCCTTCAAGATGAAGGCGGACGGCGATGTGGCAGGCGCCAAGCAAGTGTTCGACAAGGAAGTCGCGCCGATCACCGTGGCCTACCTGGCCGAAGTGAAGCGCTTTGCCAACATGCAGATCAAGGCCGCCGACGGCGTCGGCGCCAGCATCATCGATGCCTACAGCGGCACCCGCATCTTCCTGATCACCATGGGCGTGCTGGCCGTGCTGATGGGCATCGGCTTCGCCTGGTGGATCACGCGTTCGATCACCGGCCCCATCCGCGCCGCCGTGAAAGTGGCGGAAACCGTGGCAGCAGGCGACCTCAGCAGCGTCATCACGGCACAGGGCCGCGATGAAACAGGCCAGCTGATGCACGCCCTGAAAACCATGAACGACAGCCTCGTGGGCATCGTCGGCCAGGTGCGCAGCGGCACCGACACCATCGCCACGGCATCCAGCGAAATCGCGGCCGGCAACCAGGACTTGTCGTCGCGCACGGAGCAGCAAGCCAGCTCGCTGGAAGAGACGGCGTCGTCGATGGAAGAGCTGACCAGTACCGTGAAGCAGAACGCCGACAATGCGCGCCAGGCAAATAAACTGGCTGGCGACGCGGCCGGCATCGCCAGCCGTGGCGGCGCCGTCGTGGCTGAAGTGGTGGCCACCATGAGCGAGATCAATACGTCGTCGAAGAAAATCGTCGACATTATCTCGGTGATTGACGGCATCGCCTTCCAGACCAACATCCTGGCCTTGAACGCGGCCGTGGAAGCGGCGCGCGCCGGCGAGCAGGGCCGTGGCTTTGCCGTCGTCGCCACCGAGGTGCGCAACCTGGCACAGCGCTCGGCGGCAGCGGCGAAAGAGATCAAGGGCTTGATCGACGATTCCGTGCAAAAGGTCGACGTGGGCACGGATCTGGTCGACAAGGCGGGCAAGACGATGGAAGAGATCGTACAAAGCATCGGCTTCGTCACCTCCATCATGAGCGAGATCAGCAATGCCAGCGAAGAACAAAGCGCGGGCATCGAGCAAGTCAACCAGGCCATTTCCGAAATGGACCAGGTGACCCAGCAAAATGCGGCCCTCGTGGAAGAAGCGTCGGCAGCGGCCGAGGCGATGCAAGAGCAGGCGAGCGAACTGGCGCAAGTGGTCAGCGTGTTCCGCCTCGATGCGAACGCGGCGACGAGCGAGCGTTTCGGCGCGAAACCGGCGCAGCGCAGCGTCCCGGCGCCAGCGGCGCCCGCCCGCAAGGCTAGCGCCCCTGCCCTGCGCCTGCCGGTGCTGCGCAAGAGCGCCAAGGCAACGGCGCCTGCCGAAGGCGAGTGGGAAGAGTTTTAAATTTGACGGCGTGATGATCGATGCGTGGCAGCCGCTGCCACGCCGGATGCCAGCCTGGCCCAGCTCAGCTCAACCGGGCCTGGGCATCCGTCATCAGCGTGGCCAGCTCACGCGGCACGGATTGCTCGAGAAACGCCAGCGCCAGCGCGTCCGGATCGATGGCGGCGTCCAGCGGCAAGCCATGCTCGAAGCCGCCCACCATGTAGCGGCAGAAATGCGGCGATTCGGCCCGCGTTTCCACATACCAGCAGCCGGCATGGCCTTGCACGAAGTATTCGCCGATAAAATAGCCGAGCATGGTTTTCACCCATTGCCAGCTTTCGTCGCGGATGACGATGCTGCGCATGGCCGCATCGATATACGGCAGGTATTCGGCCGCGTTCGTCAACACTTCGTGCGCCGGCTGGATGCCCAGGCGCTCGACGAAATTGACCAGCGACGCGCCCAGCGCGTCATAATAGGCGTCGAAACCCGCCTGGCTTTGTTGCAACTGTTGTTCTTGTTCGTACGACAGCATCAATACTCCATCCATTCAAAAATCCCCGCCTTCCGCGACATGGCGCGAAACGGCGATCCACTATTTTACGCCACGCTCACGTCGACGCCCGCGCGCTGCAGCAAGGCCTGGTTGCGTCCGGACAAGTGCGTGACCTGCACATGCTTGCCCGCCTTCCCGTAGCGCTCGTACAGGGCCTCGATGGCCGCGATGGCCGAATGATCGGCCATGTGCAGGTGGCGGCAGTCGAGGATGACGCGCAGCGGGTCCGTCGCACTCTGGAACAACTCCTGGAAATGCGTGGTCGAGGCAAAGAACAGGGTGCCATGCGGTGCGTACACGCGCACACCCGGCGTGCTGTCATCGATGTCGGCGCGCATCTCGCGTGCATGTTGCCAGGCAAAACTCAAGGCGGCAATGACGATGCCGCACAGCACGGCCGTCGCCAGGTCCGTCAACACCGTGATGATGGTCACGGCGACGATCACCAGCGCATCGTGCCGCGGCACCTTGCCCAGCACGCGCAGCGAACCCCAGGCAAACGTCTGCTGCGCCACGACGAACATCACGCCCACCAGGGCGGCCAGCGGAATGCGTTCGATCAGCGGCGACAGGAACAGGATGAACAATAAAATCATCACGCCGGCCGTGACGCCCGACAGGCGCGAACGGCCGCCGGAACTCAGGTTGATCATCGTCTGCCCGATCATGGCGCAGCCGCCCATGCCGCCAAACAGGCCCGAGACGACGTTCGACGCGCCCAGCGCGATGCATTCGCGGTTCGGCTGGCCCTTCGTTTGCGTGATGTCCTCGGTCAGGTTAAAGGTGAGCAAGGTTTCCAGCAAGCCCACCAGGGCCATCAGGGCCGCGTACGGGAAGATCACGTGCAAGGTAGCCATGTCCAGCGGCACGGTGGGGAAATGCAGGGCCGGCAAGCCGCCGGCGATATGCGCGAGGTCGCCCAGGGTGCGCGTCGGCAGATGCAAACTATAGCTGAGCACGCCAACGCCGAGGATGGCCACCAGCGCCGGCGGCACGGCTTTTGTCAGGCGCGGCAGCACGTACACGATGGCCATGGTCAGCGCCACCAGCGCGCCCATCACGAACAAGGACGCGCCGTGCAGCCATTGCTCGCCTTGCGGCGTGGCCTGGCGAAAGTGTTTCAGCTGGGCCATGGCGATGATGATGGCCAGGCCGTTCACAAAGCCCAGCATCACCGGGTGCGGCACCATGCGGATCAGTTTACCCAGGCGCAAGATACCGAACAGCGCCATCAGGATGCCGCCGAGCACCACCGTCGCCAGCAAATATTGCACGCCGTGCTGCGCCACCAGCGCCACGATGACGACGGCCATGGAACCGGCGGCGCCCGAAATCATGCCAGGGCGTCCGCCAAAGATGGCCGTCAGCGCGCAGATGATGAAGGCGCCGTACAGGCCCATCAAGGGATTGAGCTGCGCCACCAGGGCAAAGGCGATGCATTCGGGCACCAGGGCAAACGAGGTGGTCAGACCCGCCAGCATATTTTTTTGTATGTTCGAGAACCACTCATCCCGAAAAGTTGCGTTGATCATTGATTCAAATCCAGGGTCGGAACAGAGAAATACGCTGCTGAAAGGGAGTCAGCAGGCGCAGCCATGCTGGCGGACTGCGCAAGGAAGCCGCGCCGGGGTCCAACGAAAAGGGAAATCGTCAGTGACTACATGGGTATGGCGGAAAGGGGAAAATCCCTCAGCGCGCCTGGCGACGCGGCTGAGCCTGCGGGCATTATACAAGATGCGGCAGGGCGGATCGTGGCGCCATCTCCTGCCCTGCCCGCGACAACTCGAGGAGCAATCTCGTCGCCCTGGACAAATACGCGTATCGCCGTCCCGGCGCCCGCGCGCCGCCAGATCGGGAGGCGCCGGACGGGAAGCGGTAACAGATGATGTTTCCAGCCACCGCATTTGCAAAATAAAAATATTATAAATGGAATATTTTAAATATTATCCCGCCGTTTCAATTGGAGAGTTTTTATGCATTTTTTCCCACTACTCTACACAGCAGTGGTGGAGACTGCTTACCACATTAAAAAACGGGGCGCATCCGAAAAGCCAGACGAGTAGGAAAACTCAGGAGGATTTATGTCCGACGTGCAATTGAATGCCAGTAATATTACAATCAACATTCTCGTTGTAATAGACACCGATCTGATCATGGCCCAGCATCCGCGTCAGACGAGTCCCGACCAGACCAAGCCTGTGGGCCTGGTGCATACCAGCCAATACATGATTGCCACCGATCCACGCGGCATCAATAAAGGGCAAGGCACCGCCGACCTGAGTTTCAGGGCCAATGTGGGCGACTTCGTCTCGTTCACCGGCGCCTCCATCTATGACAACGCCGATTCGGCCGTCATTGTCTATGGCATCAATTACTGGAATGGCGACAAGGTCTTCAATAACTTTGTCTCCAACACCATCACCCGGAGAAATGCGGCCGTGCCGAATACGGATTCGTCGAATGGATTGCCGGCCATTCAGCAATCGCGCAATTTCTCCAATTTCACGGCCCAGGTATCCAGATCCGGCACGGAAAATTTCTACGTTTATATTGCCTTATATAGCCTGAATGACGATGGCCAGACGCAAAGCCTGTACGGTTATTTTTATTGGGATCCACAGATTACTGTCAGCTAGTCATTTCCCGCAAATTAAATAAACATAAACCATTTATTTAATTAAGGCTGCCCTTGCAATTAATCGGGACATGAAATTCCCTGCATTGCATGGACTTGGCCGCGAAAAGCGGCCAGGCGGGAAACAGACGCCGATAACCGCCCTGTGCTACAGGCAAAAAAAAAGCCCACCGAAGTGGGCTTTTTTTATCTGCGCATGGTTTTTATGCGCTGCATCTGGAGGCGAGGACGGGAATCGAACCCGTCTAAACGGCTTTGCAGGCCGCTGCATAACCTCTTTGCTACCTCGCCAGAGGAACTGCTTGGATGCGCCTTCCGGCACACCTTGAAAACTGGAGCGGGAGAAGAGTCTCGAACTCTCGACCTCAACCTTGGCAAGGTTGCGCTCTACCAACTGAGCTACTC
>NZ_JBXAKS010000007.1:153940-340969 GCF_058798675.1 Janthinobacterium sp. GW822-FHT07H10
AACTGGAGCGGGAGAAGAGTCTCGAACTCTCGACCTCAACCTTGGCAAGGTTGCGCTCTACCAACTGAGCTACTCCCGCGTCATCAACAACAGGCCAGCATTATAGAGGGATTACAGGGGCTGTCAACGGGCAATATCTGGTCTTTTGCAAAATATTCCGAAGAAAGCCGTCGATACCGGCTTGAGGTCCTCCGAATAGCGTAGCGAGCAAGCTCAATATCGTGTTGAGTAGCGCAGCTGTACGAAGGTACAGCGAGCAACGGAGACGCGAGAGTGAGCTGCGCAGTAGCTAGGCGGAGTGGCCTCAGTGCAGATTTCCCGCTTTTTCCTTGATGAGGGGCCATGCCAGGCGCAAATAATAGAACATCGACCACACCGTCAGCACGCAGGCGATCCACAGCAGGCGTTCGCCCCACACATGGGTGTCGATCGCGCCGAAGATCACTTCGTGGTACAGCAGCAAGGGAATGGCCGTCATTTGCGCGGCCGTCTTGATCTTGCCGATCGAGCTGACGGCCACCGATTTCGACGCGCCGATCTGCGCCATCCATTCGCGCAGCGCGGAAATCGTGATTTCGCGGCCGATGATGATGAAGGCCAGCACGGCATTGACGCGGTCCAGCTGCACCAGCACCAGCAAGGCGCCCGCCACCATCAGCTTGTCGGCCACGGGGTCGAGAAAGGCGCCGAAGGCCGACGTCTGGTTCCAGCGCCGCGCGAGGAAACCATCGAACCAGTCGGTGACGGCGGCAACGATGAAGACCAGGGTGGCAACCAGGTTCTGGTCGCCATGCAGCAGCATCGACGGCGGCAGGTAAAACACGCCGACGACGAGCGGAATCAGGGCCACGCGCAGCCAGGTCAGGAGGATGGGAATATTAAAAGGCATAGGGAAGCAATTGGCCGACGGGTAAATTGAACATGAAGAAAGCGTGAAGAAAGCGCCACTAGTCTACATGGCCCGGCAACATTAGCCTAGTCCGGTTGCGGCAGCGCCGGACCAGGCCATCGATTCATCAGTGCAACTGCTTGTAAATCTCTTCCGCCAGCTGGGTCGAAATCCCCTCCACCGACATCAGATCCTCGACGCTGGCGTCGACCACGCCGCGCAAGCCGCCAAAGCGCGACAGCAGTTTCTGCCGGCGCTTGGCGCCGATGCCTTCGATTTCCTCCAGGCGCGACGTCTGGCGCGTCTTGGCGCGCTTGGCGCGCATGCCGGTAATGGCGAAGCGGTGCGCCTCGTCGCGGATCTGCGCGATCAGCATCAGCGCGGCCGACTCCTTGCCCAGTTCCTGCGCCGGGCGGCCATCGACGAACAGCAGGGTTTCCAGGCCCACCTTGCGCCCCTCTCCCTTGGCCACGCCGACAATCAAGCTGATATCGAGTCCCAGCTCGGCGAACACCTGGCGCGCCATTTCGATCTGGCCCTTGCCGCCGTCGATCAGCACCACGTCGGGCATCACGCCATCGCCATTGGCCACTTTTTCATAGCGGCGCATCAAGACCTGGCGCATGGCCGCGTAATCGTCGCCGGGCGTGATGTCGTTGATGTTGTAGCGCCGGTATTCGCCATTCTGCATGGCGTGGTGGTGGAATACCACGCACGACGCCTGCGTCGCCTCGCCCTGCGTGTGGCTGATGTCGAAACACTCGACGCGCAAGCTGTCGAGGTCTTCCGTTTCCAGGCGCAGCGCCTCGGCCAGCGCGCGCGTGCGCGACTGCTGCGAACCCTGCTCGGACAGCAGGCGCGCCAGCGAAATCTCGGCGCCCTTCTGCGCCATCTCCAGCCACTGGCGGCGCTGCCCCTGCGGCTGGAAGATCAGGTTGATGCGGTGGCCGCACTGCTCCATCAGCGCCACCATCAGGGCCGGCTGGTCGAATTCGATATTCAGGATCAGGGTGCCGGGGATGAATTTCTCCGTGTAGTGCTGGGCCAGGAAAGCGGCGAGCACTTCCACCTCGATGGCTTCCTCGGCGATGGCCGCCGCGTCGCTGAGCTGGCTGGGGAAATAGGCGCGGTCGCCCAGGTGGCGCCCGCCGCGCACCATGGCTAGGTTGACGCAGGCACGCCCGCCCTGCACCAGCACGGCGATGATGTCGACATCGGCGTCGCCCGTCGTTTCCATGCTCTGCTGGTGCAGCACGCGCGACAGCGAGGCGATCTGGTTGCGCACCACCACGGCCTGCTCGAATTTCAGCTCGGCCGCAAAGGCGTGCATCTTCTTTTCCAGGTCGGCCATCACTTCGCTCTGGCGCCCGCGCAGGAAGCGCGCCGCATTTTCCACGTCGTGCTTATAGTCTTCCTTGCTGATCAGGTCCACGCATGGCGCGCTGCAGCGGCCGATCTGGTGCAGCAGGCACGGCCGCGTACGGTTCGCATACACGCTATCTTCGCAGGTGCGGATCAGAAACACCTTTTGCAGGATCTGCATCGATTCCTTGACGGCCCAGGAACTGGGAAACGGCCCGAAATACTGGTTTTTCTTGTCTACCGCGCCCCGGTAATACACCATGCGCGGCGCCACGCCACCCGTGATTTTCAAATACGGATATGACTTGTCGTCGCGGAACAGGATGTTGTAGCGCGGCTGCAGCGCCTTGATCAGGTTGTTTTCCAGGATCAGCGCTTCGGCCTCGCTGTGCGTGACGGTGGTTTCCAGGCGCGCGATGCGCTCGACCATCATGGCGATGCGGGGACTGGCCAGGTTCTTCTGGAAATAGCTGGAGACGCGCTTTTTCAGGTCGCGCGCCTTGCCGACGTACAGCACCTTGTCGGCGGCGTCGAAATAACGGTACACGCCGGGCAAATTCGGCAGCTTGGCGACGGTCGCCAGCACGTGCGCGCGCGGGTCGGGCGGCGTTTCCGCCAAGGTCGGTGCTGGGATCGATTCAGGGATCGGTTCGGGGCTTGCTTCGGTCATTGCTGGCTCATTGTTACGCGGCTTGCTCGACAATCACGAACGCCACGGCATACTCTTCTTCATCGCTGATGGTCACTTGCGCGCTCAGGCGGTGTTGCTCCATGAACTCGGCCAGCACGCCGCTGCAGACGATCATCGGCTTGCCGCTCGGATGGTTCAGCATCTGCGCGGCGGGCCACGTCATCGGCATGCGCAAGCCCAGGCCGATGGCCTTGGAAAACGCTTCCTTGGCGGCAAAGCGGGTGGCCAGGAAACGCACGCCGCGCACGGCGTTCTTCGCGCTGCGGGCGCGGAACTTTTCCAGCTCCTGCGGCCCCAGTATCTTTTTCGCGAAACGCTCGCCATGGCGCGCCAGCGCCGCCTCGATGCGGGGAATCTTGCAGATGTCGGTGCCGATGCCGTAGATCATGCTGCGTCCTTTGTATGCGCGCTTATGCCTTGCTGCCGAGGCGGGTGGCCACCATGATGGCCTTCATTTCGCGCACGGCATTTTCCCAGCCGACAAACACGGCGTGCGCGACGATGGCGTGGCCAATGTTCAGCTCGGCAATCTCGGGAATGGCGGCGATCGCTTGCACGTTGGTGTAATGCAAGCCGTGGCCCGCGTTGACCTTCAAGCCGCGGCCCACGCCGAACAGCACGCCCGCCTTGATGCGTTCGAGCTCGGCCAGCTGCTCGGCGCCGTCCGTATCCGCATAGCGGCCCGTGTGCAGCTCGATCACGGGCGCACCGAGCTCGGCGGCAGCGGCGATCTGCTGCTCGTCGGCGTCGATGAACAGGCTCACGCGGATGCCCTCGCCTTGCAGCTGCTTGACGGCCGCCTGCACTTCCTTGAAATAGCGCACCACGTCGAGGCCCCCTTCGGTGGTCACTTCCGTGCGTTTTTCCGGCACCAGGCAGACGTCCGCCGGCTGGATGCGGCAGGCGAAATCGAGCATTTCCTGGGTCACGGCCGCTTCCAGGTTCATGCGTGTGAGCAATTGCGGCGCGATGGCGATCACGTCCGCATCCTTGATGTGGCGGCGGTCTTCGCGCAGGTGCAGGGTGATGGCGTCGGCGCCGGCCTGCTCGGCCAGCAGGGCCGCGCGGATCGGGTCAGGATAGGCGGTGCCGCGCGCATTGCGCAGGGTGGCCACGTGGTCGATGTTGACGCCCAGGTCGATGACGGGGCCGGAAGGCTGCAAAAAGCTCATAAGATGGTATCCGTAAAGTGCTGTCGTGCCGCAAAGCCACTACAGTTGCATTAAATCGATCAGTATCTGGCGCGTATTCAAGGTGGCGCCCCCCAGTTGATGGGCCAGCAGGAAGCGCATCAGCAGCTTGCTTTGCGCCTGCGTGGCCACATCGCCATAATCTTCGCGCTCCATGTCGAGCAGGGTCTTGCCCGTGATCTTAGGCCAGGCGTCGGCGGCGCGCGCCGGACGCGGCCCCCGCTCCGGGTCCACCACGTACACCTGTCCCGCCTGCACGGCCTGGCGCGTGCCCGTGCAGCGCGTGAGGTCGGCCGCCACGCCCGTTTCCTTGAGCAAGGCGCGCTCGAACTTGCGCAGCACGATGGGCGCCGGCTCATTGTGCGCCAGTTGATTCAAGGTGGCAACGTAGTGGTCGAACAGGACGGGGTGCGGGTCGTCGCGCGCCAGCAGTTTCACCAGCAATTCGTTCAGGTAAAAACCGCACAGCAGCGCTGTCTTTTCCAGTGGCAACATGCCGCCCACCCACTCGGCGCCCGTGAGGATGCGCAACTCGGATTTACCGGTCCAACCCGCTTGCAGCGGCTGGAAGGTCTGCAGCACGCCGCGCAACTGCGAATGGGGCCGCTTGGCGCCCTTGGCGACGAGCGCGATGCGGCCGTATTCGCGCGTAAACACGTCGACGATGAGGCTGGTTTCCTTATGCGGGTAGCTGTGCAGCACGAAGGCTGGCTGGCCCGTGATGCGGCCGTCGCGCGCGGGCGGACGGCTGCGCCTTGGTGGCGGTGCGGAAGGTGCGGCCGGCGGCGCAATGGCCGCCGGCGCGGGGACGGCGAGTGAAGCTGGCGCGATGTCAGGCTGCGCTGGCGTGGTGGTGCTCATGCGTGTGGCGTCGCCCCCGGGTTGCGGATTACTCGTAGCCGTAGGCGCGCAAGCCCGCCTCGTTATCGGCCCAGCCCGATTTGACCTTGACCCAGATTTCCAGGTACACGGGACCGCCGAACAGTTTTTCCATGTCCAGGCGGGCCTGGGTGGAGACTTCCTTCAGGCGCGCGCCCTTGTTGCCGATAATCATGGACTTGTGCGTATCGCGCTCGACCAGGATGGCGGCGAATACGCGGCGCAGATCACCTTCCTGCTCGAATTTCTCGATCAGCACGGTGCTCGTGTACGGCAGTTCGTCGCCGACAAAGCGGAACAGCTTTTCGCGCACGATTTCCGAGGCGAGGAATTTCTCGCTGCGGTCCGTGATGTCGTCCGGGCCAAAGATCGGCTGGTTTTCCGGCAAGAAACGCTTGATCTCGTTCTGCAAGCCTTCCAGCTGGAAATGCAGCTTGGCGGACACGGGCACGATGGCGGCGAAGTCGCGCATGGCGGCGATCTTTTGCGCGAATGGCAGCAGGACGGCCTTGTCCTTCACGCGGTCCGATTTATTGATGACGAGGATGCATGGCACTTCCTTCGGCAGCAAGTCCATCACTTGCTGGTCGGCCGGGCCGAACGTGCCCGCCTCGATCACGTACAGGATGACGTCCGAGGAAATCAGCGTGTTGGTGACGGTCTTGTTCAGCGTCTTGTTCAGCGCATTCGAATGGCGCGTCTGGAAACCGGGCGTGTCGACGTAGATGAATTGCGCATCAGGCACCGTCTGGATGCCCGTGATGCGGTGGCGCGTCGTTTGCGCCTTGCGCGAAGTGATGCTGACCTTCGCGCCGATCAGCACGTTCATCAGGGTCGATTTGCCCACGTTGGGGCGGCCCACGATGGCGATATAGCCACAGCGGAAGTTGTCGGGCATTTTGGTGGCTGTCATGCTAGTGTCGATTCTGTTTAGTGTGAGCGGCGATGGCCGGGGCCGCCGGGGCGCCCGCGTCGTCGCTCTGGATGGTGGCAATACCAGCCAGCTTGAGCTGGGCGGCGCGCGGTTTGGGCTTGCGGCTGGCGGCAGGCGACTTCACGAGCGCCTGCTCGGCCACGTCCAGCGCCAGTTTGGCGGCGGCTTGCTCACCGGCGCGGCGGCTTCCGCCACGGCCGTAGACCTGGATATTCAATTTCGGCACCAGGCATTCGATCTCGAATTCCTGGCTGTGGGCGGCGCCGTGGGTCGCCACCACATTATATTGTGGCAGCGAAATTTTCTTGCTTTGCAAAAACTCCTGCAGCAAGGTCTTGGCATCCTTGCCCAGCGTTTGCGGATCGACCGAGTCGAGGATGGGAATGTAGAAGGCGCGTATCACCGTGCTGGCCGCATCGAAGCCCGTATCGAGGAAGATGGCGCCCAGCAAGGCTTCCAGGGTGTCGGCGAGGATGGACGGACGGCGGAAACCGCCCGACTTCAGCTCGCCTTCGCCCAGGCGCAGGAATTGCGACAATTCCAGCTTTTGCGCGATTTCATACAGCGACTGCTGCTTCACCAGGTTGGCGCGCAGGCGCGACAGGTCGCCCTCGTCGATGGCCTTGAAACGTTCGTACAGGATGGAAGCGACCACGCAGTTGAGGATGGAGTCGCCGAGGAATTCCAGCCGCTCATTATGCAAACTGCTGTGGCTACGATGCGTCAAGGCTTGCTGCAACAGGCCAGCATCCTGGAACGTATAGCCTAAACGGGTTTGCAATAGCTGAAGATTCATTGTTGTTTCTGTGTCATCTGAGTAATTCGGCTGGCCGCCGCGCGGGGAATCGGCGCGGCAGCCATGGACTGGCCTTGTAAGGGCCAGGCCGGCTTGTTGCTTAGTGTATGCCGCCCACGCGTTTCGGATTGCTGAAGTTCATCCACACCAGGAAAGCCTTGCCGACGATGTTCTCGTTAGGCACGAAGCCCCAGTAGCGGCTGTCCGCACTATTGTCGCGGTTATCGCCCATCATGAAGTAGTTGCCCGCCGGTACCACACACGTGAAACCGTCGTCGTTGTACTCGCATGCTTCCTTGTGCGGGAAATCCTTGACTTCGCGCAAGTTCAACGTCGGCGCCGGCTCGTCATTGAGGATGCGGTGGCTGACGCCCGTCAGGTTTTCTTCCAGCTGCTTGTGGTAAACCGTGCTTTCGTCGTCCAGATAGTCATCGAGCGGCGTGTACTGCACTTCCTTGCCGTTGACCGTCAAGCGCTTGTTTTCATAGGTGATTTTATCACCGGGCACACCGATCACGCGCTTGATGTAGTCTTGCGACATGTCTTTCGGGTACTTGAACACCATCACGTCGCCGCGCTGCGGGTCGTTCACTTCGATGATGCGCTTGTTGACGATAGGCAAACGGATACCGTAGGTAAACTTGTTCACGAGGATCAGGTCGCCCACCAGCAAGGTCGGCACCATCGAGCTCGACGGGATCTTGAATGGCTCGTACAGAAACGAACGCAGGCAAAACACGAGGGCGATGACGGGGAAGAAGCTGCCCGAATACTCGACCCAGGTCGGCTGGCGCAACAGGGCCGCCTCGATGGCGGCGCGGCTGCCGCCCGCATCGGACTTGATGCCTTCGGCGGCCAGCTTGGACTGGCGTGCATCGAACTCGGCCAGGGCGCGGTCGGCCGCCTTGCGCCGCTGCTTGGACAGGTAAAACACATCCAGGCACCAGACAAAGCCCGTCAACACCATCAGCACGAACAGGATTAAAGCGAAATTTCCTAAGATCACTTGCAGGTTCATTTATCGTCCACTTGTAAAATTGCCAGGAATGCCTCTTGCGGGATCTCCACGGAACCCACTTGCTTCATGCGCTTCTTACCCGCTTTTTGTTTTTCCAGCAATTTTTTCTTGCGGCTGATATCGCCGCCATAGCACTTCGCCAGCACGTTCTTGCGCAGGGCTTTCACGTTCTCGCGCGAAATGATGTTGGCGCCGATGGTGGCCTGGATGGCCACGTCGAACATCTGGCGCGGGATCAGTTCGCGCATCTTGGCAGCCACCTGGCGGCCACGGTACTGGCTGTTCGAACGGTGGACGATGATGGCCAGCGCATCGACTTTTTCGCTGTTGATCAGCATGTCGACCTTGACCACGTCGGCCGCACGGTATTCCTTGAACTCGTAGTCCATCGAGGCATAGCCGCGCGACGTCGATTTCAGGCGGTCGAAGAAGTCCAGCACGATCTCGGCCATCGGCATTTCATACACGAGCTTGACCTGGCGGCCGTGGTAGCTCATGTCCAGCTGGATGCCGCGCTTGGCGATACACAGGGTGATCACGGAGCCCACGTATTCCTGCGGCATGTACAGGTTGACCGTGACGATAGGCTCGCGCACTTCCTCGATGCGCGACGGATCGGGCATCTTCGACGGATTGTCTACGTTGATCAGGCTGCCATCGCGCTGGATCACTTCATACACGACGGTCGGCGCCGTCGTGATCAGGTCCATGTCGAATTCGCGCTCGAGGCGCTCCTGCACGATTTCCATGTGCAGCAAGCCCAGGAAGCCGCAGCGGAAGCCGAAACCCAGCGCCTGCGACACTTCCGGCTCGTACATCAGGGCCGCGTCGTTCAGTTTCAGTTTTTCCAGCGAGTCGCGCAGCGCATCGTACTGGTTCGCCTCGACGGGGAACAGGCCGGCAAACACTTGCGGCTGCACTTCCTTGAAGCCGGGCAATGGTTCGGCGGCAGGACGATTGGCCAGGGTGACGGTGTCGCCCACTTTCGCCGCCTTCAATTCCTTGATGCCGGCGATGATGAAACCCACCTGGCCTGCCGACAACTGCGGCAACGATTGCGAACGGGGCGAAAACACGCCGATATCTTCCACCAGCTGCACCGAATCGGTGGCCATCAGGCGGATCTTGTCCTTCGGCTTCAAGGTGCCGTTGACGACGCGCACGAGCATCACCACGCCCACGTACGAGTCGTACCACGAGTCGACGATCAGCGCCTGCAGCGGCGCATCCGGGTCGCCCTTCGGCGGCGGCACCTTGGCGATCAGGGATTCGAGCACGTCCTGCACGCCCAGGCCCGTCTTGGCCGAACAGTGCACGGCGTCGGCCGCGTCGATGCCGATCACGTCTTCGATCTCGGCAATGGCGTTCGGCGGGTCCGCGTTCGGCAAGTCGATCTTGTTCAGGACGGGCACCACTTCCACGCCCAGGTCCAGCGCCGTATAGCAGTTGGCCACGGTTTGCGCTTCCACGCCTTGCGACGCGTCAACCACCAGCAATGCGCCTTCGCACGCCGACAGCGAGCGCGACACTTCATAGCTGAAGTCGACGTGGCCCGGCGTGTCGATCAGGTTCAGGTTGTAGATCTGGCCATCGCGCGCCTTGTAGTGCAGGGCCGCCGTTTGCGCCTTGATGGTAATGCCGCGCTCGCGCTCCAGATCCATCGAATCGAGCACCTGCGCCTCCATCTCGCGGTCGGACAAGCCGCCGCACAATTGAATGATGCGGTCAGCCAGGGTCGATTTACCGTGGTCAATATGGGCGATGATGGAGAAGTTGCGTATGTTATTCATTAACTAATATATGTGCGAGTGACAACACTGCTTTAACAGGAATCAAGGGGATCATGTCCGGGCCAAACAGGGCCAGACCGGGCGCCCCACTCATGATGAAAAAAGCGCTCCGAGCAGGACATCTGCATGCCCAGGCGAGCGCTTTTGAAGCGACAGAAGCTGCTGCCTCGGACAGTAGCTTTTTCGACCTCCCCATTTTACCGGATTTCAGAGTAGAAAGCCCGTCTTATGAGGCCGGCGCAAGGGCAACGCTGCAATTTCGCCGCTTTTTGGCACCAGAATGGTGCAATGCGATGTCAATATTGTTATTTGTGCCATGCGAGCCTGCGACGCACGGCAGCTTCGTCGAGGAAATAGTGGCACAGTTCCGGCTGCGCCAGGTCGGCAAACAACACCGGCACCAGCTCGTCGAAACGCGCCAGCAAGGTGGCATCGGGCGACGCGTCGATGTCGATCACCTCGACGGTAAACGGCCTTTCTGGCGTCTGCAACCGCTGCAAGGCGTCCAGCATATCCTGGCAAAGGTGGCAATAACTGCGGGAATAGAGGGTGAAGTGCATGAAAAAGGAAAGAAGGCATCCCGGCCGCGGCCGGGATGCACGGTGAATCAGAGGCTTACTTGGCCGACGGGCGCAACGAAACGAACTGCGCCACGTCGCCACGGCGCACCAGCACGGCCGAGGGCTTCTTCGGATCGAGCTTGGCCACCAGCGCGTTGAATTGCTTGGCGTCTTTCACGGCAACGTTATTCAATTGCAAGATCACGTCGCCAGGCTGCAAGCCAGCCAGGGCCGCCACGCCATCGGCATCGTCAACCTGCACGCCAGCGTCGATCTTCAGCTCCTGTTTCTTGGCGGCCGGCACGTCGCTGACCTTCAGGCCCAGCGCGTTGACGGCTTGCGCTTCCGGCTCCTTGGCGCCCTTCTTGGCCGTCTTCTCGCTTTCGAGTTCGACGACGGTGACCGGAATCTCCTGCTGCGCGCCCTTGCGCCAGACGGTGATGCTGGACTTGCCATTGACGGCGGCGCCACCGACCAGGCGCGGCAGGTCGGACGAACGCTCGATCGGCGTGCCATTGAATTTCAGGATGATGTCGCCCGGCTTGATGCCCGCCTTGTCGGCCGGACCGCCCGGCTCCACCATCGACACTTGCGCGCCCTTGGCGTTCGGCAAGCCCAGCGATTCGGCCACTTCCTTGCTCACTTCGCCGATCTGCACGCCGATGCGGCCGCGCACGACCTTGCCCGTCTTTTTCAGCTGCTCGCCGACGCGCATGGCTTCATCGATGGGCACGGCAAACGAGATGCCGTTGTAGGCGCCGGACAGGGTGGCGATCTGCGAATTGATACCGATCACCTCGCCGCGCATATTGATCAGCGGGCCGCCGGAGTTGCCGGGATTGACGGCCACGTCGCTCTGGATCAGCGGCAAGTAGTCGCCCGTATCGCGCGACTTCGCGGAAATGATGCCGGCCGTCACGGTGTTTTCCAGGTTGAACGGCGAACCGATGGCGATCACCCATTCGCCCACGCGGATCTTGTTCGAATCGCCGATGGTCAGGCGCGGCAGGTTGCCGCCCTCGATTTTCAGCAGGGCCACGTCGGTGCGCGCATCGGCGCCGATG
Organism: Janthinobacterium sp. GW822-FHT07H10; assembly: GCF_058798675.1. Taxonomy (NCBI): domain Bacteria; kingdom Pseudomonadati; phylum Pseudomonadota; class Betaproteobacteria; order Burkholderiales; family Oxalobacteraceae; genus Janthinobacterium; species Janthinobacterium sp. GW822-FHT07H10. Next base: position 165,114 of record NZ_JBXAKS010000007.1, read on the forward strand.
ACCTTGGCCTTGAATTCGCGCTTGTCCGTCAGGGTCACGTACACCTCGTCGGCACCATCGACCACGTGCGCGTTGCTCAGCACGTAGCCATCGGCCGAGATGATGAAACCGGAACCGACGCCGCGCTGCACTTCCTGCTCCTGCGGCACGGCACGGCGGCCGCCGCGCGGTGCCTGCTGGCGCGGCGTCGGCATGGCGCCGCCAAAGAAGCGGCGCAGGAATTCCTGCATTTCCTGCTCATCCTGGCCACCCGTGCCCGGGCCGCCCATTTTCAGCCGCTCGGTGGTGCGGATATTCACCACGGCGGGACCGACGGCGTCGACCAGGTCCGAGAAATCAGGCAGCTTGACAGCCGACACGGCCGCATGCGCTTGCGGCGCCAGGCCCAGCATGGCCGGGGCAAAAAAGACGCCAGCCGTACCGAACAATAAGGCGGAAAGCGTCTTCACTGAAAACGACTTGCTGGCGGCACACATGTTTTTTTTCATGGAATGGATCTTTTCGAATATTAAAACGGATCAGGCGATTGCCTGCGTGCGGGATAGGCCGTCATGACGCCATCCCAGGGATAAACACACCTGACAGCACGCATGGCAAACCATGCAACAATATATCGCAAAAGCAAGATATTGCCTGCTCATAGTGTCAATCGTGCAGAAGGGCAATGTCAAGAGGGAGAGGCCGGCATTAAGCCTCGCGTAAGACGCGCGGCGAACGCTATCGCTGCGCCAGCGGCCCCGCTTCCAGCGGCTCGGCCAGGCCCGGCGGCACGCCTGGCGCGGAGACGGACGATAGCGGCGCAGGGACGGACGCCGCTTCGCCGGCCAGGCACGCCGCCAGTCGCGCGTCGAAATCGGCGCTCAGTTCGTGGCCGCGCCGGTCCGAGCGCAAGACATCGCCGATGCGGCGATACGCCTCCCAGGCCTGGCGGCCCTCTTCCGTATCGAGGGCGGCAAAGGCCAGTTCGAGTTCGCTGGCCGCCAGTTCGCCATCGGCGAGGGCGGAAATAGTCTCGTGCAATCGTGCGTGCGTGTCCATGATAGGCCCTGCCATTTCAAGAGTATCGGTGCGAAAACCGGGCGCAGCCATGCCATCCTCGTCACATTACCAGCGCTTGTCAATCGGCATGTCCAACAATGGCTTCAATTTCTCCGCGATCACTTCGCGCGCGCGGAAAATCCGGCTGCGCACGGTGCCGATGGGACAGGCCATGATCTCCGATATTTCTTCATAGCTCAGCCCCTCGATCTCGCGCAGCACGATGGCCGTGCGCAACTCGATGGGCAGCACATCCATGGCGGCATTGACGGTCGCGGCGATCTGCTTGCTGGCCAGCACAGATTCTGGCGTATTGTTGTCACGCAATTTATTGCCGTCATCGAAGGACTCCGCCTGCTCGGCATCGGCGTCGCTGGACGTGGCGGCGCGGCGCCCCTGGGTGACGAGATAATTCTTGGCCGTATTGATGCCGATGCGGTACAACCAGGTGTAGAAGGCGGCGTCGCCGCGAAAATGGCGCAGCGCCCGGTATGCCTTGATAAAGGTTTCCTGCACCACATCTTCAGCCTCCGCCGGGTCATGCACGAGGCGCGACACCAGACGCATCAGGCGACGCTGATATTTCGATACCAGGACGTCAAATGCCCGTTTGTCGCCGGCCTGTACCCGCTCGACCAGCAACTGATCATACTCGCGCTCTGTCCTCACGCCCAATGTCCCCGTTGGCATGCAGCGTGGGCGCCTGTATGGATATAGAGTTGGCCCGCTGCAAGAAGTTCAGTGTTCGCCCCACTTTTATTCTTCCTTTCCCCGCGCCGCGATGGCCCGGCAAGCCACGGCCAGCTGGCGAAATGCCGGGCAACCGCGTCCGCGCTGCGCCAGCACGGTCACGCCGCGCCCCTGCCCGTCCGCCAGGCAGAGCACCAGCAGCGCTGGCCACAGAGTGGAGCCCGGCAGCAGGCGCAGCAACGTTGACGCCGCCGCCCCACCCTGCCCCGCCTGCGTCTCGCCGCCCCAGGCGCCTGGCGCCGCGCCATGCTCCAGATATACCGCCAGGCGCAACTGGCCGACCGGCGAAATATCAAGCGCCTGCGGCTTTCTGCGCCTGCGCAGCAAAAGCAGCAATACCACCCCGCCAAGCGCACTCAGCATTGCCATAGGCCAGCCCAGGGCATGGCCGCCGACTGTCACGCCGGGCACGGCCGCGGCCCGCCAGGCGCCCGAAAGCGGCCAGGCAGCCAATAGCGCGCAGCAGGCAAGCATGGCTTGCAGCCAGCGCAAACAGACAGGCGTGCGAATGACAGCCGCTACCGCGATCGACATATACGTGGGAAAAACATTAGGCGCGCCGACACCATGTCGGGCAAATTCAGGCACCAACGAACGTTGGCGCCGAATCAGCGCTCACTACGGTTTGACCGCAGTGAGCGCTTGAAAGTTCCTGCTTATTTCGCTTTACCGAAAATCAGCGTGCCATTCGTACCGCCGAAGCCGAACGAATTTTTCACTGCATAATCGATCTTCATTTCACGCGCCGTGTTGGCACAGAAATCGAGATCGCAAGCCGGATCCTGGTTGAAGATGTTGATGGTCGGTGGCGACACCTGATGGTGTACTGCCAGGACCGTAAACACCGCTTCCAGACCGCCCGCGCCGCCCAGCAAATGGCCCGTCATCGACTTTGTCGAGTTGACGACCAGATTCTTGGCATGCTCGCCGAAGGTGCGTTTGATGCCCATCACTTCCGCCACGTCGCCTTGCGGGGTCGACGTGCCGTGCGCGTTCAGGTACTGAATCTGATCCGGGTTCAAGCCTGCGTTGTTGAGGGCCGCGATCACCGATTTGCTGCCGCCGCTGCCATCTTCCAGCGGCGAGGTCATGTGATAAGCATCTGCGCTCATCCCGAAACCATGCACTTCGGCATAGATCTTGGCACCACGGGCCACCGCGTGCTCGTACTCTTCCAGCACCATGACGCCAGCGCCCTCGCCCAGCACGAAGCCGTCGCGGTCGGTATCCCACGGACGCGATGCCGTTGCCGGATCGTCGTTGCGGGTCGACAAGGCACGCGCCGAGGCGAAACCGCCCAGGCCCAGCGGCGACACGGTCGACTCGGCACCGCCGGCGATCATGACGTCGGCATCGCCGTACTCGATCATGCGCGCTGCCGCGCCGATGCTGTGCAAACCGGTGGTACACGCCGTAACGATCGCCAGGTTCGGGCCCTTCAGACCATATTTGATCGAAAGGTTGCCAGAGATCATGTTAATGATCGAGGCAGGCACGAAAAATGGCGAGATACGGCGCGGACCGCGCTTTTCGTACTCGGATTTGGTTTCCTCGATCAGCGGCAAGCCACCGATACCGGAACCGATGATGACGCCGATACGCTCGGCGTTTTCCTCGGTCACTTCCAGACCGGAGTCCTGGATCGCCTGGATGCCCGCAGCCATGCCGTAATGGATAAAGGTATCCATGTGGCGGGCTTCCTTACCGGAGATGTAATCTTCGATATTGAAGCCTTTGACTTCACCGGCAAAATGCGTGGTGAATGGCTGTGCATCAAACTTGGTAATCGTGGCAATGCCGGATTTACCTTCAATGATTGCGCCCCACGCCTCGGCAATAGTATTGCCGACAGGTGAAACGCAGCCCAGGCCGGTGACAACAACACGACGGTTTTTAGAACGGCTCAAGCGATTCTCCTGAAGTCGGTCAGACAGGCTTAGGCCTTGACGTGTGCGGTGGCGTAGTCGATCGCCTGTTGCACGGTGGTGATTTTTTCAGCTTGTTCGTCAGGGATTTCCATTTCGAATTCGTCTTCCAGGGCCATGACCAGTTCCACGGTGTCCAGGGAATCGGCGCCGAGATCGTCGACGAAGGAGGATTCGATTTTGATGTCTGCTTCTGCAACGCCCAGTTGCTCAGCGACGATTTTCTTAACGCGTTGTTCGATATCCGACATGTTATGGCTCCAAAGTGTGTGTTACGGAAAGTGCGCGCATTTTATCAGGTTTGCGCGTCCGAATACTAATTTCGGTGTCTGCGGCTAATTCGACCGAAGCTGCTGCTAAAAGATGCGATTATAGACAAAAACGACCGTTGAATCATGCCACAAACAGCCGCCCCGCCTTGCTTTCGCATCAATTCATATACATTCCGCCATTCACGTGCAGGGTCGTGCCCGTGATATAGGCCGCTTGCGGCGAGGCCAGGAAGGCCACGGCGGCCGCCACATCTTCCGGCTTGCCCAGGCGTGACAGCGGAATTTGCGTCAGCAGCGCCGCGTGCTGCTCTTCGCTCAGCGCCTTGGTCATGTCGGTATCGATGAAGCCCGGGGCGATGCAATTCACGGTAATGTTGCGGCTGCCGATTTCGCGCGCCAGCGCGCGGCTCATGCCTTCCACGCCAGCCTTGGCCGCCGCGTAATTCATCTGCCCCGGATTGCCCGACGAGGCCACCACCGACGTGATGTTAATGATACGCCCAGTTTTGGCTTTCATCATGCCGCGCAGGACCGCGCGCGACAGGCGGCCAACGGCCGACAGGTTGGTGGAAATGACGCTGTCCCACTCTTCATCCTTCATGCGCATGGCCAGCTGGTCTTGCGTGATGCCCGCATTGTTGACGAGGATCGACAGGCTGCCATAGGTTTTCTGCACTTCGTCGACGACGGCGGCACAGCGCGCCGCATCCGTCACGTTCAGGACCAGGCCCTTGCCCGTCACGCCTTCGGCGGCCAGGTAATCGGTGATGGCCTGTGCGCCGCTTTCCGAGGTGGCGGTGCCGATGACGGTGGCGCCCTGCTTGCCCAGTTCGGTGGCGATGGCGCGGCCGATGCCGCGCGAGGCGCCCGTGACCAGCACGACTTGATTTGCTAAATTCATGAGTATCCTTAAAAGCAAGCGCGGCAGGCAGGCTGCCGCGATCTATTGTTTACTTGAGCTGCGTCAAAATGCGTTCCAGCGACGCCTGGTCGACGATCGCATCGCCCACCAGCACCGGATCGATGCGCTTGGCCAGGCCCATCAGGACCTTGCCCGGACCGCACTCGATCACTTGCGTGATGCCGTCAAGCGCGACTTTTTGCATGGTTTCCACCCAGCGCACGGGGCTGGCGGCCTGGCGCACAAGCGCCTCCTTGATGCCGGCCGGGTCATTGACGATGGCCACGTCGACGTTGTTGATCAGGGCGATTTGCGGCGCCGAGAACGTCAGGCCGGCCATGTATTCGCGCAAACGGTCCGACGCCGGCTTCAGCAGCGACGAGTGGAACGGCGCCGAAACGGGCAGCTTCATGGCGCGCTTGGCGCCCTTGGCCTTGGCCAGTTCGCAGGCGCGCTCGACAGCGGCCGTATGGCCGGCGATGACGACTTGCGCTGGCGCATTGAAATTGACAGGCTCGACCACCAGGGCCGGGTTTTCCGCCGCCGCTTCCGCGCAGGCGGCGCGCACGTCGTCGTCCGACAGGCCCAGCACGACAGCCATCGTGCCCTGGCCGACCGGCACGGCTTCCTGCATCGCCTGCGCGCGGAAGCGCACCAGCGGCACGGCATCCTTGAACGCGATGACGCCGGCGGCGACCAGCGCCGAGTATTCACCCAGGCTATGGCCGGCAACGACGGTCGGCACGGCGCCGCCCGCCGCCAGCCAGGCGCGGTAGACGGCCACGGCGGCCGTCAGCATCACGGGCTGGGTATTCGTCGTCAGGTCCAGCTCTTCCTTCGGACCTTCGGCAATCAGCTTGCCCAGGTCGAATTGCAGCGCGTCCGACGCTTCGGCCACGGTCTGGGCCACGACCGGATTGCCGGCGAAACCGTCGAGCATCGCGATCGCTTGCGAGCCTTGGCCTGGGAAAACAAATGCAAATTGTGTCATGTCGACTCCGTTTTTTTAATAGTGTTGCGGTATTACATGCGCGCCAGCACGGCGCCCCAGGTAAAGCCGCCGCCCACGCCTTCCATCATGACGTTGTCGCCCTTCTTCACGCGGCCATCGCGCACGGCGATGTCGAGCGCCAGCGGGATCGAGGCGGCCGAGGTATTGCCATGCTGGTCGACCGTGACGACCATCTTTTCCAGCGGCAAGCCGAGTTTCTTGGCCGTGCTGTTCATGATGCGGATGTTCGCCTGGTGCGGGATCAGCCAGTCGATCTGGTCCGAAGTCATGTTGGCGTGCGCCAGCGCTTCGTGCGCGACTTTTTCCAGCACGGAGACGGCCAGCTTGAACACGGCCGGGCCATCCATGTACAGGAAGGCGCTGCCGGCCAGCGCGCCGCCGGCCAGGCTGCCCGGCACGCTGAGGATGTCCGAGTGGCGGCCGTCCGCGTGCAGCTTGGTGGCGAGGATGCCCGGCTCGGCCGAGGCCGTCATGACGATGGCGCCGGCGCCGTCGCCGAACAGCACGCAGGTGCCGCGGTCGTCGAAATTGAGGATGCGCGAAAACACCTCGGCGCCGATCACCAGCACATTCTTGTGCATGCCTGACTGGATGAAGCTGTCAGCCGTGGCGACCGCATACACGAAGCCGCTGCAGACGGCTTGCACGTCGACGGCGGCGCAGTTGTTGGTGATGCCCAGCTTGTTTTGCACGATGCAGGCGGTGCTGGGGAAGCTGCCGAAGAAATCGGGAGTCGAGCTGGCGACGATGATCAGGTCCAGGTCGTTGCCGTTCAGGCCAGCCATTTCCAGGGCCTTTTTGGCCGCTTCCACGCCCAGGTCCGAGGAATTTTGCGACGGCGCCGCGTAATGGCGCGCCGAGATGCCGCTGCGCGACACGATCCACTCATCCGATGTCTCGATGCCCTTGGCGGCGAGCTGTTCGGTCAAATCCTGGTTGGTGACGCGCTTCTCCGGCAGGTAGCTGCCGGTACCGATAATTTTGCTGTAGATTTTGCTAAAAACAGTCATGCAAGTACCCGTCCACTAAATGGTAGAGCTTGTTGATGTAGGTTCGTCCGGTACTGGCGTGCGCGGCATCAGCTCGGCAATCATGCTGGCCAGATGCGCTTGCACGTCATTTTTTGCCGCATCAAAGGCGCGGCGCAAGGCCCATTCGAACGAATAGGCATCGGCGCTGCCGTGGCTCTTGAAGACGAGGCCACGCAAGCCCAGCAGGCTGGCGCCGTTGTAACGCGAAGGATTCAGGCGGTTACCGATGGCTTTCAGGGCGCCGCGGGCGATCAGCGCGCCCAGCATGGTAATCGGATTGCGCTTGAATTCGGACGTCAGCACGTCTTTCATGAAGCGTGCCAGGCCTTCGATGGCTTTCAAGGTGACATTGCCGACGAAGCCGTCGCAGACGACGATGTCGGTGGTGCCCTTGAAGATATCGTTGCCTTCCACGTTGCCGTAGAAGTTCAGCGCGCCACGCTCGTGGTCAGCCTGCAGCAGCTTGGAAGTGAGTTTCACCACTTCATTGCCCTTGATATCTTCCGTGCCCACGTTCAGCAAGCCGATCGTGGGACGGGCGATGCCTTCCATGGCGGACACGAGCACGGAACCCATGATGGCGAACTGGTGCAAGTGATGCGGCTCGCAATCGACGTTGGCGCCCAGGTCCAGCATGTAGGTGGGACCATTCTTTTGATTCGGCAAGATGCTGCAGATGGCCGGGCGGTCGACGCCCGACATGGTTTTCAATACATAGCGCGACACGGCCATCAGGGCTGCCGTATTACCGGCGGAGACGGAGGCTTGCGCCACGCCGCTCTTGACCTGTTCGATGGCCACGCGCATGGAGGAATCCTTCTTGCGGCGCAGGGCCACTTCGAGCGGGTCGTCCATGGTAACTTGTTCGGAGGCATGCAGTACCGACAGGCGCGGATGCGTGTCGGCTTTATGTTTTTTCAGTTCGGCACGGATCACGTCTTCCAATCCAACAAGGATCAGTTCGGCTTCAGGCTCATGTTTTACGAAGGAAATTGCTGCGGGGATAGTGACTGAGGGACCGTGATCTCCGCCCATGCAGTCGATAGAAATTTTGATTGTCATTTGTGTTGATTCAGTACCGCTGCGGGCGTGCGGCAAGATGTGAATCGGACTGGAGCATATGCAGGGCGCAGCATATCATGCATAGACCTGGGCAGCTTGATTCAAAATGACGGTGTGCAAGATGAATTGCAGCCGATAAAAAAGAAGAAGCGGCGCCACGCCGAATAACCACGCAACACCGCTTTCATCTTACCCAACAAAAACGTCGATTACTCGTCGTTTTTGGTCTTCAGCACTTTACGGCCACGATAGAAGCCGTTAGGGCTGATATGGTGACGCATGTGGGTTTCGCCGGTAACTGGCTCGACGCTCAATTGCGGCGCGACCAGGAAGTCGTGCGAACGGTGCATGCCGCGCTTGGAAGGGGTTTTCTTGTTCTGTTGAACTGCCATGATGACTCCTAATACATAAGTTCTAAAATTTTAGCACAATCGATTAGCAAATACATGCGAATCGAGTATCCCAGCGGCAAAGACTACCCGAAAACAGTCCGTACCGACATCGTTTATTACAATTACATTTCACTACACTTGCCATACTCGATTACTACACGCGTTTGACACGTTCTTTACTGGAAGCATAAAAACCTACTGCGCTTCCCGCTCTCGCCTCGGCGTTGCTCAGCATACCTTCGTACGCCTGCGCCACTCAAGACGATATCGGGCCGCTCGCTACGGTTTTTAAGGCTTCCTTTCCTGCACTACTTATTCTGGCTTCAAGTCTTTCAGTGCCGCGAACGGCGACTTCTTTTCAGTCTTGAGAGCATCGAGCTGCGCCGTATCGGGGCAGACGTCATGTTTGGGTACCTGCGGCAGGGCCAGCAAGGCTTCATCTTCGATCAGGGCCGTGGCATCCATGGTGCGGCTGCCAACAATCACGTCGATCGTTTCATCGTTGATGATTTCTTCGATCTCGTCCGCGTGCTCGTCATCCTTGCCCAGCATCAGAACAGTCGAAGAATCTATCGTATATGCATACGGGGTCAGGCAGCGCTGGCAAACCAGCTGAACGGTGCCGTTGACCGACAAGGTCAGTTGTGGGTAGCCCAGCTTGCTGGTGCCGCCGACGACCTTCCAGGCGATCTCGCCGGAAGCATCTGCACAATCCTTGGTCAACCGGGTCATTTCAGCGACAGGAGTTACACCCTCGCGGCTCCCGCTGATACGACAAAAATCAAAGGCGTCGATCACAAAAGCATTCATTGGTAGAAAATTTCCCCGGAAAACCTGCGATAATAACAGGGTTTTGAGCGCCGAGTCAAAGGCTAAGCATCTTTTTTGATGCATTTATCAACACCGCCATGCCGCCTGGAGCCTCATTGACGAGCTCCGTGCCCGGGATTCCGCTGGAATCGCCATGGCCCATATCACGACACCTACTATCGCGGCCATGCCGGCCGCCATCCGCTACCGAATGATACCAACTTCCGCCCCATCGCGCTTGATTCTTGCATCGAGCTCCACCTACCGCAAGGAATTGCTGAGCCGCCTGCGCCTGCCTTTCGAGGTGGCCGTGCCCGATCTCGATGAAAGCCCCCTGCCCGGCGAAAGCCCCAGCGCCACGGCCCTCCGCCTGGCGCAGGCCAAGGCGCAAGCCGTCCTCGACCGCTTCCCCGGCAGCCTCGTCATCGGCTCCGACCAGGTCGCCACGCTGGACGGCGCGCAAATCGGCAAGCCGGGCAACCATGACCACGCCCTGCTGCAGCTGCAAGCCATGCGCGGGCGCCAGACCGTGTTCCACACGGCCCTGTGCCTGCTCGACGGCCGCCACACGCCCGCCGTGGCGCAGGTGGAAGACATCCAGACCCGCGTCACCGTGCGCGACCTGCCCGATGCCGAACTGGACGCCTACCTGCGCCTCGAGCAACCGTACGACTGCGCCGGCAGCGCCAAGAACGAGGGACTGGGCATCGCCATCCTCGAGCGCATCGACAGCACCGACCCCACCGCCCTCACCGGCTTGCCGCTGATCGCCCTGACGGGCATGCTGCGCCGCGCCGGCGTGGCGTTCTTCACCCTTTAATACATCGACAACAAGAATATGACCGGCACCCTGTACCTGATCCCCAACCACCTCGGCCTGTCCGACAACAGTCAGGCCGATGCGCTGGCCCACATCATTCCAAGCCAGGTGCGCCAGATCACCTCGCAGCTTGATTATTTCGTCGCGGAAAACGCCAAGACGGCGCGCGCCTTCCTGAAACTGATCGGCATCGAGCATCCGCTGGCCAGGCCGCTGCAGGAAATCACCATTTCCGAGCTCAACGTGAATACCCCGGCGCAGGCGCTGGCCGGCTTGCTGGCGCCGCTGCTGGCGGGGCGCGACGCGGGCCTCGTGTCGGAAGCGGGCGTGCCGGCCGTGGCCGATCCCGGCGCCGACCTGGTGCGCCTGGCGCACCAGCACGGCATCAAGGTGCGCCCGCTGGTGGGGCCGTCGTCGATCCTGCTGGCCGTGATGGCCAGCGGCCTGAATGGCCAGAGCTTTGCCTTCAATGGCTACCTGCCCACCGACGCCGCCCTGCGCGCCAAGCGCATCAAGGAGCTGGAAAGCCGTTCGCGCCATGAAAAGCAAACCCAGCTGTTTATCGAGACGCCGTACCGCAACGCCGCCATGCTCGAGGCGCTGGTGGCCCAATGCGCGCCATCGACGCTGATCTGCGTCGCCACCGACCTGAGCCTGGACACGGAAAGCGTGCAAACGTGGAATGGCGGACAGTGGAAGAAACAATTGGCGGCAGGCAAGACACCGGACTTCCACAAGAAGCCGACCGTTTTCCTGCTGCTGGGCCAGTAAGCGCGCGCGTCAATGGGTGGCGTGCGACAGCCCCTGCACATAGCCGTTGACCCATTCGTAGGCCTCGAGCTGGATCGCGCGCAGCTCGGCATCGGATAGCCGCAGCTGCGCCAGCATAGCATGCGTGGCGGGACCGTCGTCCGCCTGCTCGAGCCGCTCCACAAGCGCCAGCATCTGGCCCAGTTCGCCATGGCGCAGCAGCAGCGCGTCACCGACCTTGTCACTGACGCGCACGCTGCTGACGACTTCGCTCATCCGCATGGAAAACAGCGCGTCCATCAGCGACATGATGCCGACCGTAAAGCCGATATCGGCCTCGTGCTGCTGGCCCGGGCGCAGCCTTTCCACCATCAGCTCGAGCAGCTTGCCGCGCGTGGTGGCCAGCTGCAACAGCGGCGACGTGCCTTGCGCGCCCGCACCCGGCTTGACATACAACAAGATCTGCAGCCAGCGCCGCAGCTGGCGTCGCCCCAGCACCAGCAGGGCCTGCCCCAGCGTTTCCACGCGCGCGCCGGCGCCGATGGCGGGTGTATTGACCAAGCGCAAGAGGTTCAGGCCCAGCATCGCGTCATGCTTGATCCGGCGCTCGATCTCGCGGTTGTCGGCCTCGCCCTGGATCAACTCGAGCAAATGCAGGATGGCCAGCTCGGAGACCGACATTTTCTTGCCACTGAGGATGATCGGCCGCGCAAAGTAATAGCCCTGGAAAAAATCAAAGCCCAGCGCCAGGCATTGCTCGAACTGGGCCGGCGTCTCCACCTTTCCCGCAAGCAACTTCTTGCGCGAGACGGCCAGCGTCTGCGCCAGGCCCGGCAACGCTTCCGCGGTCAGCAGGGAAATATCGACCTTGATGACGTCGATCAAGGGCAGCAAGGGCTGCACTTCCGGCGTGTCGCAAGCCGCATTGTCGAGGGCAAAACGAAAACCTTCCTGGCGCAGCGCGCTGATGCGCGCCAGCAAGGCCGGCGTGGCGCGCACCGTGCTGAGGATTTCCAGCACCACGCGGTGGTGCGGCAGGAAACGGATGAAGTCGCTCATCAACGCCACCGCATCGACGCCGATGAAGGCCAGCTGCAAGCCCACCACCTGCTCCATGCCCACATCGGATGCGTGGGCGATCACGCTGGCCGTGGCGGCCACGGCGTCGCCGTCGGCTGCGGCCTGCTGCTGCGCCGTACCACGCAGCAATAGCTCATAGGCGACCAGGCGCTGCTCGCGGTTCAGGATGGGCTGGCGGACCAGGAAAAAATCGTGCTGCGGAGAAACAGGGGATAGCGGCGACATATTCATACGAATAAGCACATTCAAGGAGACAGCGGTGCCGCACTGGGGCCGCGGCGGGCCTGGCGCCGGGTAAATCCGGCACCTGGCAAGCAGTATAACGCCATCTCTTTTGGGGCCGTGTTTTGCAGCGTGCGCCGCTGGCGCCAGCGCCAGCGCCCCATGGGCGGGGTGCCGGCTGTGCCGCAGGAAAGGCGGCACGACCACCGCGCGGCAGGGCGCCGCGCCGATGGACAGGCAGGACGCGCGCTTTACACGCGGCGGGTGCCCGTGTTTTTCATGCCGCCCTTGCCCGTTTCCAGGACAAACTTGGCGCCATCGTCGCGGCCCAGCACCTTGACCAGGTAAGGCATGACTTCGCGCAACATCGGTTCGAGCGTGTACGGCGGGTTCAAAATGAACATGCCGCTGCTGTGCAGGCCAAAGCCATCGGGCGACGGCGTGTTCACCGTCAGGGTCACATGCAGCCAGTCCGAGCATGGCAATTGCTTGAGCTTGTCGGCGAACTGGCGCGATTCCATGCGCTGCAGCACCGGATACCAGACGGCGTAGATGCCCGACGGGAAGCGCACGAGGGCGTCGGCCAGGGTGTCCTTGACCTTGCGGTAATCCATCTTGTCTTCATACGGCGGGTCGATCAGTACCAGCGCGCGGCGCGATGGCGGCGGCAGCAGCGCCTTCAGGCTCTGGAAACCGTCGGCCTTGGTGATGATGACGCGCTTGCCGCGCACGGTAGGGCGCTCGCCCTGGGCCAGCGCATGCGCCTCGACCTTGCGGAAGTTGTCGGCTAGAATTTTCGCATCGGCAGGATGCAGTTCGAACAGGCGCAGACGGTCTTGCTCACGGCCGACCTTGTCGGCGCAGTACGGCGAACCTGGGTAGTAGCGCATCTTGCCGCTCGGATTCATTTCCTTGATCAGCTTCATGTACTCGGCCAGCGAGGCCGGCAAGTCCGTGCGGTCCCACAGCGGGGCGATGCCCGTTTCGTACTCGGCATTTTTCGAGGCATAGCCGCCGTCGAGCGCATACACGCCCGCGCCGGAGTGGGTATCGATATAACTATAGGCGGTATCTTTTTGATTCAGGTATTGCAACAACTGAATCTGCACATAATGCTTCAACACATCGGCGTGATTACCCGCGTGAAAGGCGTGGCGGTAACTCAACATAAGCTGGCTAATTCCATAATAAAATATAAACAAAGGCGGGGCTGCGCTGACACCGGGCAGGGCATTGAGAACAGACTGGAGGAGTCAGGCTGCGGGGCCAGGAACAGCATGGACCAGCGTAATCAGCGCGCAATTACCAGCATTATCCACTAGAAAGGTGTCTTGCATCAAAAAACGCCGATAAACAAGCTCATGCATTCCCGGGACTGGCGTGGCCGGGCGCGGTAGAATACGCGGATTCGCTCCCGCCCCACTAATTAACCAGACAAGCCATGCACAGCCTGACCCTCACTACCGATAACCGCGGCGACGTCGCGGCAGCCCTGGCCGGCCCGCGCTGGACCGTGGCCTGCCTGTGCGCGCTATGGTGCGGGACGTGCGGCACCTACCGCGCCACGTTCGAGGAACTGGCCGCGCGCCACCCGGACAAGGTCTTCGTCTGGATCGACATCGAAGACCAGGCCGACGTCGTAGGCGACCTCGACATCGAAAACTTCCCCACCCTGCTGATCCAGCACGAGGACAACGTGGCCTTCTTCGGCACCGTGCTGCCCGACGGCGGCCTGGCGCACCGCATGGTGCAGGCGCAGCAGGCGCTCAGCGCTACCGAGCTGGCGGCGCTGGCGGCCAGCACGCAGGAGCGGCGCGACTGGCAGCGCGACTGCAATCTGCGCACGCTGCTGGCCGCCACCCTGGCCTGACAGCCATCAAGCGAGGCGCAGCGGCAGGCTGCGCAGCCGTTTCCCCGTCAGGCTGAACACGGCGTTGGCCACGGCCGGCGCGATCGGCGGCGTGCCCGGCTCGCCCACGCCTTCGGGCGGCTCGGCGCTGGCGATGATGATGGTTTCCACTTCCGGGGTCTGGCCCATGCGCAGCACGGGATAATCGTGGAAATTGCTTTGCTGCACGGTCCCCGCCTTGAACGTGATCTCGCCGCCCAAGGCCGCCGACAGGCCGAACAGCACGGCCGATTCCATCTGCTGGGCGATGATGTTTGGATTGACGGCGATGCCGCAATCGATGGCGCAGACGACGCGCTGCACGCGGATGTCGCCATTTTCCACGGACACCTGCGCCACTTGCGCGACGATGCTGCCGAACGACTGGTGCAGGGCCACGCCATGCGCATGGCCCGGTGGCGGACTGCCCGCCCTCGCCACGGCGGCATCGAGCACGGCCAGGTGGCGCGGATGCCGGACCAGCATGGCGCGGCGGAAGGCGATGCCATCCTGCCCCGCCGCATGGGCCAGTTCGTCGATAAAACTTTCCTTGAAGAAGGCGTTGTGCGAGTGCCCGACCGAGCGCCAGTAGCCGATCGGCACGGGACTGTCGGCAATCACGTGGGCGATGCGCTGGTTGGCGATTTCATACGGCATGTCGAATTCGCCTTCGGCCGTGGTCTTGTCCGGCCCCGCGCCCGGCAAGCCGAAATTGCGCTGCAAGAACTGGTGCGTGATGGAGCCGCTGACGGATTTGTTGTCCCAGGACGCGATGCGGCCGTGCTCGTCAAGGCGGGCCGTAAAGCGCGCCAGCGCGGCGGGACGGTACATATCGTGCTGCGTATCCTGCTCGCGCGTCCACACCAGCTGCACGGGCGCGCCATCGCACTGCAGCGCGATGGCCACGGCTTGCGCCACCATGTCCACTTCCAGCCGGCGGCCGAAACCGCCGCCGAGCAGCAGCACCTCGATCGCCACATCGTTTGCGTCGACGCCGGCAACTTTCGCCGCCACGTCGACGGCGATGCCGGGCGCCTGCGTCGAGACCCACAAGGTCACCTTGCCATTTTTCACCTGGGCGGTGCAGTTGACGGGCTCCATGGCCGCGTGAGCGAGGAACGGCGCGCGGTATTCGGCGCTGACCTGGCGCATGGCCTGCACGGCCTTGCCCTCGACCTCGCCGCTGCTGTAATACGCAAAGCCCGCTTCACTATCGAGCAGGCGGCCAAAGTCGGCCAACACGCTTTCGCTGGACAAGCCCGCCTGCGGCCCGGCCGCCCAGCGCACGGGCAAGGCGGCGGCCGCCGTCTTCGCGCGCCAGTAGGTGTCGGCCACGACGGCCACGCAGGACACGCCACGCCGGCCCAGCGCCGCCGTCAAGTCCGCCACCTTCCTGACGCCGGGCAGCGCCAGCACGGGCGCCGCGTCGAACGATGCAAACGTATCGCCGAGGCGCGGCGGCAGCTGCAGGGCCGCATACAGCATGCCGGGCGGGCGCGCATCGATGCCGAAACGCGCGCTGCCATTGACTTTCGACGGCGTGTCGCGGCGCGGCGCGGGCTGGCCGATCAGCTTGAAATCCGCGGGCAGCTTCAAGGCGGGCGTGCCCGGATCGATGCTGGCGGCATGCCGCGCCAGGCTGGCGTAGCTGGCGCGCCGGCCATCCGGGTGCAGCACTTCGCCGTTCTCCGTGCGGCATTGCGCGGCCGGCACCTGCCATAGCGCCGCGGCAGCGCCAACTAGCATGGCGCGCGCCGCCGCGCCCGCCTCGCGCATGGGGCCCCAGCCATCCTTCACGCTCGACGAGCCGCCCGTGACGATCACGCCCAGTTCGCGCGCGGCCTTGGCCACCGTCCACTGCGCCAGCGCCTTCAGGCGCCCCCGGTCGTCCGGGTGAAACGGCAAGCCATCCGTGAGCATGGCGACATTGCCGAAGATTTTATCCATAGGCGCCTGGATCAGCCTGACGCTGGACAAGGGCACGTCGAGTTCCTCGGCCACCAGCATGGGCAGGGCCGTGTGCACGCCCTGCCCCATTTCGCTGCGCGGCATGGCCAGGATCACCGTGCCATCCGTCTGGATGGCCAGCCAGCCGTTCAGGGCCACGGCGCCATCCTGCACCGGCAGCGGCGCGCTGCCGTTCAGGCGCTGGCGCGGCGGCAGCACGCCCCAGCCCAGCACCAGGGCGCCGACGCCGGCCACGCCCAATCCCAGGCCGCCAAGCAGGAAACGGCGGCGCGACGTGGCTTTTTCTCTGCTCATGGGATCTCTCTCTATCGAATTAGTTAATCATCACGCCAGCGCTCCAGCATATCCTGTGCCAGCACCGGGCGGCTATAAAAATAACCTTGCGCCAGCTTGCAGCCGTGGCGCAGCAGGAACGCCGCCTGCTCTTCCGTCTCCACGCCTTCGGCGATCACGGACAACTGCATGCTCTTGCCCAGCTGGATGATGGCGATGGCGATGGCTTCGTCGTTCACGTCCGTCGAGATATCCTTGATGAAGGAGCGGTCGATCTTCAGGGTTTGCACGGGCAGCTGTTTCAAGTACGCCAGCGAGGAATAGCCGGTGCCGAAATCGTCGATGGCCAGGCCCACGCCGATGGCGTGCAAGTCGTTGATGAAGCCCAGCGCGTCGCCCGTGTTCATGATCACGGATTCCGTCACTTCCAGCTGCAGCCGCTGCGGCTCGAGGCCCGTTTCCTTGAGGATATCGGCGACCATGCCGGCGATGCTGCCCCGCTCGAACTGTTTTACCGACAGGTTCACGGCCATCTTCGGCACGCGCAAGCCCTGCGCCTGCCAGCGCATCATCTGGCGGCACGCCTCGTCGAGCACCCATTTGCCCAGCTGGTTGATGAAGCCGCTGTCCTCGGCCAGCGGAATGAAGCGGGCCGGCGGCACCAGGCCCAGCTCCGGATGGTTCCAGCGCACCAGCGCTTCGACGCCGACCAGGCGGCCCGTGTCGATTTCCACCTGCGGCTGGTAATTGAGGAACATCTCGTTCTTGTCGAGCGAGCGGCGCAAGAAGGTTTCCAGGCGCAGGCGCTCGACGCCCTCGCCCGTCATCGACGGCGCATAGAAGCGGTAGCCGTTGCGCCCGCGCGCCTTGGCCTGGTACATGGCGACGTCGGCGTTACGGATCAGCATGTTCAAGTCCAGCGCATCGTCCGGATACAGGCTGATGCCCACGCTGCAGGTGACGAACAATTCGTGGCCGGCCACCGTGAACGGCTGCTCGAACATGGTCATCAGCTTTTCCGCCACCTGCGTGGCGCCATATTCGCCATCTATGCGTTCGAGCAACACGATGAATTCGTCGCCGCCCAGGCGCGCCAGCGTATCGCCTTCGCGCAGGCGTTTCGACAGCTGGCCGGCCACCTTTTGCAGCAATTCGTCGCCCACATGGTGGCCCAGGGTGTCATTGACATTCTTGAAGCGGTCCAGGTCGATGAACAGGATGGCCAGCTGCTCCTGGTCGCGCGCGGCGCGCAGCAGCGCGTGCTGCAGGCGGTCGTGGAACAGCAGGCGGTTCGGCAGCGCCGTCAGCGGGTCGTGGTGCGCCATGTGGTCGAGCTTTTCCTGCGACTCCTTGATCAGGGTGATGTCGCTGAACACGCCCACGTAATGGGTGGTGGCCGCGCGCGTGTCGCGCACGGCGCTGATGGTCAGCCATTCCAGGTACACCTCGCCGTTCTTGCGCTGGTGCCAGATTTCGCCGCGCCAGAAACCGCTGGCCTTCAGCTCGCTCCACATGGCTTCGTAAAAGCCCGCGTCGTGGCGCGCCGAGCGGTTCAGCGACGAGTGCCGGCCCAGCGCCTCGGCTTCGCTGTAACCGGTGATCTGCGTGAAGGCGGGATTGACGGTGACGATGATGCCGCTGGCATCGACCACCATCACGCCGTCGGCGATGTGCTCGAGCACGGTGGCCGACAGGCGCAGCTTTTCCTCCGCCTCCTTGCGCGCCGTGATGTCGGCATACACCCAGATGCTGCCTTCCGTCGGGCGCAGCGGGTCGAGCGCGCAGCCGCTCACCAGCGCCCAGAACAGGCTGCCGTCGCGGCGCTGGTACTGGCGCTCCTCGCTGAAGTCGCCGCCGGCCGCCAGCGCCGGGTACTGGCGCTCGCCCGCCTCCTCGAAGTCGTAGGTGGTGGCGAACACGATGGCCGTCGAATTGCCCGTCATTTGACCGGCATCATAGCCAAACAGCTCCTCGCAGCGGCGGTTGACGGAGATGATGCGGCGGTGGCGCACGAACATCACGCCGAACATCACGTTATCGAGAATGGCGCTCTGCTCCGTCAGCAGGGCCTCGATGCGCATCTCGTGGTGCTTGCGCTGGCTGATGTCGGCGATGATGCCGTCAACCCAGGTCACGCCCGGCTCGCCCGCCTGCGGCTGGCCATTCTCGGCCACCCAGCGCTCGGTGCCGTAGGCGTCGACGATGCGGTATTCGAGCGCATACGGCTGGCCTTCGGCGATGGCCTGCCTGACGGCGCGGCGGTGTTCGCGGCGGTCTTCCGGACAGATCAGGTCGGCCCAGGCATGCGTGCTGCCGCGCATGAACTGGCGCGCCGAATAGCCGGCGATTTCCTCGATGGCGTCGCTGACGAAGTCGATGGGGCCGTCGGGACGGTAGCGGAAGACGGCGCCCGGCACCTGCGTGACGATGGTGCGGAAACGCTCCTCCCGCTGGCCCACGTCCTCGAACAGCTGGCGGATGGCCGCGCGCATCTGCTCGAGCTGGGCCATCAGGCGTCCCAGCTCGTCATTGCTGCCCGACGCCAGGCGCGTGTCGAAATCGCCATGCGACAGGCGGTCGGAAAAACGCATCAGGCGGCGCAGCGGCTTCAGCAGCCGGCGGTTCAGGAACAGCACGATCAGCGCCATCGAGATGGCCAGCTGCGCGCCGAGCACGAAAATATACGACATCTGCTTTTCGCGCAGTTCCTGCTGGCTGCGCGCATCGTCCATCTCGACCACCACGTGACCGATGCGCTCGCCGCGCACGAGGATATCGCGCTCGGCCCGGTACAGATTGCCGACGGGGCGCTGCGGCGCCTGCAGGCGGATGAATTCCGTATCGCCCTGCCCCACCACCTTCACCAGCAGCACGGCGCGGTCGCGCATCACCGACTCGACCAGCGAGTGGGCCGATTCCGCGTTCATGTTCCACAGGGACTCCTGCATGCCCAGCGCGAGGATGTCGGCATTGCGCTGCAGCGCCTCGTTCAGGCTGGTGCGCGCCGACTGGCGCTCGTGCACGCCCACCAGCAGGTAGCTGCCGATGATGGCGGGCAGCACGAGGCCGCCAAACACCACCAGCAGCAGGGCGCCATAGATCGACGAGCCGTACAGGGCGCTCAGGCTGGAACGCAGGCGTTGATAGGGAGAATTAGACATGCAGGAACAGGGCAACAGGGATCAGGCGAGCGATCATCGAACTTTACAGGGGAGCGTGGGTGATAGGGCGGGAAGAAACTTTTTCAGAAGCAATTATGCATGGAAAAAGCGGGAAAAGTCACCAATAAACACACGCAGGCAGTGACGTCATGCCATATAGACAGGACTGAAAAACCACACGCCGGCCAGCGCGCAGAGCGGGCGCCAGCAGAAAAGCGCGCGGCTTGCTATCATCGCGCCACTTCACCTAGAGGAACCACCATGACCTTCTCCATCTATTCCGCATCGATTCCCGTCTTCAAACAGATCCTGGGCAGCCTGGCCGCCATCCTCGACAAGGCGGAAACGCACGCGCAAGACAAGAAAATCGACCCGAACGCCCTGCTGCAATTCCGTTTGTTCCCGGACATGCTGCCGTTCGTGCGCCAGATCCAGATCGCCACCGACTTTGCCAAGGGCTGCGGCGCGCGCCTGGCCGGCGTGGCCGTGCCGCCGTATGAAGACAGCGAACAGAGTTTTGCGGAACTGAAGGCGCGCATCGTGAAAACCATCGCCTTCCTGGAAAGCCTGCCGCAAGCGGACATCGACGGCAGCGAAACGCGTGCCATCACCACCGGCAGCGGCGAAAAGACCAAGCATTTCACGGGCCAGACATATCTGTTCCACTACGCGCTGCCGCACTTCTTCTTCCACGCGACGACGGCGTACGACATCCTGCGCCACAATGGCATCGAAGTCGGCAAGAAAGACTTCATCGGCAGTTTCTGAGACGCCCAAGCAAATCGTCGCGAGCGGCGACGATTTGCTCAAGCGCCGACGCAATAGGGATACTTCCCTGTTGCGTCGCTGTTCAAGTATTCCGGCGCGGATAGCCTTGCGCCAGGATGCGCACCCACACCACTTCCTTCTCTTCATCCGTCATCGACACCCAGTGGGCCACTTCCACCACGCTGCGGCCGCAGCCGCGGCAGATTTCATCGAACGTCGTCGAGCACACGGCCACGCACGGCGTGTCGGGGCGGAGCGGCAAGTCCTTGTCGGCCATCAGGACACCTTCGGCAAGCCGAGTTGCTCCCAGCCTTCGATGCCCAGCTTTTCCAGGGTGGCGATATTCTTGTCGAAAATCTCGGACGCTTCCGGGAAGGCCTCGACGGCCCGCTCGATGCTGTCTTCGCGCAGCAGGTGCAGGGTCGGATACGGCGAGCGGTTGGTGTAGTTGCTGATATCGTCCTCGAACGTTTCCGCGAACTGGTAGTGCGGGTGGAAACTGGCCACCTGCAGCTCGCCAGCCAGGTGCATGTCTTCCACGGCCGCATCGGCCACGTCGAGGAATTCGTTGTAGTCGAGGAAATCGTTGAGCGTGTACGGGTGGATCAGCAGGGTCGTGTCGATCTGCTCGGGGTCCGTGTCGGCCAGGATTTGCAGCTCGTCCATCAGCAGCGCCAGCAAGTCTTCCGGATTTTCCGACTCGCACACCACGTAGCGGATCTGTTTCTTGACGTGCACGGCCTTGGCGAACGGGCACAGGTTCAGGCCGATCACGGCCTTTTCCAGCCAGGCGACGGTATTGGCGATGATGACGGCGTTGTCGTCGTCGTGGCGCGGCGGGGTGTTCATATGCATGACTCTCTATCAATAAGGCGGCCGGCGGCTGAATGGCCGGCCAAAGCCAAATTGTACGCACTTTTGCGCAGCCTCATACCCGGCGCCGTCCAGGCTTGCGCCGTGCCCCTGCCCATGTATGCTATAACAGCGGCCGAATCACGCAAATGGCAAATTAAATTTGCAATAATTGCATTATTAGCGAATGGAAACTTAGCTATTTCCCCGTATGTGCTGTCATCATGCTGACATAATTCTTGACTCCGGCATGGGGATATACGTACACTCGCTGCTTAATCATGGGTCTGTCCGATGTTTCTCCGACGACAACAATGGAACACTATGCACGAAAACTCCTTTAAATCTACCGTCCTGGCGGCGTTGGCCCTGGCGCTTGCGCCCGCCCTCAGCCAGGCGTACGAAGCCGGTGTTGAGAGCGATAACGCGCCAGTCGCCGCCACCACACCCGCCCTGATCCCGATGACCGCCCAGGTCACGGCGAAACTCCCCACCCTCGACAACCGCCTGCAAAAGACCGACCGCCTGCTGAAAAACCTCAGCGACAGTTCCGATCCGCTGCGCGAAGCCGACGTCTGGGGCCGCATCCGCAGCGGCTATGCGATTCCCGACATTAACAACCAGCTGGTGGCCAACCACGTCAACTGGTATGCCACGCGCCCCGACTACATCGCCCGCACGACGGCGCGCGCCTCACGCTACATCTTCCACGTGGTGCAGGAACTGGAAAAGCGCGGCATGCCGACGGAACTGGCCTTGCTGCCGTTTATCGAATCCGCCTTCAACCCGCAGGCGTTCTCGAGCGCCAATGCGGCCGGCATGTGGCAATTCGTGCCCGCCACCGGACGCGACTTCAACCTCAAGCAAAACATGTTCAAGGACGAGCGCCGCGGCGTACTGGCCTCGACCGATGCGGCCCTGACCTACCTGCAGCGCCTGTATGACATGTTTGGCGACTGGCAGCTGGCCCTGGCCGCCTATAACTGGGGTGAAGGCTCGGTGCAGCGCGCCATCAAGAAAAACCAGGCGCTGGGCAAGCCCACCGACTTCGAAAGCCTGGCCGACCTGATGCCGGCCGAAACGCGCAACTACGTGCCCAAGCTGCAGGCGGTGAAAAACATCATCGCCAATCCGGCCCAGTTCGGCCTGACCCTGCCCGTCGTCGACAACCAGCCGTACTTCACGGCCATCGACAAGACCAGCGACATCGACATCACCGTGGCCGCCCAGCTGGCCGAGCTGTCGATGGATGAATTCAAGGCCTTGAATCCGCAATTTAACCGCCCCGTCATCATCGGCGGCGAAAAGACCAAGATTCTGTTGCCGCAGGAAAACGCCGCCAAGTTCACCACCAACCTGGCGCAATGGGGCCACGCCTTGTCGAGCTGGACCACGCACAAGATCACCAATGCGCGCGAACGCATCGAAACCCTGGCATCGAAATTCGGCACCACGGCCGACGTCCTGCGCCAGGCCAACAACATTCCCCAGCGCACCCGCCTGCGCGCCGGCTCCACCATCCTCGTGCCGAAAACCTCGGCCACGATGAACAAGGACATCACGCAGGAAATCGCCGACAGCGCCACCATGCTGCTGGAAGCGGACCGTCCGGAACGCGCCGCCAAGGCCGTGCGCCGCGTCACCAAGGGCGGCAAGGTGCAGGCAGCGCCAATTTCACTGGTGAAACCGCGCATCCAGCGCGGTGGCGGCAATAGCCGAGCAAAAGCGCGCCACTAAGCTGCGCTACGCCTGATTCGTACTGGAAACACGCCACCGGCCGCCACAGCTTAGCTGTCGCGGCCGGTTGTACATCCGCCCTACCCGCCCACCCACCGAGACAGGAGTCGTCATGGCTTTCTTGCAAGGCAAAAAAATTCTTATCACGGGCCTGCTGTCGAATCGCTCGATTGCCTATGGCATCGCCAAGGCTTGCCACCGCGAAGGCGCCACCCTGGCCTTCACCTATGTGGGCGAACGCTTCAAGGAGCGCATCACGGAATTTGCGGCCGAATTCGGCAGCGAACTGGTGTTCGACTGCGACGTGTCCAGCGACGAGCAGATCAGCGCCGTCTTCGGCGACCTGGCGCAGCACTGGGAACAATTGGACGGTCTGGTGCACGCCATCGGCTTCGCCCCGCGCGAAGCGATCGCCGGCGACTTCCTCGACGGCCTGTCGCGCGACAGTTTCCGCATCGCGCACGACATTTCCGCCTACAGCTTCCCCGCCATGGCCAAGGCCGCCCTGCCGCTGCTGCATCCGGGCGCCTCGGTATTGACGCTGACATACCTGGGCGCCGTGCGCGCCGTGCCCTACTACAACACCATGGGCCTGGCCAAGGCGTCGCTGGAAGCGTCCGTGCGCTACCTGGCCGAATCGCTGGGTCCGCGCGGCATCCGCGCCAACGGCATCTCGGCCGGCCCCATCAAGACCCTGGCCGCGACCGGCATCAAGGACTTCAGCAAGCTGCTGGGCTTTGTCGCCGAGCACGCCCCGCTGCGCCGCAACGTCACCATCGAGGAAGTCGGCAATACGGCCGCTTTCCTGCTGTCCGACCTGGCCTCGGGCATCACGGGCGAGATTACCTACGTCGATGGCGGCTTTTCGCAAGTGATGGCGGTCAATCCGGAAGTGGAGTGATGCGGCAGGGGCGGACAGGCCTGGCCGGCCCGGCGCCAGCCGCGCGCCCCATCAGGCCGGACCGGAAGGGGCATGGCGAGGTCGGTCCCGCCAGCGTCGCGGCCCTGTGCCGCCCACCCGCCGAAAAACTACGTATTTCTACTGATTTCACATAGGAAACATGCGAAAAACGTGGTAGGACTCGCGCTTCTTCCCATTTAGGCAGTGCAAAACGGCGGCAAATACGGTATAGTGTCGTTGTGCGCTGCAATATGTTCCCTTGAAGCGATGGCAACACCGCAGTTATATGCACTACAAACTTAGCAGCTTCGCAAGCCTTAGCGCATCCACAGGATGCCGCTTATAAAGCCCTCCCGCCTTGTGTGTCGCACCTGACACCGTCCCGGCGCAAAGCTTTTGTGCCGAAATTTCTTTCTAGTTGAGTCATTTCGTTTTGGTTGGCGTTGCTATTTTGCGTTCTGCTTTTTGCAAGAACGCTGATTTTCACGAAAGAAAAAGAATGACATTTGAATCCTTAGGCCTGCATCCGTCCATCCTCGCCGCTCTGACCGAATCGGGCTACACCGCGCCAACCGCGGTACAGTCGCAAGCGATTCCAGCCGCGATCGAAGGCCGTGACCTGCTGGTCTCGTCGCAGACCGGTTCGGGCAAGACCGCGGCATTCATGCTGCCGTCGCTGCACAAACTGGCCAGCGCCGAACAAAGCGCCGCCGGCAAGACGCCAAACCAGGAAATGCAAGCATCGCGCGCCCGCGGCGAGCGTCCACGCTTCAAGGCTGCCCAGCCAAAAATGCTGGTGCTGACCCCGACCCGCGAACTGGCCCTGCAAGTGACGACCAATACCGACAAGTACAGCACCGGCATCCGCCGCATCAAGGCTGTGTCGATCCTGGGCGGCATGCCTTATCCTAAACAGATGCAATTGCTGGCCAAGAATCCCGAGATTCTGGTCGCCACTCCTGGCCGTTTGATCGACCACATGGATTCGGGCAAGATCGACTTCTCGCAACTGGAAATCCTGGTGCTGGACGAAGCCGACCGCATGCTGGACATGGGTTTCATCGACGACATCGAAAAGATCGTCGAAGCGACGCCGGAAGGCCGTCAAACCATGCTGTTCTCGGCCACGCTCGATGGCGTCGTCGGCAACATGGCGCGCCGCATCACGAAAAACCCGCTGGTCATCCAGGTGGCAAGCTCGAGCAACAAGCATGAAAACATCACCCAGCGCGTGCACTTCGTCGACGACCTGTCGCACAAGAATCGCCTGCTGGACCACCTGCTGCGCGACGAAACGCTGGACCAGGCTGTTGTGTTTACCGCCACCAAGCGTGACGCCGACACCATCGCCGACCGTCTGAACATCGCCGGTTTCTCGGCTGCCGCCTTGCACGGCGACATGCATCAGGGCGCGCGCAACCGCACCCTGGACGGCATGCGCCGCGGCCAGGTCAAGGTGCTGGTTGCCACCGACGTTGCCGCCCGCGGTATCGACGTGCCAACGATCACCCACGTGTTCAACTACGACCTGCCGAAGTTCCCGGAAGACTACGTCCACCGCATCGGCCGTACCGGCCGCGCTGGCCGCAATGGCCTGGCCATCTCGCTGGTGAACCACGCTGAAGGCATGAACGTCAAGCGCATCGAACGCTTCACCAAGCAATTGATCCCGGTCAATGTCATCGAAGGTTTCGAGCCAAAGAAAACGGCGTCGGCACCACGTTCGAGCGCCCGTCCAGGCGGCTGGAAACCAGGCGACAACCGCGGCGGCGCAAAACCAGGCCAACGCACGTTCAGCAAGCCGGGCGCACCACGTAAAGACGGCGCACCAAGCACCGGCGGCGGCTACAAGGGTTCCAACCCGCGCAGCACCGACGGCGCACGCCGCAGCTACGGCGACCGTTAATCACGGCGCCATGCCGCCACCCGGCGGCAGGCAATAAAAAACGGCCACCAGATCGCTCTGGTGGCCGTTTTTGCATCTGCAACAGCTTGATGCTGCGATGCCTATTTCTTCGACACCTTCTGGCGCGACAGCTTGCGCAGCTTGGCCTGCTCGAAGCGCACCTGCTGCTCCGGCGTCTCCAGCGCCAGCGGCGGCACGGCCACGGGCTTGCGGTTGGCGTCCACGGCCACCATGGTGAAATAGCAGCTGTTGGCATGGCGCACCAGGCGCTGCTGGATATTTTCCGTCACCACGCGGATACCCACTTCCATCGAAGTCGTGCCCGTGTAATTGATCGAGGCGAGGAAGGTCACCAGCTCGCCCACGTGGATCGGTTGCAAGAACATCACCTGGTCCACCGACAAGGTCACCACGTAGCTGCCCGAATAGCGGCTGGCGCAGGCGTAGGCAACGCTGTCGAGGTATTTCAGGATGGTGCCGCCGTGCACGTTGCCGGAAAAGTTGGCCATATCGGGCGTCATCAGGACCGTCATCGTCAATTCATGGGCCGACCAGTTCATCGCGCTGTCCAAAGTGTTCTCCAAAGGGGATGGTTGTCAATAGGTGGTGGGATGCGAAAACCGGCCGCAGGGGCCGGTTGTGAGCCTTACAGGCCCAGGGTGTCGATGTCGGCCAGCGAGTCGCGGCCCTTGTCGGAAATGTCGTGGCCCTCGCCCTCGGCGCGCGCCACGATGTGGGCTTTCTTGCCCAGGAAATAGGCCACGTCCGTGTCCAGCTTGGTCAGCGGGTCGACGGCCACGGCGCGCAAGCCCATGATGCAGCGACGCAGGAACAGCAGTTGTTGCGCCTTCTCGGTGATGGACAGGCGGCCATCGCGCGCATAGCTGAGCAGCTTCAGGCCGGACAGGCGCTTGGCATTGCGGGCAACGCAAGCGCTCGGGCGCTCGGTCTTGATGCCGCGTGCAACTTGCTCCAGCGCGTCATATTCATCGGTCGTTAATTTCTCGTTCTTCATTACTTTTCCATAAAAGGCCAGGTGTTCGGCCCCCATGGTACGCGCCCCGCTGCGCATCGGCAACAGGCAACGTGAATCTGCCACCGCCCGCGCAGCGAACGGATGGCTGAAACACGGGCTGACTGACGCTTATTTGTAGGTGCGCAGCAGCAACCACGCCAGGCCACAACCGGCCACGGCGCCTGCCACCGCGAGCGCCATCAGGTTCTTGCCGGTGATCGCGGGCCGCCTGCCCAAGTAAATTTTGTTATGCAAGGAATTGCCCATGATGGTCTCCTGTACAAGAATTTTTATGATGTCTCATTATAAGAACAGAATCGTGACGGCCGCATGACACACAGCAGTTAGCACGCATTTTGTATCCACTCGGCAACATTTATTGGCTTTTTTGTTGTTTAAATGGCGTGGCGATACCGCCGCGTGCGCATTCCATTTCCGACTGGAAATAAAGGGCGTGGCGGCAGGTGCGGCGGCATGCCGCCTGTCGCTCACCCCATCTTGACGGGTGGCGCTGGCGGCGTCGGCTCCTCGACCGGCACGGGATCGATGTGCGGCGGCGGCTCCGGCGGCGGCGTAAGCGGATCGCCTTCGGGCGGCGGCGGCATATCGGGTTCTGGCGTGCTGTGCGCGCGCCGCGGAATATCGCGGGATAGTGGGTGCATGGCGGACCTCCTTTACGCTCACTCTAGCCGATGACGGGAAAGCCTGGCGCCCAGCAGCCACGCCTGGCCACGCGCGGCGGGAACCAAACGCCGGTTCGCCACTCCAACCTTGCAGGCATCCGGCAGGCAAAGCTGCATCACGGGAGACGACGCAAGAGCCCATCCAATGACGCGCACAAAAATTCTTTTCATGGCCGAGGCAGTGACCCTGGCCCATATCGGCCGCCCACTGAGCCTGGCGCAAGGCTTGGACGAGGATGCGTACGATGTGCACTTTGCCTGCGCGGACGGTTATGACTTCTGCTTTAGGCAAGCCGCGTTGCGGCGCTGGCGCATCGACAGCATACCCTCACAGCAATTTCTGCAGGCGCTGGCCAAAGGCAAGCCCGTCTATACAGAAAGCACGCTGCTGCAATACGTGGCAGACGATCTGCGCCTGCTCAACACCGTGCAGCCCGACCTCGTCATCGGCGACTTTCGCCTGTCGCTGTCCGTCAGTGCGCGCCTGCAGCGCATTCCCTACATGACCGTCAGCAATGCCTACTGGAGTCCCCACGTGCGCCAGCATTACACGGTGCCCAGCCTGCCCCTCACCAGCGTGCTGCCCATCTGGCTGGCCAATCCCCTGTTCCGCCTGATCCGCCCGCTGGCCTTCGCCTCGCACGCCGTGCCCCTGAACCGCGTGCGCCGCCAGCACGGCCTGCCATCGCTGGGCAGCGACCTGCGCCGCACCTATACGGATGCCGACCGCACCTTGTACGCGGACATCCCGCAACTGTTTGCGCCGCAGGCCATGCCGCCCACGCACGACTACCTGGGCGCCGTCATCTGGGCCCCGCCGCTCGAGCTGCCGGACTGGTGGCAGCGCGCGGAGCTGAGCAGTGGACGCCCCATCATCTACGTCACCCTGGGCAGTTCCGGCCAGGGCCAGCTGCTGCCGCGCGTGCTGCGCGCGCTGGCGCCCCTGCCCGTCACCGTGCTGGCGGCCACGGCCGGCACCATCCGCGTCGATGCCGTGCCGCCCAACGCCTTTGTCGCCCCCTTCCTGCCCGGCGATGCGGCCGCCCGCCGCGCCAGCCTGGTCATTTGCAACGGCGGCAGCCCCACCAGCCAGCAGGCGCTGACGGCGGGCGTGCCCGTGATCGGCATCGCCGGCAATCTCGACCAGTTCCTGAACATGCATGGCATCGTCGGCGCCGGCGCCGGCCTGCTGCTGCGCGCCGACCGCTTCCAGGAAACGGCCTTGCGCCATGCGGCCACGCGGATGCTGGACGATGCCCAGGCCAGGCTGGCGGCGCGGCAACTGGCGGCCGCCTTCCAGGCTTGCCCGCCGGGGCCGCGCCTGCTGGCCAACATCCGGGCCCTGCTGGCCCCGGCTCCCCACGGCGGCCAGCCCTGACGGCCGCCGTCGGCTTTTCTTACAGCGCCTGCGCCAACACCTGCACCACGTCAACAAAAGCCGGCCAAGCCATTGATTTTAAAAGAATCTCATGCATTGGCATGGAAGTCGCTTAGTACTGGCCATGAGCACCTGCCGACAGGGCTCAGGCAAGACTTCCCCAACCACATGATGTGAGGTGATCCAAATGAAATTTTCCCAACTGAAACTGCTCCCGGCCGCGGCGGCACTGGCCATGCTGTGCGCCGCCGGTAGCGCCCAGGCGGGCGGCTACGGCTACTCCTACAACAACATCTTCGGCCTGCAGATCGCCGCCGCCACGGGCTCGATCACGGCCCTGAACAGCACCACCATCTCGCGCAGCACGGCCACCCTGAATGGCGTGAGCGTCATCCAGGGCGGTCCCGGCACACTCGATTCGCCGCGCGCCACGGTCGGCGCCGTCACCAAGGGCGAGAACGACTTCACGCAGCAAGGCCCGTCGGGCAACTATTCGCGCGGCGATGCGCAAATCGTCAGCACGCAATTCCCCTCGTTCCCGCCCGGCTCCACTTCCACGCAAGCCGTCAACGTGGCCGAAGTCCACCTGGACGACCCCTCCGGAACGGCCGACGCTTCCGGGCGCAACGGCTCGACCACGGGTTTCTCGGTCAACTTCGTCGTCGGCTCGCCAACGGCAACCCTGAGCTTTGACTTCCTGTCCTCGCCCTTCATGCAGGTCTTCTTGCAAAACAATGTCGGCCCCCTGTCCACGGCGACGGCCAACCTGGTGGTCACCTTCACCATCACCGACTCGACTGGCGCGACGGTCTTCAACTGGACACCCGACGGCGTGGTCGGCTCGGGCATCTCGGGCGGCACGGAATCGGCCGACGATGCCAACCTGAACACCAGCCTGGCGACCAACTTCCTGACGCGCGGCAATCTGTTCACCTATGACCCCACCGGCTGCGGCACACCCACGGGCACGGGCGTAGGCACGGGCTGCGGCGGCAACTTCAGCGCCGTCAGCAATGCCTTAAGCGCCGGCAACTACACGCTGACCCTGAACGCGGTGGAAAGCGTGGACCTCGTGAAACAGCAAGCGGCACCGGAACCGGGCACCTTGGCCCTGCTGGGCCTGGGCCTGGCTGGATTGGGCTATGCCAGCCGCCGCAAGGTCAGCGCCTGAAGCAGCTAACAGGGGGACTCACAGGCGAGGGTAGTCTCCTCGCCTTTTTTATGCGGCAAGCCTGTCGGTTTTCCTTACAGCCTGGCGCCGCCTGCACAGCCGCCGCCATGCCGCCGTCCGAGCAGGAGATGAGGATTTTTCATGAGCATTTTTTCTTGTAACCGCCTTCCCGCGGCGCTGCTGGCCATGCTGCTGCTGGCGGCTAGCGACGCAGCCCACGCCGCGGCATATGGCTATGCGTACACGAGCGTCTTTGGCCTGGTGATCAGCAATCCCACGGGTTCCACCACCTTGCTGAGCAACATCGACCTGTCGCGCACTACGGCCACCCTGAATGGCAGCAGCGTCATCCACGGCGGCAGCAACGAGATTGACGCACCGCAAGCGGCGCGCGGCGCCGTCAGCAAAGGGCAAAACGATTTCACGCAGCAAGGCATGGGCAACGCCTCGTATGCGCGCGGCGATGCGCAGATCGTCACGTCGCAGATCCCGCCCTTTCCACCGGGGTCGACAAGCACGCATACGGTCAATGCGGCGGAAACCTTCCTGACGGGCAGCGGCAACGCCGACGCGTCGGGGCGCAATGGCTCCACCACGGCCATGGCCGTCAACTTCGTCGTCGGCGAACCGGGCGCGACCTTGGCCTTCAACTTCCAGGCCCTGCCCTTCATGCAACTGTACCTGGATGCCCTGGCCGGCACGGGATCGGCCGCCAGCACGAATATGGCGCTCACCTTCAGCATCATCGACGGCAATGGCCAGATCGTCTTCAACTGGGCGCCCGACGGCAGCCTCGGCTCGGGCATCCTCGGCGGCACCGAACTGGCCGACGATGCCAGCCTGAATACGGGCTACGCCCAGGCGCCGCTGACCAGCGGCAACGTGTTCACCTACGATCCGACCGGCTGCGGCACGCCCACCGGCACGGGCATCGGCACCAGCTGCGGCGGCCAGTTTGGCGCCGTCACGGATCTGCTGGCGGCAGGCAGCTACACGCTGGTATTGAACATGCTCAACAGTTCCGAACTGGCGTATGTGCGCCACGCCACGCCGATGCCGCTACCAGGCACCCTGCCCTTGCTGGCTGCAGGCCTGGCCGCGCTGGCCGCCGTCGCCGGCGCGACTGGCGCAACCGGCTTGGGCAGGCGCCGGCGCTGACGGGCGCCGCCGGCATGGACGGCGCCGCCTCATGGCGCCGTGGCCGGTGTCACGAGCAGCTCGGACAGCGGACGGCGCAGGGAACGCGCGCGGGCAGCCGGCCCGGCGCCGATGCGGCACAGGAAGACGGCCCGATCGAACGCCGCCGCGCCCAGCACGGACTGGCATTGTCCCGCCAGTTCCTGCGCCAGCTCCTGCATGCCCTCGGTGCGCGAAAAAGCCCGCCGTTCCCGCACATAGCGGGAAAAAATCAGCGGCGTCAGTTCCGGCTGCAATTGCAGGCCCAGCTGCGTGGCCGTCAGCCAGAAGCGCTGCATGGCGCGGCCGGCCGCCACGTAATCATCGATATGGCGCGGCGGCGCATCGGCCAGCAGCACGCCATGCGCGGCGCAATACAGGCCGGGCAGCAAGTCCATCTGCAGCCGGGGCGCCAGCGTGCCCGCCAGCCAGGTATTGAAGAAATCCACGCGGCGCCAGCTTTGCATGATCCAGCGCATCAGCCGCGCCGTCACCGGGTCGACGCCGAGCGCCTGGTCCGGGATGCGGTCGTTGCTGAAGCGCGCGCCCCACTCGATCACGTCGCGGTGCACCCTGTGCGCCTCGGGCATGGTCAGGCGCAGCTTCGCATTGTCGAACATCAGGCGCGCGCAGGCCAGGCGCGCACGCCAGCCTTCATGCCACTGCACGCCATAGCCGGGCGGCAGGCTGGCCGCCAGCGCGGCCTTTTCGCTGGCGCGCAGGCGGCGCGTGCCGAGCCGGCGCCGCTGCACGCTGCGGCGTGGCAAGAAGGCCGCCAGCGGATCGGGCAGCATGCCGGGACTGTCGAGCAGGTGCACGTCAAACGTGGGCAGGGTATCGGGCATGGACAGGCGCCGGCGCGCCTCCATGCGCAAGCCGTGGCTGCTGGCCGCCAGCGCCAGGCTTTCCAGCAAGGCGCCCAGCGACAGCTGGCTGGGATGGCCGTCGAGGTCATACACGCAATGGCTGCGCGTATCGAAGCCATGCACGACGACGTGCCGGGGCGCGACGATCTCGAAGCGCCATGGCTGCGTATTGTCGCCGCGGGGCGCCCAGCGGGCCTGGTCGAGGATGTTTTCCAGGATGGTATCGAGCTGCGGTGCCGGCGCCATCTAGCCTCCCCGCGCCGCGCGGCGCCGCTTGATGATGGCCATCGTCAGCCGTTGCAAGGGATGGCGGTTGCCGCCCGGACGCCAGGTATGCACGAGCTTGTTGCGGTAGGCATCGAAATGCATGCCGTGCGGCGCCGCCACCACCTTGCCGCGCTTCAACAAGATCTTCAGCGCCTCGGTGGCGGCGGCGCCCGCGCACAGCTGGCAACCCATGATGGTCGATGGCCCGCGCCGCTCCTTCAGGTTGATGGCGGACGGGTCGAGCAGATAGGGAGCATGCAGGCCGGCCGGCGCCAGGCCGACGAGGAAACGCAGGGCTTTTTCTTCCTCGGGCAAGTCGCCCCAGCCAAAATACTGCTCGAACGTCATCTTGCCCGGCATGAAGCTGAGCACGGCCGTGCCCATGCCCAGCGGCGCGGCCGTGATGGCGGGGATGCCCAGGCGCGCGCACATGGCGAAGGTGGCTTGCCGCGCGGGGAAGGCGAAGAAATCCAGGCCATCCACGTACAGGTCGACGCCGGCGAAGAACTCCGCCAGGTTGCTCTCATGGACGCCATCGGGAAATGACTTGATGTCCAGTTCGGGGTTGATATCACGCGCCATCTGCGCCAGCACGGCCACCTTGGGCTGGCCCAGGGTGGACACCATGGCGCCGGCCTGGCGGTTGAAATTGGCGATGTCGAAAGTGTCGAAATCGGCGATGTGGAAGGCGCCGATGCCCAGCCGCGCCAGGGTCAGCAAATGCACGCCGCCCACGCCCCCCATGCCGGCGATGGCCACGCGCTTGCCGCGCAGGCTGTCCTGCTCCGCCTGCGTGACCCAGCCCAGGTTGCGGGCGAACGCCGCGTGATAGGAAAAACCGTCTGTCATGCTCACCTCTGCTCTACGTCCATTGCGGACCAAGAATTTTGGACAGGCGAGCAATCAAAAAGTTCCCTTGACTGAGGGGAAAGCTGCCGCCCTTACCGGATCCGGCGCGGCGCCGCTGTCGCCGTTCCCACCTTGAACACGCTGACGATCTGCGCCAGCCCGGCCGCCTGCTCGTTCATCGCCTGCGCCGCCGCCGACGCCTGTTCCACCAGCGCCGAGTTTTGCTGCGTCATGTTATCCATCTCGACGATGGCCTGGTTGATCTGTTCGATGCCGGCGCTCTGTTCGGCGCTGGCCGAGGAAATCTCGGCCACGATATCGGTCACATGCTGCACGCTGGAAACGACTTTTTCCATCGTCTCGCCGGCCAGCGCCACCAGTTTTTCGCCGGCGCCCACTTGCTCGGCGGAACTGTCGATCAATTGCTTGATCTCCTTGGCAGCGGCGGCCGAGCGTTGCGCCAGGTTGCGCACCTCTGTCGCCACGACGGCGAAACCACGGCCCTGCTCGCCCGCGCGGGCCGCTTCCACGGCCGCGTTCAAGGCCAGGATATTCGTCTGGAAGGCGATGCCGTCGATGACGGCGATGATGTCGCCGATCTTCTTCGACGAGGCATTGATGGCGCCCATGGTATCGACCACCTGGCCCACCACGCCGCCGGCCTGCGTCGCCACTTGCGAGGCAGAAATGGCCAGCTGGTTGGCCTGGCGCGCGTTGTCCGCATTCTGGCGCACGGTCGACGTCATCTCTTCCATCGTCGACGCCGTTTCTTCCAGCGATCCCGCCTGCTGCTCCGTGCGCGCCGACAAGTCGTGGTTGCCCGAAGCGATCTCGCCGGACGCCGTGGAAATGGCGTCCGCATCGTTGCGTACCTGGCTCACCAGGTGTGCCAGGTTATCGCGCATGGCCTTGATCGCCATCAACAGGCTGGACGTATCGCCAGGGCGCGTCTCGATATGCGTGGTCAGGTCCCCCTTGGCGATTTGCGCGACGATGGCCGCTGCGTAGTCGGGTTCGCCACCGAGCTGGCCCAGGATGCGGCGCAGCATCAGCGCCGCCAAACCGCCCACCACCAGCATCAGCGCGCCACCGATGGCCAGCAGCACGCCCGCCTGGGCCCAGAACTTGTGGTTGATGTCATCGATATACGTGCCCGTGCCGACCAGCCAGTCCCACGGCGCAAATTTCACCACCGCATACATCTTCGCCACCGGATCCTTGACGCCGGGGCGCGTGCCGTCGGCCTGCACGAAGCCGATGCGGCTGTTTGCCAGCGCCGCGCGATAACGGTCGCCCGACTGCTTCATATTCTTTTGCGGCGTGCCGATGCGCGACGCATTCGGATGCACGTACAGCAAGTCCGTGCTGAAATCGCGCACGAAATAATACATCTCGTCCTTGACGAAGCTGCCGATGGCCAGCTTGGCCTGCTGCTGCGCCTGCTCACGCGTGAGCTTGCCCGACTGTTCCAGCGCATACGCCTTTTCCACCGAAGCATTGGCCAGCTCGACCAGCACCGTCAATTGCTCGACGCGCTCGGCCATCATGGTCTGGCGCAGCGAATACAGGGAAAAGGAAGCGATGAGGACGATGCCCAGCAAGGTACTAAAGCACAACAGGAGAATGCGCGAACGGAGAGTCATGGGAGCCTGGAAAAATAATATACAAAAAATGCGCTATGCGTGAAAACGCCTTGAAGTTGCCTTATGGAAATCTTTTCAGAAAAGCAAAACGGGCGGCGCTACCGGGCTGTGCCCGGCAGGCACCGCCCGCTGTGAGTGTGAAGCTGAAGGTCAGGCCAAGGCTTCCTTGGCTGCCTCTTCCGGCGTCAAGCCGTCATAGAACTGGTCGGTAAACCACTCGACCTGTTCTTCGATATGATCTTGCGCCTGTGCCACGGTAGCGCCGCCGGCGACGAGGAAGCCTTCGACCTCGATGCACCAGTTGATCAGTTCCAGGGTTTCCGGATCGAGTTCTTCTTTCTTCGCCATCGTGCATTCCTTACTTGTTAAATTGCAATATCACATCAATAAGCAGCAGTTTAACAGCTTCGTCGCCCTGCCGCCCCTGCACGTCAACAATGAAGATTACTTCGATGCAATATTTTTACGTTCCGGATACAGCACCACCTGCACATAATTACGCATGTCCAGGTAGCGCTGCGCTGCCTGCTTCACGGCTTGCGGCGTGATGGCGCGCACGCGCTGCTCGAAGCGCAGGATTTGCGCGGGATCGCGTCCCTGCGTCACCGAGCCCATCAACTGGTTCATCCAGTAGCGGTTTTCGCGCAGCGATTTCTGCTGGCGCGTGATCCAGTTCAGCTTGACCTTTTCCAGGTCGGACGCGGATGGCCCGTCCGTCTTCATCTTGCTGATCTCGGCAAACGCGGCGGCGATCACCTTGTCGACGTTTTCCGGCCCCGTCGGCAAGCTCAGCGCCACCGAATAGTGGCCGTACGGATGCTGGCCCATCGTCGTTTCAAAGCCGCCGCCATAGATCATGCCCATCTTTTCGCGCAGCACTTCGATGACTTTCAGGTTCAGCACCTCGCCCAGCGCCTGCAAGGTCAGCTTTTGCTCATCCGAATACGCCACGTCGCCATTGAAGGTGATCGAGATATTGCTTTTCGGCTCGCTCCCCATATAGACATCCTTCTTGACCACCCCGGCCACGGGGCGCAAGCCGACGTCGCGGTAGGCATGCGGCAGCTCGGCCACGGGCAAGGTGCCCAGGTAGCTGGCGATCAGCGGCTTGATCTTGTCGACCTCGAAGCTGCCGGTGAAGATGAAGGTCATGTCGCGCGCGCTGGAAAAACGCTGGCGGAAAATCTCCAGCGACCGCTCCAGGCCCACACGATCGAAATCCTCGGCGCGCGGCACGCCTTCCACGCGGGGGCCGTCGCCAAACATGGCATGCTGGATGGCGTCGTAGAACACGGCTTCCGGCTGCGCCATGCTGTTCTTCGCCAGGTCCTGCTGCTTGCCGATGAAGGACTGGTACAGGCCGTCATCCTTGCGGACGTCGTGGAAATACAGGTACACCAGCTGCAGCATGACTTCCACGTCGGCGCTGCTGGACGAGCCGCCAAAGCCTTCGCTCAGCTCGCCCAGCGAGGCGCCCACGTTAACCGTTTTGCCGGCCAGCACTTTTTGCAGGTCCAGCGGCGCCAGGTCCTTCAAGCCCATGCTGCCGACGACGGCGCTGGCGTAACGGGCGTTGTAGATATCGGCGTCGCCGAACAGCGACTGGCCGCCGAAACGCGTCGACCCCATCAGCACCTGGTCATTCTTGAAGTCCGTCGGTTTCAGCAGCACGCGCACGCCGTTGCCCAGTTTGAGTTCCGTCACGCCGATGGCGCTGTTGAGCGTTTCGCTGACGATGCTGCCGCCGGCCGGCGGACCTGCCATCAGTTCGCTGGCGAGGACTTTTTCCGTGCGCGGCTCAACCTTTTGCTGCTCGGCACTGGCGACCGCATCGAGCAATTGCTGCTGCGTCGGTACGGCGGACGCCGTATCGCCCGCCTTCGGCTCGACACCCATGTAGACCACCAGTTTCTTTTGCTGGTCGGGGATTACCTTGGCCACCGTCTCGTTGATTTCCTGCAAGGTCACTTGCGGCAAGAGTTCCCGTGCATACAGCAGCTCGTTGGCGATGCCGGGGATGGCTTCCTGTTCGAGGAAGTTGCGCGAATACTCGGCCACGAAACCGGCCGAATCGGACTTGTCGCGCTCGTTGTAGGCCCGTTCGTAGTTGCGCAACATGTCCTTGCGCGCGCGGTCCAGCTCATCCTGGCTGAAACCGAAACGGCGCGCCCGTTCATCTTCTTGCACCAGCGCATCGATGGCCGGCTGCACGCCGCCCTTGCCCAGCAAGGCATACGCGCTGAACGATTCATAGCCGCGCACCAGCTTGCCCATGCTGCTGCCGCCCTGGATGAAGGGCGGATTGGCCTGCTGCGACAATTCCTGCATGCGCGCACTGAGCATCTGGCCGTACAGGTTTTCGATCATCTGGCGCCGGTAGTCGGCAATGGTGACGGGTTCCTGCGCGGCGCGGATCGGGTAGCGGATGAAGACGGAATTGTCGGCCGCCTCCTTGTCCGTGATCACCAGCGCTTCCGTCTGCGAGCGCTGCGGCACTTCCGCATACACGCGCGGACGCGGTTTCGCGGGATTTTTCAGCTTGCCGAAATGCGCGCGTATCATCGCTTCGGCCTGCTTCGGCTCGACGTCGCCCACCACCATCACGGCCATCAGGTCGGGACGGTACCAGTCCTGGTAGAAACGCTTGATGGCTTCCGGCTTGAAGGTCTTCAGCACGGATTCCTTGCCGATCGGCATGCGTTCCGCATAGCGCGAACCGTTCAGCAATTTCGGATACAGCACCTTGTTCATGCGGTCGCTGGCGCCCTTGCCCAGGCGCGCCTCTTCCAGCACGATGCCGCGCTCGCTGTTGATGTCGGCCGGATTGAACTTCAAGCCATGCGCCCAGTCTTCGAGCACGAGGAAACCCTTTTCCAGGTTGCCTTTCCTGTTCGTCGGGATCGGCAACACGTACACCGTTTCATCAAAGCTCGTGTAGGCATTCAGGTCGGCGCCGAATTTCACGCCGATCGATTGCAGGTAAGAAATCAGTTCATTGCGCTTGAAATGCGTGGAACCGTTGAAAGCCATGTGTTCCGTGAAATGCGCCAGCCCTTGCTGGTCGTCGTCTTCCAGGATGGAGCCGGCCTTCACCACGAGGCGCAGCTCGACTTTCTGTGCCGGACGGGCATTTTTCTTGATGTAGTAGGTCAAGCCATTCGGCAATGTACCTACGGTAACTTCTGGTGCCAGCGGCAAGGGGTCGCTCAAACGGATTTCAGCCTGGGCCATGCAGGCGCATGCCAGCAGGACGGCGCCCGAAATCAGGCGTAATTTACTCAGCTTCATGTAGTGCCTTGCGTAAGATTCAGTAAGCATACCTTACACCGAAATCGACTTTCCGCGATTAAAAACAGCTTAGGGGAAACGACTTTCCCAAGGGAACTTTGTCGAATAACAAACTCGACTGTGCCCTGCCAGGTTTTTTCAATTGTGCTACAGTATTGCCGCCGGTCATGTGGACCGGCACAACAATACGTCTTCGGGGCGGGGTGCGATTCCCCACCGGCGGTAAGACCGGCAACGGTCAAGCCCGCGAGCGCCTGTCAAATTCCTTTTGGCAGGGTCAGCAGATCTAGTGCAAACCTAGAGCCGACGGTATAGTCCGGATGAAAGAAGATGTGCAGTAGTGTGATGTCCCATCGCCACGGCGATGCGGCCAGTTGCGTCTATTCGCTTGCCCTGCAGCGTTTTTCGCCTATGCGAGGAGCGTTTCACCATGTTAGTCAACAGCTATACCCTGCTTTCCAACGACCTCGAAGGTCGCATCCAGTCCGCCCTGGCCGCCATGCGCGCCGGCATCCCCGTCATCCTGCTCGACGATTTCGACCGTGAAAATGAAGCCGACCTGATCCTGTCGGCGGAAAAACTGACGAATGAAACCATGGCCCTGCTGATCCGCGAATGCAGCGGCATCGTCTGCCTGTGCCTGCCGACGGACGTCGTCAGCGCGCTGGAATTGCCGCCCATGTCGTCCGACAACGGCAGCCGCTACGGCACGCCGTTTACCGTCTCCATCGAGGCGCGCGACGGCGTCACGACGGGCGTGTCGGCCGCCGACAGGGTCACCACCATCCGCGCCGCCATCGCCAAGGACGCCAAGCCGGCCGACCTGGTGCGTCCGGGCCACGTCTTCCCCCTGCGCGCCGCGCCCGGTGGCGTGCTCGAGCGTCGTGGTCACACGGAGGGTTCCGTCGACCTGTCGCGCATGGCGGGCCTGAACCCGGCCGCCGTGCTGTGCGAGCTGATGAATCCGGACGGCACCATGATGCGCGGCGACGATATCGAACGCTTTGCCGAACTGCATGGCATGCCCATCCTCACCATCGAGGAACTGGTCGAGTGGCGCAGCACGCGCGAGCAGTAAGCTCGCCTCAGGCCGCCACGGCCTGCGGCACGTGCACGTGGCGGTGGACGAGGGCCGCCGCCAGGCCATACGCGGCGGCAATCGTCGCGTAGGCCAGCGGCAGGCGCAGCGACCAGTCGGGCACCATGTGCAGGATGCTGCCGATCAGGGCCACGCCCACCAGGGCGCCGATCTGCCGGTTCGCATTCAGGGCCGCCGCCGCGCTGTTCGCATGCTGCTTGCCGGCCACCCGCATCACGGTGGCCGTCATGGCGGGAATGGCGATGCCGATGGCCACGTTCATGACGGCCGTGCCCAGCGCCAGCAGCGCAAACGGCGTGCCGGGGCGCAAGGCCATCAACAGCAGCGCCATGACGGCGCCCACCAGCAAACCGAACAGCATCGGCAGGCGCGTGCCATGCCGCGCCGCAATACTCCCAGCCATGAAATTGCCCACCGTGTAGGCTGCCATCATGGGCAGCAGGCGCAGGCCCGACTGCAAGGCGTCGGCGCCGCCCGCTTGCTGCAGGAACAGGCTCAATAAAAACAGCTGGCCGAAGACGCAAAAGTTAATCAAAAATCCCACGCCATTGGCCGCGCCGAAGCTGCTGCTGTGAAACAGTGCGCGCGGCAGCAGCGGATGGCTGCCGCTGCGCTCGCGCCGCAGTAATTGCCAGGCGGACAATACCGTCCATGCCCCTGCCGCCAGCACGCCCGGCGACAGCCAGCCCAGCACGGGACCTTCGATCAGCACGAAACTCAGGCCCGCCAGCGCCGCCACGCCCAGCGCATGGCTGAACAGCGACAGGTCGCGCGGCTGGCGGGCCGGCGCGGCCAGCAGCACCTGCGCCATGACGATGGCCAGCACGCCCAGCGGCACGT
The DNA here is from genome assembly GCF_058798675.1 of Janthinobacterium sp. GW822-FHT07H10. Lineage (NCBI taxonomy): Bacteria > Pseudomonadati > Pseudomonadota > Betaproteobacteria > Burkholderiales > Oxalobacteraceae > Janthinobacterium > Janthinobacterium sp. GW822-FHT07H10. Next base: position 204,908 of record NZ_JBXAKS010000007.1, read on the forward strand.
TCACCCAGAAGACGCTGCGCCAGCCGAACTGGTGCACGAGGATGCCGCCGATCAGGGGACCGGACGCGCCCGCCACGCCCACCAGCGCCGACCAGGCACCGAGCATGCGCGTGCGTTCGCGCTCGTCGTCGAAGCTGTGCGTCAGCAGGCTGAGCGAGCTGGGCATGAACAGGGCCGCGCCCGCCCCTTGCAGCAGGCGCGCCGCCGTGAGGAAATGGCCGTCGGGCGCGGCGCCGCACAGGATCGAGCCGAGGATGAAGACGCCGAGTCCGCCCTGGTACACGGCTTTGGGGCCATAGCAGTCGGCCAGCGCGCCGCCGGCCAGCAGCAGCGCGGCAAACGTCAGGGTGTAGCCGTCGACCACCCAGACCAGGCCCGTCAGCGGAATGGCCAGGTCGCGCGCGATATCGGACAGCGCCACGTTGACGGCCGTGACGTCGATCATGGCCATGACGAAGCCGAACGCCAGGGTCAGCAGGATCAAGCCGTTGGCACGGCGCGGTGGAATGGCAGACATGGTTTTTCCTTGCAGGGACGGCGGGGCAGCCATTGTAGGAGCGTTGCACAATGCAGTAAACAGGCATAAAATCGGCGCTATGATGCAAAAATGCATCAACAAAAAAGACGTCAGCATGGAGGAAACGCATGGACTGGGATAACGCGCGCATTTTTCTGGCCATCGGCCGGGCCGGCACCCTGCGCGGCGCGGCCGCCCTGCTGTGCATCGACCAGGCCACGTGCGGGCGCCGCCTGGCCGCGCTGGAGGCATCGCTGGGCGCCACCCTGTTCCTGCGCACGCCGTCCGGCTATGTACCCACGCCGGCCGGCGAATTGGCGCTCTCGGCCGCCGAGGCGATGGAGCGGGCGGCCGACAAATTGCAGAGGGAAATGCTGGGCGTCGACAACCGCCTGTCCGGCCTCGTGCGCGTGGCCACCACGGATACCATGGCCAGCCATTTCGTCATCCGCGCCATGCAGCGGCTGCATGCGGCCCACCCGGACATCCGCATCGTGCTCAACGTGGCGCCGGCGCTGGCCAGCCTGACGCGACGCGAGGCGGACCTGGCCGTGCGCGGCGTGCGCCCCACCGACCCGGACCTGATCTCGCGCCACCTCGTCAAGCGCAGCCTGGGCCTGTACGCGTCGCCCGCCTACCTGGCCGAACGGGGCGAACCCGTGCGCGGCACGGCGCTGGCCGGCCACGACATCGTCATCTACCACCATACCGTGACGCCGCGCCACGCGGAGAAGATCGCCGGCGAGCCCGTCGCCAACGCCAGGGTGGCCATGGAAGTGAATTCGGCCATGATGCTGCAGCAAGCGGCGCGCGCGGGCCTGGGCGTGGCCGAGCTGGCCACCCACCTGGGCGATATCGATCCATTGCTCGTGCGCATCTGGCCAGAGCGGGCCGAACCGTATGACGTGTGGCTCGTCATGCATGCCGACCTGAACCGCTCTGCCAGGGTGCGGGCGGCGGCCGACGCCATCATCGCCAGCGTGGCCGACAAATAGACGCCGCGCGCACGCCAGCCGTGCCTGCCGGGCCGGGCTGATGTTAAGATGCCATGATGACCGTTTCCGTCTCCCTCATCATCGGCCTGCGCCGCCTGCACCGGGCCACCATTGCCTGGCTGGGCAGCTGGTGGCGCCTCGTGCATTTCGCCATCCTCGTGTTTTCGCTGGCCCTGTCGCCGTCGAGCTACAACCGCGCCAACCGCCCCATCCTCGCGCACCGCCTGGTGACGAACACGGCGCCCAACCTGGTGTGGTTCAGCGTCGCCTGCGCGCTGGTCAGCCTGGTGCTGATCCGCATCGTCGTCGTCAGCGCGCAAAGCTACGGCCTGTCGCGCTATGCGCTGGAAATGGTGGTGCGCGTGCTGGTGCTGGAACTGATACCGCTGACGGCCGCCCTGTTCGTCGCGCTGCGCCTGACCTTGCCCGATGGTATTGCGTTTGCGCAAATGCGCTCGACCGGCGTGCTCGACACCATGCAGCGCCAGGGCGTCGACCTGCTGCGCCGCGAATACTTTCCGCGCGTCATGTCCGGCATCTTCGCCGTGTGGATGCTGGCCATCGTCAGCTGCGTCACCTCGCTGGTGCTCGCCTACCTCACCATCTATGGCTTCACGCCGTGGGCGCTGCAGGGCTACACGCGCGTCGTGGGACAGATCTTCAACCCGGCCGTGGCCCTGATCCTCATGCTGAAGGTGGTCTTCTTCAGCTTTGCCGTGGCACTGATTCCGCTTGCCTCCTCGTACTACCCGGAAGACCCGCGCAGCCGGCGCGGGCGCATGTGGGCCGCGCACGGCCTGTCCGAAATGCTGCGCCTGTTTTCCGTCATCCTGCTGATCGAAGTGGCCTCGCTGATGGGCAATTACTATTGATGCCCGCCAGCCGCCAGCGATCCCCACACCATCCATACGAGAGCCCGACGCCATGAGCCAGACACCCACTCCCGACCAGACCGACGTCACGGCGCCCGACGCCGTGCTGCCCGCGCCGCCGCCCGTGCGCCACGCCGAACTGAAGGCGGCCATCCTGCTCGTCTTCATGTTCGTGCTGGTGGTCGGCTCCGTCGTCTACCTGATGTATGCGCGCGGCGCCTTCGAAGCCACGCAGACGCTGGTGCTGACGACCGACGATTCCGACGGCGTGGGCGTGGGCGCCGACCTGACCTTTTCCGGTTTCCCCATCGGCCGCGTGCAGCGCATCGAGCTGGCGCCGGACGGCAAGGCCCGCGTCATCATCGACGTGCCGCGCAAAGACGCGCACTGGCTGCGCACCAGCTCCATCTTCACGCTGGAACGAGGCATCGTCGGCGGCGCCAAGCTGCGCGCCTACAGCGGCATCCTGACGGATCCGCCGCTGCCGGACGATGCCACGCGCGACTTGCTGGTGGGCGACATGGCGGCGGAAATCCCGCGCCTGCTGTCGGCCGCGAAGGACTTGCTGAACAACGTGGCCAGCCTGACGGGCACCGATTCCGCGCTCGACGGCACCCTGCGCAATGTGCAGGCCGTCACGGGCAAGCTCAGCGGTCCGGGCGGCGCCATGGGCTTGCTGACGGGCGACGACAAGCAGTCGCGCCTGCTGGTCGAGCGCGCCAACGCCCTGCTCGTCACGGCGGACCAGCTGGCGCGCCGCACGGACGGCCTGGTGGCCAATGCCGACACGCGCGTGTTTGGCGACAAGGGCGTGATGACGGATGCGCAGGCAACCATCGTGCAGCTGAACGCGCTGCTGGCCGACACGCGCGCCAGCCTGAAAAAGGTCGACGCCGTGCTGGTCGAGGCGCAAGCCGTGGGCGCCAACGCCAGGGCGGCCACGGCCGACCTGGGCCCGCTGCGCGCCGACGTGGAAAGCAATCTGCGCAAGGTCGAGCAGCTGGTCAATGAAATCAACCGCAAATGGCCGTTCAAGCGCAATCCGGAGATCAAACTGCCATGAGAAATATCAATGTAGCGTTGTCCGCGCTGGCCATGGCGGCACTCGCCGCCTGTTCCAGCGGCCCGCCCGTGCCGGACTGGAAGATGAACGCGCAAAGCTCGATCGAGCGTTACGAGGCGGCCTACCTGAATGGCCAGACCCTGGTCGAACAGACGGAATTCCAGCGCGCCCGCAGCCAGGTGGGCGGCACGGGCAAGATCGACCTGGTGGCCAGGGTCGAACTGCTGCGCTGCGCCACGCGCGTCGCCAGCCTCGTCTTCGAAGACTGCACGGGCTTCGACGCGCTGCGCGCCGACGCCAGCGCCGCCGACCGCGCGTATGCGGCCTACCTGGCCGGCACGCCGCAGGCGGCCGACATCGCCCTGCTGCCCGAGGCGCAGCGCGGCGTGGCGGGCGCCGGCTCGGACACGGCGGCGGCCGACGCCGTGGCCGCCATCAAGGACCCGCTGTCGCAGCTGGTGGCGGCCGGCGTGCTGCTGCGCGCCAGCCGCGCCACCCCCGCCCTGCTGGACACGGCCGTCGCCACGGCCTCGGACCAGGGCTGGCGCCGTCCGCTGCTGGCGTGGCTGGGCGTGCAGCGCCTGCGCGCCGAACAGGCGGGCGATGCGCAGGAAGCCGGGCGCATCGCCCGCCGCATGGCCATCGTCGGCCAGCCGCCCGCCCCCTGAACGCGCGCGGCGTGCCGGCCGCGCCGGCTTCAGGCATAATCGCAGCAGGCCGACAGCCAGGCAGCGAGGTGTGACGATGCAGTTCGAGGACTTCGAATTCTTTTCTTCCGACGCCAGGCCGGCGGGCGACGCGGCGCCGGCCGCCACGGCCGACCGCCTGCAATACCTGCTCGACAATACCCCCTCCATCATCTATTGCACCGTGCCCAGCGGCGACTTCAAGATGACCTTTGTCAGCAATAACGCCTTGAACGTGCTGGGCTACCATCCGGACGAGATGGTGGCCGACCCGAATTTCTGGTTCGACCATATCCACCCCGACGATGCGCCCGGCATTTTTTCCAGCCTGGCGCAAATCTTCGTCGAGGGTGCGCGCGCCTATGAATACCGCTTTCGCGTGCGCGACGGCAGTTATCTGTGGATGCACGACAGCCTGCGCCTCGTGCGCGACGAGCACGGCGTGCCGTTCGAGGTGATCGGCTCGCTGACGGATATCACCGAGCGCAAGCGCATGGAAGCGATGCTGCAGGCGCGCGGCGAAGAGCAGCAACTATTGATCAGCAAGTTGCAGGAAGCGCACGACCAGCTGCTGCAGGCGGAAAAAATGGCGTCCATCGGCCAGCTGGCGGCCGGTATCGCGCACGAGATCAACAATCCGATCGGCTTCGTCAATTCCAACATGAGCTCGCTTCAAGCCTATGTCGGCACCCTGTTCGACGTGATCGGGCAATATGAGGCGGCCATGCCCGCCGCGCTGGCCGCGCGCGTGGCCCAGGTGCGCGAACAGGCCGACCTGGCGTACCTGCAGACGGACGTGGTCGAGCTGATCGGCGAATCGATGGATGGCTTGAAGCGCGTGCGCGACATCGTGCAGGCGCTGAAGGATTTTTCCCATGTCGGCGAGACGGACTGGCAGGTAGCCAGCCTGCATGCCGGCCTGGACAGTACTCTGAACATCGTCAGTAACGAACTCAAGTACAAGGCGCGCATCGACAAGCAATATGGCGAGTTGCCGTCGATTACCTGCCTCGCTTCGCAGCTGAACCAGGTATTCATGAACCTGCTGGTCAACGCGGGCCAGGCCATCAGCGGCGAAGGCGTGATCAGCATCCGCACGGGCCATGCCGATGGCTGGGTGTGGGTGGAGATCGGCGACACGGGCGCCGGCATCGCGCCCGAACACCTGCACCGCATCTTCGAACCGTTCTTCACCACCAAGGCCGTGGGCAGCGGCACGGGCCTGGGCCTGTCGCTCTCGTACGGCATCGTCATGAAGCATGGGGGGCGCATCGAGGTGGCGTCCGAGCCGGGCCGGGGCACGCGCTTCACCATCCACCTGCCCGTGGCGCCGCCGGCGGCACGGCCCAAGGCCTGACGGAACTAGCCGTCCCTGGCCGGCGGATACACGCGAATGTTGAGCCTGCCGCCATTCTTGCCCTCGAAATCGAGCAGCTGGGCAATCACGCGCGCCGTCAGCACATGCTCGGCCGCCAGCAGCATCAGGCCGTCGCGGCTGATCAGGTCGCGCGACAGCACCATGCCCGGCTCCAGCTGGCCCGACAGCACGGCCAGGTCGCGCGGCGGCGCTTCCGTCTCGTCCATGATGGCGCGGAAGGCGGCCACCACGGCGGGATCGTAGCGCTTGCCGCTGCTGTCGTAGATCAGGGTGCGCGCCTCGTCCGCGCGCAGGCTGCGCTGCACCATGGCGCCGATCTGCAAGCCGTCATAGTCGGACGCCAGCGCCAGGATGCGCGCGCCCTGCGGGATGGCCAGGCCCGTCATGCCATCGGGGAAGCCGGCGCCGTCGAAGCGCTCGAGCTGCGAGCGCAGGATCACGGCCACGCCGCGCAATTCCTCGAGCGCCATCAGCAGCTGCTCGGCGCGCAGCGGATGCTTGCGGAAGGCGGCCAGCTGCTCGCCCGTCCAGGCGCTGGCCGGCAATTCCAGCAGCGCATCGCTCAGACTGAGCTTGCCGATATCCTTGAGCAGGGCCGCGATGAAGACGTCGCGCGCCTCCTGCGCTTCCAGGCCCAGCGCCTGCGCCAGCTTGCGCGCCAGTTCCGCCACCCGGCGCGCGTGGCCAGCCAGCTTGCCGCCGCGCATTTCGATCAGATTGGAAAACACCTTGATCGTCGTCACGAACGTGGCCTTCAGCTTGTCGTTCGCCGCCTGCAAGTCGTCGTGCGACAGCTTCAGCTGCTGCGTGCGCTGCGCCACCTTCTCTTCCAGGCTGGCGTTGAGCGCCTTCAGCTGCCCGTTCTGGCTGGCCGTGAGCGCCTCCAGGCGCAGTTTTTCCTGTTCCAGCGCGCGCCGTTCCAGCGCGTGGCGCACCACCAGCACGATGTCGTTCTCGTCCCACGGCTTGGTCACGTAGCGGTAGATTTCGCCCTCGTTGATGGCGTCGAGGATGGACTGGATATCCGCGTAGCCCGTCAGCAGCAAGCGCATGGTGGCGGGCCAGCGCCGGCGCACCTGGGCCAGGAACTGCGCGCCGTCCATGTGCGGCATGCGCATGTCGGAAATGACCAGGTCCACCGCCTCGCTTTCCAGCAGCGCCAGGCCGGCCGCGCCGCCGTCGGCCGTCAGCACGCGGTAGCCGTGCGGGCGGAACAGGCGCCGCAGCGCGGACAGGATATTCGGCTCGTCGTCGACGCAGAGGATGGTGGGCGGCGCTGGCGCGGTGCTGGTGCTCATGTTGTCCTGTTCAGTCATGGTGCGGCGGCCTGCGCCTGGCGCACGGGCAAGGTGATGCGGAAAGTGGTGCCGCTGCCGGGCGCGCTGCGCACGTCGATGCGGCCGTGGTGCTTCTGCACCGTGCTGTAGGCCAGCGACAGCCCCAGCCCCGTGCCCTTGCCGACGGCCTTGGTGGTGAAGAAGGGGTCGAAGATGCGCGACAGGTGCTCGGGCGCGATGCCGGCGCCCGTATCCTCGACCTCGATCCACACCTCCTCCGCGCTGTCGCTGCCCGTGCGCAAGGTGATGCGCCCCCGCCCCTCGCCCATGGCGTGGGCCGCGTTGACGACGAGGTTCATGATCACCTGGTTCAGTTCGGAGGGCTGGCACTCGATGTCGGGAATGTCGCCATACTGCCGGATGACGTCGGCCTTGTACTTGACCTCGTTGTTCACGATATTGAGCGTCGTGTCTATGCCCTGGCGCAAGTCGGCCCACACCCATTCCTGGTGCGCGTCCGTGCGCGAGAAATCCTTCAGGTCCTGCACGATGCGGCGCACGCGCACGATGCCTTCCTTCGACTCGCCCATCAGCTGGGGAATGTCGGTGCGCAGGAAGTCCAGGTCGATCTGCTCGCGCAAGGCGCGCAGGCGCGCGGCGACCACCGCGTCGGCGACGGCCGGCTCGGCTTCTTCATAGGCGTCGAGCATGGTGAACAGGTCGTCCAGGTAGCCTTCCAGGGTGCCGACATTGGAAAAGACGTAGCCGATGGGATTGTTGATCTCGTGCGCCACGCCGGCGGCCAGCTGGCCGATCGAGGCGAGCTTTTCCGACTGCAGCAGCTTTTGCTGGGCCAGCGACAGCTTGTTGTTCAGTTCCGTCAGCGCCAGGTTGCGCTCGCGCAATTCCGTGTCGGCGCGCTCGCGCTGGCGGATATCGTCGGCCAGGCGTTCATTCATTTCGGCCAGCTGCGCCGTGCGCCTGGCCACCAGGTGCTCGAGGTTGGCGTGGGCCTTGCGCAGCGCGCTTTCCGCGTGATGGCGTTCCGTCACGTCGCGCAAGGTCTCGATGGCGCCCACGAGGCGGCCGTGGCGGTCGCGCAGCGGCGCGGCCGTGAAGTGCAGCCAGTGCCCGTCGAGGCCGATATTCGCGAAGAAGTCCTCGGCCTCGTAGGCGCCCGGGATCACGGGCGAGCGCTTCAGCTTTCCCTGGTACAGCTCGTTTTCGCCCAGCGCGATATCGTCGGCCACCAGCAAGTCGGCCAGGCAGGCGCGCGGCTGGCGGTAAAACGCCTTCCAGTGGTTGCGCGTGCCCACCATGTCGGCGGCCGAATAGCCGAGCAGCTGCTCGCAGGCGCTGTTCCAGTGCGTCACCACGTGCTGCGTATCGATGGCGAAGGTGGCCACGGGGTGGCCATCGAAGAATGCCGACAGCGCGACCGCGTCGGGGGGCAAGGCGCTCTCCGTGTGCTTGCTCATGCCAGCATGATCCGCGACATTTCATCGAAGGTGCGCTCGGTCTGCCGGAACAGGGCGAACCAGGCCGCATCGGCGAGCGCGAAACGCGCCCAGCCGGAGGCCGACAGCGGCGGCACGAGGGCGTCGTCCTGGCCGGACAAGTCCAGCGCATGGGCGACGGCATTGGCCACGTGCACCACCAGCGGCAAACCGCCGCCGTCGAGGCGTTCGATGGCGTGGTGGTCGGCCACGGCTTGCTGTATGGCGGCGGGAAATTTCCAGTACGCGGCCAGGGCGCTGCCCACCTGCGCATGGTCGATACCCATGACAGCCAGCTCGGCCTCGGCCATCTGGCAATCGTGCGCCTGGCGGTAGCTGCGGATCAGCGCGTGTTCGGCGGTAAAGCGCGTCGCCAGCACCAGCGTGCCCAGGTCGTGCAGCAGGCCGGCCGTAAACGCCGTCTCCGGATTGACTTGCAGGTGCGGCGCCAGCATGCGCGCCGCCACGGCCGTGGCCAGCGAATGGCGCCAGAAGGCCGCAAAATCGAAGCCGCCGCCGGCCGGCGCGAAGCTGCCCGTCAACGCGCACGCCGTGACCAGGGTGCGGATGCTGTGAAAGCCCAGCACGGAAACGGCTTGCGGGATGCTGGTGACCTTCGACTGCATGCCGTAAAACGAGGAATTGGCGATGCGCAAGGTCTTCGCCGCCAGCGCCTGGTCCAGCTCGATCTTTTGCGCCAGCACATGCACGTCCGTGTCTTCCTGGTCTATGCTCGACAGCAATTCCAGCACGACGGCCGGCAGCGCCGGCAGCTCCTGTATCTGCCGCAGCAGCTGGTCAAAGGTGGGCTGGCTCATGCGCTGCCCCCTTGCCGGTAGCGCTGCAGCAAGGCCAGCAGCTGCGCGCCGGGGCTTTCTGGCGGCGTGGCGCGGAACAGGCGCTGCAGGCGCGCCAGCTGGCGTTCGCGCTCGCGCTCGGCATTCTCCTGCGCGGCCGGGTCCGGCTCTGCCTCATCCTCGGCGACGATAACGCAGCGCTCCACGCCGCGCCGGCGCAGGGCCGCCAGGTTGGCCGCCGTCAGGGCGGCGCCCTGCGCCAGCAGCACGGCGCCGCTGGCGTCGCTGAGCGCCAGCGCCAGCACCATGCCTTCCTGCGCCTGCTCGAGCGCGATGTCGCGGCTGCCGGCGTGGCTGACGGCGCTCATGCCGGCGCTCCCTGGCGCGTCAGCGTGACCAGGCTGCCGCGCGACTGCGAATGCACGCCCATCGAATGAATCGCCACCGCATACGGCTGGCCGTTGATGGGGGCCAGATGCTGGCCGCCGGCGTCCCTCGTCCCCGCCATGTCGTCGAACAGCTGCGGCAGGACCAGCGCCGCCTCGTTGCCCAGCAGCGCAGCGCCACGCTCGAACAGGCTGGCCGCCGCCGCGTTGATGAAGGCGATCATGCCATCCTCGTCGAGCCCGATCACGGGTAGCGGCAGGAATTGCAGCAGTTCGCGCGCGATGCCCAGGCTGACCTCGTCGCGGCTGATCTGGTGCCGCTGCTGGCGCACCAGCGCCTGCATCGATGCATTCGCCGCCGCCAGGGCCAGGTTGGCCTCGCGCAGCTGGGCATTGAGGCGCACATTGTCGTCGTCGATGCCCTTCAGGCGGAACGCTTCGGCAATATGCTCGCGCAACTGGTGGTCTTCCCACGGTTTGGTGAGGAACTTGAAGATGGCGCCCTCGTTGACGGCGTCCGTGACGGCTTGCAGCTCCGTATAGCCCGACAGCATGATGCGTATGGTCTGCGGATACAGCAGCTTGGCCTTGCGCAGGAAATCGGCGCCCAGCATGCCCGGCATGCGCTGGTCCGAGACGATCACGTCGACGGCATGGCTGGCCAGCACCGCCAGCCCTTCCTGGCCGCTGCCGGCAGTCAAGATATGGTATTGGTCGCGCCGCAGCAGGCGCTTGAGCGACGCGAGGATATTCTGTTCGTCGTCGACCAATAGCAGGGTGCGCGGCGGCGCCACAGGCCGCGCGGGGTCGCTGGCTGGCAGCGCGTGCTCGTCGTGCAAATCCATCGGACCATCCTATCGTCGCCGTGGCGACATCGGAGCATGCCTGGAGGAAAAACGCCACGCGGCGCAGCCTTGCGTGGCAAGCTTACTTGCCTGAAATTATACGACTAAATATTCCCTTACGGCACCTTCCTTGGCAGCGGTGCCAGCCCTCATGCGCGGGCCGGACACGGCATATTGCGGTAAAACACGAAGCCGCCCAGGCCGATGGCCTGCGTGTCGGCCTTGACGCCATAGACGAGCGTGTTTTTCGGCCCGTCGATGCGCAGCAGATTCTTGTGCAAGACGATTTGCGAGTGGGACAGCTCCAGCGAGGGCGTGGGCGCCAGTTGCAGGCTGAGCTCGGCCGTGGCGGCATCATACGACCAGCGGCCCGGATTGTAGAAGGCGAAGCCGCCATCGAAGCGCAGGCGGCCATCCTTTAGCTGGGTCATGCATATGCCGGGAAATTCGCTGGGCGGGTTGTACCAGGTGGCGACCACCTCGCCCTTGCCCACGACGCCCGGCATGGCTGGCCCGGAAGCGGCTCCGTCCTTGCCGGACATGCCGGCACAGCCTGCCAACAGCGCCAGCGCCGCCAGCGGTCCCGCCATGGTGATAGTCTTGCGTTGCATGTTCATCCCGTTTCATTGCCGTATGGAACGACCATCTTAGTCCGGGATGGCCAGCCGTTCAAGCGGCTAGCGCACATAACGATGATTTAGTTGTCGCCTGCCGCTGCCTTGGCCGCCGCTTCGCGCAATTTATCCTTCTTGCTTTTGCGCGCGCCCTTCACGCCGCCGTTGACCGTGTCCGTCACGGCGCTGACGGGCGTGGGCAGCTCCGTCGGCTCGAAGCCGGCCACCACTTCGCGCACGATGCGCAAGTCGTTGCGGTTTTCGATCAGGCGGAAATGCGCTTCCGTATCGGCCGTGATGAAACTGACGGCCGTGCCGCTCTCGCCGGCGCGGCCCGTGCGGCCGATGCGGTGCGTGTAGTCGACGGCGGAACGGGGCAAGTCGTAGTTGACGACGGCCGGCAGCCCGGCGATGTCGATGCCGCGCGCGGCCACGTCGGTGGCCACCAGCACCTGCAGGCGGCCCGCCTTGAAGTCGGCCAGCAGCTGGCTGCGCGTGCCCTGGCTGAATTCGCCGTGGAAGGCGCCCACGTGCAGGCCCGCGCGCTGCAGCTTGTCGGCCACGTGTTCGGCCGCATACTTGGTGGCGACGAATACCAGCACGCGCTCCCACTGCTGCTGCAGGATCAGGTAGCGCAGCAGCTGCGTGCGGCGCGGCACGTCGACCGTGATGGCGCGCTGCACGATGTCGGGCTTGTCCTGCGGCTCGGACGCCACTTCGATGCGCACGGGCGCCGTCAGCAGGCTGTCGGCCAGCGCCTGCACGCTGTCGGGGAAGGTGGCCGAGAAGAACAGGTTTTGCCGCTGCCGGGGCAGCAGCGCCAGAATCGCGTTGATTTCCTCGGCAAAACCCATGTCGAGCAGGCGGTCGGCCTCGTCGAGCACGAACAGCGACACGCCGCCCAGTTTCACGGCATTTTGCCGCACCAGGTCCAGCAAACGGCCCGGCGTGGCGACGACGATATCGGCGCCGCCGCGCAGGTCCATCATCTGCGGGTTGATCGAGACGCCGCCGAACAGCACGGAAATCTTCAGCTTGACGGGCAGCGGCTTGGCCAGCGCATGCACGGTCTGCCCCACCTGCGCCGCCAGCTCGCGCGTCGGCACGAGGATCAGCGCGCGCACCTGGCGCGGGCCGGAAACGGGCGCCATCAGCGCCTGCAGCAGCGGCAGCGCGTAGGCGGCCGTCTTGCCGGAACCCGTCTGGGCCGCGCCCAGCACGTCGCTGCCGCGCAGGATGGCGGGAATGGCGGCCGCCTGGATGGCCGTCGGCGCGGCATAGCCGGCCTTGTCGACGGCACGGACCAGGGCGGGAATCAGACCCAGTGAGGAAAATGGCATAGCGGGCCTTCTTGTCTATTCGTAAAGTGAGACCGGCCGCGAAAGGCGGCCGGTCGGGATATGGCGACAGTATAAAGCAAGGGTAGGCCTAAGCTGACAAAATGCTCGGGGCCAGGCGCCATGCCGCAGACAGTACGCTAGGACGGCAAGGCATGGGCAACGACGCCCTGGGCATTTTGTCGCCTACTGCCTGGGCATTTGCAGCTTCGGATAACCAGCGTCATCGTAGCCCGGCATGCCGCGCCGGATCGTGTGCGAAAAGTCGGGATCGTCATTCGCCGCCCGCGCGCGCGCCGTGACGTGGCCCCCTATGCGCAGCTGCTGGAAGCTCAGGCCCGGCACCAGGCCCTTGACGTCGAACAGGTAGCGGTCCAGGTAGCCGGAAGCCAGCAGGCGGTAGTCGAGCGGCAGGCCAGGCACGATGCGGCGCACCATCTCGAAGACGATGGTGGTGCAGTTGGCCGTCAGGGTGTTGTAGAACTGCGGCTGGCGCTTGAGCGACTCCGCCTCGGCCAGGTAGGCGAGAAACAGCGAGCGCATGGCCGCCTTCGGCATCATCACGCGGTACAACTGCATGTCCTCGCCCCGTGCATTCGTGCGCACGCGCAGGATGTCGCGCTCGTCGGCCGCCACCAGGCTCATCTCGAAATGCTTGAAGAAGCCGCCGATGGCGGAAAAGCTCTCGCCCTTTTCCTTGCGGATTTCGATGGAAAACGTCAGGAAGCGCCCATCGGCAAAGCCGAACGAGATCAGCGTATGCGCGATATAGGGCCCGGTCCAGTACGACAGCGCCGCGTCGACCGTGCGCAGCTGGTCGAGGTCGTAGCTGCGCTGCTCCCACTTGACCGTGTAGTCGTCGTCGCTGCGCCAGTCGAAGTTGCGCACGTTTTCCAGCGTGACCATATTGCCCTTCAGCGTGCCCGTCACGTTGCGCGCCACGTCGTCGGCCCAGACCCGCTCCTGCTTCGGCGCGATCAGGCTCCACCAGACCAGCAGCAGCACGAAGCCGGCCGCGTACGGCAGCAGCACGCGCGCGTCGCCGCGCAGCCACCACAGGGCCACGCTGGCCACGCCCAGCGCGCCCCACAGCAGCGCACCGATGCCTTGCGCGGCCACGCCGCCGGACAGCTGATACCACAGCGCCAGCGCGCCCCACAGTGCGGTCAACAGGAGAATCAGGGTAACGGCCATTTTGCCGACGGTGCCCAGCACGGAGCTGGCACCTTGTGATAAGAAAGTCATGCTCTCATTATAGGGGCAAGTGAAGCCATGCATGATTTCGGGCGTGCCCGGCCTGCCTTGGGACAGCCATGCCATATTATTTCGATGGCATAATGATTTCTTTTACAATCAATTGCACCTGCGCATGCAACTCCATGGCCTTTCCATCGTCGAGGGTCGGAGCCGTCCCCTCCGCGAAGGGCCGGAACTCGAGCTGCACAACGACTACGGCTGCACGCATATCGACTGTCGCATCGCCGAGCAGGGCATCAGGCAGCTACCAACACAATAACCGCGACAACATTCAGGTGACACCTTGCAGCATCCAGCGCTCTACGCCCTTGCCGGCAGCCTCAACTCCCTCTTCATCGTCGTCAGCCTGTATGGGCTGTGGTCGCAGCTGCAAAAAATCTGGCGGCGCAAGCACGACGCCAGCATCGGCGCCGGCAAGACGACGGACATCCTGTCGCTCAACCAGTTCACCGTCAGCTTCCTCGCCTACTGCGCCTTCTTCGTGTACGGCTATTCGATTACGCCCTTCAACCACTACATCGTCTGGCCGCGCCTGATCGCCTCGCTGATCGCGCTGGGCATCCTGTATGAAATCGAGCGCGACCGGCGCAGCGCGGCGTCGCGCCGTGCGCTGCTGGCCTGCGCCCTGCTGCTGTGCGCCGGCGTGGCGGGCCTGCTGTTCGGTCCCACCTTCACCGATGAAAAACGCGTGCTGTCGCAAAGCCTGATCGTCGCCGTCACCGTGCTGCTGGCGCAGGGCTACGCGCACCAGATCGGCCTGATCTGGCGCTCGGGCAAGACGGGCGCCGTATCGCTCAAAATGAGCCAGTTCATCCTGGCGATGGATGTCAGCACCATCTTCTTCGCCTGCGTCATGGGACTGTCGACGGGCTGGCCCTTGCTGCTGCTGGCTTGCGTCAGCGCCGCGACCAAGCTCATTATCATGTGGCTGTTCCGCTGGGAGAAGACCAGCGCCGCCGCGCAGCTGAAACGCCAGGCGCCGGCCTGACGCCAGGTAAGCCCGATACATTATGGCGATTGCTGACTTGCATCAGCGGCGCTGTGCAAGGTGGCCGACCAGGCTTGCCCGCTGCTGGCAGCGGGCGCCTTGGCGGGAGTACTGCTCATACCGGGGCAGTACCGTTACGCAGGCGCGGGACTTGTGCCGCGCAATCCCTGCTGCGCCATCCGCTTCTGTTCTTCATGAATTCACAATCATTTCCTGGGGATTACTTAGAATGGCGGCATCGCCACCTTGTTGAAAGCCCCGCCATGCAAGCTGCCATTCCCATCCTGCGCATCTTTTCCGAAGAAAAAGCTCGCGAGTTCTACCTCGATTTCCTCGGTTTCACGCAGGACTGGCAGCACCGCTTCGACCCCACGGCGCCGCTGTACCTGCAGGTGACGCGCGGCGACCTCGTGCTGCACCTCAGCGAGCATTACGGCGACGCCACGCCAGGGTCGGCGCTCCTGATTCCCGTCGACGACATCGCCGCCCTGCACGCGGAGCTGCAGGCGAACGATTATCCGTATGCGCGGCCCGGCATCCGCGACGAAGACTGGGGCCGCATCCTGGAAGTGGCCGACCCGTTCGGCAACAGGCTGCGCTTCTGGCAAAGGACGGCTTAAGCTTGCCGCCCGCGCCGGCCCGGCACCGAGGCCGGCACCGGCCCGCCAAAGTGCGCGCTTTTATCAATTTTCTCAGCCAGCAGTTGCAGCCGGACTCGGCCAATGCAGGCAAATCGGGTTAAACTACAATATTGCGATATGGCAATATTATGAAGGAGTAGGTTTTGCTAGTCATACTCGGATTTCTCGTCGTGCTGTTTTCCGTCTTCGGCGGCTTTGCCATGCAGGGCGGCCATCTGGCGGCCCTGTTCCAGCCGCTGGAGCTGCTGATGATCGGCGGCGCCGCACTCGGCACTTTCTTTGTCGGCAACGACGCCAAGGCCATCCGCGCCACGTTCGCCGCCCTGCCCACCCTGTTCCATGGTGCGCAATACACGAAAGCGCGCTATATGGAGCTGATGGGCCTGATGTACGAAATCCTCAGCAAGATCCGCAAGGAAGGCTTGATGTCGGTCGAGGACGATATCGACGACCCCTACCGCAGTCCCATCTTCGTGAAATATCCGTACACGCTCGGTGACGAGCACATCCTGGAATTCATCACCGATTACCTGCGCCTGATGGTGTCGGGCAACATGGACGCCTACCAGATCGAAAACCTGATGGATAACGAGATCGAGACGCACCATGAAGATGCGGAAATGCCGATCCAGACGATTTCGCAGCTGGCCGACGCCATGCCCGCCTTCGGCATCGTCGCCGCCGTGATGGGCGTGGTGCACACGATGGCGTCCGTCGGCTTGCCGCCGGCCGAGCTGGGCGTGCTGATCGCGCAGGCGCTGGTGGGCACCTTCATCGGCATCCTGCTGGCTTACGGCTTCATCGCGCCGCTGGCCAGCTTGCTGCGCCGCAAACACCATGAAACGGCCAAGATGTACCAGTGCGTGAAAGTGACCCTGCTGGCCAGCCTGAACGGCTACGCGCCGGCGCTGGCCGTGGAATTCGGCCGCAAGGTCATTTCCGCCACGGAACGTCCCTCGTTCAGCGAACTGGAAAACCACGTGCGCCAGGTGCGCACGAAGAACTGACCCGGCCGGTTCGCCTCAGGCTTCCGGCGCCGTCCAGACCAGGTTCCACAGGTGGCCATCGATATCCTCGAAGCCCTGGTCATACATGAAGCCATGGTCTTCGGGCGGATGCGGTATGCGGCCACCGGCGGCCGCGGCCTTGGCGATCAGGCTGTCCACCTCTTCCCGGCTTTCGCAACTGAGGCATATGACGACTTCATTGGCTTCCTTGGCGTTCGCGACCGGCTTGTCGATCAGGGACTGAAAGAAGGGTTCGGTCGTCAGCATGGCCTGGATGGCGCCGTCGACGATGTTCATGAACGCCGCGTTCTCGCCGCTGAAGCGGGGATCGAAGGCAAAGCCGAGAGCGGAAAAAAAGGCCCTGGATTTGTCCAGGTCCTTCACGGGCAGGTTGAGGATGATCTGTTTGTTCATGGCGCTTCCCTGATCAAGGTGGAATGGGCAATCGGCGCGTCATCGCTGCGACGGGTGACGGCACACAAAATCGACACGCTGACGAAAAAATAGCTCCTCTAGAATATCAATAAATAATGACAGTGTAAAAAGCGACGGTGAAAGCGTCTAGTGAACTCGTGGCGATTCAGAACTGGATGCTCAGAATTTATGATTGTTCCTGTTGTGTCTATTTTTACCATGCCTATCGCTACTCGACGCGGTTTCATTATCTTTCGTCCGTCCGCTCCTGGCCGGCGGCAGCCTCTCTAGTCGAACGATCCTGCCTGCAGAGGGTCAGTGATTTCAAAGGAAGTCCGATCATCTCTATCCTGGATGAGTACTGTCAATCCGCTTTCGAAGACAAACGCTACCACACTACCTTTGGCGGTCGCGCTAGCTACGCATGACACAAGACGTTGCCCAACAATCTTGAGTTCATCAGCCAGATCCACGTACTCAGTCCACGGCGCCTCTGCATTCCACGGAAGAAATTGCCCTTCAAAGCTGCGCCAGAATACGCATCGAAATTCAAAATAAAGACGAAACCAAGCTCCGTTGAATTTTAAGTAACTTACATTCGCGGGCACAGGCGGTTCACCTTTGATATGCAAAGACTCACAGACGAAGCCCTCACATATCGATTCCGTCCAATCTGGCACGCTTCCATTAATTGTCAATTCGAACTGCTCTGTTTGAGTCATCGTGTTTCCAATGCGCTTGCCGTGATCGTCCGCTTCTGGCCGATAACGGACGGCCAGAAAGGCCCGATGCACGAAGTTATTTCCTTCATGACAAGCAAGCAGTTCTGCCCGTCGCGCCACCTCCCCTCGCTGCCATTTACGGGCCTGGCGCCGTCTCATCCGGGCAGCTGACCTCGTCTTCCTGCGTATATAAGGTCATCGGCACGCGCTGGCCGTCGACTTCCAGCTCGCGCACCTTCGGCGGCACCAGCTGGAATTGGCCGGCCTGCAGCTTCTCGCGCAGGGGCTTGCAGCGCAAGGCGTCCGTGGGGATTTGCCCGCGCGCATGCCAGCTACCATCGTCCTTCTCCGCCAGCAAGACCGACGAGGCGCGCGGGTCATTGCTGATCAGCAGCACATCCTGCTTGCCATCGCCGTCGAAATCGAGCAGGTAGGCGTCGCACTGCGGCCCTGCCCGCTTCAAGCAGGCGGGCAGGCGCCAGGCCGGGCCCACTTGCGTCCAGTCCTGGCGCAGGAAACTCTCCGGCAATTTTGCCGTCGCCGGGCGCAGGGTCAGGTTGATCGACACGTCGCTCAGGGCGCCCGTCTCGTCAAGCCGGTTCTGGCGCTTGAGCATGGCGTCGGCGCGGGCCCGCACGACGGCAGCATCGGCGCCCGTCGTGCGCGTCTTGAGTTCCTGCAAGGCCGCCTGGCCATAGCGGGCGCCCTGGAAGCGCAGGTATTCGAAGTCGAACTTGTCCACGCTCACCTTGCCGCTGTCCAGCCGCGCCATCTGGCTGGCCACGGAAATGCGGGCCGGGTCGGCCAGCGGCGAGAACAGGGCGAACAGCACCAGCAGGGTGACGCAGGCGGTGGCGACGTTGACGTTGGCGATCAGGTGCAGCCAGTCGCCATACTTGCTGGCGGCCCAGGCGTAGCCGACGGCATAGCAGGTGGCGATCAAGAGGCAGGCGGCGGCGATCAGGCGGTCGGCCGTCCAGCCATGCGACATCACGCGCAGGGTCAGCGCATAGATGGCGATGCCCACCACCCACGGCAGCAGCAAACAGGCCAGGCGCGTGCCGAGGCGGATGCCGCGCGCCACGCCATGGCCCACTTCGCCATTCTGGAAAGCGGCATTGATCAGCACCACCAGCACGCCGGCCATGCCCAGCAGCACGGACGCCGCATGGCGCGTGGCCCACAGCCGTTCGAAGCCGATGAAGGGCAAGGTCAGGAGGAAGCCGGAGACGAGCACGGCGGCGATTGGCACCAGCCACGACAGCAGCACCAGCAGCAGGGTGCGGATGCCGCGCACGATGGACGGGCGCACGTCGGTGATGTGGATGGCGAAGGAAAAGGCGAAACAGATGACGGGAATCACGAACCACGCCTGGCCCAGCAGCTTTTTCAGGAAGCTCAGCTTGATCAACAGGAACAACTGCCCGCCCAGCCACAGCACCAGCCACAGACCCAGCACAAACAGCAGGGAAAACAGCAGCTGGATGCCCAGCTTCCAGGCGATCTCGAAATACGTGGGATAGCGGGCGATGCGCTGGCCATCCTGGGCGCTGGCCAGCACCAGCGCATGGGCGATATAAAAGCCCACCACGCAAAAGCCGAACAGCTGGGCGGAAATCACGCGCAGCGGCGCACCGGGCTTGTAATTGCCCCAGATCACGTGTTCGGCGCCGCGCGCCACGTCGTGCCAGGCCAGCACGGCCAGCACGGCGGCCGCGCCCACCATCCACAGCACGATGCGCTTGAGCGACATGTGGCCCAGGCTGGACACCAGCAGCACGGGCAACAGCAAGCTGATCAACATCAGCGGCCCCAGCAGGTAGGCTTCCGTGGCGGGCCACACCTTGTCCTGCGCCGTGCTGTACAGCCAGTACAGCAGCAAGCCTTGCAGCAGGCCCGTCACCAGGCGCGTCACCGCGATGCGCGGCGCCACCACCGGATCGAGCAAAGCCATGTTTTTTCCAGCGGCGTCCTGCTGCATAGTGCATCCTTTATCAGTCGTTCATTGCCATATTTCACGACGCATTATTGCATTTCGTTATCGTCATCTCAACAACGATTCGTGCGCCGCCCCTCCCCGCGTGCCCCCGCGACGCTGCAGCGGCAGGCTCTGCGCGAGGCCCCAGGCCAGTTCCGGCACGATGAACAGCCACAGCACGGGCTGTCCCGTCACCAGCAGCGCCCACGCCATCCACAGGGAAAACAGGTAGCGCGCCGCCGCGTCATAGCGGCCCAGGCGCGGCTGCGGATCGACGATGCGCAGCATGGACCAGACCATCACGACGCTGCCCAGCAAGCTGCTGATGAGCAAGTGGAACGGCTCGAAGACAGGCAAGGGCACGCCGCCCAGGCGCACATTGACGGTGCTCAGGTGCTCGCGCAAGAGCAGGAACGTCCACGGTGTGGCAAACGCGGCCGTCATGAATACGTCGTAGATGGCGCTGGCGCGCACCAGGCGACGGAAGGCGGAAAGGGACAACATGGGGCACTCCTGTCAGTGGAAAGCGCCCATGATCAGGGCTGGAGTACACTCCATGGTCAAGCATTTTATTTATGAAAGAACATCCCATGCAGATCGGCGAGATGGCGCAGGCGACGGGCTTGAGCCGCGACACCCTGCGCTTCTATGAGAAGCGCGGCCTGCTGCGCGCGCGGCGCGGCGCGAATGGCTACCGCGACTATCCGCCCGAGGCGGCCGACTGGCTGCGCTACCTGCGCACGGCGCAGCAACTGGGCTTTACCCTGGCGGAAATCGAGGCCGACATGCCGCTGCTGGCGGCCAGCGGCGACCCCGCCACGGCCGAGCTGCTGCGCGCGGCGCTGGCGCGCAAGCTGGACGATATCGACGCGCGCATCGCGGGATTGACGCAGTTGCGCGGCGAACTGGCGCGGCGCCTGGAGCCGCAGGCGGCCGCATGTCCGTTGCGGGGAGGCGATCTTGGCGGGAATTAAATAGGCTGCCAGGCTGCCGCCCTCGCTGTTGCTATCGGGCGCGGGCGGTGCGCAGGACGCCGAACCGGCCTGCGGCGACGTGCTGGCCTGGCCGGGCCAGAAGCCCGCGCATCTCGTCTGCCAGGGTTGCCAGCAGAATAGGCAACGCCAGGACCAGCCGTTCGAGGTGCGCTGCCAGGTGGAGGACCAGCATGCGCTGCAGGCGCAAGCGTATCTGCGGCGCGCCCATGGCTTGCCCAAGCTCCAGCGCTATTGCTGCATGTGGGACAGCACGCCCCATTCCTGGCGCGACCGCCGCACGGGCTACGGCTACGTGCTGCTCATGGCTACGGGCGAAACGCCGGCCAGGACGCGCGCCGCCTGGCCGCGGATCGGGAACGTTGTCGTGCGGGCCGACGGCTACGCGCAAGGCCCCTGAAAGACAAAAACCGCCTGCGCGATGCGACAGGCGGTGTTGACGTGGGGCAAAGCCGGGATTAGTTGGCGGCCTTGCGGCGGCGCAGGAAGCCCATCAGGCCCAGGCCGGCCAGCAGCATGGCGTAGGTTTCCGGTTCCGGCACGGCGGCCATCACGGCCACATTGTCGATCACGGCGCCCGAGTAATTGTCGAACGGCGTGCCGGCCTTGGCCGCGCTGGCAAACGACAGCGTCGCCAGGCCCGTGGAGGCGGCAGTGAAGCTCAGGCTGTTGCTGTACAAGGTATTCGAGGCGCCTGCCGTCGAGTAGAAATCCTGCGCCACGCCGCCAAAGCTGACGGCCACGCCCTGGCCTGCCGGACCGTTCGGATTGCGCGCCATGTCAAAGCTCAGGTTATATGTCTGGCCGGCCACGACGCTGAAGCTTTGCGACAGAAAACCGGGGCCTGGCGTGCCCAGCAAGTCGATGCTGTAGCCGTCGATGGCGTTGTAGGCATTGCGGATCAGGTCGACCGAGGAAGCGCCCACGTTCCAGCCCGTAATCGCGGACGAGCCGCTGTTGACGACCTGGAAGCCGCTGGCAAACGTGTAGCCGGGCGCGACGGTTTCGAAGTCGCCATTCGTGATCAGGTTGACGGGGCTGGCGCTGGCGGTGCCGGCTGCAAACAGGGCAAGGACGGCGGCGATGGCGGTGATTTTCATGGTGTGATTTCCTTGCCTTGTTGATAATTAAGTTACCTTAAGTGAAATCATATCTCAGCTTTGATGAAAATCAAAGAACTTTGCAAAAGAATATTGAATTTATCCAATTTGCAACACCCGTTTCAAGCCGCGGACGAAAAAAAGCCACGGCGTCCATCGTCCGCCGTGGCTTTCCCGTGGGCGGAGATGTGCCTCCCCTGCCCGTCTCCTCCTGCCTGCGATAACGGTCAGGCCACCTGCTTGGCCTCGAAAAACTGCTCGTCTTCCGTCGAGCCATGCAGGGCCGTCGTCGAACTTTGCCCCTGCTGGATGGCCTGCGTCACGGCGTCGAAATAGCCGGTGCCCACTTCGCGCTGGTGCTTGACGGCCGTAAAACCCTTGTCGGCCGCCGCGAATTCCGCTTCCTGCAATTCCACGAAGGCCGACATCTGCCGGCGCGCATAGCCGTGGGCCAGGTTGAACATGCCGTAATTCAAGGCGTGGAAGCCGGCCAGCGTGATGAACTGGAACTTGTAGCCCATGGCGCCCAGTTCCTTCTGGAATTTGGCGATGGTGGCGTCGTCGAGGTTTTTCTTCCAGTTGAACGAAGGCGAACAGTTATAGGCCAGCATCTTGCCGGGGAACTTAGCATGCACGGCGTCGGCAAACTTCTTCGCAAACGCCAGGTCGGGCTTGCCCGTTTCGCACCAGACGAGGTCGGCGTACGGCGCATACGCGCGCGCGCGCGCAACGGCTTGGTCGAGGCCCGCGCGGGTCTTGTAAAAGCCTTCCACCGTGCGCTCGCCCGTGCAGAAGGGGCTGTCGTTGTCGTCCACGTCGGATGTCAGCAAATCGGCCGCTTCCGCATCGGTGCGGGCGATGACGAGGGTCGAGGTGCCCATCACGTCGGCCGCCAGGCGCGCCGCCGTGAGTTTTTCCACCGCTTCGCGCGTCGGCACCAGCACCTTGCCGCCCATGTGGCCGCATTTCTTCACGGAAGCGAGCTGGTCTTCAAAGTGCACGCCAGCCGCACCCGCGTCTATCATGGCCTTCATCAATTCATAGGCGTTCAGCACGCCGCCAAAGCCCGCTTCCGCATCGGCCACGATGGGCGCGAAGAAATCGACGTCGTCCTTGCCTTCCGACCATTGAATCTGGTCGGCGCGCTGGAAGGTGTTATTGATGCGCTTGACGACAGTGGGCACGGAATTGGCCGGGTACAGCGACTGGTCCGGATACATTTCACCGGCATTGTTGGCGTCGCCCGCCACTTGCCAGCCGGACAGATACACGGCTTTCAAGCCCGCCTTGACCTGCTGCATGGCCTGGTTGCCCGTCAGCGCGCCCAGCGCATTGACGAACGGTTCATGCTGCAGCAGCTGCCACAGCTTGTCCGCGCCGCGCCGCGCCAGCGTGTGCTCGACCTGCACGGAGCCGCGCAGGCGCACCACGTCCCCGGCCGTGTAATTGCGCACCACGCCTTGCCAGCGCGGATTGCCGTCCCAGTCTGCCTGCAAGGCTGCTGCCTGCTCTTCACGCGTTGCCATGGTGTTTCTCCTCTCGACATGCCAGGTTGGAAGGACGTCCGTTGAGTAAATCATAGGCTGCTTTGCGCGCCGCAGCAACAGTCTTATATAAGACATATAACTTAAAATTTTACATATGAAATCAATTGCTTAATGATAATTTTTCAGGATGCGGAAGAGTATTTCTCTGCATGGGACAGCCACGGGCGTCCCGCCAGTCACGCCATTGCACCATGTGGAATGCCATCCACGGTGATGAAAAGCGGCGCCTGCCACCAGCATAGCGTCCAGCTCGCCAGTGGATTTGTGCGGCGACAAGCGGCGCAAAAAAAACGCGCCCGAAGGCGCGCATGGCGGATGACCAGATGTGTCCCGCTTAATCGAGTTGCTGGCGCGCCACGAGGATGCCGTCCGCATCGGCATAGATCCAGTCGCCCGGTTGCACGGTCACGCCGCTGACTTGCACGCGCACGTCGCGCTGGCCGGCGCCCGTCTTGTTGCTCTTGCGCGGATGCGTGGCCAGGGCCCGCACGCCGATCT
The DNA here is from genome assembly GCF_058798675.1 of Janthinobacterium sp. GW822-FHT07H10. Taxonomy (NCBI): domain Bacteria; kingdom Pseudomonadati; phylum Pseudomonadota; class Betaproteobacteria; order Burkholderiales; family Oxalobacteraceae; genus Janthinobacterium; species Janthinobacterium sp. GW822-FHT07H10. The sequence goes on from NZ_JBXAKS010000007.1 coordinate 228,315, forward strand.
GGCAGACCTGGATTTCCTCGCTGTCGCGGATGCAGCCGTCGACGACGATGCCGGCCCAGCCATTGCTGTCGGCCAGCACGGCCAGCTGGCCGCCCACCAGCGCTCGGCGCAGGCTGCCGCCGCCGTCGATCACTAGCACGTGGCCCTGGCCCGGCGTTTCCAGGGTGCTGCGCACGAGGGCGTTGTCCTCGAACACTTGCAAGGTGGTGGCGGGGCCGCTGAAACGCACGCGCTGGCCGAAGGCGCGGTAGACGGGCGGCAACACGGCCAGGGTGCCGTCGTCCAGCATGGCAGCATGGTCGTCGCACAGGTCGGTGGTGGCAAAAGTCATGCTTACTCCCTCAGTGACAGATGACAACGATTCTATGCCTTTTGCAGCGCCGCGGCACGCGTTTTACCGCCCACGCCGACGGCCGTGGCAATGGCCAGCGCCTGGAACACGCCGATGAAGACGAACAGCAGGGCCGGATGGTTGCCATCCATCAGCGCGCCAAAGAACAGGGGGCCGACGGCCAGGCCGCTGTCGAGACCCGAATACACGACGCCATACACGCGCCCCGTGGCATTCTTCGGCGCCGCCGCGCGTATCATCAGGTCGCGCGACGGCCCCGCCACGCCCGAGGTCAAGCCGATGGCGCCCATCAGCACGACGGCGCCCCAGGCCGGCACGACGGCCATGGCCAGCAGCACGGCCAGCAGCGCGGCGGCGGAAAAGGCGATCGCCACGTTGCGGTCCGGCTGCTTGCTGCGCGCGCCGACGATGCCGCCGGCCAGCATGCCCACGGCCGAAGCCAGCATGTAGGCCGTATAGGCGCTGGTGGCCAGCGCCAGGCTCATGCCATACAGCTTGACGAGGGCCACGCTGGCAAAGCTCTGGATGCCGCCCAGGGCGATGGCGGTAATGAAGAAGAAGGCAAAGCACATCCACACGGCGGGCAGGCGTAAGAAGTCCAGCGTGCCTTCGCCACCGGCCGGCTGGCCCGGCGCGGCCTTCTTCAGCGGCTCGGGGCGGATGGCGTGGCGGTTCAGGAACAGGACCAGCAGCACGGCGAACGGCAGCACGGCCGCGCATTGCAGCGCCACCCGCCAGTCATAATTTGTAGCGACATACGTCATGAACAGGGGCGCCAGGGCCCAGCCGATGTTGCCGCTGATGCCATGCACGGAAAAGCCGTAAGCCACGCGGGCCGCCGAGACGCGCTGGTTGAGGATCGTGTAGTCGGCCGGGTGGAACACGCTGTTGCCCATGCCGGCCAACATGGCGCCCAGCATCAGGGCCGCATAGCTGTGGGCGGTGGACAGGGCCAGCGCCGACACGCCCAGCAGGAAGACGCCGGAAAACAACACGGCGCGCGCGCCGAAACGGTCGACGACGAAGCCGGCCAGCGCCTGCCCCACGCCCGAGATGATGAAAAACACCGTCATCAGCAAGCCCAGCTCCGCATACGACAGGCCGAATGCGGGTTTCAGCCAGACGAACAGGGCCGCCAGGATCAAATGGTAGAAGTGCGACACGCCATGCGCCAGGCCCACCAGGGCGATGACGCGCGCGTCGCTGCGCAACGATGGTGGCACATGCGGCGGCAGGTGCGTTGCCGAGTTTGTTGTTATCATGTCATACCCTGTCTTATACTGGTGAAGCTCAAGTGTATGCAAAATACCATCGTCTGTTTTCCGACAGAACGACATAATTTATCGAATTAAGGCCAAGCTGATGGGTGTACCTATCCTCCACCATACTCGCATGTGTCCGCCACGGGAGGCGCCCAGCGCGACCATCCCCGTGACCATGATCGCGCGCGACCTGCAGCCCGATGAATTTCTCTTGCCGCACACCCACCCCTGGGGCCAGGTCACCATGGCGCTGGAAGGCGTGCTGCGCATCACGGCCAACAACAGCAGCTGGGTGCTGCCGCCCATGCGCGCCATCTGGATCGCGCCGAATGTGGAACATGCCGTCACGATACTGGAAAAAACCCGCTTGCGCCCGCTGTGCATCCATGCCGCGCGCGCCCCGTTCACGGGCAGCGACTGCAAGGTGCTGGAAGTGTCGAGCCTGCTGCGCCAGCTGATCATGGCGCTGGAACAGCTGGATCCGGGCCAGGAACCGGCGCGCGAAGCGCTGCTGGCCGAACTGATACTCGATGAATTGAAGCGCTCGGGTACGCGTCCCATCCGCGTTCCCTTGCCCAGCGACAAGCGCCTGAAGACCCTGTGCGACAGCCTGATCGACAAGCCTGGCCTGAACCAGACGCTGGAACACTGGGCGCAGCTGGTGGGCGCCTCGGAGCGCACCCTGGCACGGCTGTTCGAACGGGAATTGGGCATGAGTTTCGGCCAGTGGCGCCAGCAGGTGCGCCTGGCGCATGCGGCGCCGCTGATCGCGCGCGGCGTGCCGCTGTCGCAGGTGGCCGAAGAGCTGGGCTACGCCAGCCAGTCGGCCTTTTCCGCCATGTTCAAGAAGACTTTCGGCAGTTCGCCGTCGGCCTTCTTTGCCCAGGGCGACAGGATATGAGTAGCGCAGCAGCGTGCCGATACGGCGTTCCGGGCGAGGCGCGTCGCCGCAGTCCTTAGCCTGGCACGCAAGGCGGCGTGCGCGGCCAAGGTGATTTTAGCCGCACCCCAGGCCGGCCAGCGCGCGCTCAGGCCATGAAGTCGAAGAGCGAATTCTTGCCGGTATAACCGGGCAAGGCCGAATTCAAGCCCATCTGTTCCTGCGCCGAATACGCTTTTACCAAGGCCTGCGCCTGCGCCGTCAGCGCCTTGGCCAGCACGGCTTTCTTGTTGGTGAGGGTGGTGATTTCCTTGCCGACCGTTTGCACTTCCTTGCGGATAATGCTCGTTTCCCCCGTCAGCTCGCCGATCTTGCTCGCGAACTGGTCGGCCACGCCCTTGCCGTTATTCGTAAACAGCTTGCTGACGGCATCGGGATCGGCCGCGATGGCCGCCTTCAGCTTTTTCTCGTCGAGCACCAGTTCGCCGCTCTTGCCCAGGGTCACGCCAGCGCTGCCGAGAACGGAGGCGGGCACGCCCGTGCTGGCCGTGCGCAGCACCTGTTCCATCTGCGAACGCACCTGGCCCAGCGCCGTGTCGGATTTCAAGTCGCCCTGCTGCAGGCTCTGCAGCTTGCTGTTGAGCTCATTGTAGGCGGTGACGAAACTGGCCACGTTGCTGGCGATCTGGCTGCTGTCCTTGGCAATGACGAGGTCCGTCGTGCCCTTCTTCTTCAGTTCGATGGTGGCGCCTTCGATGGCCGTCGTCAGGGTGTTCGTGGCGCTCTTGATTTCCTTGCCGTCGACGGTCAGCAGCGCGTCTTGCGCGGCCACCGTCTGCTGCATGCCCTTGGCCGAGCCCGGCGCATACGCGAGCAGGTTGCTGACGGCCGCGTCGCCAGCCACGCTGATGCGCATGCTGCTGTCGGCGCCGCTCTTGCCGTTCAGCGCCAGCGAATAGCCATCCGGTCCCTTGACGACGCTGGCGTCGATGCCCTGCTGCTTGAGCGCGGCGGCGATGCCGTCCAGGCTATTGTTGCTGCTGTCGATGGTGAGCGAAATGATCTTGCCGCCGCCGGGCGTGAATTGCTTGCCGTCGGCCGTGCCCAGTTCGATCTTGACCAGTGCCGGCGCGCCCGTGCCGATCGGCGTCGTCGTCGACTTCTGCGCCCCGCTGAGCAGGGTCTGCCCCTGCGCCAGCTGCTTGACGTTCAGCTCGTGGCTGCCGCTGGCGGCCTTGTCGGTGGTGGTGGCGCTGAGCACATCCTTGGCGCTCGGCGTGGCCGAGGTGGCCAAGCCGCTGCCGGACATGTTCTTGGCCACGGTCTGGAATTTCGCCAGCGCCGACTGCAGCTGGCCCAGGCCCGAGAACTTGGCCTGGTCGCGCGCCAGCGAGGCGTTGAGCTTGACCACGCCCGTGTTCTGCGACTGCATCTGGCGCTCGACCTTGGCATACACGTCGGCCGAAATATTGCCCTGCGTGGTCTGCTGCGTATTGTTGGTGTAGGCCCTGCTGTTGATAGTCGAATTAAACATGGTGGCTTTTCATCCGGTGAGGGGGTGCGCCCACGGATCGGCATGACCGTGCGCGGCGTCTACAAGAGATGAGGCGGCAAACGCTCATGCGCGGCAGCGTCGTCTCTACTGATTGATAATTATGCAGCATGGCCAAAAGATCAAAACAGCGAGCAGAGCCATGTTTACCGCAGTGCATTGCCTTTGCACCATTTTAGCGCATTTCTACAGCGCCGCCGCTTGCGCGCAGGCCGATGGCGCGGCTAGCGCATGAACTTGGAAATGGCGCTGCTGACGGCCATGTCCAGGTGCTGGAAAGTGAGTCCCACCTTGAAACCGGCACTGCTGAAAATGCAATGCGACACGGACGTGCGCGCCTCGATGATATGCGCCTTGCCATCGTAAAACAGCTCGAACAGCACCTTGCCCTGCTTGCCTGTCGGCACCGGGTCGGCCACGACGGCCGACATGCCGCCCGGCCCCACGTCAAGCGTGCGCGCCGCCACGGGGCCCGCGCCATCCATCACCAACATTGCCTTGGCACGCAATATCTTGCGTGCGCCCTGCCTTTGCTCAACTGACACTGTATTCCGCTTCTCTATCAATTCATGGTCGACGCGGATTCACGAGGTGAATCCATCGGACAAATATTATAGTTCTAAACGGAAATTTAGTTTGACTTGTCTCAAGCTTGGCATTTAAACCATACCAACTTTTACTCGTGGTCGCGCAGCTTGTTGAACGCTTCGTCGATGCGCTCCACGCCGATGACCTTGATGCCGTCGATGGCTTGCTTCGGCAAGTTCGACTTGGGCACCACGGCCAGGGTAAAGCCCAGCTTGGCCGCTTCGCGCAAGCGCTCCTGGCCCCGCGGCGCGGGACGGATTTCGCCGGCCAGGCCCACTTCGCCAAACACGACGAGCCCGCGCGGCAGCGGCTTGTTGCGCATCGACGAGTTAATCGCCAGCAACACCGCCAGGTCGGCCGCCGGTTCCGTGATCTTGACGCCACCGACGGCGTTGATGAAGACATCCTGGTCGAAGGCGGCGATGCCCGCATGGCGGTGCGCCACGGCCAGCAGCATGGCCAGGCGGTTTTGCTCGAGGCCGACGGACAGGCGGCGCGCATTCGGCAAGTGGCTGGTGTCGACGAGGGCCTGGATTTCCACCAGCAGCGGACGCGTGCCTTCCTGCGTCACCATCACGCACGAACCCGGCACCTGGTTGTCGTGCTGCGACAGGAACAGGGCGGACGGGTTCGACACGCCCTTCAAGCCCTTTTCCGTCATGGCGAACACGCCCAGCTCATTGACGGCGCCGAAGCGGTTCTTGATGGCGCGCACGAGGCGGAAGCTGGAATGGGCGTCGCCCTCGAAATACAGCACCGTGTCGACGATGTGCTCGAGCACGCGCGGGCCGGCCAGCGCGCCTTCCTTCGTCACGTGGCCCACCAGAATGATGGTCACGCCCGTCTGCTTGGCCGCGCGCGTGAGCTGCGCGGCACACTCGCGCACCTGCGCCACGGAACCGGGCGCCGAGCTGAGGGCGTCCGAATACACGGTCTGGATCGAGTCGATGACCACCACTTCCGGCTTCAGGTCGGCCAGCGTGGCGAGGATCTTCTCGAGTTGGATCTCGGCCTGCAGCTTGAGTTCCTTGGCGTCGATGACGAGGCGCTTGGCGCGCAGGGCGATCTGCGCGCCCGATTCCTCGCCGCTCACATACAGCACGCGCTTGTGGTGCGACATGTTCGCCAGCGCCTGCAGCAGCAGGGTCGACTTGCCGATGCCGGGATCGCCGCCGATCAGCACGACGCCGCCCGCCACCATGCCGCCCCCCAGCACGCGGTCGAATTCCTCGATGCCCGTGCCGAAACGCGGCACGTCAATGGCGTCGATATCGTCGAGCGACAGCACGGGCGCCGTCTGCGCCAGCGACATGTGCTGCGGATTCGAATAGCGGTTGTTGCCGCCCGTCTCGGGCACGGTTTCCACCATGGTATTCCACTGGTTGCACGAGGTGCATTGCCCCATCCATTTATTGCTGATGGCGCCGCAATCGCTGCAGGTGTAGATGGTCTTGACTTTTGCCATGGTGTACTTTGCCCGGTAAGGTGAAACTGCTGTCTATATATACAGTATATACAAACAGCGCGCTCGCGTCACTGTTGCCTCACCCCTCGGTCACGGGCACGCGCGGCGCCAGTGCGCACATCAGCTCGTAGCCGATGGTGCCGGCGGCCAGCGCCACCTCGTCGATCGGCATGCCCTGCCCCCATAAGGTCACGCTGCTGCCCACCCGTGCGCCGGGCACGGGCGTGAGGTCGACCATCAGCATGTCCATCGACACCCTGCCGATGAGCACGGTGCGCACGCCGTCGACCAGCACGGGCGTGCCCTCGGGCGCGTGGCGCGGATAGCCGTCCGCGTAGCCGCAAGCCACCACACCCACCTTGACGTTGCCGGCCGCCTCGTAGCGGCTGCCATAGCCGACCACCTCGCCCGCGGCGATGTCCTGGATGCCGATGATGCTACTGCGCAAGGTCATGGTGGGCAGCAAGCCGAATGCCTGCGCCGACGTGCCGCCGGGGGCGCCGCTGGGCGTGCCGCCGTACAGCATGATGCCGGGGCGCACCCAGTCGCTGTCGAGCCGGTGCAGCAGCAGGCCGGCCGAATTGCACAGGCTGCGCGGCAAGGGCGTGCCTATGCTGGCCGCGCCCGCCTCGAAGCGCAGCATCTGCTGCGCCAGTGGCATGCGCGTGGGCGCCGCTTCGTCCGCATTGGCGAAATGCGTCATCAGGGTGATCGTGCCGACATGCGGCATGGCGCGCAGGCGCGCATACGCGGCGGCCACGGCCTGCGGGGTGAAACCCAGGCGGTTCATGCCCGTATTCATTTTCAGCTGCACGTCGATGGGCCGCGGCAGGCGCGCCGCTTCCAGCATGGCGATCTGTTCAACACAGTGCACGCTGCCGCTCAAGCCGTACTGCGCCATGACAGGCAAGTCGCTGGCGTCGAAAAATCCTTCCAGCAGCAAGATGGGCTTGGTCCAGCCCAGTTCGCGCAAGCGCACTGCGTAATCGACCTCGACCAGCGCCAGGCCATCGGCTTGCGCAAAGCCCCGCATCGCCCGCTCCAGGCCATGGCCATAGGCATTCGCCTTCACCACGGCCCAGACCTTCGCGCCTTGCGCGCAGGCGCGGGCACGCGCCAGATTATGTTGCATGGCATCGAGATGGATGGTGGCGATCAGGGGCCTGGGCATATGCGTCGTTCACGGCAGGTGGGAAAGCCGTATTTTACCGGATGGGCCGGACGCGGGTCGGCAGGCGTGCACGATGGTCGCACACGACAGTATTTATAAAATGCTCATATGTATGTGTATTTTTCTACGGCAGAAAAATTAAGCTTCGCTTAGGCAAGACGATGCAAAGCGGGCCCGTCCAAACTTGGGGTTTGCCGTTTTTTCGTGGTATAAAGCAAGCCAGATATGATTTCAGGCATTCCAGAATGAATCGTGGTTTTTATACCATCATGGCGGCGCAGTTCTTTTCCTCGCTGGCAGATAACGCCCTCTTTTTTGTCGCCGTCGATTTATTGGTGTCCATGAAATCCCCGGCGTGGATCACGCCGCTGCTCAAACTGTCGTTCGTGCTGTTCTACGTGCTGCTGGCCGCCTTCGTCGGCGCCTTCGCCGACGCCCTGCCTAAAGGCAAGGTCATGTTCATCGCCAACATGGTCAAGATCTTTGGCTGCGCCCTCGTCTTTTTCCACGTGCACCCGCTGCTGGCCTACGCCGTCGTCGGCTTTGGCGCGGCCGTGTACTCGCCCGCCAAGTACGGCATCCTGACGGAATTGCTGCCGCCGGAAAAGCTGGTGGCGGCGAATGGCTGGATCGAAGGCTTGACCGTCACCTCCATCATCCTCGGCACCGTCATGGGCGGCGCGCTCGTCAGCGGCCACGTGTCCGACATGCTGCTGTCCTTCGACTTCCCGCTGATCGACACGGGCATCACCAACAAGACGGAAGCGGCCCTGTGCGTGGTGGTTGGCATCTACATCCTCGCCACGCTGGCCAACCTGAAGATTCCCGACACGGGCTGCGTGTATCCGCACCAGGAACGCAATCCTATCAAACTGATTACCGATTTTGCCAATTGCTATTCCATCCTGTGGAAAGACAAGCTGGGCCAGATCACCCTGGCCGTGACGACCCTGTTCTGGGGCGCCGGCGCCACCTTGCAGCTGATCGTGCTGGAATGGGCCAAGCAATCCTTGAATATGCCGTTCGACAAGGCGACCAGCCTGGTGGGCGTGGTCGCCATCGGCGTGGCGGCCGGCGCCGTGCTGTCGGCCCGCTTCATTCCGCTGCGCAAATCGCTGACCGTCATTCCGCTCGGCATCGCCATGGGCGTGATCGTCATGATGATGACGCAAGTGCATTCCGTGTGGATCGCCTACCCGCTGCTGATACTGATCGGCGCCCTGTCCGGCTTCTTCGTCGTGCCGATGAACGCCCTGCTGCAACACCGCGGCCACGTGCTGATGAGCGCAGGCCATTCGATCGCCGTGCAGAACTTCAATGAAAACCTGTCCATTTTGACCATGCTGGCCGTGTATTCCATCATGATCCGCCTGCACCTGCCGCTGAACATCATCATCACCCTGTTCGGCCTGTTCGTCGCCGGCACCATGTACATGATCATGCGCAAGCACAAGCTGAACCAGGCCGAACACGACAATCTGTCGCTGATTGGCGAGCAAAAACATTAAGCAATGTGGCGTCGGATTACGCGCTACGCGCTAATCCGACCTACCGCGCTAATCTGACCTACGTAACTGAGCACCATAATCTGTCGTTGATTGGCAAGCAGAAACACTGAAACACTCAACCCAAGCCAAGGATGGGGGCAGACCATCAGGGTCGAACCCCGGATTTCGTATTGGGTTCAGAGTTTTAAATCGGTAAGCCACCTGCCAGCCGTCGCGCGGCAGCCTGCGCCGTCCAATCCTCGGGCACGACAAAGCCCCTCGCGCGCTCCACTTCCCAACCTTCGATATTATCCACCTGCGCCACCATCACCGGTTGCGCCAGATCAAACAACTGCGCTTGCAAGGCGGCCGCATCGAGCACCGCCACGTCGCGGCCCTTGAACGGCGCCAGCCACTGCAGGCGCGGCAGGACGACATAGCGCTGTCCCGCCAGCTGTGCCGGCGTGCACCAGAAGCCATGACCATGCTCCAGGGAAATACCGTCGATGCGGGGCGCCGTGCCGGGGGCGTAGAACAGCCAGCCCTTGACCAGCGCCTGCGCCGCGCGCACCGGTTGCGCCAGCAAGTTTTGCGCGGCCGGATGGCGGGACAGGGCCAGTTGCTTGTCGAGTATCTTGCGCATCTTCAAGCCCAAGGTATCGGCCAGGTTGGGGCCGATCAAGTGGTTGAAAATGCCGGGATCGGGCGCGCCTTCGAGCAGGTAGAACTTGGTGGCAAATTCCCAGTGCAGCAAGGAATTGCCGTCGCCATCCATGTTTTTCAGCAGGAAGTCGAACTCGCCCACGGTGTCGTTGCGGTTGACCTGCACTTGCAAGCCGTGGGCTTGCAATACACCATGTTGCTCAAAATAAAAGGCCAGCAGCTTTTCAGCATACAGGCCCAGGCGGGAATAGAATCGCGGCCCCAGCGCCGCATCGAGCGGCGCCGGCTCCACCTGCAGTGCGCCCAGCCATGCGACCACGGCGGGCGTGAGCGGCCCCAGGCTGGCGATGCGCCCGCCCCAGTGGGCGCTGGCCGGGGCCAGCAAGTCGGGCGAGTCGAGCAGCCAGGCCAGCGCCCGCACGTGGGGGCGGGTCAGGTGCCCCCAGCGTTGCTCGAAACGGGCCTGGAAGCTGTCGCTGGCCGTGTCAGCCGCGGGCATGCGTGCTTTTCGCCAGGCACAGGTCGGCCCAGGCGCGCGCCTTGGCCTTGCCCGTCTCATCCTGCAGCAGCATTTCCGGATGGAAGGTCGCCACGACGGCAGCATTGCCCATCTGGCGCACCTTGCCGCGCACGGGCTTTTCGCCCGGCGTGATGCCGGCGGCAGCCATCGAACCGAGGGTGACGATGGTGCGCGGTTGCAGCAGGGCCAGTTCGCGCTCGAAATACGGCCGGCAAGCGGCGGACTCGGCCTCTGTCGGCAAGCGTTCCTGTCCCGCATCATCGAGCGGACGGCATTTCAGCAAGTGGGTAATATACACATCGCGCCCCGCATCGACGGCGATGGCTTTCAGCATATTGTCGAGCAACTGGCCTTGTTCGCCCGGCAAGCCGCGCCCTTCCCGCTCTTCCGCACGCGAGGGGCTGCTGGCCAGCATCAGCCAATCGCCCTGGCGATCGCCACGGCCCATGACGACGCCCTTGCGCGTCTTGCACAGGTCGCAGCGCGCGCATTTGGCCACGGCCGCCGTCAAGCCTTCCCAGTCGAGGGCGGCGATGTCGGCGTCGCTCAGCTGCCTGGCGGGCGGCGGCGCGGGCGCGTCGTCGAACCAGGCCGTGTCGTCCGACGCGGCGGCTGGAACGGGCACGACGGCAACGGCGACCGGTGCCATCTCTGCCACATCCGCCACGACGGCCACTTCGGCAGGCACCGCAGCCACGGGCGCAGGCGCTTCGGCTGGCGGCGTTGCGGCCACCGGCACGGGGACGTGGACGGGTGCCGGCACCGTCACGGGCGCGGCAACCTCCACTGTGGCAACGATGTCCGCCAGCGCTGCTTCGGCGGCCTCGGGCGCGGCGCCCTGGCGCAGGCGCCACAGGGGGCCGACGCCCATTTCATCGAGGAAAACGGCGCTGCGGCTCATAAGGTATAACGCATCACGATGGCGTCCTCACGTTGCGAGTTACTGGCCGGATAGTATCCCTTGCGCCGGCCTATCTGTGCAAATCCATAGCGCTGGTAAATATCGAGCGCGCGCACATTCGACGGGCGCACTTCCAGCAGCATCGATTCCATGCCCAGCTGGCGCGCGCAGGCGCAGGCCTGGTTCAGCAGGAAACGGCCCAGCCCCTGGCCCTGAATGGCGCCGTCGACGGCCACGTTGAGCAAATGCGCCTCGTCGACGACCAGCATCAGCAGGAAGTAGCCGAGCAAGGTGCCATCCACGTCGCGCAAGACCCAGGCCGGGTAGCCGCTCTGCAGCGAATCGACAAAGTTGCCATGCGTCCAGGGATGCGGATATACGCGCTGCTCCAGCGCCAGCACTTCGGCCAGGTCCGCTTCGCCCATCGGCTGATAGTCGAGGCGCAGCAAGTCCCAGCCGGCTGCGCTGTCGGCCTGCGTTACCGCGTCCTTGCCCGCCTCCCTCATTGCACGGACTCCGCGGCCGCCTTGGCGGCCTGCATGTCCAGGCGTTCGGCGCTCGTGTAGGCGATCTTGTTGCGCAAGTACAAAGGCTGGGCATCGGCCGCCTTCACGACGTGGCCGGCGGCAAAAGCGATGCGCGCCAGCTGCGCCACCTGCACGGCGTGCGGCATGATGGCGGCATCGGCAGTGGCGGCGCAGGGCAGCGCGGCCAATGCCTCGGCATACGCCGTGAAGCCATTGCCGCAGCCGGCGACGTCGCCTTGCGGCGCCACGCCGGCCGGCGCGCTCAGGGCCGGCGGCAAGACGGCTTGCAAGCCATCCTGATAATCGTATTGCGCCCAGTACACTTCACCCATGCGGGCGTCGAGCACGGTTACGATGCGTTGCGCGCCATGCTGCTGATGGCACGCGAGCGCCATCGCATCGAGGGTGACGACGGGCACGACGGGCAGGCTGGCACCATAGGCCAGGCCTTGCGCGATGCCGCATGCCGTGCGCACGCCCGTAAACGAACCGGGGCCGGAGCCATAGGCGATGGCGTCGACCTCGGCCAGGGTCACACCCGCTTCGGCCAGCAGTTCTTGCACCATCGGCAAGATGGACTGGGAATGGGTGCGCACGCCCGAGGAAGAGCGGGACAGGACGGCATCGCCGCGCAGCAAGGCGCAAGACGCGAGTTCCGACGAAGTTTCAATAGCAAGCAGGGTGGGAAGTAAGGTAGACATAGCGTATTTTACCCTGCCGCGCCATGGCGCGGCACTCCCCGGCGCGGCAAGGCCGTGATGGGCAGGCGGCGCGCCGGGGCTGGCAGGACCTGGCATGAACCGGGCCCGGCGCCAGCCATGGCCACGAGGCCGGCACCAGCCGCAGCCGCAGCCAAGGCATCGCCCTGCCAGGCCCCGCTTGCACAGCCCATGCGCGAGGACGGCTATAATAAAAGGCTGAGCCGATTTATTTGACCTGCGTCATTGCGCCGCGCCGGCCATGATCGGCGACACCATCATTCCACTCTTGCCCTGGTCCGCTCCGTGAATCCACTTCTTGCTAAACTGCAACCATATCCGTTTGAAAAGCTGCGCCAGCTGTTTGCCGGCGTGACGGTCAATCCCGACTACGCGCCCATCAGCCTGGGCATGGGCGAACCCAAGCATCCGACGCCAGCCTTCATCGAGCAGGCATTGACGGACAATATCCATGGCCTGGCCAGCTATCCGACCACCATCGGTTCGGAAGCCTTGCGTACCGCCATTGCCGGCTGGCTCGAGCGCCGCTATGGCATCCCCAAGCTCAATCCTGCCACGCAAATCCTGCCCGTGAACGGTTCGCGCGAAGCGCTGTTTGCGCTGGCGCAAACGGTGATCGATCCGTCGGCCGGCTCGCTCGTGATCAGCCCGAATCCGTTTTACCAGATCTATGAAGGCGCGGCCTACCTGGCCGGCGCCGAACCGTATTTCGTCAATTCCGACCCGGCGCGCAATTTCGGCTGCGATTACGACAGCGTGCCCGCGTCCGTGTGGGAAAAGGTCAAGCTGCTGTTCCTGTGTTCGCCGGGCAACCCGACGGGCGCCGTCCTGAGCCTGACGGACTGGGAACACCTGTTCGCCCTGTCCGAGCGCCACGACTTCGTCATCGCCGCCGACGAGTGCTATTCCGAGATTTACCACGGCGACACGCCCCCGCTGGGCGCACTGCAGGCGGCGCACATGCTGGGCCTGTCCACCATCGAGCGTCCATATGCGCGCCTGGTGGTGTTTTCCAGCCTGTCGAAGCGCTCGAACGTGCCGGGCATGCGCTCGGGCTTTGTCGCCGGCGACGCGGAAGTGCTGAAAAAATTCCTGCTGTACCGAACCTACCACGGCGGCGCCATGAGCCCCGCCGTGCAGGCGGCCTCCGTCGCGGCCTGGAACGACGAAACCCATGTCGAGGAAAATCGCGCCAAGTACCGCGCCAAGTTCGACGCCATCACGCCGCTGCTGCAAACGGTGATGGACGTGCAACTGCCGGACGCCGGCTTCTACCTGTGGGCCGACGTCAGCCGCACGGGACTGTCCGACACGCAATTCGCGCAACGCCTGTACGCCGAATATAATGTCACGGTATTGCCTGGCAGTTACCTGGCGCGCGACGCGCACGGCATCAATCCGGGCCGCAACCGCATCCGCATGGCCCTCGTGGCCGAAACGGCCGAAGGGCTGGAAGCGGCGCTGCGCATAGTAAAATTCTGCCAGCAGCTTTCCGCATCCGCATCAATCAACTAAACAAGACATCATCATGAGCCAACAACTGCAAAACATCATCGACCAGGCCTGGGAAAACCGCGCCGAGATCAATCCGGGCAACGGCACTGCCGAACTGCGCGACGCCGTCGCCCACGTCATCAATGGCCTGGACAACGGCAGCATCCGCGTGGCGGAAAAAACCACGGGCGACTGGGTCGTCAACCAGTGGGTCAAGAAAGCCGTGCTGTTGTCGTTCCGCCTGGAAGACAACGTCGTCCTGCCATCCGATGGCACGATGCAGTTCTACGACAAGGTGCCGACCAAGTTCGCCAACTACACGAAGGAAGACTTCGCCAAGGGCGGTTTCCGCGTGGTGCCGCCAGCCGTCGCCCGCCGCGGCAGCTTCATCGCCAAGAACGTCGTGCTGATGCCGTCCTACGTCAACATCGGCGCCTACGTCGATGAAGGCGCCATGGTCGACACCTGGGCCACCGTCGGTTCCTGTGCGCAGATCGGCAAGAACGTCCACCTGTCCGGCGGCGTCGGCATCGGCGGCGTGCTCGAGCCCATGCAAGCGAACCCGACCATCATCGAAGACAATTGCTTCATCGGCGCCCGCTCGGAAATCGTCGAAGGCGTGATCGTCGAGGAAAACTCGGTCATCTCGATGGGCGTCTACATCGGCCAGTCGACCAAGATCTACGACCGCGCCACGGGCGAAGTCACCTACGGCCGCGTGCCAGCCGGCTCCGTCGTGGTGTCGGGCAACCTGCCATCGGAAGACGGCAAGTACTCGCTGTACTGCGCCGTGATCGTCAAGCGCGTGGATGCGAAGACCCGCGCCAAGACCGGCATCAACGAGTTGCTGCGCGGAATTTAATCACTGCGCCGCAAGGCGCACGCCGCACCCCGGATGTCCCGCTCTGGCGGGACATTTTCATTTCCGGTACGCAACTTCAATCGTCCCGCCCCCGCCTTCCATCCTGTCCTATACTGGATGGCATGAATACACCTCCCGTATTGATCGTCGGCGCCGGCCCTACCGGCCTCATGCTTGCCTTGCGCCTGGCGCGCCATGGCGTCGATTGCCGCATCATCGACAAGAATAGCGGACCGGGCCAGGCGTCGCGGGCCATGGCCGTGCATGCGCGCACCCTGGAGTTTTACCAGCAGCTGGGCTTTGCCGACGAGCTGGTCAGCCTCGGCATCAAGATCAATGCGGCGCACATCCATGAAGGCGGCGAGGAACTGGTGAAACTGACGCTGGGCGAGATCGGCGAAGGCCTGAGCCCCTATCCCTTCGTGCTGAGCCTGCCCCAGGACGAACATGAACGTTTTCTTATCAGCAAGCTGGCGGCGGCCGGCGTGCACGTGGAATGGAACCTCACGCTGGACCTGTGGACGCAGGACGATAGCGAAGTGCAAGCCATTCTATTGAAAGATGGCGAACGCCAATATTGCACGTTTGACTATATCTGCGGCTGCGACGGCGCCCGCAGCGCCGTGCGCACGATCGCCGGCGTGGACTTTTCCGGCGGCACCTATGACCACCTGTATTACGTGGCCGATGCGCAGGTGGCCGGCGGCAACACGGATTTGCACGCCCACCTGGGCGCGAATTCCTTCGCCCTGATGCTGCCCGTGCGCACCAGCGGCATGCAGCGCCTGATCGGCATCCTGCCCGACCGCCCGGAAGGCGCGCCCGCGCCCGTCTTCGACGACGTGCGCGCCGACGTGGAAACCCTGCTGGGAGCCCAGGTCGAGCACGTCAACTGGTTTTCCACGTATAAAGTGCATCACCGGGTGGCCGGGCAATTTCGCCAGCGGCGCTGCTTCCTCCTCGGCGACGCGGCGCACTTGCACAGCCCCGTCGGCGGCCAGGGCATGAACACGGGCCTGGGCGACGCCGTCAACCTGGCGTGGAAACTGGCGCAAAAGCTGCACGGCCAGAGCAACGACGCCCTGCTCGACACCTATGAAAGCGAGCGCATCGTCTTCGCGCGCCGCCTCGTCGCCACCACCGACCGCGCCTTCCAGGCCATCGTCGCGCAAGGCATGGCCGGGCAATTCCTGCGGCGCTGGCTGGTGCCGCACGCGCTGCCCTTCCTGTCCGGCTTCGAGCGCGCGCGCCGTTTGCTGTTCAAGACGGTATCGCAAATCCAGATCAGCTATGAAGACAGCGCCCTGTCCGCCGGCTACGCGGAACACTTGCGCGGCGGCGACCGCCTGCCGTGGTTCTCCGATGGCACGCAAGACAATTTCACGGGCCTGCGCAGCATGGATTGGCAATTGCATATCTATGGCGAGCCGGCGCCCGAACTGCTGGACGAGGCGCGTGTGCTCAAACTGCCCGTGCATTGCTATACCTTCAACGTGGCCGCCAAGCTGGCCGGACTGGGCCGCGACGCCGCCTACCTGGTGCGCCCCGACGGCCATATCGCGCTGGCCCTGCACCTGCAGGAAAGCGGCGCCCTGCGCGCCCTGGCCTTGCGCCTGGGCCTGCATTTCGGTGCGCCAGAGATGGGCAAGGCGGCGCCGCGGCCCGTGTAGGGGAATCCGCGGGACATGTTGCAGCGCCGCATCGGCTGCACATCGACTGTATAATGACGGCTAACATCGCATATCGTGCTGGCGCAAGCGCCGCGATCAAGCGAACCGCATTCATTCCCCGTTAGCACTATCACTATGACCATTACACTCTACGGTATCCCCAACTGCGATACCGTCAAAAAGGCCCGCACCTGGCTGGCCGCGCAGCAACTCGACTTCGCCTTCCACGACTTCAAGAAACAGGGCCTGGAACGGGCCACCGTGGAAGCGTGGCTGCAGCAGCTGCCGTGGGATGTGCTGGTCAACAGGAAAGGCACGACCTGGCGCGCCCTGTCCGACGAGCGCAAGGCATCGATCACCGACGCGGCCAGCGCCCTCGAGCTGATGCTGGAAAACCCGTCCATCATCAAGCGCCCCGTGCTGGACAAGGATGGCCAGTTCAGCGTGGCGTTTTCCGATGCGCAGTACAAGACCATTTTTTCAGTTTAAACCCGCCACCTGCAAGGCTGGGGCGCCCCCAAGGGTACGACCCCGCTCGACACCATGACCACCTCCAAAACCCTCGCCCTGACCGAAAAACTGATCGCCCTGTCCTCGGTCACGCCCGATGACAAGGGCTGCCAGCAGCACCTGATCGATATCCTCACGCCGCTGGGCTTTGCCTGCGAGACGATACAGTCGAACGACGTCACCAACCTGTGGGCGCGCCGCGGCACGACGTCGCCCGTGTTCGTCTTTGCCGGCCATACGGACGTGGTGCCGACCGGCCCCGTCGAGCAATGGCGCTCGCTGCCATTCATTCCCACCCACCGCGACGGCAAGCTGTACGGCCGTGGCGCGGCCGACATGAAGACTTCGATCGCCGCGATGGTAGTTGCCTGCGAGGAATTCATCGCCGCCACGCCCGAGCACACGGGCTCGATCGCCTTTCTGATCACGAGCGACGAGGAAGGCCCGGCCACGGACGGCACCGTCATCGTCTGCGACAAGCTCAAGGAACGTGGCGAACGGATCGACTATTGCCTGGTGGGCGAACCGACGTCGAGCGCGCAGCTGGGCGACATGATCAAGAATGGCCGCCGCGGTTCGCTGTCGGGCCGGCTGACGATCAAGGGCGTGCAAGGCCATATCGCCTACCCGCACCTGGCGCAGAACCCCATCCACGAAGCGGCGCAGGCGCTGGCCGACCTGGTCGAGGAAAAATGGGACGCAGGCAACGAATATTACCTGCCGACGTCATGGCAAATGTCCAACATCAACGCGGGCACGGGCGCCAACAACGTGATTCCGGGCGACATGGTGATCGATTTCAACTTCCGCTTTTCCACGGCCAGCACGACGGAAAGCCTGCAGGGGCGCGTCCACGCCATCCTCGACAAGCATGACTTGCAATACGATTTGCAATGGACCCTGAGCGGCCAGCCCTTCCTCACGCCGCGCGGCACCCTCTCCGACGCGCTGTCGTCCGCGATCCATGCGGAAACGGGCATCACGACGGAGCTGTCGACCACGGGCGGCACCTCGGATGGCCGGTTTATCGCGCAGATCTGCCCCCAAGTGATAGAATTCGGGCCGCCCAATGCCAGTATTCACAAGATCGACGAGCACATCGAACTGCGCCACATCGATCCCCTGAAAAATATTTACCGGCGTACGCTGGAGCATTTGCTGCCCGTCTGAATGAATACCGAGGCCCGTCACGGCGGGCCAGAACACCGTCTTTTCGAGAATGCCATGACCCCGAACCCGTTTTCCACGCCACGCGACCTGCTGCGCTACGCCGTCACCCGTTTCAACACCGCCAAGCTGTTTTTCGGCCACGGCAGCGCCGAAGCGTTCGACGAAGCGGCCTATCTGATCCTGCACACCTTGAAGTTGCCGCTCGACAAACTCGAACCCTTCCTCGACGCCAAGCTGCTGCCGTCGGAAGTGGCCAGCGTGATGAGCGTCATCGACCGCCGCAGCATCGACCGCGTGCCGGCCGCCTACATCACCAAGGAAGGCTGGCTGGGCACCTACAACTTCTACGTCGACGAGCGCGTGATCGTGCCCCGCTCCTTCATCGCCGAGCTGATCCCTGAATACTTCTCGCCGTGGGTGGCGGAACCGGAAGCCGTGGAAAACATCCTGGAACTGTGCACCGGCTCGGGCTGCCTTTCGATCATGATGGCCGACGCCTTCCCGAACGCCCAGGTCGACGCCGTGGACATTTCCGCCGACGCGCTGGCCGTGGCCAAGCGCAACGTCGACACCTACAAGCTGCAGGACCGCGTCACCTTGATCGAATCGGACCTGTACGCGAACGTGCCGGCCAAGAAATACGACTTGATCATCAGCAACCCGCCGTACGTGAATTCCGCCTCGATGGGCGCCCTGCCGCAGGAATACCTGGCCGAACCACAGATCGCCCTCGACGGCGGCAGCGACGGCATGGATCTGGTGCGCAAGATCATCGCCGGCGCGGCCGAGCGCCTGACGGACGACGGCATCCTGATGATTGAAATCGGCAACGAACGCGCATACGCGGAAGCGGCCTTCGGCGAGCTGGGCCTGACCTGGCTGACGACGAGCGCCGGCGACGACATGGTCTTCCTGCTGACGGCCGAGCAGTTGAAGCTGGTTTAATGGAATTGGTAGGTCGGATTAGCGTAGCGTAATCCGACATGCCTGTGCGGCACCCGTCGGATTACGCCCTGCGGACTAATCCGACCTACACGATGTTTTTACGGCGGGGGTCAAAGCCCAGCCTTTACAAAGAAAAAAATGATACGTTTCCTACAAGTAAGCCTGATGCGCGGCATCAAACCGTTGCTCGAACAAGTCGACGTCACCCTCAACCCGGGCGACAAGATCGGCCTGATCGGCGCCAATGGCGCGGGCAAATCGAGCCTGTTCGCGATGATGCGCGGCGAGCTGCACCCTGACCAGGGCGAGATCGATTTCCCGGCCAAGTGGCGCGTGGCTTACGTGGCGCAGGAAACGCCGCCGCTGGACCGCGCCGCGCTCGACTACGCGATCGACGGCGACGTCACCCTGCGCAAGCTGGAAGCGGAACTGGCGCGCCTGGAATCGGAACCGGCAACGTCGGAAAACGGCATCGCCATCGGCGAAATCTACAGCGCGATGGCCGATGCCGACGCCTACACGGTGCAGTCGCGCGGCGAGCAGTTGCTGCTGGGCCTGGGCTTTACCCTGGACCAGATGCAGCAACCGGTGGCCAGCTTCTCCGGCGGCTGGCGCATGCGCTTGAACCTGGCGCAGGCGCTGATGTGCCCGTCCGACCTGCTGCTGCTCGATGAACCGACCAACCATCTGGACCTGGACGCCATCATCTGGCTGGAAGACTGGCTGAAACGCTACGCCGGCACCCTGCTGATCATTTCCCATGACCGCGACTTCCTCGACGAAGTGGTCAACGTGGTCGTGCATATCGACGAGCGCAAGCTGAAACGCTACTCGGGCAACTACTCGAGCTTCGAGCGCCAGCGCGCGGCGCAGATGATCCTGGCCGCCGGCGCGCTGGAAAAGCAGCAGCGCAAACGCGCCCACCTGGAATCGTTCGTCAACCGCTTCAAGGCGCAAGCCTCGAAGGCGCGCCAGGCGCAAAGCCGCATGAAGGCGCTGGCGAAGATGGAAGAGCTGGCGCCATTGCGCGCCGCCGCCGAATTCTCGTTCGAATTCCGCGAGCCGCTGAGCGCGCCGAACCCGCTGCTGGTGATGGAAGACGTCGATGCGGGCTACAAAATAGAAAACGAAGCGACGGGCGAAATCACGCACAAGACCATCGTCAACGGCATCAAGTTTTCGCTGCAGATCGGCCAGCGCATCGGCCTCTTGGGCCAGAACGGCGCCGGCAAGTCGACCCTGATCAAGACCATCGCCGGAGAGCTGATGCCTTTGAACGGCGACGCCACCATGGGCAAGGGCCTCAACATCGGCTACTTCGCCCAGCACCAGGTGGAAATGCTGCGCCATGACGAATCGCCGCTGTGGCATCTGGCCAAGATCGCGCCGACCGTGCGCGAACAGGAGCTGCGCAACTTCCTCGGCGGCTTCAACTTCCCCGGCAATATGGTCACGGCCTCGATCGCGCCGTTCTCGGGCGGCGAAAAAGCCCGCCTGGCGCTGGCCCTGATCGTCTGGCAGCGTCCGAACTTGCTGCTGCTCGATGAACCGACCAACCATCTGGATCTGGAAACGCGCGAAGCGCTGACGGAAGCGCTGGCGCAGTTCGAAGGCACGCTCGTCGTCGTCTCCCATGATCGCCACCTGCTGCGCGCCACCACGGACGAATTCATCATCGTTGCCGACGGCAAGCTGCAGCCGTTCGACGGCGACCTGGACGACTACAAGGACTGGCTGTTCAAGACCAAGCTGGGCAAGGGCACGGACGTGCTGCCGGCCGCCGGCAAGGCCAACAAGACCGACTTTCCGGTAACCTCGTCCGTCCCTGCGCCGGCCGCCGCCCCTGCCGCCCCCGTGCGCGACAAGCGCCAGGAAGCGGAAGACCGCCAGAAGGCGGCCGCCCTGCGCAAGCCGATCGAAAACAAGATCAAGCGCCAGGAAGAGCAAATCGCCAAGCGCAATGCGCAAAAGGCGGAAACGGAAGCCAAGCTGGGCGAGCCGACCATCTATGACGCGGCCAACAAGGCCAAGCTGAAACAGCTGCTGGCGGACCAGACCTTCTTCACCAAGGACCTGGCGCAGCTGGAAGCGGAATGGCTGGACTTGCAGGATGAACTCGAAAAGCTCGGCTGATCAAGCGACGACAAAAGACGACCCGACGGGTCGTCTTTTTTTATGCCACCTGCATGGGGCTGGCGCTGCGGATGGCCATCAGGCGGTCGATGTCGACGAGGATCAGGCGGCGCCCCGCCACCTTGCCCACGCCCAGCAGATAATCGGCCTCGGTGTCGCCCAGGCCGGGCACGGGAGCAATGTCGCAGGGTGCCAGGCTG
The DNA here is from genome assembly GCF_058798675.1 of Janthinobacterium sp. GW822-FHT07H10. Taxonomy (NCBI): domain Bacteria; kingdom Pseudomonadati; phylum Pseudomonadota; class Betaproteobacteria; order Burkholderiales; family Oxalobacteraceae; genus Janthinobacterium; species Janthinobacterium sp. GW822-FHT07H10. The sequence continues at coordinate 249,386 of NZ_JBXAKS010000007.1, forward strand.
ACGATATCGGTGACGCCATCGACCACCATGCCCATCACGCCATTGCTCAGCTGCAGGATGATCACGTCGGTGGCGGGGTCGGGCGTGCCCTGCATGCTGCCGAACGCGGCGCGCATGTCGACGATGGGAATGATCACGCCGCGCGACACGGCCACGCTTTGCAAGACTTCCCCTTCCGAAGAAAAACGGTCGAGCTCCTTGAGCGGACGCAATTCCCGCACGCAGCGGTAATCGAGGCCATATTCGAGGCCGCCCAGCCGGAAACTCAGGTATTGCACGGTGCTACGTTCCGCCGCTCCTGCGGCGCCAGCGGTCGTCGTGGGCTGCATGATGATCCTTTCATCCGGTAAGCGCTGCCAGGATGCGCAGTGGCGCAACGTTGGCCCATGCTAACCAGCATCGCCGCAGCCGGCGTTGAGAAACATCAACTTTCCCGGAAGACATCATCGGCCGGCAAGCCCGCCCTTGCGCCGGCGCAGCCATCTTCCCTTACAATAGCCGCACCGTTTCCCCACAGGCAGGCCATGCAACACCTCGTCAATCCCGCTGAAGTCGAATTTTCCGCCATCCGCGCCCAAGGCCCGGGCGGGCAGAATGTCAACAAGGTCTCCAGCGCCATCCACCTGCGCTTCCCCATCGCCGCCTCGTCGCTGCCGGACGCGTACAAGGAACGCCTGCTGGCCCTGCGCGACAGCCGCATCAGCAAGGATGGCGTGCTGGTGCTCAAGGCGCAGCAGTCACGCAGCCAGGAACAGAACAAGGAAGAAGCCCTGCGCCGCTTGCAGGAAATCATCGACAGCGTGACCTTCCTGCCCGCCGTGCGGCGCGCCACCAAGCCCACGCGCAGCTCGCAGCGGCGCCGCCTCGACAGCAAGAGCACGCACAGCATCTTGAAACAGTCGCGCGGCAAGGTCACCGACTAGCCGCCCGGCGGCGGCGCATACGTCCAGTCCAGGGTCCCCGTGCTGTCGGCAAACACCAGCTGGGTGGCCGGCGTGGCGCTGCGCAGCAAGGCCTTGATTTCCTTCGGCGGCCGGTCGTAGACCTTGGCCGGCCCGCGCGGCACGACCAGGGCGCGCACCGTCGTCTCGCCATCGACCAGGCCCAGCGTGCAGCGCGACTGGCCGGCCATGGCCTGGCGCTCCTGGCGCAATTGCGCCACCAGCGCCAGCATCTGCGCCTGCAGGATTTCCGACTGTTTCACTTCCACGCGCAGGCGCGCCACTTCCTTCAGCACGGGCGCGATGCGCGCGGCCAGCTTGTCGTACTGCAACTGCTGTGCCGGCTGCAGCTGCAGTTCGCCGCGCCGCAGCTGGCCCGCCAGGGTCAGGTAGTTGCGCACCTCGGGCAGCTGCGCGATGGCATCGATTTCCTGCTGGCGCTTGTCGCGCATCTGCAGGTATTGCGCGCCCCTGGCCAGGCTGTCGGCGATCTTCTGCTCCAGGCTGCTCAAATCGGGCACCAGCGGAAACAGCAGCATTTCCACCTGCTTGCGCGGCCCGGCGCTGCCGACCTTGATGGTGCGGGCCGCCACGGCGCAGCCTTCGGCCAGCTCGATGACGACGTCGTCGGCGATGATCTCGCAATTGCTGGCGTGGTCGATCACCACGCGCGTGCCGGCGATGACGCAGCTTTCCGCGCGCCGCAAGTGCACCTCGCCGCTCAGCGACTGCACCACGGAGCCGGAGGCCACGCCCTCGATGCGCACGTCGCCGTGCTCGTTGAAGGCCGTGCCGCCCACCAGGTTGCGATGAAGCAAGATCAAGCCGCCATGCGAATGCAGATGGCCATACACGTCGCCGTGGATGGTGATGTCGCTGCCGTCGAGCTGGCGCTGTTCCTGCACCTCGCCATATTCCTCGTAGGCGGCGCGCAGCTTCAGGTTGCCCGTGGTGCGGCTGCTGACGCCTTCGCGGCTGACAATCTTGTTCTCGACGGAAATCTTGCCCTGCTCATCGACATTCACGTAGCCATCCAGCGTGGCCACGATGAAGTCGCCATCGCTGAAATGCTCGGCCACCGTGCCCACGCCCGCTGCCGCCGCCAGGTCCAGCTCCAGCGGCGCGGGCGGCGGCAGCACGTTGCCGGCCAGGTCGTAGCCGGGCTGGCCGGGCGCCCCCGGCAGCAAACGCAGCAGGCGTGCATGTTTTTTCACTTGCGGGAAGCGGTTCTTGAAGCTGAGCAAATCGAGCCGGCCGTCGGGACGCTCGCGCGGCGCATCGTCGCGGTGGATGCCCTGCGACACCTCGACCAGCTGGGCGTCGCGCCCCGGCTGCGGCGGCAGCGCGCGCGCCACCGTGATGCGCTCGGCCTTGCCAGTATCGAGGATGGCGCGCACGGCAACGCTGTCGAGGCCGTAGAGCACGCCCTTGCCCCACAGGTCGGCCACCAGCTCGTCAAATTCGCGGCGCGCCGGCACCTGGCCATCCGCATCGGCCGCCAGCGCCTCAAAGTAAAACTCGGCCACGTCGCCGCGGATCTTGACCTGTTTATACAGGGCCCGCCGCGCGGCCGGGAATGGCGCCACGCGGGCGGCGACGCGCAGCAAGGCGTCGCCCTTGGGCGCGGCGCGCGGCACCGGCGCATGGAATAGTGTCAGCAGGAACAAGGGGTAGTCGAGGCCGGCCAGCAGCTGGCCGGACAGGAACAGCTGGCCAACGGCGGCGCGCAGCTGGGAGGGCGCCAGGGAAAGGTCAAAGAACACGCCGTCGTGGCGCTGGACGAGGCCATGCGGCAAGCTGGCCGCGTGGGCCGCATCTGGAACGGGCGTGTCGTCGTCGCTCACCACTTGCCTCCCCCAAAACAGAAAACTTGCTAAATTGCACTTACTCAGTACACTTGAACAATATCACGGGGCGTGGCGGCGTGCCTGACTCAGCAAAAAATCGGGCCACCAAATGCGAACAGGGCCAAGTCTTGCGAGATGGCCCTGTCGGATGGATTGCCGAAAATAGTTATCGGCGTGGCGGGTTGGAATAGATGTCCTGGCCCACTTCATTGATCTGGCGGCGCAGGTCGCGGCGCTCGTCGGGCGTCATGCGGCCCGTGCGGCGCGATGCCTCGGCGCCGTCGTTGGCGCGGCGCTGCTCTTCGGCACGCGTGTCGAAGCTGCGTGCGTCACGTTGTTCGCGCAGTCGCGTATCATTACTGCGTTGCACCTGTTCGTAACGCTGGGCCTGCATTTGCTGCTGTTGCTGCTGCTGGTCGTCGCGACGCGGCGGCTGGTTTTGCGCGTGCGCCAGGCTGGCCGCCAACACGGAACAAACGGCGAACGTGGACAGCACGGCACGTGCGAAGGCTGATGCGCTGGGAGCGGCGTGAATTTTTGGGGTAACGATATTCATTGAGTTCCTCTTCCGCGATGCCGTATAAACTTAAAGCTGATTTCCACTGTGGCCCCAGTGTATGATGCTTTACACGGTGCAGTAAGAGTAATTGGGTAAAGTTTGTAACAGTTTGTAATGGGTCGCCACAGCCCCTTGCCGACGCCGCGCGAGGCGTTACTATAGCAACTAATATAAGATAACACGACACCCTAAATGACCACAACCTCCACAACCGGCAGCAATGCAAATACGCAATCGATCCATGGCCACCAGGCGAAAATCATGGTGGTGGACGACGATGTGCGCCTGCGCGACCTGCTGCGCCGCTACCTGACCGAGCAAGGTTTCAATGTCTTCACGGCCGAGAGCGCCACTGCGATGAACAAGCTGTGGCTGCGCGAGCGCTACGACCTGCTCGTGCTCGACCTGATGCTGCCCGGCGAAGACGGCCTGTCGATCTGCCGCCGCCTGCGCGGCGCGGGCGACCAGACGCCGATCATCATGCTGACGGCCAAGGGCGAAGACGTGGACCGCATCGTCGGCCTGGAAATGGGTGCCGACGACTACCTGCCGAAACCGTTCAATCCGCGCGAACTGGTGGCCCGCATCGGCGCCGTGCTGCGCCGCAAGGGTCCCGATGAAATCCCGGGCGCGCCGTCGGAAACGCCGCAAACCTTCGAATTCGGCGATTTCGTGCTGGACCTGGGCACGCGTACCTTGAAAAAGAATGGCGAAACGGTGCCGCTGACAACCGGTGAGTTTTCCGTGTTGAAAGTATTTGCCCGCCATGCGCGCCAGCCGCTGTCGCGCGAAAAGCTGATGGAACTGGCGCGCGGACGCGAATACGAAGTCTTCGACCGCAGCCTGGACGTGCAAATCTCGCGCCTGCGCAAGCTGATCGAGCCTGATCCGTCGAGCCCGCTGTTCATCCAGACCGTGTGGGGCCTCGGCTACGTCTTCATCCCGGACGGACAGCCGCGCTGATCGCTGGCGAGGCATGATGAAGCTTGTTCCCGATATCAGCCTGGCACGGCTGAAAAGCGGCCTGTTCTGGCGCACCTTTTTGCTGCTGGGTACGTTGACCACCGTCAGCATGATCGCCTGGATCGGCATGATTTCCGTCATCCAGCGCGAGCCGCAGGCGCAGCAGATTTCCGCCCAGGTCATTTCCGTCGTCACCATCACGCATGCGGCCCTGACGCACTCGGCGCCCGAGCTGCGGCGCGAACTGCTGTTCGACCTCGTCAGCAACGAAGGCATCCGCATCTTCCCGCTGGAAGAGGATGACCGCATCGAGCCGCCGCCCGACAATTACCTGATGCCCGACATCGAGGCGCTGGTGAAGGCCAAGCTGGGCGAGGACACGCGCTTTTCCGCGCGCGTCAACGGCGTGGCCGGCTTCTGGGTCAGCTTCAAGATCGACGACGACGAATACTGGCTGATGCTCGAGCGCGAGCGCCTGCGCGGCCTGACGGGCTTCCAGTGGCTGGGCTGGGCCAGTCTCGTATCCTTGCTGTCCGTGCTGGGCGCGGCCATCATTTCCAGCCTGATCAATCTGCCGCTGTCGCGTTTGACGGCGGCCGCGCGCGATATCGCCAAGGGCAAGCAGCCGGCGCCGCTGCCGGAAAAAGGCCCGATCGAGATCATCGAGGCGAACCGCAGCTTCAACCAGATGGTCGACGACCTGCAGCAGGTGGAATCGGACCGCGCCGTGATCCTGGCCGGCATCTCGCACGATTTGCGCACGCCGCTGGCGCGCATGCAGCTGGAAGTGGAAATGGCGAACCTGTCGGACGAGGCGCGCGAAGGCATCCAGTCCGATATCGGGCAGATGGACGCCATCATCGGCCAGTTCCTCGACTACGCCAGGCCGACGGAAGCGTCGAGTTTTACGAATGTGGACTTGAGCGGCTTGCTCAGCGACATGGCGCGCGAAGCGATGCGCCTGCCCGACGTGAAGATCAATGCGACGATCGCCGATGGCGCGCAGGCGATGGGCAATGCCACGGACCTGCGCCGCGTGCTGAACAACCTGATCGAGAATGCGCGCCGCTATGGCAAGACGCCGGGCAGCGACGTGACGGAAATCGACATCGCCTGCCAGGTGCGCACCAGCCATGGCGCGAAAAAAGTCATCATCGAAGTGCAGGACCATGGCACCGGCGTGCCGGCGGAAAAGATCGAGCAGCTGCTGAAACCCTTCACCCGCCTCGACACGGCGCGCGGCCAGGCAAACGGTGCCGGGCTGGGCCTGGCCATCGTCGACCGCGTGCTGCTGCGCCACGGCGCCGAACTGCAGGTGCGCAACCGCGAAGGCGGCGGCCTGGCGTTTCAGATCAGCTTGCCGGCGGCATAAGCGGCGCAGGTGGGATCGGCGAGGGCTTGCCTCGCGTAATCCGACAACATTGTTGGCTATTCCTGTCGGATTGCGCGCCAGGCGCCAATCCGCCTACGCTGCCGGCTCCGGCGTCTCCGCCGCCCGACAACGGTCAAGCGGACGCCTGCTCCTGCGCCAGCAATTTATTCATCAACAATTCCGTGGCCCCGTAACCGTACAGGGAATCGCTTTCCATGCCCGGCGTATCGAAGGGTATCGATTCCTCGCGGTCCAGCTTGGCCGGATCGGCGTCCGCATAGCTGGCGCGCCACGCGCGCTGCAGCGATTCGTTACGGCGGATAAACGCCGGCATGGGCCAGGCGGCGCGGTTCCAATGGCGGCTGTCGCCCAGCAGGGGCCAGCGTTCGTTGAGCAGGGCCATGTCGCCCGTGCGCAGGCGGCGCACGGCCTGCTCCGGCTGCAAGGCTTCCAGTTCATCCAGCGCGGGCAGGCTGTCGCGCTTCGGCCCGAACATATACGCCAGCATGATGCGTCCGGCAGGCGCCGTGCGCGCCACCACGCCGACGGCATAGCCGCCGCCCGGCAAGGGCACGGCAAACCAGCTGCCTTCTCGGTATGGTAATGACTTCATATAAAACCCTCAGGAAGACGCCGGGCAACGGCGACTGCGCGGCGCGATTTGCGGCCTCCGGTGCTCGCTGTACCTCAGTACAGTTCCGCTCCTCGGCCACAACGCGCATCCGCTCGCAACGCCGCTCGCCGACGTTAAATTCAATTAGGGCCACAGTCTACGCGAAGCAAGGCCGGTGTGGCGCATGGTACGCCACGGCAACAAACCAATAGTTACGATACTTTTTCATCATAATGATACTGGGCCACGATGGGGCCCGCCTTGAACAGCGCTTCCTTCATTTCCTTGTCCAGGCGCGCGTCGCGGCGGCGCATCCATTCGAGCAGCATGGCGACTTCCTTGCGGCTGGTATCGCCCGCATGCGCGAGCACGCGGCGCAGTTCCGGGTCGGTGCACGCCTCGAAGCGCTGGCTGTTCAGGTCAAGCGCTTGCAGCGCGGCGATGGCGGCGCCGATGGCGCGGTGCATGTCGAGCGCGGTGGCGGGCAAATCGGATTCTTCCAGTGGGACGGTGGTCATGCGGCTTCCTTTTCGCGTAGTGGGTGATATGGCCTGCGCTGCATTCTCCGCCGCGCGGGCGAAAAGCTCAAGCGCCCACGACACGTTTCGCCCCGTTCGGCCATAATCATGGCTCGGCATTAGCCTACACATCGCAGCGGGAGCCCCATGTTCAATTTCGATTTCTACAATCCGACGCAAATCCTCTTCGGCCAGGGCCAGATCGCCGCCATCACGGCGCTGATCCCGCCGCAGGCGAGGGTGCTGATGACGTATGGCGGCGGCAGCATCAAGCAGAACGGCGTCTACGATGAGGTGCGCGCGGCGCTGGCCGGCCACACGGTGCTGGAATTTGCCGGCATCGAACCGAATCCCAGCTATGAAACCCTGATGCAGGCCGTGGCCCTCGTGAAAAGCGAGCGCATCGATTTCCTGCTGGCCGTCGGCGGCGGTTCCGTGGTCGACGGCACCAAGTTCATCGCCGCGGCCGCGCTGCATGAAGGCGAGGCCTGGGACATCCTGGCGAAAGGCGGCAAGATCGTCGACGCCGCCCTGCCCTTCGGCACCGTGCTGACCCTGCCGGCCACGGGTTCCGAAATGAATGGCTCGGCCGTGATCACGCGCAAGGCCACGCAGGAAAAGCGCTCGTTCATGAGCCGCAAGGTCTATCCTAAATTCTCGGTACTGGATCCCACGAAGACGTTCACCCTGCCGCTGCGCCAGGTGGGCAATGGCGTCGTCGATGCCTTCGCGCATGTGATGGAGCAATACCTGACCTACCCCGTCAACGCGTCCGTGCAAGACCGCTTCGCCGAAGGCATCCTGCTGACCCTGATCGAGGAAGGCCCGAAGGCCCTGTCCCACCCGGACGACTACGACGTGCGCGCCAACGTGATGTGGAGCGCCACCCTGGCCTTGAATGGCCTGATCGGCGTGGGCGTGCCGCAGGACTGGTCCACGCACGCCATCGGCCATGAATTGACGGCCCTGTACGAGCTCGATCACGCGCAGACGCTGGCCATCATCCTGCCCAGCATGTTGCGCGTGCGCAAGCAGGCCAAGCGCGCCAAGCTGCTGCAGTATGCGGCCCGCGTGTGGGGCCTCGACGGCGGCGACGAGGATGGGCGCATCGAGGCGGCCATCGCGCGCACGGAATTCTTCTTCCGCCACATGGGCGTCAAGACGCGCCTGGCCGACTATGGCCTGAACCATGCGAGCGTGGACGCCATCGTGGCGGCGCTGGAAGCGCACGGCATGACGGCGCTGGGCGAGCAGCGCGAAGTGACGCCCGCCGTCAGCCGCAAGGTGCTGGAGCTGAGCCTGTAGCCTGGTTTTAGAATCTGCCCACACTGTTGTAAAACGGTCAGCCAGCGGGACAGCGGGCCGTGGTTCATGCTAAGCTGTCGTTTCGCTAGGGGTCCTGGAGTCGTTATCCGGGTGAGAGATACCCTTCGTACCTGATCTGGATAATGCCAGCGAAGGAAAGCGCAAAGTACCTCCCTCCTTTGATAGCTCCTGCGTTGGCGCCAGCCGAACAAGCAGCCTGCCGTGCTCTTTCCCAGAGACGGCTTGAACCACGAGCAATCTATGTCCACACCGAATTTATCTGCGCATTTTTCACGTCCTGTACTGACCCTGGCCATCCTGCACGCGTTTGCCGCGCCCGCCCTGGCCGTCAATGACACCGCCGAAGCCGATGCGCAAAGCATGACCGAAGTCATCGTCACGGCCAGCAAGGCGCCGGCCGCCAAGCGCGCCTCCGTGGGCGGCTTTTCCGACGCGCCGCTGCTGCAGACGCCGGCCAGCGTCACCGTCATCGGGCAAAAAGAATTGCAGGACCTGCAGATCCGCAATCTCAGCGATGCCGTCAAGCTCGACGCCAGCATCAACGATTCCTACAATGCCGTCGGCTATGCGGAACAGTTTACGATACGCGGCTTCAAGCTCGACACCAATTCCAGCTACCGCAAGGATGGCGTCGCCATTCCCGGCGACACGCAAATTCCGCTGGAAAACAAGGAACGCATCGAAGTGCTGAAGGGCCTGGCAGGCTTGCAGGCAGGCATCGCCGCGCCGGGCGGCGTGATCGACTTCATCGTCAAGCGCCCGACGAATGCGCCGCTGCGCACGGTCACGCTGGAAGCGCGCGAACGGGGCACGCTGTACGGCGCCGTCGACGTGGGCGGACGCCTGGAAGACACGCGCTTCGGCTACCGCGTCAACGTGGCGGCCGAGCGCCTGCGCTCCTACATCAAGGGCGCCGACGGCAACCGCAAATTCATTTCCGGCGCCTTCGACTGGCAAATCTCGCCGCAGGCGCTGCTACAACTGGACGCCGACTACCAGGACAAGGCGCAAGTGACGGCGCCCGGCTTCCAGCTGCTGAGCAACGGCCGCCTGCCGTCGAACGTCAGCGCCGACACCATGCTCAACAAGCAGCCGTGGACGCATCCGGTGGAAACCATCACCAGCAACGTCGGCCTGCGCTTCCAGTACGCGTTCAACGACGACTGGCATGCCACCGTCTCCGCCAACCAGCACTCGTTCAAGCGCGACGACTATACGGCCTACCCGTACGGCTGCAGCCCGGAAGGCTGGGACCCCGTGTTCTGCAGCAACGGCGACTTCTCCGTCTGGGATTTCCGCAGCCTGGGCGAGACGAAAAAGCCGCTGAGCGCGCAAGCCATGATCCAGGGCAAGTTCGCCACGGGCAGCCTGCGCCATGAATTCACGGCCGGCGTGTCGTATTTCAACCGCAAGGACCGTGCTGGCAAATACGTGTACGACGAAGTGGGCATCAGCAATATCTACCGTCCCGTCATCGTCGCCCCGTCCGACGGCGTCACGGGCCCCGTGCGCCTGGTGCGCAACGACAAGGAAAAATCCGTCTTCGTGCAGGACATCGTCAGCCTGGCGCCGAACTGGAAACTGCATGGCGGCTTGCGCCACATCGATGTCGATGGCTACCAGTATGTATTGAAGGCCGACAAGGAAATCCGCGCCAAGCACGACTTCCTGCTGCCGAACGTGGCGCTGGTGTACAACCCGCAAGACAATATCGCCGTGTATGCATCCTACTCGCAGGGCATGGAACACGGCGGCACGGCCGACCGCTATGCGGAAAACGCCAACGTGGAACTGACGCCGAGCCGCTCGAAGCAGATCGAGTTCGGCGTGAAGATGGACGTGACGCCGGACTTCCTGGTGGCCGCCAGCCTGTTCCAGATCCGCAAGGGCCTGGAATTCAACCAATACCTCGACAGCAGCAAAACCGCGTACAACTTCGTGCGTGCCGGCCAGGCCCAGCACCGTGGCCTGGAACTGTCGGCCCAGGGCAAGGCATCCGCCAACCTGCAGCTGGGCGCGTCCCTGACGGCCCTGAACAGCCAGCAGTCGGACACGGGCAATGCGGACCTGGACGGCAAGCGCGTGCCCAACGTGCCGGCCCTGAAGGCGGCCGTGCGCGCCGACTACGCCGTGCCGCAAGTGGCGGGCTTGAACGTCAATGGCAGCTGGGAATATGCGGGCAGGAAAGCCTTTGAGTACAGCAACACCACCTTCGTGCCATCGTACAGCGTGTTCAACGTGGGCGCCGCCTACGCCACGCGCCTGGCCGGCACGCCCGCCGTGCTGCGCGCCAGCGTCAACAACCTGACGGACAAGTTCTACTGGCGCGACGTGACACCGGAAGCGGGCGGCTACCTGTTCCCGGGCGCCAGCCGGACCTTGAAGGTGTCGGCGCAGTTCGACTTTTAACAGCCGCATGGGGGCATGCGCCGGACATGCCCCTGTTCATGGATGCGCATAGCAAATAATTAAAATATTACACTATGGCAATTATTAAATTGCTATAATTGCCACCCTTATTTTGATTATCCGTGCAAGGCATCTCCATGAAACAACATGTGGCGTCACTGGTATTTGCCAGCCTGATCCTGATCACGGGCGGCGGCGCCCACGCCACCGAGGCCGCGATTCCCATAGAGCAATTCACCAGCAAGGATCGGTTCAGTACACCACGCCTGTCGCCAGACGGCAAACACATAGCGGTCACGACTCAGATGCAGCAGGGTGGGCGCAACATCCCCATCATCACCATCTATGCATTGCCGGACATGAAAGCGGTAGGCATGCTGCGCCTGCGCATATTTGAAGTGCCGCTTAACTACCTTTGGTTGACGAACACGCGCCTGGTATTGCGCAAGGGTCTGGAACTGGGAGAGCTGGAACAACCGGTATCAACGGGTGAAATCATTGCTTTTGACTTCGACGGCTCCAACCAGGAATACCTGTTCGGCTACGATATGTTCCGCTCGTCGAGTCGAGGCGACCGCCTCGACGATGATCATGGCTATGCCCGCATCAACGGCGTTCCCTTGCCGCGCAATAGTCACGTCTTTCTGTCCGCCCAGGAATGGGATCGTGACCGGTCAAAGTTATACGACGTCGACAGCAAGAAGGCCCATCGCAAGACCCTGGCCGACATCGCTGCGCCACGCCTGCAGTTTGTGCAGCAGCGCAATAGCGTGCCGCGCTTCGCCTACGGCTGGGACGACAAGAACGAGCCGGTGTTGTACCGTCTTGATGACGCCAGCGGCCAGTGGCGTCTCACTCCTCCCATCCCAAAACAAACCACAATCCCGTTCCACTTCACGATGGACGACAGCGCTTTTTTTGCTACCCATGCCGTCAATGGTGGCCCTGAGGCCCTGGTGCGGGAAGAGCTGGCGAGCGGAAAACGAGTGGTTCTGGCGCAAGATCCTGTTGCCGACCTGAGCAGCGTAATGTATGACGCCAACGAGATGCCTTTCGCAGTATCTCACCAGCTGGGCCGTACCCGCGCCATCTACCTGGACGCCAATAGTGCGGACGCCCGGCTGCACCAGCAATTGAGCGCATCTTTTCCGGACGAACATGTACGCTTCGTCAACTTCACAGATGACGGCGCCACCTTGCTGTTTTCCGTCTACAGCGATCGCGACCCGGGCAGCTATTACCTGTACGACAAGGCCAGCAACAAGGCGGAACTGCTGTACTCGACCATGCCTGGCATCGACCCGGATCGCATGGCAGAGCGCCGTCCCATTGCCTTCAAGGCACGCGACGGATTGCAACTGCATGGCTACCTGACCATGCCGACGCACGCGCCAGGCGTCAAATTGCCGCTGGTTGTCATGCCCCACGGCGGACCGCACGGCGTCTACGACACCTGGTCGTTCGACAGCGATGCGCAGTTCCTCGCCAGCCGCGGTTACGCCGTACTCCAGGTTAATTTCCGTGGTTCCGGGGGCCGTGGCGAGACCTTCATCCGGGCAGGCTACCGTCAATGGGGCGAAAAAATCCAGGACGACATCCTGGACGGCCTCGCCGCTGTCATTGCTGAAGGCGAAGTCGATGCCGGGCGCGTCTGCTCATACGGCGCCAGCTTCGGCGCCTACTCGGCAATGATGCTGACCATACGTGCACCTGGCGCCTTCAAATGCGCTATCGGCTATGCCGGCGTATATGAGCTCAGGTTGTTCAAAGAAGAGGATAATGCACGCCGCCACAAATATATCCGGCATGCCTACCAGGACTATATCGGTGAAAACAACACGGAACTCGACGCCATCTCGCCTTCACGCCTGGCTGACCGGATCAAGGTGCCGGTATTGCTGGTGCACGGCGACAAGGACACGACGGCGCCACCGGAACACGCCGAGTTGATGCGCAAGGCCTTGGTCAGGGCTGGCAATGCGCCGCAATGGATGATGGCGCAAAACGAAGGACATGGCTTCTACATGACGAAAAACGCCACCGCGTTCTATCAGCAACTGGAAAGCTTCCTGGCCGAGCACATCGGCAAATAAGGCCGGCTTAGCCCGCCCTGCCAGGGGTGTTGGTGCTCAACCAGGCATCCGCCTGCGCCAGCCGAGCCGCCAGGCTACCGCTGACGAGCAGGTAGGAAATCTGGCGCTCAGCCAGTTCCTCGAGCAGCCGGCGATGAATCAGCTGGCGCACGGCTTCCGACTCGCGCTGCAAGCCGTCGGCCACCCACGGGCTGTCGGGCGCCGTGACCAGGGTCAGGCCATAGTGGTAGTCGTCGGCCAGGGCGGCCAGCGGCGCATCGATGCCATGGAAGTAATGGCGGCTGTAGACGGCCGTCATCAGCGGCGTCGTGTCACAAAATAAAAATTGCCGCGCCTGCGCGGCGGCCGCGTTTTCCCGCTCCAGCTGCATGCGGGCGATGCCATACTGGTCGGATGCCACGGGCACCCTGCCTTGCGTTTCCACAAACTCGCGCAGGTATTCCGGCACCCACACGCTGCCATAACGCTCGGCCAGGCCGGCCGCCAGGGTCGACTTGCCCGACGATTCCGCGCCCAGGATGGCCACGCGCACGCAACGCCCGGTCACTTGAGGACCATGGCGTCTGGCGCGGCCGGCGCCGCCTTGCGCCACGCCAGCAGGCCGATGATGGCCATCACGACAAAGAACGCATACAGCACGGCCGTCAGGGTCAGGCCCTTGTGCAGGTACAGCCACACATACAGCACGTCGACGATGATCCAGGCGACCCAGTTTTCCAGTTTCTTGCGCGACAGCAGGAATTGACCGACCAGGCTGCCCGCCGTCAGAAAGCCGTCCGCGTGGGGCACGTCCGTGTCCGTCGTCGTCAGCAACCAGGAAATGAGCAGGAAGCCGACCAGCCAGCCGACGGCGCAGGCTAGCCAGCCACGGCCATTCAGGCGCGTCACGGGCAGGGTCTTGCCGCCGCTGACCGGGTGCAGCCACTGGTACCAGCCCCAGAACGAGACGGTGATGAACAGCAGCTGCAAGGCCATGTCGCCATACAGGCGCGACTCGAAAAACACGAAACCGTAGGCGGCCGAGGAAATGATGGCGAACAGCCACGCCCAGTGGTTCTGGCGGATGTTCAGCGCAACGGTTGTCAATGCCAGGACAAAGGAAATCAGTTCAAGCGGCGTGGTGGCAAAACCCAGCAGGAGAAGCGTATCGTTCATGGGAATCGTGATGAGGCTGGTGGCGCAGTATGCAATACCGGGCATGAATAAGCAAGATTGCCCCTGCCGTCCGCCGCCAGTCCCCGCTCAGACGAAGCCCATCCTGGCCGCGCGCGCCAGCGAACGCCGCACGATCAGCTTGTGAAACGGGCGGATCAGCAGGATGTACGCGCGCCCCACCCGGTTATGGCAGTGCACGACGCTGGCCAGGGTCACGCTGCCATGCCGCCCCGCCTCCCTGTTGCGCAGCACCGACAAACGGAAATCGAGGTGGCTGTCATCCTCGCCCACGATGATCTCGTCGTCGCTGACGGCAAAGATGCGGAAGATGCCGATGCGTTTGCCTGGCTTCGCTTCCATCTGCTTCGCCGTCTTGATGCCGAACAGCGCCACGATGGCGTCGCGCAGCACCATCAGCTTTTGCGCCCAGCCCGGCTGGCTGCCCAGCAGCATGCGTGCCAGGCTTTCCATGTCCAGCTCCCGCGCGCGCGCGTTCGGCAAATCGACGGCATACGCGTCGGCTAGGTGGCTGCCCGGATACAGGGGGGCGATGCCGGCGCGGGACGGCAGGGCCACGGTGCGGACGGCAATGTGCATCTCTTGCATGCGATCTCCATGTTTTCAGTGATAACATGAGCATCATACACGACAATGTGAACAGCGATAACATGCAATGGAAACAGCGATGAGCAACACCAGTACTTACCATCACGGCAACCTGCGCGACACACTGGTCGCCGCCACCATCGCCCAGCTGGCGCAGCAGAGCGACGCCGCCCTGTCGCTGCGCGAACTGGCGCGCACGGTAGGCGTGTCGATCGCCGCCGTGTACCGCCACTTCCCCAGCAAGGAAGCCCTGCTGGCCGAGGTGGCGGCGGCCGGCTTCGCCAGCCTGATCGCCACATGGGAGGCCGAATTGCCGCCGCCGGGCAGCCTGCCCGCCGAACAGCGCTTTCAGCTGCTGGGCCAGCAATACATCGAATTCGCCCTGGCCGCGCCCGCCCACTACCGGCTGATGTTCGAGCACCAGGACGTGCGCCAGTTCCCCGCCCTGCAGGAGGCGGCGCAGGCGTGTTTCCAGTACGTGCTGCAGACGGCGGGCGCGGCCGTACGCGAGGCGGGCCTCGATGCGCGCTGGGACAAGGCCGCCGCCAGCGCCGGCTGGTCGCTGGGCCACGGCTACGTGATGCTGCTCCTGAGCGGCCGCCTGGCCATGACGGACGGCGGTGACGATCTGTCGCCGGCCATGGTGCCGCGCTTTTTTCAGTTGCCGGTGGAAGCGTTGCGGCCCGCGCAGCCGCAAGCGGGAGAACAACAATAGCAATGATGACAGGCAATCGCGTTGCCGGCCGCACCTGCTGTCATGTGCCGCCCTGCGTGGCGGCTGTCGCGCCAGCACCTCTGCGGCAGGCATGATGCGGCTGCACCGGAGAAGCAGCGTATGTGCGGCAGGATGCCGCCCTGCGTGGCGGCCGGGATCCGGCGCTCGGGGATGGAGGAATCAGGCTATGGCCAGCCCTGATATGGCATGCAAGCCGCCGTTGCAGCGAAGGCCATTTTCAGGGGCTGCCGGCGGCGCCGCCTTGCAGGTGTCCCTGCCCGCACCGCCCCGTCATGCGTCGCTGTTCGCTGCCGCCAGCCGCACCTGCTCGAGCAGCCGCTCCTCTGCATCGGTATCGGCATCGACTTGCGTGACCACGGTCCAGAAACCCGCGCATGTCTTGATCTGGTCGAAGGCCTGGCTCGTTTCCAGCCGCACCATGGTTTTCCTGAGGCTGTGCAGATAGCCTTCCTCGATGGCGCCCAGCTGCTCGTCATCGGCGGCGTCGATCAGCTCGATCAGCGCGCCGTCGATCCTTGCGCAGCCATCCGTCCAGAGTTGTCCCATTTCCGGCACATCGACCTCCATGCATTCGTTCGACCAGTCGGGAGGGTAATAGTCGCGCTTCCGGCTATCGGGATCGGTATCCAGGCTCAACGAAATGGATGGGAACGATACGGCGTTGAAGGCAAATGCTGAAAATGTCTGATCCTTGAAAGCGGACGCGCCAAGCGCCGCCAGCGACGCGCGGGCCAATTGGAACCACGTCTCTTCAACGTCGTATGCCGTTTCAAACGTGTGCCAGTCAAGCGGCGAATCGGGAGTCATGGGCATGGCGGGGCCTGTCGGAAAAATGGTGGTGGAAAGTGAGGGCAATTATACGATGCCCCTTCAAGGCGACAGGCGGCTCTGCGGTGTGCGGTGCGGCGACCGCCACCCGGCAAATAAAGGCGCTTGCGCGCCCTGCGCCCCGCATAAAAAAAGCCGCATCCCCCGATCAGGCGGATGCGGCTTTGCGCTAGCGCAAGTGACAGCTTACTTCTTCGCAGCCTTGGCCGCCTGCGGATACTTGACCGTCATTTCCTGCAGCAGATTATCCGCGTGGTCCACTTCCTTCATCACCCACAGCAGGTAGCGGATGTCGAGGTGGATGGCGCGCGTGATGGCCGTGTCGAAGTACCAGTCCTTGGTGATCGATTCATACGTCGAATCGAAGTTCAGGCCGATCAGTTCGCCACGCTTGTTCATCACGGCCGAGCCGGAATTGCCGCCCGTGGTGTCGGCGCTGGTCAAGAAGTTGACGGGCACGGTGCCCAGCACCGGGTCGCGGAACTGGCCATAGCGTTTTGCCTTGACGGCGTCGAGCAGCGCTTGCGGCGCTTCGAACGGGGCCTTGCCCGTGACTTTCTCGACGATGCCTTCCACGGTCGTGAACGGCCCCTTGGTGATGCCGTCGCGTGGCGAGAAGGCCGAAACGGTGCCGTACGTTACGCGCAGGGTCGAGTTGGCGTCAGGATACACCGGCTTGCCTTGCGATTTCTTCCAGGCAATCACAGCTTGCATGTATTGCGGAATCACGCGCTCCAGGTTGCCGTCGATTTCCTTGCGGCGCTCTTCCAGCGCCATTTCCACCGGCTGCAGCTTGATGGCCAGTTGCATGAAGGCGTCGTCGGACTGGGCAATCGCAGCCTGGTCCTTGTCCAGCCAGGCCAGGCGCTTGGCCGTGTCGGCCAGTTGCGTCTGCTGGTACAGGGCCGCCACGGCCGCTGGCACCGGCAGCAGCGCGTCCAGGCCTTGCGGATGGCTCTTCGCCGCCAGCTGGGCGTAGCGCTTCAGGCCCGCCTCAAAACGGGCCTGGTCGACCTTGTTGACGTACGACTGCTCCAGGCGCGCCAGGCGCGCCTTGATGAACGCCAGGTCGCGCTGCTGGAAGCCCGATTCGCGCTCGGCGTCCGGCTTCTGGCGCTCCTGCGACAAGCGGTACAGCGAGCGCGCGCTCTTCAGCAGGTCGCTGTTGGTGGCCACGGACCAGGCGAACTCTTCTTCGCTGAGGGCCATGTCGCTGGCGATCGCCGCGTCCAGTTCGGCCAGCAGGGTCGACGAGACATTCGGCTGCTTGGCATACCAGGCGCGGAACTCGGCATCCTGGCCATCCTTGATGGCGGCGATATCCTTGCGCGCGAAGCCGTCGAGCAAGCCCTGGGTTTTCTTCAGCACGTTGTTGATGCTTTTCACCACGCTGGCGTAGCGCACGGCGGCCGCCGCGTCGCCATTCGTGGCGTCGGCCATCACGGCCAGGTCGGCTTGCAGTTCCGACACTTTCAGCGGGAAGGCGGTATCGCGCGCGAAGCGGATTTCCGACGGCAGCTTGTAGCGGCTCGTGCGGCCGGGGTAGCCCGCCAGCAAGATACCGTCGCCGGCCTTCAAGCCTTCGGCCGAGACCACCAGGAAATCCTTCGATTTGTAGGGCACGTTGTCCGGCGACGGGTCGGCCGGACGGCCATCCTTGCCCACGTAGGCGCGCAGGAACGAGTAGTCGCCCGTGTGGCGCGGCCATTCGTAGTTGTCGATGTCGCCGCCGAAGTTGCCGATCTTGTCCGATGGCGCGTACACGAGGCGCACGTCGCGTATCATCATCTGGCGGATGCGGTAGTACTCGAGGCCGCGGTGGAAGGCGGGCACGGAGCAGCGGTACATCTTGTCCGTCTCGCATTCGGCGATCAGGTCCTTGATGCGCTTTTCCACGGCTTCATGGCGCGCGCGGCCCGTCATGTCGGCCGTCAAGCCTTTCAGGACGCGCTCGCTGACGTTTTCCACCTTGTCCGTCACATACACGAGGCTGTTCGGACCGCCCGGCAGCTCTGCGGCGCGCGTCTTGGCCAGGAAGCCGTTGGTGATGTAGTTGTGTTCGGGCGTCGAATTGCGCTGGATGGCGCCGTAGGCGCAATGGTGGTTCGTCACCACCAGGCCCGCGTCGGAGACGAACGCGGCCGAGCAGCCGCCGAGCGAAACGATGGCGCTCATCGGGTGCTTGCTCAAGTCTGCCAGTTTCTCGGCAGGAATCTCGATGCCCACTCTTTTCAATTCGGATTTCAGCTGCGGCAGTTGGTGTGGTTGCCACTGCCCTTCGTCGGCGTGTGCGCCGGCGAACGCGCCCAGCAAGGCGACTGGTAAAACGATTGTTTTGAACAAGATATGCCCCTCCATAAAAAGCAGGCGAAAGTATAGCCTGTCCAGCCTGCATGAGTCGGCAAAAATTATCCTGCTGCAATTACTGTATCGATTGCCGCATCAAACGGCTGGCCGCCCCGCGCCTTGCAAGGGGATCTGCAGGGCCAGCCGGCAACCGTCGCCCGAGGCCGGCGTGCCCACCTCGAAGTGCCCGCCCAGCGCCGTCACCCGCTCGGCAATGCCGATCAGGCCAAAGCACTGTTTCTTGCGCTGCTGCTGCGGCGTGATGCCGATGCCGTTGTCGCTGATGGCCACGTACACGGCGCAGGCATCCGAACTGAGTTCGATCTCGACCTGGCTGGCCTGGGCATGGCGCATGACATTGCTGAGCGCTTCCTGCACGATGCGGAACAGCACGATCTCGACCTGGCTGCCGATGGCGGCGAACAGGGCTTCGTCGCGGATCAGCAGGCGGCAAGCGACGCCGCTGCGCTTGCGGAAGTCGCCCACCTGCCATTCGATGGCGGCCTGCAAGCCCAGGTCCAGCGCCATCGGGCGCAATTCGTTCATGATGCCGCGCACGCTCTTGATGGTGGTGTCGACATTGCTGAGTACGGCGCCGACGCGGCCGTGCAGGCGCGGATGCGAGCCTTCCGTGCGCGCGCTGAGCATGGAGATGTCGATGCGCAGCGCCAGCAGGTTTTGTCCCAGTTCATCGTGGATATCGCGCGAGATGCGCTTGCGCTCGTCTTCCTTGGCCGTCTCCAGGTGCAGCGCCAGCTGGCGCAGCTGGGCGTGCGACTGGCGCAGCGCGCCATCCATCAGCTTGCGTTCGGTGATATCCGTGTGCGCCACCACCACGCGCAGCGGGCCTTCGCCGAGGAAACGGCTGACCCTGGCCTGCGACCAGCGCGGCCCGCTGCGCGCGGCGAATTCGTATTCCAGCGCATACGCGTCGGTGCCGCCCGTGATGACGGAGCGGATGCCGGCGGCCAGTTCGCGTCCGGCGCTGCGCTGCCAGCGCGCATCCGTCTCGCAAAATTCCAGGTAATGCAGTGGCCTTTCCATCTGCCCGACAAAGGCCAGGCAAGCCTGGTTCGCATGCACGACGCTGCCCGCCTGGTCCAGCACCAGCACGCGGTCCGTCAGCGAATCGATGGTGGCGTGGAAGAAACGCTCCGCATCGCGCAAGGCTTCCTGCGCCCGCTCGCGCTGCTGCACTTCCAGCTGCAGGTGCTGGTTGGCCCGCAGCAGCTCGGCCGTGCGGTCGATGACGCGCTGGTCCAGTTCGCGGTGCAGCTCGCGCAAGGCGGCCTCGGCCAGCTTGCGTTCCGTGATATCGGAAAACACGCCGACAAAGTGGCTGATGGCGCCGTCCGGCGTGCGCATCGGCGTGATCGACAGCGACTCGACGAAACGCTCGCCGTTCTTGCGCCGGTTGACCAGTTCGCCATACCAGCTGCCATCCTGCTGCAGGCTGCGCCACATGGCTTCATAAAACTGCGGCAGGTGCGTGCCGCCGCCGAGGAAGGATGGGTCGCGCCCGATCGCCTCTTCCGCCTGGTAGCCGGTGATGGCCGTGAAGGCGGGATTGACGGAAATGATGCGATTGCCGCTGTCCGTCACCAGCACGCCTTCGCGGATGGTGTCGAGGATGACGAAGGCGCGCCGCAGCGCCGACTCGCGCGCATGCTCGTCGCCCAGGTCCGTCACCAGCATGCGCGCCGTGGCGCTGGCGGTGTCGAAATTGGCTTCGATGCGCACCATGCCGCCAGTGCCGCCCGCTTCGCCTTCGAACAGCTGCGCTTCGAGCACTTGCCGCGCGCCGCTGGTGAAGACGGTGTCGAGGAAGCGCCGGAAGCCGCCCTGCGCATGCGGCGCGACGAACTGCTCGAAGCGCCGCCCCAGCAATTGGTTCTTGTCGCGTTGCAACAAGCCGCAGGCCGCCACGTTGGCGCGCGTGATGACGCCCTCGCGCGCCAGCGAAAAATAACTGACGGGCGCCTGTTCATACAGCTGCGCATAACGGTCGCGGCTGCTTTCAAATTCATTCTTCAGCTGTTCCAGCTCGGCCAGCGCCGCGCTCTGCATCTCCAGCTCGATCTGGCTCACCTGCAGCTCATGCAGCTGGCGCATCACCTCTTCATTCGACAGCACCGGCGGCACCTGCCGGCGCAACTCCGCCGCCAGTTGTTCGGCCTGCTCTCTCAGCCTGGCCGGCGTGAGTCCGCCGTCGAATGGCTCGCTCATGGCACGCTCGCGCCGCCATTGCCTGCAGCCGCGCCGCCGGACTGGATCTGGCGCAGCTGGGCTTCCAGCAGTTTCGATTCCGTGATGTTGATGAAAGTCACCACCACGCCGTCGATCACATTTTCTATCGTGCGGTACGGCATGATGCGCACGTTATACCAGCGCCCCGTCTTGGTCTGCACCTGGCGCTCGCAAAACACGAGGCTGCGGATGACTTCCAGCGCATCCGCTTCCAGCCCAGGGTAGTCGAGGTCGTTGACGATGTCGCTGAGCGGCCGGCGCAAGTCCGTCTGGATCAGCTTATAGATTTGCGTGGCCGGCGCCGTGAAGCGGCGGATGCGCAAGGCGCTGTCGAGGAAAATGGTGGCGATATCGGTACTATTGAGCAGATTCTTCATGTCGCTATTGACCAGCGACAAATCATCGACCTTCGATTGCAATTCCGCATTGACCGTGTACAGCTCTTCGTTAAGCGACTGCATCTCTTCCTTCGAGGTGGTCAGTTCCTCGTTCGTCGATTGCAATTCCTCGTTGGTCGACTGTAATTCCTCGTTGGCCGACTTCAGCTCCTCGCGCGAGGTCTGCATCTCGTCGCGCACGGCCTGGATTTCATTGCGCGCCTGCACCAGCTGCTGTTCCAGCTCCAGCACCTTGGGATTGGGCGAGCGGCCGCGGCGCGCCTCGGCCACCAGCGGCACGCTGGAAAACGTGACGAAGACCATGCCGCGCAGCGACTCGGGCTGGCTCAGCGCCTCGGCGCTCAGGTCCACGCCCAGCGACTGCCCCAGATGGTCCTTCACCACCAGGCCCTTCAGGCGCACCATGCTTTCGCTTTGCAGGGCTTGCTTGATGAGGTCGGCCAGTTCGTAGCGCAAGCCTTCGCGCGCCATCGCATGGATATTCCAGTTGGCCTTGCCGGCCGCCGGCTCGAGGAAGGCGCCCGTGCGGCCATTGATATACAGGATGTCCCCCTCCTGGTTCAGCAGCGCGGCGGCCGGTGAATATTTCTGGAGCAATAATTGCTCGACATGGGCTTGGATCTTTCCAGTCATGCTGACTTCTCTCGTGTCGCTCGGTGCCGGCGGCGAGGCCGCCGAAACCTTGGTGGGGAAATAGGTGGGCAGGCGCTGGCGCGCCAGATTGTCGAGGCGGCGGTACAGCCGGGTCGACGTGGTCAGCGGCGAAAACAGGTCGGAAAAATGACCGGGCGTATCGGCGCTACCCAGCAACAAGATACCATCGCGGTTCAAGGCGTAGTGAAACAGCGGAATCAAACGTTGCTGCAGCTTGGCATTGAGATAAATCAACAGATTGCGGCAGCACAGGATGTCGAGCTTGGTAAACGGCGGGTCCGAAATGATGTTTTGCTGGGCAAAGATGATCATGTTGCGGATCTCTTTCTTCACAAAATAATCGTTCTTCTCCAGCACAAAGAAACGCTCGATGCGCTCGGCGGACACGTCGCTGCGGATGGTTTGCGGAAAACGTCCCTGGCGCGCGCGGTCGATGGCGTCGGCCGACAGGTCGGTGGCAAAGATCTGCAGGCTGTACTTCGACGGCGGATTGATGTCGGCCACCACTTCGTGGAACACCATCGCCAGCGAATACGCTTCCTCTCCCGTGGAACAGGCCGGTATCCAGGCCTTGAAGGCGCGTCCGTCCGGGTGGGCTGCCAGCATCTGCGGCAAGGCCACCATCTTCAGGTATTCCCACACTTTCTGGTCGCGGAAAAAGCTCGTCACGCCAATCAGCAATTCCTTGAACAGCAAATCGATTTCCGTAGGGTTGGCGCGCAAGTACGGCGCATATTCGTCCATCGACGTCATCTGATACAAGCTCATGCGTCGCTCGATGCGGCGCAGCACCGTATTGATCTTGTAATCCGTGAAGCTGTTGCCCGTATGTTCGGTCAGCAAGCCGACGATGTCCTGCAGCGAATTGCGCCCGCTCGGTTCGTGGCCGGGCGAACTGAGGAAACTGCTGCGGAACAGGTAGTTGATGATCTTTTCCGGCATCTTCTCGGGCAGATCGATCAAGTCCACCACTTCGGCGGCAATCGCGCTTTGCGGCATCATGTCGAACTTGGCCGTGTCCGGGTACTGCGCCAGGGTCAGGCCGCCCGCGTGCTTGATGGCTTGCAGGCCCCGCGTGCCGTCGCTGCCCATGCCGGAAAAAATCACGCCCACGGCCAATTCGCCCAGTTCGCTTGCCAGGCTTTCGAAAAAAGTGTTGATCGGCAAGCGGTGCCCGCGCAGCTGCACCGGCTCGCTGAGCACGAAACGCCCCCTGGACAGGCTCAGGTCGGCATTCGAGGGAATCACATAGATATGGTTGGGGCGCAATTCCGCCTGGTGCGTGATTTCCGCGACGGGTATGCTGGTGGCGCGCTGCAGCAGTTCCGGCAGCATGGCCTTCTGCGTGGGATCGAGGTGCTGGACCACCACATAGGCGATGCCGCTTTCCTGCGGCACATTGGCCAGGAAAGCGACTATCGGGTCGAGTCCGCCGGCGGAAGCGCCGATGCCCACCACGGGAAAGACGATGGCGGCCACCTCGGGGACGGACAATGTGCTGTGTTTGCTGCGTGTCATCGTCTGCAAGAAAACAGCCACGGCAAGACTGCGGGGCTGGCAATTGATAATCTTGCATTCTAGCACTCAAGCCGCGCCGAAATCCCCGAAATTGGCGCCGGGCTTGCACCCTGCGCGCCCTCGCCGTTTACTGCGCCTGCGGCGTATGCCAGCCGCCGCCGAGCGACTGGATCAGGGCCACGGCCGTCGTCTGGCGATCCGCCTGTGCCTGCACCAGGGAACGGCGCGCCGACAGGGCCGTCACCTGCGCCGTCACCACGTCCGTATAGCCGACCTGGCCCGCGTTGTAGCGGTTCAGCATCTGCTGTTCCACCTGGTCGGCGGCCGCCGACGCCTGCTGGCGCAAGGCCAGCTGCTCGGCCAGCGCGCGCGTGGCCGACAGCTGGTCTTCCACGGCGCCAAAGGCGGCCAGCACCGTCTGGCGGTAGCGCGCCACGGCCGCCTCGTGGCCGGCCCTGGCCGCGTCCACGCTGGCCGTCGTGGCGCCCGCGTTGAACAGCGTCTGCGCGGCCGACACGCCCAGCGACCACAGGCTGCTCGATGCATTGAACAGGTCGCCCACCTTGCTGGCGCCCGAGCCGTAGGAACCCGTCAGGTTCAGGCTCGGGTAGTAGGCGGAACGGGCGATGCCGATCTGCTCGTTGGCCACGGCCACGCGGCGCTCGGCGGCGGCGATGTCGGGACGGCGCTGCAGCAGGGTCGACGGCACGCCCAGCGGCACGTCGGGCACGGTCAGGGTCCACGGCGCCACGGCCAGGCTGCAGTCCGATGGGGCGCGGCCCAAGAGGATGGCGATCGCGTGTTCGAGCTGGGCGCGCTGACGCGTCTGGCTCGACAGGTCGATCTGCGCATTGGCCAGCTGCGTCTGCGCCTGCAGCAGGTCGGACTTGGCGGCGATGCCGGAATTGAAGCGGTTGCTGGTGATGTCGAGCACGCGCTTGTAGCCGTCGATGGTGGCATTGAGCAGCGCGATCTGCGCATCGCTCTGGCGCAGCGAAAAATAATTGGTGGCCAGCTCGCCCTGCGCCGACAGGCGCGCCGCGGCCAGGTCCGCCGCGCTGGCGGCGGCGCTGGCGTCCGCCCCCGTTACGCCGGCGCGCAGCTTGCCCCACACGTCCGGTTCCCACGACGCGCCGATGGCGGCCTTGAAGTTGTTGTTCGTCTGCTGCTCGCCGCCGCCACCCGAGCGGGCGCCGCTGCCCGTCAGATTCACGGTCGGGAATAGCGACGCGCGCTGTTCGCGCACCAGCGCGCGCGCCTGCTCGTACGCGGCGATGGCTTCCGCGACGTTCTGGTTCGACACTTCGATGCTGTCGGCCAGCCGGTTCAGTTGCGCGTCGCCGAACAGGGTCCACCATGGGCCGCGCTCGAGGGTATCGGCCGGCACGGCGGGCTGCCAGCCGGCCGCCTCCTTGAACGCCTGCGGCGCGGCGGCCGTCGGCACGTCATACGCGGGGCTGACGGCGCAGCCGGCCAGCAGGACGAAGGCGGCCGCGGTGGCCAGCGACAGGACATGCCGGCGCAGGCGTGCGGGAACGGCGGACTGGATAGGTTTTACTTGCTTCATGATTGTGTGCTCGGGTTATCTGGCCCAGGAATGCGGCTCAATTGCTGCTCGTCGGCGCTGCGCGTGCGCAGCTTGTCGAGCAGGATGTAGACCACCGGGGTGGTCAGCAATGTGAGTAACTGGCTGGCAATCAGGCCGCCGATGATGGCGACCCCCAAGGGCTGGCGTAGCTCTGACCCCTCGCCGAAACCGATCGCCAGCGGCAAGGCGCCAAGCGCCGCCGCCAGGGTGGTCATCAGGATGGGGCGGAAACGCAGCAAACATGCCTCGCGCACCGCTTCCACCGCTGTCAGGCCGCGCGAACGCTCGGCCTCCAGCGCGAAGTCGATGATCAATATAGCATTTTTCTTCACGATACCGATCAATAGGAACACGCCGATCAGGGCTATGATGGAAAATTCCATGCGGAACAGCAGCAGCGCCAGCACGGCGCCCACGCCCGCCGAGGGCAGGGTCGACAGCACGGTGACGGGGTGGATCAGGCTTTCGTACAGGATGCCCAGCACGATGTAGATCACCACGATGGCCGCCAGGATCAAGAGCGGCTGCTCCTTGTTGCTGTCCTGCGCGCTCTTCGCCGAACCCTGGAAGCTGCCGCGCACGTTGACCGGCATGCCGATTTCCGACTCCGCCTGGGCCACGGCCGCCTGGCCGTCGCTGAGCGGATAGCCGTCTGCCAGGTTGAACGACACGGTGGTCGCCAGTTCGCCGCCCTGGTGGTTGATCGACGTCGCCGTCGAGCTTTCCGCGAAGCTGCTGAACGACGACAGCGGCACCATGTGCGCCAGCGTGGTGGACAGGGCCGAGCCGCTGGACGGGTCGCGGGCCGCCGTCGTGTTGGACGTCGCCGCGCTTGCCGTCGCGGTGGCGGTGGCCGTGGCCGTAGCGGTAGTACTGGCGGCAGCGGCGGCCGCATTCGAGGCCGGCACGTAGACGGAGCGCAGCGCTTCCGGGCTTTGCGCATAGCGCGGCGCCACTTCCATGATCACATGGTACTGGTTCAGCTCATCGTAGATGGTCGCCACCTGGCGCTGGCCGAAGCTGTTGTACAGCGCATTGTCGATATCCCTGACTTGCACGCCCAGCTGCGTGGCGCGGTCCTTGTCGATGGTGACGAAGGTTTCCACGCCGTTTTCCGCCTGGTCCGTGTCGACGTCGATCAGGGCCGGCTGCAGCTTCATCTGGTCGGCCAGTTTCGCCGCCCATTTCTTCAGGTCCGCCTGGTTGTCGCTGATCAGGGTGTACTGATAGGTGGAATTGCTCGAGCGCCCGCCCATGCGCAGATCCTGCACGGGGTTGAGGAACAGCGAAATGCCCGTCACCTTGGCCAGCTGCGGACGCAGACGGGCGATCACGGCCTGGCCCTTGTCCGTGCGCTGCGACGCCGGTTTCAAATCGATGAACATGAAGCCGCCGCCCGCCCGTCCGCCGCCCGTGAAGCCCACGACGGTGGCGACGGCGGGATCGTCCTTGATGATGTTGACCAGCTGGCGCAGCTTGCCCTGCATGGCCTGGAACGAGATGCTCTGGTCGGCGCGCATGCCGCCATTGATCTGGCCCGTGTCCTGCTGCGGGAAGAAGCCTTTCGGCGCGGCCGCGAACAGGTACACGTTCAGGCCGACGACGAACACGAGGATGGTCATCACCAGCGCGGCGCTGGACAGGGCCCAGTCCAGGCAGTGCTCATAGACGTTCAGCATGCGCTCGAAGCCGCGCTCGAACCAGCGCGCCACGGCGCCGGGCGGCTTGTGCTGCTGGCCGCTTTTCAGCAGCCAGGCGCACATCATCGGCGTCGTGGTGAGCGAGATCACCAGCGAAATCATGACGGCGGCCGACAGGGTCACGGCAAATTCGCGGAACAGCCGTCCCACCTGCCCGCCCATGAACAGCAGCGGGATGAAGACGGCCACCAGCGACAGGCTGATCGACAGCACCGTGAAGCCCACCTCGCGCGCGCCCAGCAGGGCCGCCTTGAAGCGGTCCATGCCGGCCTCGATGTGGCGCTGCGTGTTTTCCAGCACCACGATGGCATCATCGACGACAAAGCCGGTGGCCACCGTGAGCGCCATCAGGGAAAGGTTATTCAGGCTGAAGCCCAGCATGTACATCACGCCGAAGGTGCCCAGCAGCGAGACGATGGTGGCGACGGCGGGGATGATGGTGGCGCGCACGCTGCGCAGGAAGGCGCTGACCACCAGCACGACGAGCACGATGGACAGGATCAGCGTGAATTCGATCTCGTGCAGCGAGGAGCGGATGGAATTGGTGCTGTCGGACGCCACCTGCAGCTTGATGTCGCCGGGCAGCTGCGCCTGCAGTTGCGGCAGCAGCGCGCGCACGCCATCGACGGTGGCGATGACGTTCGCGCCGGGCTGGCGCGTGATCAGCACGATGACGGCGGGGTCGCCGTTGAACAGGCCCAGGGTATTCGTGTTTTCCACGCCGTCGACCACTTCGGCCACGTCGTCGAGGCGGATGGCGGCGCCGTCGCGCCAGGCCACCACCAGGCTGCGGTAGTCGGCCGCGCTGCGCCCGCCCGAAGCCGTGTTGGCGCCCGAGTAAATCTGCAGGCTGCGCTCGTCGCCGGAGATCGCCCCCTTCGGCCGGTTGGCGTTGCTGGCCTGGATGGCCGCGCGCACGTCTTCCATCGACACGGCATAGTGATTGAGCTGGTAAGGCAGCAGTTCCACGCGCACGGCCGGCAGCGAGCCGCCGCCCAGTTCCACGTCGCCCACGCCCTTCACTTGCGCCACTTTCTGCTGCACCAGGTTCGAGACGGCATCGTAGATCTGGCCCGGCGTGCGCGTCTTCGACGTCAGCGCCAGGATGATCACGGGCGCGTCGGACGGATTGGCCTTGCGGTAGGTGGGGTTGCTGCGCAGGGTGGCCGGCAAGTCCACGCGCGAGGCGGCAATCGCCGCCTGCACTTCGCGCGCGGCCGAATCGATCTTGCGGTTCAGGTCGAACTGCAAATTGATGCGCGTCGAACCCGTGCCCGAGGACGACGTCATCTCGTTCACGCCGGAAATGACGCCCAGGCGCCGCTCCAGCGGCGTGGCCACCGAGGTGGCCATGGTGGCCGGACTGGCGCCGGGCAGGCTGGCGCTGACGGAGATGGTCGGATAATCGACTTGCGGCAGCGGCGAGACGGGCAGCACGAAGAAGGCGCCGACGCCCGCCAGCGCGATGCCGATGGTCAGCAGCACGGTGGCGATGGGGCGCTTGACGAACGGTTCGGACAGGTTCACGCGGCGCTCCCCGCACCCGGCTTGTCCAGGTTCACGCCGCGCGTCTTCGGCGCGAAGCGCTGGCCCAGGCGGTCAAAGGCCAGGTAGATGACGGGCGTGGTAAACAGGGTCAGCACCTGGCTGACGATCAGGCCGCCGAAGATGGCCAGGCCCAGCGGACGGCGCAACTCGGCGCCCTCGCCCCAGCCCAGCATCAGCGGCACGGCCGCGAACAGCGCCGCCAGCGTCGTCATCAGAATCGGACGGAAGCGCAGCAGGGCCGCCTGGTGGATGGCTTCCTGCGGGCTCTTGCCCTCGTCGCGTTCGGCCTCGATGGCGAAGTCGATCATCATGATGGCGTTCTTCTTGACGATGCCGATCAGGAGGATGATGCCGATGATGCCGATCACGCCCAGGTCCTGCCCCGACAGCATCAGCGCCAGTAAGGCGCCCACGCCGGCCGACGGCAGGGTCGACAGGATCGTCAGCGGGTGGATGTAGCTTTCATACAGCACGCCCAGCACGATGTAGACGCAGACGACGGCGGCCAGAATGAGCCACAGCTGGTTCGACAGCGAATTTTCATACGCGCCGGCCGCGCCGAGGAAGGTCAGCGTCACCGACGGCGGCAAGGCGATATCCTTCGCCGCCTGGCGGATGGCGTCGACGGCGCTGCCCAGCGCCACGCCGTGTGTGGTGTCGAAGCCCAGCGTGGTGGCCGGGTATTGCGCCACGTGCGTGATCTGCAGCGGCGCCTGTTTTTCGCTGACGCTGGCGAACGCGGACAGCGGCGTCGACTTGCCGGAGCCCGTGCGCACCTGCAGGTCCGACAGGTCGGACGGCGTGGTGACGATGCCGGGCTGTGCTTCGAGGATGACGCGGTACTGGTTGGTTTCCGTGAAAATCGTCGAAATGATGCGCTGGCCGAAGGCGTTGTACAGCGCGTCGTCGACGGTTGCCGTGGTGATCGACATGCGCGCGGCGCTGTCGCGGTCGATCGCCACGCTGACGGCGGCGCCCGTGGCGCCCGCGTCCGTGACGACGTTGCGCAGCTGCGATTTTTCGCGCATGCGGGCCGCCAGCTTGCCGGCCCACTCGGTGACGGTGGCCGTGTCGGCGCCTTCGAGCGAGACGCGGTACTGCGTCGGACCCGATTCCGCATCGATGGTCAGGTCCTGCGTCGGCTGCAGGTACAGGGTCACGCCGGCCACCCTGGCCACGCGGCCGCGCAGGCGTTCCATGATGTCTTCCTGGCTGTCGCTGCGCGAGCGCTTGAGATTGATCAGCATGCTACCCGTGTGCAGCATGGTATTGTTGGCCGCATCGACGCCGACGAGGGAGCTCAGGGTGTCGACATCGGGGTCTTCCAGCAACGCGCTGGCGGCCGCCTGCTGCAGCACGGCCATGCGCTCGTACGAGACGGCTTGCGAGGTTTCCAGGCGCGCCTGCAACTGCCCCGTGTCCTGCGTGGGAAACAGGCCTTTCGGAATCGTGACGTACAGGATCACCGTCAGCAGCAAGGTGGCCAGGGCCACGAGCAGGGTCAGGCCCTGGCGCTTCAGCACCCACACCAGCGCATGGTCATACTGATGGATGACACGGTCGAGGAAAGCCTGGATGCGCTGCCCCGTGGCGCTGACCTTTTCATCGGCGTGGCTTTTCAGCCAGCGCGCCGACATCATCGGCACCAGGGTCAGGGACACCACGGCGGAAATGAGGATGGTGATGGCCAGGGTCATGGCAAATTCGCGGAACAGCCGGCCCACGACATCGCCCATGAACAGCAGCGGAATGAGCACGGCGATCAGCGACACCGTCAGCGAGATGATGGTAAAGCCGATCTGCGAGGCGCCCTTCAGGGCGGCAGCCATCGGCGTTTCGCCCTCCTCGATGTAGCGGGCGATGTTTTCGATCATGACGATGGCGTCGTCGACGACGAAGCCGGTGGCGATCGTCAGCGCCATCAGCGACAGGTTGTTCAGGCTGTAGCCGAGCAGATACATGACGCCGCAGGCGCCGATCAGCGAAATCGGCACGGACAGGCTGGCGATCACCGTGGCGCGCAGGCTGTGCAGGAAGGCGAAGATCACCAGCACCACCAGCAGCACGGACAGCAGCAGCTCCATTTCCACGTGTTCGACCGAGGCGCGGATACCCGTCGTGCGGTCGCTCAGCACGTCGAGCTTCATGGCCGCCGGCAGGCTGGCCTGCAGGTCCGGCAGCAGGGCCTTGATGGCGTCGACCGTCTTGATGACGTTGGCGCCGGGCTGGCGCTGCACGTTCAGGATGATGGCCGGCTGCTTGCCCGACCAGGCGCCCAGGCGCGTGTTTTCCGCGCTGTCGACGACGTTGGCGACGTCGGACAGGCGCACCGGCGCGCCGTTTTTATAGGTGATGATCAGGCGCTTGTAGTCTTCCGCCGTCACCAGCTGGTCGTTGGCGTTGATGGTGAACGAGCGCGTGGGGCCGTCGAAACTGCCCTTCGCGCTGTTGACGTTGGCCGCCGCGATGGCCGTGCGCAGGCTGTCGAGACCGAGGCCGTACGAGGCCAGCAATTTGGTGTCGCCCTGGATGCGCACGGCGGGACGCTGGCCGCCGGACAGCGACACCAGGCCCACGCCGTTGACCTGGCTGATCTTCAGCGCCAGGCGCGTGTTGACGATGTTCTGCACCTGCGTCAGCGGCATCGTGTCCGACGTGATGGCCAAGGTCAGCACGGGCGCGTCGGCCGGATTGATCTTCGCGTACACGGGCGGCGCCGGCAAGTCGGTGGGCAGCAAGGAACCGCCCGCGTTGATGGCGGCCTGCACTTCCTGCTCGGCGACGTCCAGGGTCTGGCCCAGCGTGAATTGCAGGGTGATGATGGAAACGCCGGCCGCGCTGGTGGAACTCATGCGCTGCAAGCCCGACATCTGGCCGAACTGGCGCTCCAGCGGCGCCGTCACGGTCTGCCCCATGACTTCCGGGCTGGCGCCCGGATACAGGGTCTGCACCTGGATGGTGGGGAAGTCCACCTGCGGCAAGGCGGCCAGCGGCAGGAACTTGAAGCCGACCAGCCCCGCCAGCACGATGGCCAGCATCAGCAGCGCCGTGGCGACGGGGCGCTGGATGAAGGGCGTCGATGGACTCATTGCGCGGCGCCCTTCGCTGGCGCCGTGGCTGGCACGGCAGCTGGCGCGCTGGCCGCGGCGGCAGCCGGGGCCGAGGCGGCCGGTGCGCTGGCCACGCCGTCAGCGTGCTGGCGGCGGTGGCGGCGTTCGCCGTTTGCACCGCCGGCGCCCGCGCCGCCGGCGGCTGGCTTGTCGCCGGCCAGCATGACTTTCGCGCCTTCCTTCAGGCGGTCGGCGCCTTCCGTGATGACCTGTTCGCCCGCCTCCAGGCCGGCGCGGATTTCCACCATGTCGGTGGTGGCCTGGCCGCGCGTGACCATGCGCACGGTGACCGTCTTGTCGGCTTTCAGCACATACACGAAGTCGCCGTTGTTGCTGTGGCGCAGAGCCGTGACGGGCACCAGCACGGCGCCCGTGATATTGCCCAGCTCCAGGCGCACGTTGACGAACTGGCTGGGGAACAGCGCCATCTTCTCGTTGGTGTAGCGGGCCTTGGCGCGCACGGTGCCCGTCTGCACGTCGACCTGGTTGTCGAGCGCCGTCAGGCTGCCCTGGTCCAGCGTATGCGTGCGCGTGCGGTCCAGCGCCAGCGCGGCCAGGGCCGAGCCGCCATTCAGGCGTTCCTGGATGGTCTGCACCTTATCCTGCGGCACGGAGAATTCCACGTCGATGGGCGAGAGCTGCGTCACCACCACCACGCCGCCCGTGTCGCCGGTGCTCACCAGGTTGCCGATATCGACCACTTTCAGGCCGGCGCGGCCGCTGATCGGCGACACCACCTTGGTGTAGCCGAGGTTCAGCCGGGCCGTGCCTTCGGCCGCGCGGTCCGTCATGACGGTGCCTTCCAGCTGCTTGACCAGGGCCGCCTGCGTATCGACGTCCTGGCGCGCGATGGAATCCTGGCCCAGCAGGGTTTGATAGCGCTTCAGGGTCAGGCGCGCATTTTCCAGCTGCGCCTCGTCGCGCTGGCGCTGGCCCGTGGCCTGCATCAGCGCCATTTCGAACTGCGCCGGGTCGATCTGCGCCACCACCTGGCCCGCCTTGACCATGCCGCCTTCCTTGAATTTCAGCTCCTTCAGGATGCCCGACACCTGGGGGCGCACCGTCACGGTCGATGCCGCCGTCACCGTGCCCAGCGCATCGAGCACCACGGGCAGGTCCGACTTCACGGCCGTGGCCACGCCGACCGTGGTCGATGGCGCGCCGCGGCGCCCACCGGGTCCGCCTGGCCCGCCAGGGCCGCCGGCGCCTGGCTGCGCGCTGACGCCCGTATGGGTCAGATACCAGGCACCGCCGCCCAGCGCGGCCATCACTGCCAGCGCGATGACGCTGCCGACGATTTTCGAACGGCGGCTGCGCCGCGGGGTATTGGGTGCTGTCTGCGAATCCATCGCTTATCCTTGTATAGGCCGCTGGCACGGCGAGTCTGTGGCGCCGGCCGAGGTGGGACACACTCAGGCCGGACGACCGTTTTTCGGGGTTGGTATCGTTACAAAGCCACAGGGAGTCAAGAGCTGAAAATCAGCTGAAAAAACATCGCTCCCCATCGTGAAACGACTCTAGCATAGTCATGTATCTGTTTCATTTCCACTTGAAACAATTCCACACGACGGCACGCACGCGGCCAGGCCACGCGTGCCGGCGACCTGCCTGCCCTCTATGGGGAACGATGGAAAAATCAGGCTTGCGGGGGTGGGCGCCACGGTGCCGGCGCGCCGCGCGCGACTGGCATGCAGATACAAACTCGCTACAAATCTCCCGCCGATCCGCTTGACCGGGGGCCAGGCGGCGCTTCAAGCGGCCGCGGGCGCCCGCACCGCTTTACCTGGATTGACAGCGGCGCCCTACAGCGTCATGCCGAGGATGACGTCCTGATAGTCGGTGCGGCCCACGCGGAAGGTGCGCCGTCCCACCTGCGCAAAGCCGCAGCGCACATAAAATGCCAGCGCATCGTGGTTTTCCGCGTACACCCCCAGCAGCACCCGCCCCGCCCCGCCGGCGCGCGCCTGTTCCAGTGCCGCCTGCATCAGGCGCTGGCCTACGCGCTGGCCCTGGAAACGGTGCAGCAGGTAGATGCGCTTGATTTCCAGGTCGCGCGGATGCGGATCGGCCACCGGCAGGCTGGCCGGACTGAGGACCAGGTAACCGACGGGCGCGCCGCCCGGCATGGCTTCGGCCAGCCACAGCCGCATGGCCGGCAGCGCCAGCCAGTCGCGGTACAGCTGCGCGTCATGCTGGCGCGCGCAGTGGGCGATGACGTCGGCGCCATCGAGAATGCCGGCGAAGGCCTCGAGGAAGGTCGATTGCCCGACCAGCGCCAGCGCCTGCTCATCGCCCTTCGCGCAGGGCCGGATGGTAATTGCCGGCGCAGTTTGTCCGCTCATCTCGCTTGCCATGCCTTGCTCCTGATATGAAACAAGCCGGGCGAAGCCGGCTTGGGTATGTCATCTATATTGCCGTGTAACGCCTGACAAAATCGTAGCGAGCGAAGATGAGTTGTGACCGAGAAGCGGAGCTGTGCTTGAACACAGTGAGCATCGCAGGCCGCAAATCATCGAGCGCAGTCGATTTGGTCAGGTGTTATTTACTGCCGAGTGGCACTTCGCACAGGCAGTGCGTCAGGGCCATGAACGGCTTGCGCTCGCGCGTGATGCCTGACAGCCAGCTCAGGTCCTGCGCCATCCCCAGCGCCGCGTCGGCCGGCAAGCCGCTCGTGGCCAGGCCCAGTTTCACGTGCTCGCCCAGTCCCAGCGACGCCATGGCCTTGGAGCCGAACATGCCGATCAGGCGATCCACGTTCGACGTTTCCTGCTCCAGATAGGTCACGCGGTAGTCGGCGCCCAGATTGGCGCGCTTGGCGGCCGATGCCAGCGCATCGCCATAGCTGCCGATGCGGTCGACCAGGTTGCGCTCTTTCGCCTGCAAGCCCGTCCAGACGCGGCCCTGCGCCACTTCATTGATCTTTTCCGGCGTCGTCTTGCGCGCCTTGGCGGCCAGGTTCAGGAAGTCGCCATACACGTGGTTGATCGAACCCTGGATCACTTGCGCGAAGCGCGGATCGAGCGGACGCAACGGGTTGCCGGCGTCGGCCAGCCACGTGGTGGGCGAGCCGGCCGTATGGATGCCCAGCTTTTCCACCACCTTGTCAGCCGTCGGCAAGATCGCGAACACGCCGATGGAACCGGTGATGGTGGCCGCGTCGGCGATCACTTCATCGGACGAGGTGCTGATCCAGTAGCCGCCCGAAGCGGCCACGTTGCCCATCGAGACGACCACCGGCTTGCCGGCGGCGCGCGTCAGTTCCAGTTCGCGGCGTATCAGTTCCGAGCCGAAGGCGCTGCCGCCCGGCGAATCGACGCGCAGCACGACGGCCTTGATCGACTTGTCTTCGCGCGCCTGGCGGATCAGGCGCGAGGTGGACAGGCCGCCGATGGAGCCCGGCGGCGCGATGCCGTCGCCGATTTCGCCGGAAGCGATGACGACGCCGACGGCATCGCCGATATGCACGGGACGCAGGCGCGCCAGGTAGTCGTTGTAGGCGATCTGGCGGAAGTTCGTGCCTTCCGTGTTTTTCGCGCCGCGCGCCATCATGAACTGGCGCAGTTCATCGCGCGTTTTCAAGCCGTCGACCAGCCTGGCGTTCAGCGAGACCTTGGCCAGGTCGCCGTCGGCGGCCGTCAGCAAGGCAGGCAGCCCGTCGATCGCCTGCATGATGGCGCCGGCCGGCAGCTTGCGCGCCTTTTCCACGTCCGTCGTGTAGGTGGTCCACAAGCCATTGTTCAGGTAGCGATCCGCTTCGGCCGCCGCTTCGGACGGGCCGTTGGCGATGAAGGGTTCGGCCGCGCTTTTATACGTGCCCACTTTCAGCAGGTTGACCGTCACGCCCACCTTGTCGAGCGCATCGCGGTAGTAATTGCGGTAGCGGCCGAAGCCTTCGAGCATGACGCCGCCCATCGGGTGCACGAACACTTCATCGGCCTTGGCCGCCACCAGGTACTGGCGCTGGTTATAGCTGGAACCCCAGGCCGTCACTTTCTTGCCGCTGGCGCGGAAACGCTCGACGCCGGCCGCCACTTCGCGCAGCGAAGCCAGGCCGCCGCCCTGCAATTCATCGAGCAGGATGACCATGGAACCGATATTGCCATCCTTGGCCGCCGTGTCGAGCACGGCCAGCACGTCGCGCAGCTGCACGCTTTTCTTGACTTCGCCGCTGACATTGGCCAGCACCGCTTCGCGCACGCCGCCCGGCGTCTCCTCCACCAGCGGGCCTTGCAGGTCGAGCACCAGCGTGGTTTTCTCGGGCAGGGGCTTGACGCCGCCGCCGAAGATGGCGATCAGGATGGCGATGACGATCAGCAGGAAAATCAGATTGAAGACCGCGCGGCGCGTGGCGTCCAGCGCGCGCCAGAATGCGCCAAAACCGCGGCGCAGCGGCGGGAACGGGTTGAGTGACATTGATGCTCCGTGAGGTTATTTACCTAAAGGAAACCAATATAACTGAAAATGCCCGGAATCGTCTTATTTTGACAAGGGTGCGGCGCCCTCGCCGCCCTGCCCCGTCGGCGTGGAAATGAGGAACAGGCCGCCCAGCACGAGGGTACCATTCAGGATCAGCAATTCCAGGCCGATACGGTAGTGCGCAAACAGCAGCGCCTGCTCTTGCTCGATCAGCGCACACAGCAGCGGACCGGCCACGGCCACCAGCGGCACCCAGCGGTCGCGCACGCCGCGCCGGCTCAGCAAGCCGAAGGCAAACAGGCCCAGCAGAGGGCCATAGGTGTAGCTGGCCAGCTTGAGGATCACGCCTATCATGCTGGGACTGTCCATCCACTTGAAGGCCATGATCAGGATCAGAAACAGCGCGGAAAAACCCAGGTGCACGCGGCGGCGCCAGCGCATCTGCGCCGCCGGGCTCAGCTCGGCACGCCGCTGCACGCCGAGGATATCGATGCAGAAGGTCGACGTGAGGGCCGTCAGCGCCCCATCGACGCTGGGAAACAGCGCGGAAATGAGGGCGATGAAGAAGATCAGCTGCACCACGGCAGGAAAGTGTCCGAGCACCACGGCGGGGAACAGCTTGTCGCCCGTGGCCGTCACGCCCGCCAGCGGCGCATACAGGTGCAGCAAGCCGCCGAGGAAGAGGAACAGCAGCAGCACGCCGGTCAGCACCACGGTCAGGCTGAGCATGTTCTTTTGCGAGTCGCGCAAGGTCCGCACGGAAATGTTCTTTTGCATCATCTCCTGGTCCATGCCCGTCATGGCAACCGTGATGAACATGCCGGCGATGATGTGCTTCCACACATAGGCGGGACTGTCCGGGTCGACGGTGAAGATGCGCGTGAGTCCCTGCGCGCGCATGCGCTCGAGGCTGTCGATGAGGGACAGGTCCATCTCGCGCAGCAGGAACACGCTGCAGATGACGAGGCCGGCCAGCATGCACGCCGTTTGCAGGGTATCGGTCCAGACGATGGTTTTCACGCCGCCTTCATACGTGTACAGCAGGATCAGCAGCAGCACGACGCACGCCGTCAGCCAGAACGGCACGCCGAAGCTGTCGAGGATGGTCGCCTGCAGGATGTTGACCACCAAATACAGCCGCGCCGTGGCGCCCAGCAGGCGCGACAGGATGAAAAACGCCGCCCCGCTCTGGTAGGAACGCCGGCCCAGGCGCAGTTCCAGGTAGCGGTAGATCGACGTCAGCTGCAGCCGGTAATACAGCGGCAGCAAAATAAACGTGATGGCCAGGTAGCCCAGCACATAGCCTATCATCAGCTGGATATAGCCGAAGCCGTCGCGCCCCACGGCGCCGGGCACGCTGATGAAGGTGACGCCGGTCAGCGTGGTGCCCACCATGCCGAAGGCCACCAGCATCCAGTTGCTGTCCTTGTTGCCGATAAAAAAGCTGTCGTTGGTCGCATGGCGCGAGGTGCGCCACGCCACGCCCAGCAGGATCAGGAAATACGCGAGGACGACGGAAAACAGGATGGCGGGAGACATGGGCGACGCGCTGGCGGCATGGTTGGACAGGGGCAAGAATATACAGCAAGGCGCGCCGCCATGCCGCAGGCAGCGTCCTGATCCGGTTGCCGCCGCTCCCCCGCGTGCCGCCTAGTTGTCGCGGATCTCGAAGAACTGCAGTGTTTCCGCGACCGGCTGATCCTTGCATGTGCCGCTGCCGCGCAACATCACCGGCTTACCCGAGGCAAATGCCATGAGCAAGCCTGCATAGTATTCCTTGGCACGCGGCCGCTTGAAGGAGAAGGAAAAATAGTTACCGTTCGAACCATGGCAGGCGGGTGCGTCCACCACGCCGCCCACGGGATACACATATACCAGGTCCGCGTCCTCGAACACCAGAATGGAACTGATTTTGGCAATGGCATAACCGGCGCAGGCCGCGCCGCTCAGTGATACACCGAATATCAATCCCAGCAACTGCAAATGCATCTTTTTCATGACGGCTCCACTTAAATTATAATTTTAGCATCTTGCCCAGTAGAAAGAATAGGGATGGCAACGTCTGGCGGCAGGTAACTTGCTGGCAGAAAACAATAAAACGGGCGAGAATAGCGCTTCCCTCCCTCTTGCGCCCTGTGCGCCCACTCCCATGTCCGATACAGCCACGTCCACCCTGCGCCTGCGCGCCGATATCAATCCGAAACCGCTGGGCATTGCGCTGTTGCTCATCCTGCTCGGCGCGTGGTATCTGGCGCAGACGGTGGGCGCCACGCAGTCCGCGCTGTACGTGGTGGGAGCCTTGCTCGGCGTCACCTTGTACCACGCGGCGTTCGGCTTCACGTCTGCCTGGCGCGTCTTCATTGCCGATGGCCGCGGCGACGGCCTGCGGGCGCAAATGCTGATGCTGGCCGTCGGCGTGGCGCTGTTCTTTCCCGCGCTGTCGGCCGGCACCTTGTTCGGCACGCCCGTCGCGGGCCTCGTCTCGCCGGCCGGCACGTCCGTCATCGTGGGCGCCTTTATCTTCGGCATCGGCATGCAACTGGGCGGCGGCTGCGCGTCCGGCACCCTGTACACGGTCGGCGGCGGCAGCACGCGCATGCTCATCACCCTGGTCGCCTTCATCATCGGCTCGGTGATCGGCACCGCCCACATGCCGTTCTGGACATCGTTGCCGCAGCTCAAGCCCATCTCCGTCGTCACGACCCTGGGCCTGGCGCCCGCGCTGGCGCTGAACTGGATAGTCTTTGCGCTGATCGCCGCCATCACGGTGTTCGTTGAAAAACGCCGCCACGGCCGCCTGATCGCCACGCCCCTGCGCCCGACCCATGCCTCGCCGTGGCTGCACGGCCCGTGGCCGCTGGTGGCGGGGGCCGTCGCGCTCGTCGTGCTGAACTTCGCCACCCTGGCGTTGTCGGGCAAGCCGTGGGGCGTGACGTCCGCCTTCGCGCTGTGGGGCGCCAAGGCCGCTTCGCTGGTCGGCATCGATACGGCCAGCTGGGCCTACTGGTCCACCAAGGCCAACGCCGCCGCGCTGGCTGCGCCGCTGACGCAAGACAAGACTTCGGTGATGGACATCGGCATCGTGCTTGGCGCCATGCTGGCGGCGGCGCTGGCGGGCCGCTATGCGCCCGTGTGGCGCATCCCGCTGCGCTCGATTATCGCGGCCGTGGTCGGCGGCCTGCTGCTCGGCTATGGCGCGCGCCTCGCGTATGGCTGCAATATCGGCGCGTATTTCAGCGGCATCGTCTCGGGCAGCCTGCACGGCTGGCTGTGGCTGGTTTGCGCCTTCCTGGGCAACGTCGTCGGCACGCGCCTGCGTCCATGGTTCGGCCTGGAGGTGGAAAGAGTGAAGCCGACCGGCTGCTGAAACAGCCGCGGCGGGCCAGTCCGCTGGCCGGCCCGCGTATCGTTAATGCCCTACCGCATGGATCGATTTCTCGCCGCCGGTGCGCACGGGAATGGGATTGATGCGGTCCAGGCGGCCACTGAGGGCCGTCAAGCCGAATGCGCCCAGCACGACCAGTGCGCCTATCCAGCCCGTATGCACGAGGCCCAGGCGTTCGACGATCAGGCCGCCGCCCCAGGCGCCGCCGGCGATGCCCAGGTTGAAGGCAGCGATGTTCAAACCGGAAGCCACGTCGACGGCGCGCGGCGTGAAGTGTTCAGCCTGCTGCACGACATACACTTGCAAGCCGGCCACGTTACCGAAGGCCACGGCGCCCCACAACAGCACGGTCATGACCACGAGAACCGGGTGCGGCGCCGTGAAGGTCAGCAGCAACAAGACGGCGGCCAGCAACACGAAGATCAGTTTCAGGGCGCTGACGGGTCCCCGCTTGTCGGCCAGCTTGCCACCCCAGATATTGCCGAAGGCGACGGACACGCCATA
This sequence comes from Janthinobacterium sp. GW822-FHT07H10, assembly GCF_058798675.1. Classification (NCBI taxonomy): domain Bacteria; kingdom Pseudomonadati; phylum Pseudomonadota; class Betaproteobacteria; order Burkholderiales; family Oxalobacteraceae; genus Janthinobacterium; species Janthinobacterium sp. GW822-FHT07H10. The sequence continues at coordinate 288,766 of NZ_JBXAKS010000007.1, forward strand.
CACGAGCATCACCACGCCCACGGCGCCGGCGCCAAAGCCCGACACTTGCTGCAGGATGGGGGCCAGGTAGGTAAAGGCGATGAAGGAGCCGCCATAGCCGACGGCCGTCATCGCATACACCAGCAACAGACGGGGCTGGGCCAGCACCTGCACTTGCTGCAGCAGGGACGCCGGTTTGCTATGCGCGATATTGGATGGCACATACAGCAGGCTGCCGACGAAGGCGACCAGGCCCAGGGCCGAGACGGCCAGGAAAGTTTCGCGCCAGCCGAAATGCTGGCCGATAAAGGTACCGAGCGGCACGCCCGTCACCAGGGCCACGGTCAAGCCCGTAAACATGATGGCGATGGCGCTGGCCGCCTTGTCTTTCGGCACCAGCGAAGTGGCGATGGTCGAGCCGATCGAGAAGAACACGCCGTGCGCCAGCCCCGTCAGGATGCGGGCCACCACCAGGGTTTCATAGCCGGGCGACTTCCAGGCCAGCAAATTTCCCAGGGTAAACAAGACCATCAGCGACAGCAGCAGGGTCTTGCGGGGAATCTTGCCCGTCAGGGCAGTCAGGACGGGCGCGCCCACGGCGACGCCCAGCGCGTACAGGCTGACCAGCAAGCCGGCCGATGGCAAGTTGACGCCCAGGTCCGCGGCGATGGTGGGCAAGAGCCCGACGATGACAAACTCGGTGGTTCCGATGGCAAATGCGCTGAGGGTCAGCGCGAGCAAGGCAATGGGCATGAAAGACTCCGATATAAGTGCATGCAAAGGGTATGCAAATGCAAGGCTTGCAGTATCGGGGCTTTCTTTGTTTCGAAAAATACGTCTCCGGACAGAAGATATTTGCCCATGAGTCAACAATATGAACATCAACCATCGCGCCTCCGGCACCATCCATAGCGCCGTCCAGCAGCGCCAGCGGCATGGCCGCGCTGCCTGGCGCCCTCATGCGGGCGCCAGGCAGCTGTTTTTGCAGCTGTTTTTGCAGCTGTTTTTGCAGCTGTTTCTGCGGATGTTTCCTCTATTTCCTCTATTTCCTCTATTTCCTCTATTTCCGCTATTTCGGCTATTTCGGCTATTTCCGCAGCATTTTCTCCTTCCATGCCTCCATGAATTATTGCCTGGCTTCCGCTATTGCTCCCTGCCATCCCTGTTTTCCAGCCTCTTCGCCTTTTCCCACTGCTCGAATTTCTCCGGCTTTTGCAGCTTCTCGCGTGCTTTCACCTCCACGCCGCGCGAAGTGCTGTCCAACCCTTGCAGACCGGGCTTGACCGGATACGCCTGCCCGGTCGTGGCCGACGGCGTAAACAGCTTCGGCGTCATGGCGTCACCCGGCAGCACAGACTGCTCCAGCACGGCCCGTTTGTGCACCATCGTCGCCAGATCGGGCGGCATTTTCATGGTGGCCACCTGAAGGCTGGCCGCGTCGCGCCGCAGCGAGGCCACGGCCGACATTTCCTGCACCAGCTGGCGCGTAGCCCGCTGGTAATCTTCCGTATCCAGCCACGCCGGAATGGCCGGCCTGGCCTGTACCGGCTGCGCGGGGTCTCCCGCCAAGTCTTGCGGTGGTCCGGCGCCGCCATGCTCGATCCATGCCTCCGCCCGCTCGCGCAGCAGCGCGTCCGCGCGGCCCTGCGCCAGCAGCTTGTCGTGCAGCTCCTGCGCCGCCGGCTGGTAAAACGCATCGATGCCGGCGCTCTGCGCCAGGGCCGCGGAGGCGACCTTGGTCAGGTTGGCGGCGGCCAGCAAGTCCGCCGTCAGCAGCCATTGCTCGGCGCTGGGCAGGCGCTTGATCTGTTCGCCGAGCGCCTTGCGCGCCACCGCCGCCAGTTGCGCATTGAGACGGTCGGGATCGTTCTGCAAGGCGGCAAGCTCGCCCGCCCTGGCTGCATCGCGCAGGTAGTCGGCCAGTTCCGCCGCGACCTTGACGGCATTGCGCCGATGGCCTTCGCGCAGCTGGCGCAGGTCGGGCACGAGCACGCGCACCCTTTGCTCGGAAGGCAGGTCGCTCTTCAGCGTGAAGGCATAGGCAGTTTGATCGGCATCCACGCGCAGCGCCACCGTCAGCAGCTCGGTGGATTGCCCATTGATCTGCTGTGGCGTGGCGCCCGGCGACACCAGCAGTGCCTTGCTGGATTTCTCCGCGATCCAGTACTTCATCCTGCCCCGTCCCGTGTTCATCAGCCGGGCATTTTCCTCGGGCGAGGCGAGGGTAAACGTGTAGACGTTCTTGTCGCGCTGGAAATCGGGCAATTCCAGGCGCGCCCCCAATTGCAGCGGCAACACATGTTCGATCAGCTCGCCGGACAGGAACATGTACGCGGGATGCGTGGGCCGGTCCGGCTTGACGAGCGTGATGTGGTCGGCATTGTCGATCGCCAGCGGGCGCCCGATGCACACCCGGGTGGCGCTGCCCCATGGCACGATGCGCATGCCGCCCACATTCGCCGTCTCATAGGCGCAGCTGACGCGCGGCTTGACGGCGAGGCTGGCCCAGTCGTCGCTGAGCTGCTTGAGCATGTCGTTGCTGTCCACGGGCCGCATGTTGGACAGCGCGGGATTTTTTAAGACCAGGGTTGCCAGCTGCGCCACCTGGGCCCCCTCCATCGGCGCACTGAACAGGACAATCAGCGGCACTTTTTCCGCCAGCTCCGGATGCTTGTCCAGATTGTTGGCCAGGTAGCGCATGATGACGAGCCCGCCCATGCTGTGCCCGACAAACACGATGGCTTGGTAGTCGAGCACGCCAGCCGGGGTCAGATAGCTTTGCAGTTTGTTGGCCGCTTCGCGGATATCGAGCGAACCGCCGGACATGATGTTGGAGCTGAAACCGAAGGCATACGTATCGACTTGCGGCCCCAGCCGCGCATCCTTTTTCAGCAGGCGGAAAAAACTTTCGCCATTTTCGCCTGTCCACGTGCCGCGCGTGCTGCCGAAGATGCCATGTACAAACACGAGCGCGATCCTGTGCTGCGGATCGGCACGGTCTACCCAGCCGGGATCCTCGCGGTTCATGGCCGCCGGCTGGTCGCATGCCGCCAGCAGGGCAAACAATGCCGCCACGATCGATGTCCACCACCTCGGGCGGCGCGGGGCGATGGCTGCTCGCATCGTCGCACTCCTCAGTAACCATCGCCGCAGTATGCGCTGAATCGGGGCGGGCGCAGCGCTCATGTGGCGCTGGTTTGATCCAGCCATAATGATGGCAAATGACAGGGAACTCTCTCGCCCATCTGCCGCCATAACGCTGCCATGCATCTGCTACACTGCCGCTCAGGAAATGGGGAGCACCATCATGAATTCAGAAAAACTGGCGCTGCTGGTCACGCGCGAAATGCCGTATGGGAAATATCAGGGGCGCTTGCTGGCCGACCTGCCCGGCCACTACCTGGGCTGGTTCGCGCGCGAAGGCTTTCCTTCGGGCGAACTGGGCAGCCTGATCGCGCTCATGTATGAACTCGACCACAATGATTTGCGCAGCCTGCTCGACCCCTTGCGCACGCACAAGTCGCCATGGCGGCCGGGGGAATAAGGTAGCGCAAGAAATGCGTCAGAACTGGCGCACTTTCTTTGCCAGCATGGCGCTGAACTCGCCATTTTCCACGAGCTGTTGCAGCTCGCTGGCGCCACCGATCAGCACGCCATTGACGAAGATCATGGGAAACGTGGGCCAGCCCGTCCACATCTTCAGCGCATTGCGGCGGTGCCACTGGTTCAGGTAGCTGCCGTATTGCAAATACTGATACGGCGTGCCCAGCACGTCGAGGATCTTGCGCGCCTTGCGCGGAAACGGATTGAGCGCCATGCCGACCACCACCACCTGATGCGCGGCAATGGCAGCCTGCACCTCGCGCACGATCGCCGTGTGCCTGCTGCCGATCAGGGGGCGGGCGGCGGGATGGATCTGGGTTTCGTCGAGAATGGCGCGGGTCATGAAAGTCCTGTAGAGAAAAGCAGCTAGGCACACGGGGTGCGAGTCACGCATTGTGCCATGCCGCAGGCCCCGGCTGGCAATCATTGCCCTGCCGTGACAATGGCTGTCGGACAGCTTGCGCCACGAAGCAGGCACTGCCATACCGCTTGAGCGCCGTGAGTGTGAGCGGGAAATGCACCTTATCGCCTGGCAATGCGGACCATGATGCGATCAAAGATGGATTGCCGCTCCAGAGCGTCATCGAGCCTGTTTAGCGACGCCACGACGTCACCCGCCTCCGCGTTCAGCTCACGGGCCGCTTCGTCACATGCAAGCCAGATTGGCCGCAACTGTGCAACCAGTCGCTTGCCTTCCGCAGTGAGCGTTATTTTCTTCTTGCGCGCATCCTCGGGGTCCGACTCCGACGTCACGATGCCCGCTTTTTCAAGTGACTGCCGTGTCTGGCTCACGGAAACATGCGTGATTTTCAGCGTCGCCGCCAGTTCCCCCACGGTAGCGGATTCCCTCAAGGCTAATTGGTTCAGCACGCCAAACCAGCGCTGCTCGAATGAAATTCCCAATGCGGCGTACACCCGCGTCGAGTCACCGTCGAGGCTTTCCGACAGGCGCCTCAGCCTGGCGCCGATCGCTGCTCCGCCGGCAAGCCGCGAATAATCGTGCATGATCATGCTCTCTCTGTTTTTAAGTTGACATTTATGTAGGTGCCTACACATAATAGCATGCAGCCTCCCGTTTGCACCACTTCCATGTAGAGAGAGAGCGAAACATGCCAGTCCATATCCCCAAGCCTGTGTCCCCGATTTCCCGGCGCGCGTTTCTCGGAGCGGGACTGTCAGCGCTGTTGTTGCCGGCCGTCGCGACGGGAGAGCGTCTCGCGCCTCCGGCCGCCGACCTGGAGTCCTTTATCCGGAACGAAATGCGCACGGCCAACATCCCAGGCCTGGCCGCCGGTTTTGCCCGCGATGGCGTGGTGCAATTTGCTCAAGGTTACGGCATGGCCAACATCGCCCAGCGCAGGGTCGTGACCGCCAACACGATGTTTCATCTTGCGTCCGTTACCAAAGTGGTGACCGCGACCATGGTCATGCGTCTGGCCGAGCGGGGCAAGCTCGCCCTCGATGAATCGATCGCGGGCCATCTGGATTTCCCCGTTATCAACCCGCGATTCCGCGACACGGCAATCACCTTCCGACAGCTGCTGACGCACACATCGAGCATTTCCGACGCCCGGTATTACGAAATCGACTTCCGGCAGCAGGGCCGCGATGCCGAGCAAGTCTTGTCCGACTTCCTCAAGCAGTATCTCACGCCCGAGGGTGTCAATTATTCGGCAGCGCAATGCTTCTCAGCCATGCCCCCTGCGTCCACATGGGACTACAGCAACGTGGGCTTCGCCTTGCTGGGGCATCTTGCTGGCCGCATCGGAGGGGTGGACATGCGCGAACAGACCCGCAGGGATATTTTTGCGCCGCTCGCCATGAATGACACGAGCTGGACGATCAAAGGCACCCCGCCCTTGCGCAGCGCCGAGCCATATGACCTGGTGGATGGGGCGCTGGTCGCCGTGAAACCTGTCGGTTTTCCAGACTGGCCGGTTGGCATGTTGCGATCATCGATCAGCGATTTCATGAAGTTCGTCGCCGCGGCGGCAAACGCCGGTCATTCGGCGGGCGTTAACGTGCTGGGAGCGTCCGCCATGGCGCAGATGTTGGATATGCAGACGCCGGTCGGACTACCGGCCTGGCTGAGCGGCCAGGGGCTGGGCTGGATGGCATCCCCGCTGGGAGGGCAGGCGATGCCCAATCATTGGGGCGGCGATCCGGGCGTCTTTACCGCCGTGTATCTGAATCCGCTCACGCGCAGCGGCGTGGCGGTATTCACCAACGCGAGCACCTCGGCGGAAAGTAGAGACGCCGTCAAGAATATCGCCAATCGGCTGTTTCAACTGGCCACCTAAGAATTCAAGGCAATGATATTTGCGCTCATCGAGGCGCACATAAGCGCGCTGTCTATGCCCGCGATGACACCAATGGCGTGCATGGGCCCGGCGCCTGGCGTATCTGCCGGAGCGATGGCTGATTTATCTGCAACATTCACCAGGAATTCCCTAGCTTATCGTGGGTCAACCGACTGGCCGCTACCGGCCGCGACAGGTCTACCCGTCCAGCTCGCCAAGATTTCCTCGGCTTGCTCCGTCACGCATTCCTGCCGTTCGCCACTTGTCGGGCTGCGGACCAGGCGCTCCAGTTCCGCACTGATTGCAGACGCGAGTTCCGGCGACTGGAGGACAATCCCCGACAGGATATTGTATTTCCAGATATCGTCATCGCCGGCGAAAATCGGCTTGAGGCAGGGCGCGAGGCGTGCGCCCTGGGCCACCAAGAACGGGCGGAAAATGGCGGCAACCGGCCAGTTGATGTCCTGCATCCATTCCAGGATCTGCGGCATGACACGCTCCAGCTTTTCCCAGCCCAGCGCCACCAGGGCTTCGGCCGCATCCGTATCGTGTTTGTCGCGTGGCAATAGTAAATTCAAGGCACTCTTCATGGGTCTCCCGATATGTCCGCTCCGGGCTGCTGGCGGAAAGCCGACGCTGCCCCGGCCGCTCGGGCCTGCAACGCATCGGGCGTCATGTTACGCCGGAATGACGGCGGCAACCAGCACCCCGCATGTGCTTGCCTATCCCTGCGCGTCCAGGCCCAGCGTCGCCACCGGCAGCCCCGCCGCGATCCTGGCGACCTGCCGCACGATGTCCGGCAACGCGGCCTTGATGCGCGACAACTCAGCGGGAGGCATGTCCGCCGTGCCCGCACCGTGCAGCGCATCGAGCATGGCCGGGTCGAGGCGGTAGGCGATGGCGGCGGCGCGCCGGCGTGCGCCGTCAGGCGCGTCCGCGCTGTCCTCGATGGCCCGCAGGAAGCGCTGCATAGTCGGCGCCAGCGCACCGCCGCGCGCGCGATAGCGCTGCAGTTCTGTCATCAACTGCTCGGCCAGCGCCGACGGCCGTGGCCGCGCCTCACGGTCGCTCCTGGCCGCTCCATTTCCGCAGGAAGCCATGGTCTGGGCGTATCAGCTGGCGCTACCGGGGATACGCATTTCCTCGAGCAGGGTGCGCACCAGTTCGGCCGCCGGCATGGCGCGGACCAGTGGCGCGCCCTGCCCCGCCCAATGGGCCGCATAACCATGGTTGCCGGCCTGGGCAGCGGCCGCATGCAGTTGCTTGGCCGCATCGTAGGCCACCGGATAGGCGGCGGGAAGCGGTGCGCCTGCGGCGTCGCCGTGCGCCATCAGGTCGTTCACGATGCCGCGCGCGGGGCGGCCGGACAGGGCTGCCGTCAGGCGCGTGTGCGTTGCCCGTTCGCTTTGCAGATTGGCGCGGTAGGCGGCATTCGCGGCCGTTTCCGGGCACAGGATAAAGGCCGTGCCCAACTGCGCGCCGGCTGCCCCCAGGTCGAGGGCGGCGCGGATGCCGGCCCCGTCCATGATGCCGCCGGCGGCAATCACGGGCAGCGTGCAGCGCTTGACGAGCAGGCGCACGAGCACCGCCATACTGAGGCGCTCGTCGCTCGCCTCGGGATCGAACATGCCGCGGTGCCCGCCCGCCTCCACGCCCTGGGCGACGATGGCGTCGATGCCCGCCTGTTCGATCAGCACGGCTTCCTGCACATTGGTCGCCGTCGCCATCGTGCGTATGCCGGCCTGGCGCAGCGCGGCCAGCTGCCCTGCCGGCGGCAAGCCAAAATGAAAACTGACGACGGCGGGACGCAGTTCCAGCAGCAGCCGGAACGCCTCGTCGTCGCCATTGAAGGATGGGTAGACTTCATCGAGGACCGCCGGCACGGCGATGCCCGCCTGCGCAAACAGGGGCGCCAGATGCGCCAGCCAAGCCGCTTCGCGGGCGGCATCGCGGCGCGCCGGCGCATGGCAGAACACGTTCACATTGAAGGGCTTGCCGGTCAGGGCCTGCGTCTCGGCGATCATCTGGCGCGCCTGCGCCGGCGTGCTGGCGCCGATGCCCAGCGAACCGAGCGCACCGGCGTCCGAGACGGCGGCGGCCAGCTGCGGGGTGGACACGCCAGCCATCGGCGCCTGCACGATGGGATGCTGCACGGACAACTGTGCAAAGAAATTCAGGGATGAAGACATGGCCGTTTCCTTCCAATGACGATCAGCGTTATTCTCAGCGAAGTTTATTCTTAAATTAAGAATCAATATATAATATCATTCCTAATGGAGAAATGATATGGATTCCGAATCGCTGAAGATCTTCTGCGCCGTCGCCGCTGAACTGAGCATCACCAACGCCGCCACGCGGCTGGGCCGGGTGCCGTCGAATGTCACCACGCGCATCCAGCAGCTGGAAGCGGAGATGGGCGCCGAGCTGTTCGTGCGCGCGGGCAAGCGCATCGCCCTGTCCGCCGCCGGCGAGCGCTTTCTCGACTATGCCAGGCGCATGCTGGCGCTGGAAGAGGAAGCGCGCCACGTCGTGACGGGCGGGCGCGACGGCGGCGCGTTGCGCATAGGCAGCATGGAGAGCACGGCCGCCAGCCGCCTGCCGGCCGTGCTGGCCGCCTACCATCGGCAGCATCCGGCCACCCGCCTCGAATTGCAGACGGGGCCGTCGCGCCAGTTGATCGAGCAAGTGCGCATGGGCAAGCTCGACTGCGCCTTCGCCGCGCTGCCGCCCAACAATGATGAGCTCGACACCATGGCGGAATTGGGCTTGCAAGCCAGGCCCGTCTGGACCGAAGAGCTGTTGCTGCTATTGCCGGCCGGCCAGCCTGCCGTGCACGCGGCCCGCGACGTCCAGCCGCGTTCGCTGGCCGCCTTCCCGCAAGGCTGCGCCTATCGCCAGCTGGCCGAGCACTGGCTGGGCATGGCCGGCAGCGGCGGCTGGCGGATTCAGGAGATGAGCTCGTATCACGCGATGATCGCCTGCGTGGCTGCCGGCGCCTGCGTCACGGTGCTGCCGGCCAGCGTACTGCAGCTGAGTCCAGCGGCCGGGGCGCTGCGCACCATCGCGCTGGGGCAGGCGGACACCTGCCTGGTGTGGCGCGACGGCTTCGACGTGCCCGCATTCCAGCACTTCACGGCCCAGCTGTGGGACATGGCCGCATGAACGCCGCGTCGCCGCTGCGCTCGGCCGTCGATGCGGCGCTGGTCATGCTGATCGGCATGGGCTTCGGCCGCTTCGCCTTCACGGCCCTCTATCCGCAGATGGTCGATGAAGGCCTGATCAGCCTGGCCGAAGGGAGCTGGGCGGCATCCGTCAACTACGCCGGCTATCTGCTGGGCGCCCTGCTCGGCATGCGCGCCCGGGCGGCCAGCGCGCACCGCCTGTGCCTGTGGGCCATGCTGGGCACGGCGCTCTGCCTGGCCATCCTCGGCGTCCTGCAATCGGCGCCCGTGCTGATACTGGTGCGCGGCGTCGCCGGCGTCTTCAGCGCGCTGGCCATGATCGCGGCGTCGCTGTGGCTGCTGGAACAGCGGCGCCAGGCGCGCAGCGCGCCGCTGCTGTATGCGGGCGTCGGCGTCGGCATCGCCGTCTCGGCCGAACTGCTGGCGCTGGGCGCGTGGGCGGGCTTGCGCAGCGGCGGACTGTGGCTGCTGCTCGGCGGCGTCAGCCTGCTGGCGGGTCTGCTGGCCGCGCGCGGCCTGGCGGCGAGCGGCCCGGAAACCGTATCGGACAGCCAGCCTGTCGATACCGCGCCGCTGGCGGCTGTCAGGCCGGCGCCGCTGGTCATGCTGTACGGCCTGGCCGGCTTCGGCTACATCATCACGGCCACGTATCTGCCGACCCTCGTCAAGGGCGCCTTGCCGGACCTGGACCCGGCCCATGTCTGGGCCGTGTTCGGCGCGGGGGCGGCGCCGTCCTGCTTCCTGTGGTATCGCCTGCATCACCGCATCGGCACGCGCCGGGCGCTGTTCTGGAATTTGCTGCTGCAGGCCATCGGCGTCATCGTTCCCGTATTCCTTGCCAATGCGGCCGGCTACCTGCTCAGCGCCGCGCTCGTGGGCGCCACGTTCACGGGCACGGTGACGATCGCCATGCCGGCCGCGCAGCGCATCGCGCGCCTGACGAACGCCAACCTGGCGGCCAGGATGACGCTGGCCTATGGCGCAGGGCAGATTGCGGGCCCGCTCGTCGCCGGCGCCTTGTACCGCCATAGCCACAGCTTTTCCCTCTCCCTCGTCGCGGCCGCCACGGCGCTGGCGGCGGCTGGCGTCATGAGCCTGCTCGCACTGTAAGGCGAGTGCCGGGCCATCAGCCGCCCAGCTGCACGTGCAGGCCCACCTTCAGGCAAGTCAAGGCCACCGACGTGCGATAGCGGCGGATATTGTCGTCGCCGCCGAACAGGCGCTCCGTCAGCGCTTCGTATTCGGCCATGCTGGCAGCCGTGATCACCAGCAGATAGTCGGCCTCGCCCGTGATGCCGTAGCACTGCTGGATGGCCGGCTCGGCCATGATGCGGGCGCGCATGCCGGCCGTGCGCAGCGGATGCTCGTCGTGCAAGTGTACTTCCACCGTCAGGGTCAGGGGGCAGCCCAGCCGGCTGGCGTCGAGCACGGCCACTTCGGCACGGATCACGCCGCTCTCGCGCAGGCGCCGGATGCGCCGCTGCACGGCCGGCGCCGACAGGTGCACGGCCTGGGCGATCTCGCGCTGCGACGTCGTGTTGTCACGTTGCAATATCTCGAGGATGGCCAGGTCGAAGCTGTCGAGGGCGGGGGCTGCGGTAGTGTTGGCGAGCGAAAGTTGCGTCATGATGGTCAAAATGGAGTGCAAATATCAGAACAGACACAATAAACTTTCATCATTCCGATATCAAGCCCCCACCATGCCATCACACCGCTATTCCTCGTTTATTCCCCTGCTGGCCATCCTCGGCTCCGTCACCTGCCTGGGCCTGGGCACTTCGTGGGCCAAGCACAGCCTGTTCCCGCTCGTCGGCGCGCAAGGCACGACGGCCGTGCGCGTGGGCTTTTCCGCGCTGTTGTTGCTGCTGTTCTGGCGCCCGTGGCGCTGGCAGCTGAGCCGCGCCGACCTGCGCACGGTGGCCCTGTACGGCGCGGCGCTGGGCTTGACCAACCTGTGCTTCTATATGGCGCTGCGCACGATCCCGTTCGGCATCGCCGTGGCCATCGAGTTTTCCGGCCCGCTGGCCGTCGCGCTGCTGGCCTCGCGCCGGCCGCTCGATTTCGTCTGGGTCGCGCTGGCCGTGGCCGGACTGGCGCTGCTGCTGCCGCTGGGACACGACGTCAGCAACCTCGACCCGACCGGCGTGCTGTTCGCGCTGGCCGCCGCCGTCTGCTGGGCCACGTATATCGTCTTCGGCAAGCGCGCCAGCCATTTGCATGCGGGACATTCCGTCTCGCTGGGCCTGGCCATGGCCGCGCTGGTGGTGGTGCCCGTGGGCGTGGCGCACAGCGGCGCCGCCCTGCTGTCGCCGGCCGTGCTGGCCGTGGGCCTGGGCGTGGCCCTCATTTCCAGCGCCGTTCCCATCTCGCTGGAAATGGTGGCCCTGAAGCGCCTGACGCCGCAGGCCTTCGGCATCATGAGCAGCATGGAACCGGCCGTGGCCGCCATGCTCGCGTTCATCCTGCTCGACGAGCGCCTCGGCGCCGGGCAATGGCTGGCCATCGCCATGATCATGGCCGCGTCGATGGGCAGTTCCTATATGGCGCAGCGCCTGAAACGGGCGCCGGCCGCCGCCGTGCATACCTGACGCTCAATGCACCGCCGCGCCCGCCACGTGGGATGCCAGGTTTTTGCGCGCCAGCCAGGCCAGCGGCAGCAGGGCCAGCAGCGCGGCGGCCACGCCGGCCCATGGCGACGACGCCATCAGCTGGCGCGAGACCATCAGCGCGCCGAGCATCGAGCCGAATGAAATGCCGAGGTTGAACGCCGAAATGTTCAGGCCCGAAGCGAAATCGACGGCTTTCGGCGTGTAGCGCTCGGCCGTGGCCAGCATGCCGGCCTGCAAGGCGGGCGACAGGCCAAACGAGAAAATACCCCAGACAAACAGCATGACCGTCATCATCCATGGCGAGCTGATGCTCAGGGCCACGCCCACTTGCGTGGCGGCCAACAACAGCAGCATCCATCGCAGCGCTTTTTGCCAGCCCAGGTGGCTGGTCAGGTAGCCACCCGCCAGGTTGCCGGCAAAGGTGGCGGCGCCGAACACGATCAGCAAGGCGCTGGCCATGGTGGCGGAAAAACCCGTCACATCCGTCAGGATGGGCGTGATGAAGGTAAACGCGGCAAAGCTGCTGCCGAAGCCGAACGTGGTGACGGCCATCATGGTCAGGATCGGGCCGCTGCCCAACGCCGCCAGCTGCGTCATGGCCTTGCCGCCCTTACCCTGTTGCAAGCCGGCCGGCAGCCAGCGCGCCATGGCCGCCAAGCCCAAGGCGGCCAGGACGACGACGGCGAAGAACGGCAGGCGCCAGCCCATCAGGTTGCCGAGGAAGCTGCCGAAGGGCACGCCGATCACCATGGCCAGCGTCAAGCCGGCGAACATCACGGAAATCGCCCTGCCCGCCTGCGCCTTGCTGACCAGGCTGGCCGCCACGGTGGCGCCGATGGCAAAGAAGGTGCCGTGCGCCACGGCCGTGATGACCCGGCCGAACAATAACAGTTCAAACGTGTGCGAAAAGGCGGCCAGCAAGTTACCGGCAAGGAAAATGCTCATCAGCCCCAGCAGGGCTGCCTTGCGCGGCAGGCGCGACATCAGCAGCACCAGCAGCGGCGTGCCGATGGCCAGCGCCAGCGCATACAGGCTGACCAGCGAGCCGGCCGATTCGATGGAGATACGCAAATCCTTGGCGATGGCGGGCAGGATGCCGACGACGATGAATTCGGTGACGCCGATGGCAAAGGCGCCGACGGCCAGCGCCAGCACGCCGGGCGGCATCTTGCTGGCGGGAGGGGAAACAGGGCTTGCGGTGTGCATGGAATTCTCCGGCATATGGTTCAAGCCGGCCAGTGTATCGGGCTTCCAGCTTTTGATATAGACTCCCACAATGGAAACACCTGTGAAATGGATTCAATAATGGCCAGGCAAGACATCAACCGCGCATTCGAAATGGCCGTGTTTGTTGCCGTGGTGGAAACGGGCGCCTTTTCCGCCGCCGCGCGCCGCCTGGCCCTGACGCCATCGGCCGTCAGCAAGCTCGTCAACCGCCTGGAAGCGCGGCTCGGTGCGCGATTGCTCCAACGCAGCACGCGCCAGCTGCACACGACGCCCGAGGGCGACGCCTTCTTCGTGCAGTGCAAGCGCATCCTCGACGATATCGATGGCGCCGAGCGCGAGGCGGCGCAGGGCGCGGCACCGCGCGGGCGCTTGCGCGTCAACTGCTTCGTGCCGTTTGGCGTGCGTCATTTGCTGCCCATCCTGCCCGAGTTCGCGCAACGCTATCCCGATATCACACTCGACGTCGTCGTCAGCGATGCCGTCGTCGACTTGCTGGAAGACCGCACCGACATCGCCATCCGCACGGGCAAGCTGAAGGAATCGAACCTGGTGGCGCGCAAACTCGGCGAAGATGCGATGGTCGTAGTGGCGTCGCCGGCCTATGTGGCGCGCCACGGCCTGCCGCGCACGCCGCAGGACCTGCCATCGCATAATCTGCTGGCGTTCAACTTCCGCTGCCAGAACGAAACCTGGCCCTTCCTCGATGGCGCTGGCGGAACGGTGCACGTGGCGCCGCAAGGCAATGCCTGCGTCAGCGATGGCGAAAGCATGCGCCAGCTGGTGTTGGCGGGCATGGGACTGGGACGCTTTTCGCGCCAGCACGTGCAGCGCGACATTGCGCAAGGTCAATTAGTGGAAGTGCTGGAAGACTACAATCCGGGCGACAGGGAACTGGTGCACGCCGTCTTCGTGGGGCCGGGCCTGCAAGTGCCGGCCCGCGTGCGCGTGATGCTCGATTACCTACTGGAAAAGGTCAAGCTGGGCTGAGCGCCGCCTGCCGGCATCGCGCCGTATAATCGCCCGTATCGTGAATCCTCCCGGGAGCCGTCTCATGCATGATGACTTGATCCGCACCTTGCAAACCCGCTTCAGCCAGCACATGGAACGCCATGCCGGCCTCGCATGGGATGCCGTGCTGGCCCGCCTGAACGCCGCTCCCGCCAGCCTCACGGCGCTACAACACATGGAAGACACGGGCGGCGAACCCGACGTCATCGGGCATGCCGGCGAGACGGGTGCCGTCACGTTTTGCGATTGTTCAGCAGAAAGTCCCGCCGGGCGCCGCAGCCTGTGCTTCGACGATGCGGCATTGGCCGCGCGCAAGGCCAACAAGCCGGCCGGCAGCGCGGCCGCCATCGCCGACGCGATGGGCATCGCACTGCTGACGGAAGCCCATTACCGGCAACTGCAGCAACTGGGCGCATTCGACCAGAAAACCTCGAGCTGGATCGCCACGCCGGCCAGCGTCAGGAAGCTGGGCGGCGCCCTGTTCTGCGACCGCCGCTACGGCCAGGTCTTCGTCTATCACAATGGCGCCGAATCGTATTACGCGGCCCGCGGGTTTCGCGGCCTGCTGCGCGTCTAGCCGCGGAAATCCTGGCGGCGGCAGGGAGCGCCGCTAGGCCACCGCTTCCAGCCGCAGCTGCCTGCCCTCGCCCAGCATCAGCTCGAATTCGGCCGCCGGCACCGCCGGGCTGAACAGATAGCCTTGCAGCTGGTCGCAGCCGAGTTCGCGCAAGAAACGCATCTGTTCGGCCGTTTCCACGCCTTCCGCGACGATTTCCTGGCGCAGCTGCTGCGCCATGGTGACGATGGCGCGCGCGATGGCGCAATCATTTTCCTCGAACGGCAAGCCGATGACAAACGAGCGGTCGATTTTCAGGGTGCTGATCGGGAATTTTTTCAGATACGCGAGGCTGGAATAGCCGGTGCCGAAGTCGTCGAGCGCCAGCGCCAGGCCCATGGCCACCAGCTGGTTCATGATGTCGATGACCTTGTCGGCGCCGCGCATCAGCAGGCTTTCCGTGATTTCCAGCATGATCTGGTCGGGCCGCACCTGGTAGCGCTCGAGCACGGCCGCTATGCGCGCCGGCAACTGCTCGTCGAACTGGCGCGCCGACAGGTTGACGGCGATGGCCGGCATGTGCAGGCCACGGTCTTCCCAGCTGCGGATCTGGCGGCAAGCCTCGTCCAGCACCCAGGTGCCCAGTTCCAGGATCAAGCTGGTTTCCTCGGCGACGGGGATGAAGAGGCCGGGCGAGACCATGCCGCGCATCGGATGCTTCCAGCGCAGCAAGGCTTCCGCGCCCACGATGCGCCCGCTGGCCAGGCTCACCTTCGGCTGGTAATGCAGTTCCAGCTCCTTGTCGCCCAGCGCCAGCCGCATTTCGCTTTCCAGGCGCAGATGTTCCTTGGCGCGCCGGTTCATGTCTTCGCGGTAAAACAGGAAGGTCGATTCGATCGTCTGCCCCGCCTTGGCCACGGCCACGTCGGCAAAGCGGAACAGGGCCGGCGCTTCCAGGCCGTCTTCCGGATACACGGTGATGCCGATGCTGGCGCCCACGTGCAAGGCGTGCGTTTCGATGGTGATGGGCGCTTCGAGCAGGTTCAGCAGTTTTTGCGCGACATTTGCCGCATGCTCGCGCTTTTCGATATGCAGCAGGGCCACGACGAACTTGTTGTTGTCGACGCGCGCCAGGATGTCCGCGTCGCGCAGGGCGCCACGGAACAGCTGGCCGATGGCGATCACCAGCTGGTCGCCCACTTCATGGCCGAGCGTGTCGCTGATGGAGCCGAGGCGGCTGATGTCGATGACCATCAGCGCGCCATGCGTGCCCTGGCGCTTCGCTTCGGCCAGGCCCTGGTCGACCAGCTGGTTCAGCAGGCAGCGGTTGGGCAAGCCCGTCAGGCTGTCGTAGTTGGCCATGCGCTGCATGCGCGCCTCGGCATCCTTGTGCACGGAGATATCGGAAAACAGGGAAAACACGTGGCTGATTTCGCCGAACTCGTCGCGCACGACGCTGATGGTGACGTCTTGCGGAAACAGCTCGCCATTCTTGCGCTTGCCGATGATCTCGCCGCGCCACGAGCCGTGGCCGCGCATGGCGGCGCGCACCTTGGCGCGGAAATCGGGGTCGTGCACGCCCGAGCGCAGCAAGTCCGGCGTGCGGCCGATGGCTTCGGCCGGCGAATAGCCGGTGATGCGGGAAAACGAGCTGTTGATCGAGACGATGCGCTCTTCCGCATCCGTGATCAGGACGCCCTGCTCGCTGTCTTCGATGATGCGCGCGTGCAGCTTCACCTTGTCGACGTCGGACAGCGGCTCGCTCATGGCCGACAGGCGCACGGCCATGCCGCAGGCCTTGCCCACCTGGTCGTGGATCACGTGGCGGTGCATGCGCAGCCACGTCACCATGCCCGACTTCTTGCGCCGCCGCACATCGGTGGCCACGTCGCCCTGCGTGAAATGCAGCTCCAGCACGCTCGCTTCCGCATCGTCTTCCGGGTACAGGAACAGGATGTGCTGGCCCAGCGCTTCCAGCTCGGAATAGCCGAACATCTGTTCGGCGCCATGGTTCCAGCCGATCAGGAAACCGTCGGGGTCGATTTCCAGCAAGGCATCGGCCGGCGCCACGCGCACCACGGGGCGGCTGGCGCCGCGCAAGCGCTCCAGTTCATCCTGCAGGCGCGCCAGGGTGGCGGCCTGCTGCGGGCCGGCCTGCTCGCGGGCATCCTGGGCCAGGCGCAGGCACAGCGCGACTTTCGCCTCAAGCACGGCAACCCCGCGCGTGAACCAGGTCGGGGGAACATATCAGGGGCGCTGCGGTCTGTGTAATCATCAAAATCCCACTATGGGGCATGGAGGTCGGGCAGGAATACTATCTTTATACTATGAATATGGTAACCTGAAAATGTTGGCTTATGTCAACATTTTGCAAGCATGACAGAATGACACAAGCCCGCCCGCGTGCCGTTCAGGCACGCCCCGGCAAATGCTGCGCCAGGCGGGCGAACACGTCCGGTTCGCGCATGCGCGCCATCCACCAGCGCAGCGCGGCACCATCCTCGCCGACGCGCCAGGCCAGGTAAAACGTTTCCGACGGTTTCGGCTCTTCCACGGCTTTTTCCACCAGCAGGCCGCGCGCGATGGCGGCCCGCGCGCATGGTCCCGGCAGGAAGCCGAAGCCCAGCCCCAGTACCTGGTAGTCGAACTTGACCTGCATGTTCGGCACGCTCAAGGCATCTTGTCCCAGCAGCAGGCCCACCGTGCGCGGCGCCATCTGGCGCGCCGAATCGGCCACCACGACGGCGCGGTGATGCTGCAGGTCGCCGCGCGACAGCGGTCCGGGCAGCAGCGCCAGCGGGTGCGTGGGCGCCACGGCAAAGACGAAATCGAGCATGCCGATCGGCTGCGCGATATAGCCGCCGCCGGCCGGCCCGTCGCCGGGCGCGCCCACCAGCAAGTCGACGCGGCGGTCCAGCAGCGCTTCCCACGTGCCCGACAGCGTATCTTGCGCCAGGCGCAAGCGCGTCTGCTGCGCCACGCCGTAAAAGGCGCGCACGTCCTCGGCCAGGGCCACGGTGGAAAACATGGAATCGATGCCGATGGCCAGTTCCGTCTCCCAGCCCGAGGCCACGCGGCGCACGCGGTGCTCGAGGTCCTGCGCCGCCTTCAGCAGGTAGCGCCCTTCCTTCAGCAATTCCTGGCCGGCCGCCGTCAGCACGACTTTCGGGCCATTGCGCTGGAACACCTGCACGCCCAGGTCGTCCTCCAGCTTGGCCACCGTATAGGAAATGGTGGACGGGACTTTATGCAACTCCTTGCCGGCCGACGAGAACGATCCGCGGCGGTCGATGGCGTCGACGATTTGCAGGGCTTCCAGGCTCAGTCTTAACATTCGATTTTTTCGATCATAAGGTGGTAGATTTTCCGTTTTTCTTTCTCGGCTGACGGGCCTATACTTTCTCCATCGTACAGCGAAGGGCAGCAAAGGTGCCACGGCAGTCACCGCACAAGCAACCTTCGAAATTATCGCACATTAACTTATAGAAACGGAGTCCACCATGTTACAGATTCGTCATAGCGAAGAACGCGGCGCCGCCAACCACGGCTGGCTCAATTCCCACCACAGCTTTTCCTTCGGCAGCTATCACGATCCGAAACACATGGGATTTGGCCCGCTGCTGGTGATCAATGAAGACCGGGTCACGCCAGGCCAGGGTTTCGGCACGCACGGCCACCGCGACATGGAAATCATTTCGTACGTGCTCGACGGCGCGCTCGAACACAAGGACAGCATGGGCACCGGTTCCGTCCTGCACTACGGCGACGTGCAGCGCATGAGCGCCGGCAGCGGCGTGCGTCACAGCGAGTTCAACCATTCCAACGCGGACGGCCTGCACTTCCTGCAGATCTGGATACAGCCGAACGTGACGGGCATTCCGCCCAGCTATGAAGAGAAACACTTCACGCCGGAAAGCAAACGGGGCAAGCTGCGCCTGATCGCCTCGGGCGACGGCCGCCAGGGTTCCGTGCTGATCCATCAGGACGCGGCCATCTACGCCAGCATCCTGCAGGAAGGCGAGCAGCTGGAACACGCGCTGGAAGACGGCCGCTGCGCCTATGTGCACCTGATCCGCGGCAGCCTGGTGGTCAATGGCGTGGCCTTGAAGGCGGGCGATGCGCTGAAGCTGACGCAGGAAGCGGCCGTGACAGTGACCCAGGCGGAAGACGCGGAATTCCTGCTGTTCGACTTGCCTAAATGATGGTACCTGGCCAAACCTGCTGCGCATCGCACCCTGCGATGCCCGCTACGGTTGGGCCAGGCGCCGCACATCGACCTCACATCCTGATAAAAACAACTGGATTACCATGAAAAATAACACCGATCTGCTGTACCCCGTCGGCCGCGCCGCCCTTGGCGTGCTGTTCTTTGTCTCGGGCTTGCTGAAAATCGGCGGCTTTGCGGGCGTGGCCGGCTACATGGCCAGCCAGGGCTTGCCGCTGGCAAACATCCTGCTGGTCGTCGTGATCGCGCTGGAAGTGGGTGGCGGCTTGCTGCTGATCACAGGCTGGCAGGCGCGCTGGGCGGCGCTGGCCCTGGCGCTGTTCCTGATCCCGACCACCGTGATCTTCCACGCCTTCTGGAGCGCCGATGCGGCCCACTTCCAGGACCAGCTGACGAACTTCCTGAAGAATCTGTCCATCTTCGGCGGCATGCTCTTGCTGGTGGAACGCGGTTTTCGCCAGGCCAGGTAAGCGCCGGGCTGCCGGATCGAACGGGGCCGTCACGGACGCGGCCCGCCCGGCCGGCAGCCTGTCACCTTACCGTCATCAAACTGACACGGCGCTGTCACATACACTGACTATCATGCGGTTGCCATTTAATCACGCAACCACAGGACATCGCAGCCCATGAACAAGCCCAACGATCTGGCCATCCGCGCCACCGATCTGAACGACATTGACAGCAACGCGTCCCACGACAACCACTTCAACAGCATCCTGAACGCCCGCCTGAGCCGCCGCAACTGGCTGCGCGGCAGCGCCGTCACGGCCGCTACCGCCGTCATGGGTTCGATGGGCCTGTCCGCTTGCGGCGGCGGCAGCGATGCGGTCGCCGTCACGCCGACGCCGACGCCCGAAAAACTGCTGGCGTTTACCGCCGTGCCGAAAAGCCTGGCCGACGTCGTGTCGGTGCCGGCCGGCTACACGGCCACGGCCCTGTATGCGCTGGGCGACTCGCTGCGCGCGGCCACCCCGGCCTACAAGAACGACGGCACCGACACCGACTTCGACAACCGCGCCGGCGACCACCACGACGGCATGGAATACTACGGCCTCTCCGCCGCCGGCGCGCCGCTGGCGTCCGGCGCCGAACGGGGCTTGCTGGCGATGAACCACGAAGCGACCACGGACGAAAAACTGTCCTCGCACTTCCTGCACGTGAACGGCGGCACCACCTCGCTGCCGCGCCCCGCCGCCGAAGTCGACAAGGAAGTGGCCGTCCACGGCCTGAGCGTGGTCGAAGTGAAGAAGACGGGCAGCGCCTGGGCCACCGTCAACGATTCCGCGTTCAACCGCCGCGTCACGCCGCTGACGGACATCGAGATCTCCGGCCCGGCACGCGGCAACGCCCTGATGGTGACCAAGTATTCGCCGACCGGCACCAAGACGCGCGGCACCATCAACAACTGCGGCACGGGCAAATCGCCATGGGGCAGCTACCTCTCCGGCGAAGAAAACTGGGCCGGCTACTTCACGCGCTCGGCCAGCGACAACGCCGCGCGCGGCGACAAGTCCGTCGCTTCGCTGAACCGCTATGGCCGCAGCCAGGGCGGCGCCTCGCGCCACGGCTGGGAAACGGGCGGCAGCGACGACAAGTACGCGCGCTGGAACCTGAGCAAGATTGGCGCCTCGGCCAACGGCAGCGACGACTACCGCAATGAATTGAACGGCATGGGCTACATCGTCGAGATGGACCCGTACGACAAGACCCGCCCCATCCGCAAGCGCACGGCGCTGGGCCGCTACGCGCACGAAAGCGCCGCCTTCAGCGTGCCGGCCGTGGGCCAGCAGCTGGCCGTCTACATGGGCGACGATTCGCGCAACGAATACATCTACAAGTTCGTCACGGCGGCCGTCTGGGCCGCCGCCGATGCCAACCCGGCCGACCGCATCGCCACCGGCGACAAATACCTCGATTCGGGCAAGCTGTACGTGGCCAAGCTGGCCGCCGACGGCACGGGTCAGTGGATCGAGCTGGCCATGTCGAACGCGCTGATCCAGGCTTACGGCGCCTACAAGTTCGCCGACCTGGCCGACGTGCTGGTCAACGCCCGCCTGGCGGCCGACGCCGTGGGCGCGACGAAGATGGACCGCCCGGAATGGTGCTCGGTCAACCCGGCCAATGGCGAGATCTATTACACGCTGACCAACAATTCGAACCGCACCGTCAATCCGAGCGGCTCGTCGCAGCTGGCGCCGGACAGCGCCAACCCGCGCGCCTACACGGACATGAAGGGCAGCAGCGCGCAGAACGGCAATCCGAACGGCCATATCATCCGCTTCAAGGAAGGCACGGGCGCGGCCGCGGCCACCAGCTTTACCTGGGATGTCTACCTGTTTGGCGCCGAGAGCGGCGCCGACGCCAGCAAGATCAACCTGTCGAACCTGACGGCCGACCAGGATTTCTCGAGCCCGGACGGCCTGGCATTCAGCCCCTACACCGGCATCTGCTGGATCCAGACCGACGATGGCGCGTACACGGACGTCACCAACTGCATGATGCTGGCGGCCATCCCGGGCAAGGTCGGCGATGGCGCCAAGTCCACGCTGAACTACGCCACGGCGGCCGGCGGCAACCTGGCGGTCGACACCTTCATCGGCAAGAAACCCACGGCCGACACGCTCAAGCGCTTCCTGGTGGGGCCGGTCGGCTCGGAAATCACGGGCATCAGCGAAACGCCCGATGGCAAGACCATGTTCATCAACATCCAGCATCCGGGCGAAACCACGTCGCTGGCGAATATCGGCGACCCGTCGAAGTACACGAGCCAGTGGCCGGCCAACGCGGGCTATGGCGCCGGCAAGCGGCCGCGCTCGGCCACCATCGTGATCACCAAGAACGACGGCGGACGCATCGGCAGCTGATGGTCCGTGCCTAGCGTGTGCCTGTGCCGCCATTGCCGCTTGCGCGCACTGGCGGCGGCAGGCGACGGACGAGGCCCGCCATCCACCTTGTAAAACAATGAAGTGCCCCTAAGTAAGGCCCATCACCAGACATTGCAAGCACCGAATGGCAGCCAGGGAAAACGTTTCCCTGCTTTTTGGTATGATGGCAAGGCGCGCCGGCACCGGAGTGGTGTCGCGCGCCTTTTATTTTTGACAATTACTTATATGAGCACAACCATGCAAAGCGGCGCAGACATCCTGGCGACAGGCGAATTGGATTACACGACTTCCTGCGCACTGCCGACGCCGTGGGCCCAGTTCACCCTGCACGCCTTTGTCGAGCACGCCACGGGCAAGGAACACCTGGCCATGGTGCTGGGCGATATCGGCAATGGCGACCCCGTGCTGGCGCGCGTGCATTCCGAGTGCCTGACGGGCGACGTGCTGTTTTCGCAGCGCTGCGACTGCGGCGCCCAGCTCGAAGGCGCGCTGAAACGCATCGCCGAGGAAGGCCGCGGCATCCTGCTGTACCTGCGCCAGGAAGGACGCGGCATCGGCCTGATCAACAAGATCCGCGCCTACCGCCTGCAGGAAGCGGGCGCCGACACGGTGCAGGCGAATGAACAGCTGGGCTTCAAGGCCGATGCGCGCAACTACACCCTGTGCAAGCCCATGTTTGCGCAATTCGGCATCCACAGCCTGCGCCTGATGACCAACAACCCGCGCAAGATCGCGGCCATGGAAGCGCTGGGCATCACGGTGGCCGAACGGGTACCGCTGCTGGTCAACCGCAATGCGTTCAACCAGCACTACCTGAATACCAAGCAAAGCAAGCTCGGTCACATGATGACGCCGGAAACGGCGCCGGCGCTGGAAGACGGCGCCCTGTAATCGCCCGGGCCGGCGCAGCGTGTGTGCCGCGCCGGCCCGCGCCAGCTTCGCTCCTGCTCACGCACAAAGGATGCATGAAATTATCTAACTTCGCCTTCTTGCTGGCCGGCCTGTGCGCCGCCGCAGGCGCACAGGCGGCCCCGGCATCCCCGGCTCCCGCCGCCCCAGCTCCCGCCACGCCCCCCGTCAAGCCGCCGCCGGCCACCGCCGCGCCCGCCGCCACCGAACATGCGGCCCTGCCGCCGCCCTCGTCGGCCGCACAAAAGCTGTACACGGCGGCGCGCGCCGACATCCTGCAAGTGCGCGTGCTGCTGAAGAACGGCCGCACGCAGTCGTCCGTCGGCTCGGGCTTCTTGATCGGCACGGGCGACCTGGTGGTGAGCAACTATCACGTCGTGTCGCAATTCGCGCTCGACCCCGATACCTATGTGGGCGAATGGGTGGATACCGGCGGCCAGCGCGGCAACGTGGAATTGCTGGCCGTCGACGTGCTGCACGACCTGGCCGTGCTGCGCGTAAACCGCCACGGCACGGGTTTCTTCAAGATGCCGGAGCAGCTGGCACCGCTGACGCAGGGCCAGTACCTGTATTCGATGGGCAATCCGCTGGACCTGGGCTTCGCCATTTCGGAAGGCTCGTACAACGGCGTCGTCACGCGCAGCTTCTATGACCAGCTGATGTTTACGGGACCGATCAATTCCGGCATGAGCGGCGGCCCCAGCGTCACCGCGAATGGCGACGTGGCCGGCGTGAACGTGTCGAAACGCCTCGATGGCGAACTGGTCAGCTTCCTCGTGCCCGCCCGCTACGCCCAGCAATTGCTGGACAAGGTGGCGAAACAGGGCAAGCCGCCGAAAGACTTCAAGCCGCTGGTGACGGCGCAGCTGCTGGCGCACCAGGAAGTCATGCTGGCGCGCCTGCTGGACACGCCCCTGAGCCTGAAAGCCATGGGCCCGTACCGCGTGCCCGTGCGCGAATCCGACCAGATGCGCTGCTGGGGCCGCTCCAACGTGAAGTCCGACAAACCGTATATGCTCGACAACACCAGCTGCGCCATGGAATCGGCCATCTTCATCTCCGGCGCCCTGCAGACGGGGCAAGTGTCGATGCGCCACGAATTCCTGCGCAGCAACGAACTGGGCGCACTGCGTTTTTCCGAACTGGCCAGCGCCTCGTTCAAGAATGAAAGTTTCGGCAGCTACAAGAGCGTGCACCTGACGGGTCCCCATTGCACCGAACAATTCGTCAAGAACACCACGCTGCCCCTGCGCGCCGTCCTGTGCGTGCGCGCCTATCGCAAGTTTACGGGTCTGTACGACTTTGCCCTGCTGGCCGCCAGCGCCGATGCGCCACTGATGAGTCTGCAAAGCCGCATCGACGCGCGCGGCGTGTCCTACGCCAACGGCATGCGCGTCACGCGCACCTTCCTCGAGGCGCTGTCGCGCGCGCCCTCCACCACCGGCGGTCGCAAGCCATGATGCCTCCCTATTACCTCGAAATCCTCGCCGAGAACGGCGAAGTGCAGCAGCGCCAGCGCATGGCCGCCCTGCCGATCCGCATCGGCCGCGGCTACGACAATGACTTCATCCTCGACGACGCGCACACGGCCGCCCGCCACGCCGTCATCGAGGACGACGGCGCGGGCGGCCTGCTGCTGCGCGACCTGGGCAGCCAGAATGGCGTGATCCACCGCGGCCAGCGGCAAGTGCAAGTGGCCATGACGGGCGACAGCATCGTGCGCCTGGGCCACACGCGCCTGCGCGTGCGCGCCAGCGACCATCCAGTGGCGCCCGAACTGGGCGACACCACCATGCACAACTGGGAAGGCTTGCGCCCCGCCATGGCCGGCCTGGCCATGATCGGCGCCTCGGCCGCCTTCAGCAACTGGCTCGGCGACGCGGAAGCCTTCGACCCGATCACCTATCTGATGATCATCGCCTACGCGCTGGCCGGCGGCCTCGTGTGGGCATCCGTCTGGGCCGTGGCGAACCGCCTGTTCGGCCATGTGGCGCGCTTCGGCCGCCACCTGTTCATCATCGGCTGCGGCTTGCTGGCCATGGAGGTGTGGGAACTGGCCAGCAACATGGCGGCGTACGCGTTCTCGCTCGAAGCACTGACGCGCTACGGACGGCATATGTTCATCGTCATTGTCTGCGCGATGATCTACTACCATTTGTGCACGATCAAGCCGCAGCACCCGCGCCGCTTCGCCCTCGTGGCCGTGGTGCTGGCCATCATCGGCTCGACCCTGATTTTACTGAGCAACCTGCAGATTAGCGGCCGCCTGGCCGACGAGCCCTATATGTCCGCGATCTACCCGCCCGCCTTGCGCCTGAGCCCGAATCACACGATGGACGCCTTCTTCCGCGATGCGGCCAGCCTGCAGCGCGCCGTCGATGCCGAGCGCGGCAAGTCCGCCAAGGGCGACGACGAGGACGACAGCGACGAGTAAGCGCATCGGTGTGCCAGCATGCAAAAAAGCCCGCCGTGTCCTTGCAGACCGGCGGGCTTTTTTTATCGCGCGCCGTCAGGCGCGGCGAGATCGACGATACCAGCTTAGAACTTGGCTTCCTGTTTGCGGCGCGCCGTAAAGCCCAGCAAGCCCAGGCCGATCAGCAGCATGGCGTAGGTGGTTGGTTCAGGAACAGCCGAGATCAAACCGTCATTGGCGCCGAAGCTGGCGAAATTGTTGTTGCCCGCCTTGAACTGCACTTGCTGGCCGCCATCGCAGCAGCCTTCCAGGCCGTAGATGCTCAGGGTATGGTTGCCGGCCGCCAGGGTGCCCGAACCGCTGAGGAACTGGCTGCCATTATTGTAGTTACCGGCCCACCACATGTCGTTGTTCTTGAAGTCCAGCGCCACGCCGTCGAGGAACAGGGCGCCGCCCTTGCCGAAGTCGACGCCGCTGCGGAAGCTCCAGGCGCCCGCATCGGCCGCGCTGACGCCAAAGTTGATCACCGACTTGAAGGCGATGTTCGAGCCGCTGCCGAACAGGCTGCTGTTATTGACGTTGTTGTAGCTGGCGATCGTCGTCGAGCCATAGCCGGCGCCTGGCGTGGCCACGGCGGCATTCACCACGGACTGGTAGTCGGCGGCGGAACTTTGCGCGCCGGCGCCCGAGTAGCCGGTGGACAGGGTGATGGTGCTGGCGTTCGCGTGGGCAAACACACCGACAGCGATCAGGGACAGGGCGAGTTTAGGCAAGTTTTTCATGATGGTATCCAGTAAGTAAGTATTCAGTGGGCGCAGCAGGGAGCGCTGGAGCTGAATACACGCTGCATTGAGGCGTGTCGGCGTAGCGCGCTAAATTGCAAGGATGAGCGGTCGGGGGCGTGAACTTCCGCGTGATCATGCGGACTTGCAGCGTGCCATGGCGGCACTGCAAGCGTCCTGGAAAGGGTTCGGGTTCCCGGGACAAGGCCAGACAGTTGACGGGTCAGGTAAGTCGATGAATGTATTCTATCTTAAATTCCCTAGAAGAAAAGTATTTTTCTTTTAACCATGAAAGATATTTTTCTGGCAATCCCCTTCCCGGCATGGAAAAAGTGCCGCCCGCCACTCTGGCGCAAGGGCCAGGCCCCCATGGCGGCGGCGCGTGGCGTGTCGCGGCGACACCACAGACCAGCCCGATACTGTCGCATCGCGCGCATTTCTTTTCGCATGATGCCGCACCACGCGGCGAAACAGCATGGCAAAATGCATACACACTGCTATCTGTCCGATGAGGGGGAAAGAGGAAATGGTCGACCTGGAAGAACTACGCTATCTGGCACTGTCGTTTCCCGACACGAGCGAGGAAGAACACCACGACCGTCCGGCCTTCCGCGTGGGCGGGAAGATCTTCGCGACCCTGCCCGACGACGAGCACATCAACGTGCTGCTCGATGCGGAAGCAGCGCACATCGCCACCGTCATCACGCCGTCCGGCTGCGAAAAGCTGTGGTGGGGCGAGCGCCTGGCAGGCATCACGGTACGCCTGGCGGATGCGGAACTGGACATGCTGGCCGCCGCCCTGACGGCCGCCTGGCGGCGCAAGGCGCCCGGCGACCTGGCCAAGACCATCGACCAGGCCGGGTAAGACTGCCGGCTACAGCGGCCAGTTGCGCAACAACAAGCCGACCATCTGCTGCAGTTGCTCGCGCGAGACCCCGGCGGCAGCCTGGATGGCCATGCCCTGCGACAGGGTCACGACAAAGCGCGCCTGCTGCTCCGGGCAGGAATCGGCAGGCAAATCTCCCTCTTCCCTGGCGCGCCGCAAGCGGTCGCGCAGCTTGATTTCGCCGCGCAGGCGGCGCGCAAACAATTCATCGCGGATCGGCAAGGCGTCGTCGCTGCAGGCGAGCGCCGCATTCACGCCCATGCAGCCGTGCGGGCCGTCCGGCATGGTTTGCGCATCGACATATTGCGTCAGCAACGCTTCCACCACCTGGCGCGCCGTCGGCTGTTCCAGCGCCGCATCGAAAAACTGCATGCGCGTGTCGCTGTAGCGCTCGAGCGCCTTGTGGAACAGCTGCTCCTTGTTGCCGAAGACGGCATACAGGCTGGGCCGGTTCATGCCCATCGCTTTCGTCAATTCGGGCAGCGAGCTGCCTTCATAGCCTTTTTCCCAGAACACTTTCATGGCGCAATCGAGCGCCTCGTCCGCGTCGAACGTACGCGGCCGGCCCGTTTTTGCCTTGCCTGCCTCAGCTGTTTTTTCTAGTTTCATACCGATCGGTAAAAAATTATGACAACGATGTCCATTTCCCGCTATTATATACCGACCGGTTAAAAACCTTTCGGCTTTTCAGGAACCCATCATGCAAGCATCCCCCAACTCCTCCGCCCAGGCAAGCACGTCCATCGCCGGCGACGATACCACCGTGGCGCCGTGGCTGGCCGTATTATCCGTCGGCATAGGCGCCTTCGCCCTCGTCACGTCCGAATTCCTGCCCGTCGGCCTGCTGCCGGCCATGGCGGCCGAACTGGCCATCAGCAAGGGCCAGGCGGGCCTGATGATCACCACGCCCGGCATCGTTGCCGCGTTTGCCGCTATCTTCGTCACCATCGGCTCGGGCCGCCTTGACCGCCGCATCGTGCTGCTGGCCCTGACGGCGCTGCTGGTCGCTTCGAACCTGCTGGTGGCGCTGGCGCCGTCGTATGGCGCGATCCTGCTGGGACGCGCCATGCTGGGCGTGGGCGTGGGCGGGTTCTGGGCCATCGGCAGCGCCATCGGCCCGCGCCTGGTGGCGCCGCAGCATGCGTCGCGCGCCATGTCCATCATCTTTGCCGGCGTCTCGCTGGGCACGGTGGCGGGCGTGCCGGCCGGCGCGCTGGTCGGCGAGCTCGTGGGCTGGCGGGTGGCCTTCGGCGCGGCCAGCGCCATTGCCGTGCTCGTCTTCATCGGCCAGCTGTGGTTGCTGCCCAGGCTGCCGCCCACGCAAGCCATCCGCTTGCGCCAGCTGCCGATGATCTTCGGCATCCGCAAGGCCAGGCTGGGCCTGATCGCCACGGCCATGCTCTTTACGGGCCAGTTCGCCGCCTACACGTATATCGCGCCCTTCCTCACGCAAGTGTCGCACCTGGCCGCCGGCACCGTCAGCGCCATGCTGCTCGTGTATGGCGCCTCTGGCTTCATCGGCAACCTTGCGGGCGGCTGGGCCGCCGGCCGCCACGAACGCCCGACCCTGGTGGTGACGGGCGCCGTGCTGGGCCTGTCCACCCTGGCGCTGGCCGCGTTCGGCAGCCACTCCATTACCGCCATGCTGCTGGTGGCCGTGTGGGGCTTCGGTTTCGGCGCCATGCCGATTGCCGTGCAGACGTGGATGTTCAAGGCGGCGCCGCACCTGATGGAAGGCAGCAGCGCGCTCTTCGTGGCCATCGTGCAGGTATCGCTGGCCTCCGGCGCCCTGCTCGGCGGCATGGCCGTCGATCAGCTGGGCGTAACGAGCGCCATGGTGGTGGGTGGCCTGTTCGCGCTCGGCTGCGCCTTGACGATCGCCCTCTTCGGCAAGGCCGCAGCGAGCGCCCAGGCGCCAGCCGGCTCCGCAGCCTGCAAAGCCTAGGCGGCAAACTGGGTCAGATGCGGCCGCGGCGAAATTCGCCGAGGAATTTCGCCACCTCGGCCGGCGTCATCAAGACGTCCGCATCGCCGTGATACGCATACAGGAAGGGCGTGCCGCCCAGGCGGTCCGTCAGCTTGGCGAACAACAAAAAGCGACTGCCCAGCGGATAGCGCTGCAAGTCCGCCAGGCGGCGCGAGCATTGCACGGCCAGCTCCGGCGAAAAGGCCTGGCCCGGCACGGGACGCATTTCCACCTTGCCGCGGATATCGCGCGATTCGACGGCAACGTGCCGGTATGCATAAGTATCACGGGCCATGCCGCCACCTTGTCTTGAATAAAGGCGCCATCTTAAGCGAAGACGGCGCCTGCCGTGTTACTGCGCCACGATGCGCAGCAACTTGCCGTTGTCTTCATCCGTCAGCGCATACAGATAGCCGTCCGGCCCCTGGCGCACGTCGCGCACGCGCGCGCCGATGGCGAGGCGGTCCTGCCCCGTCACCTTGCCGCTGGCATCGACGGCGATGCGGCGGATATCCTTGGCCGCCAGGCCGCCGCTGAAGATGCTGCCGCGCCAGGCGGGAATCTTGTGGCCCGTGTAGACGGCCAGCCCCGACGGCGCCGGCGACGGCACCCAGGCCACGCTCGGATTGAGCATGGCGGCCACCTCGTGCTTGCCGACCGGCTCATGCGTTTGGTAGTCGGCGCCATAGCTTTGCAGCGGCCAGCCGTAGTTGCCGCCCGCTACCACCAGGTTCAGCTCGTCACCGCCATACGGACCGTGCTCGGTGGCCCACACGCGGCCCGAAACGGGATCGAGCGCCAGTCCCTGCACGTTGCGGTGGCCATACGACCAGATTTCCGGCAGCGCGCCCTTGGCGGCCAGGGGATTGCCGGGCGCCGGCTTGCCCTCGTCCGTCAGGCGCAGGATGGAACCCTGGTGCGTGGCCAGGTTTTGCGCCTGCTCGCGCGCCAGCCGGTCGCCGATGCGCAGCGGCGGATTGCCGCCATCGGCCACGCTCATCAGCAAAGTGCCATCCGGCAGCCACAGCAGGCGCGAACCGAAATGCTGGCCGCCGCTCTTGTCGGTGGCCACCTGGAACAGGGTCTGGATGCCCGTCACCTTCTTGCCGTCGAACACGCCGCGCACGAGGGTCGTGCGGTTCGCGTCATTCGTGCCCGTCGACACCGTCATGTACACGCGCGGATTCGGCTTGCCCGCATCCTGCGGATGAATGACGATATCGAGCAGGCCGCCCTGCCCGCCCGTAAACACTTTGGGCATGCCTTGCAGCGCCACGTCGGCGAAGCTCTTGCCACTGAGCAGATGCAAGGTGCCCTGCTTGCTGGTGACCAGCGCCCTCCCCTCGCCCAGCCAGGCGATGCCCCATGGCTGGCGCACGCCTTCGGCCACGGTGACGGCCTTCCATTGCTGTTTCGCCGCCGGTGGTTCGCCCGTCGCTTGCAGTTCGGCATGGGCGGGCATGGCGCCGGCCGCGAAGACTCCCAGCAGCAGTGCGGTGGCAAGGTGTGTGCGCTTGATCGTTGGCATCCGGAATTCTCCTGTCTGAATGAAAAAAGGCGGCCGGGATGGTTTCTGCCATCGCGCCGCCCTCTAAAAATAACATGGATTACACGGCGGGTGCGCCGCCGTTCTCATGCGATCGGTGATACAGCAGGTAACATTAATCCTCAGAAATCATTACAAGGGGCTGCCGGGTACGCTCAGGCGCGCAGCAGCAAGGCCACGGCTTCGGCCGCGATGCCTTCTTCACGGCCCAGGTAGCCCAGCTTTTCATTCGTCTTGGCCTTGATGTTGACCTGGCTCACGTTCACGCCCAGGTCTTCGGCCACGTTCGCGCACATGGCGGCGATGTGCGGCGCCATCTTCGGGCGCTGGGCGATGATGGTGGCGTCGACATTGCCGATGCTGTAGCCGGTGGCCTGCACGCGGCGCACGGCTTCGCGCAGCAGCGTGCGCGAATCGGCGCCCTTGAATTGCGCATCCGTGTCGGGGAAATGACGGCCGATATCGCCCAGCGCGGCCGCGCCGAACAGCGCGTCCGTGATGGCGTGCAGCAGCACGTCGGCGTCGGAGTGGCCGAGCAGCCCCAGATGATGGGGAATCTTCACGCCGCCAATAATCAGGTCGCGGTTTTCCACCAGCGCGTGGCAGTCATAGCCCTGGCCGATGCGGAAAGGGAGTACGGGAGTGCTTGTGTTCATGTGAATTTCTTTCAAATGCCAGGGTTAGCCAGGTACAGCTCGGCCGTGTGAATGTCGCGCGGCAGGGTCACCTTCAGGTTGCGCGGATGACCTTCGATCAGTTTGGGCGCCAGGCCCAGCGCTTCGACGGCGCTGGCGTCGTCCGTGATGGCCAGCGGGTCGGGGGCTTCGGACAAGGCCCGGTGCAGCAAGGCATAGCGGAACATCTGCGGCGTCTGCGCCAGCCACAGGCCGTCGCGCGGCACGGTCTGCGCCGATGCGTTGGCCGGCCCGGCCCGCTTGACCGTGTCGACCACGGGCAAGGCCAGCAAGCCGCCGGCCGCATGGTCGCCCACTTCGCGGATGAGTTTTTCGATCAGCGCCGGCGTCAGGCCGGGACGCGCCGCATCGTGCACGAGCACCTGGTCGGCCGCGCCTATGCTGGCGTGCAACGCCCGCAAGGCGTTCAGGATGGTCTCCATGCGCGTGGCGCCGCCGCAGCGCAGCACGGTCACGCCATGGTCCACGCCCTGCTGCGGCACCACCGTATCGATCACGCCATCGTCCGCGCTGACCACCACATAGGTGTGCGCGATCAGGGGACTGGCGAGAAAGGCGTCGAGCGCGTGGCGCAGCATGGGCTTGCCCGCGATGGGCAGGTATTGCTTGGGACTGCCCGCCTCCATGCGCGCGCCCACGCCCGCGGCGGGGATCAGCGCAAAATTACGCGGGGAATTCGTTGTTACTGTCATGCCACTCCTTATTTGGGCTTGCTGTACTACTTGCTCTGTTGCGCCGGCGCCGCCTTGGCTGCCAGGATAGCCTGGATCTCGCCCTTGCACGCCTTGCCCAGGCGCGCATATTCCTGCGGCGAATCGATGGCAGCCTGCAAGATTTCCACCTTGCGCATCTCCGCCTTGATATACGGCAACCAGCCCGTATCGATCTCGCGCGCCAGCGCGGCCTTCGCCGTGCCGCTGGGCGCGTACAGGGGACGCGCCTCGAAGCGTTTGTCGAGCGCCGCGCGCACGGTCTTTTCCACGCGCGGCAAATGTTCCATATACGTTTGCATGTGCCGCAGCTCGTGCGCGAGTATCTCATCATACGCGCAGGTACCGGGGGCGAACTCGCGGCCGATGTAGATCACCACGGGCGCATACGTCAGGCTCACGGTAATCTGCGGCGCCACGCATTCGTAGCCGCTGGCGGGGTCCTGCAGCATGGGACCGGCCAGCGCGATGCGCACCTGCGAATCCGTCTTCGTCAGTCCCAGCACCCAGGTATTGCCGCGCGCCACGCCCTTCATCGCCGTCAGGGCCTTGTAGGGCAGGTGCGTGTCGACGCTATAGCCATGCTGCTGCGCCGTCAGCACCGACACCGTCTTGCTGATCGTGTCTTCGCAGCGCACCTGGAACGGCGTGCGCGGCGCGGCCTGCGCACCCAGACTGGCACAGGCAAGCAGCAGGAGAGCGGGCCGGCGCATGCGCAAGATCAAGCCGCTTGCCAGGCGCCACTGGTAATCTTGTCGAGCCAGAAGATGCCGATGACGGTCTTCACGTCGGTGATCGTGCCATCCTTCACCCAGTCCAGCAACTGGGGAACCGTCGCCGTGAAGGTTTCCAGGAATTCGCCGTCGTCGAGCCGGCGTTCGCCCGCCACGAGGCCGCGCGCCAGGAACAGTTCCAGGTGCTCGTCCGAGTAGGCGATGGCGTTGTGGATGGTCGAGACGAATTGCCAGCTTGTCGCCGTGTAGCCCGTCTCTTCCAGCAGCTCGCGCCGGGCGCAGGCCAGGTGGCTTTCGCCCGCGTCGATCTTGCCAGCAGGGAATTCGATGAAGACGCGTTCCAGCGGGTAGCGGTACTGGCGCTCCATCAGCACCGTGCCATCGTCGAGCAGCGGCAGGATGACGACGGCGCCCGGGTGCAGGATGAATTCGCGCGCCGTGATCTTGCCATCGGGCAGCGTCACGCGGTCGCGCTGCACGCGCAGGAAGCCGCCCTGGTAGACGACCTCGCCGTCCACCTTGGTTTCAGTCAAATTCGTATCCATGCGTTGAGTATCCATACATTGATTATGCTCAATAAAAAAACGGCGCCAGAGGCGCCGCTTTCGGTCGTTGCTGCTAACGGCGTTTGCGCAGGTAGCGGGTGACGAAGCCGGGGAAGGCCAGCACCAGGAACAGGCATCCGGTGATGGCGTAGAACTCCCACGTCTGCGGGAAACCGTTGCCGATACGCGCTTCGAGCGCAAACGCCACGGCGCCGACGATGAAATACAGGATCACCATCTCCAGCAGGCGCAGCGCCAGCGGCTTGCGCCAGCCTTTGCCGCCTTCCGCCTGCGCGCTGCGCTTCAGGGGCACGGCGGCAAACAGTTTCTCGTTAAAGAATGGCAGGTTGGCGCCCAGAATGCCCAGGGCGATCACCAGCCAGCTCGAGACGGTGACATCCATCGGTCAGGACGCCAGGGTCTTGGTGATGGCCGAAGCGCAGGCCGCCAGGATGCTGTTCGGCATCACGCCCAGTGCCAGGACGAACACGCCGTTCAGTGCCAGCACGACGCGCATGTCGCCATGCACGACCAGCGCATTCGAATCCGTCGGCTCGTCGAACCACATCATCTTCACGACGCGCAGGTAGTAGAAGGCGCCAATCAGCGAGAACAGCACGGCGGCGATGGTCAGCCACAGCTGGCCCGTGGCCAGCACGGAAGCGAGCACCGAGTACTTGGCCATGAAGCCCATCAGCGGCGGCACGCCGGCCAGCGAGAACATGAACAGGGTCATCACCAGGGCGAAGATCGGGCTGCGTTTGCCCAGGCCCTTGAAGTCGGCCAGTTCTTCCGCTTCGAAGCCATTACGTGCCAACAACATGATCACGCCGAAGGTACCCAGGGTGGTGAACACGTAGGTGATGACGTAGTACATCGAGGCGCCGTAGGCCGTGGCCGCGCCAGCCGCGTTCAGGGTGTTGTTCGGTGCGTCGACGGTGCCCGACAGCAGGCCCAGCAGCACGAAGCCCATTTGCGCGATGGTCGAGTACGCCAGCATGCGCTTCAGGTTGGTTTGCGCGATCGCGGTGAAGTTACCGATGGCCAGCGACATCACGGCCAGCACCAGCAGCATTTGCTGCCAGTCATGCGCCATCGGCAGCAAGCCCTCGGCCAGCAGGCGCAGGGTGATGGCGAACGCGGCCAGTTTCGGCGCGCCGCCCAGCAGCAGGGTCACGGCCGTCGGCGAACCTTGATACACGTCAGGCACCCACATGTGGAATGGCACGACGCCCAGTTTGAAGGCCAGGCCGGCAACGAGGAACACCAGGCCGAAGACCATGATGGTGCCGTTGGTCTTGCCGCTTTCCAGCGCCACGCGCAGTTCGCCCAGGTCCAGCGTGCCGGAGGCGCCGTACAGCATCGAGATACCGTACAACATGAAACCGGAAGCCAGCGCGCCCAGGATGAAGTACTTCATGGCCGCTTCCGTGGCCTTGGCATTGTCACGGCGCAGAGCGATCAGCGCGTACAGCGACAGCGACATCAGTTCCAGACCCAGGTAGATGATCAGGAAGTTGTTGGCCGAGATCATGATCATCTGGCCCAGCAGTGCAAACAGGGCCAGCACGTAGAACTCGCCGCCCAGGTTACCCGACAGCATGTTGCGGTCGGTGGCATAGGCACGCGAATAGATCAGGGTCAGCGCCACGGCGCCGTACGAGAACAGTTTCAGCAACTGCGACATCGGGTCCGACACGAACATATTGTGGAACGTGTAGACGGTGGTGCCCGCGTTGAAGTCGCCCACGGTCAGCAAGGCGCAGCCGGCCAGGGTCAGCAGGGCCAGCACGTAGGTGATGGAACGCTTCGCCGCAGGCAAGAACATATCGATCAGCAAGAGCGCCGACGTGGCGATCAGCAGAAAGATTTCCGCGTACAGCGGTACCAGATTAGGTGCATTAGTCATGTTATCGGTCTTCTATTTAAGGCAACTTGCTGATGGCGACATGCTGCAGCAGGTCGGCAACCGAAGTTTGCATCGTGTCGGTGAACGGGGCTGGGTACAGACCCATTACGAGCACGGCGATGGCCAGTACAGCAAGCATGAAGAATTCACGTTTGTTGATATCGGTCAGTTCGGCCACATGCTTGTTCTTGATCTTGCCGAACACCACGCGCTTGGCCATCCACAGCGAGTACGCCGCGCCCCAGATCAGTGCCGTTGCAGCCAGCAAGCCGATCCAGAAGTTGTATTTCACCGCGCCCAGGATCACCATGAACTCGCCGACGAAGCCGGAAGTGGCTGGCAAGCCGCAGTTGGCCATCGAGAACAGCACGAAGAAGGCGGCAAATTTCGGCATGCGGTTCACGACGCCGCCGTAGTCGGCGATGTTACGGGTATGCATGCGGTCATACAGCACGCCGATGCACAGGAACATCGCGCCGGAGATGAAGCCGTGCGAGATCATCTGCACGATACCGCCCTGCACCGAGATGTCGTTGAACATGAAGAAGCCCAGGGTCACGAAGCCCATGTGCGCGATCGACGAATAGGCGACCAGTTTTTTCATGTCGGTTTGCACCAGGGCAACCAGACCGATGTAGATCACGGCGATCAGCGACAGCGCGATCATGAAGCCCGACAGGTAGTGGCTGGCGTCCGGCGTGATCGGCAGCGAGAAACGCAGGAAGCCGTAGGCGCCCAGTTTCAGCATGATGGCGGCCAGCACGGCGGAACCGCCCGTTGGCGCTTCCACGTGGACGTCCGGCAACCACGTATGGACCGGGAACATCGGCACCTTGACGGCAAACGCCATCAGGAAGGCCAGGAAGATGAAGATCTGCTCGTTCATCGTCAGCTTGAATGCATGCCAGGCCAGGATGTCGAAGGTACCCGACACATTGCGCAGGTAAATGATGGCAACCAGGGTCAGCAGCGAACCGAAGAAGGTGTACAGGAAGAACTTGAACGACGCGTACACGCGGTTCGAACCGCCCCAGATACCGATGATGATGAACATCGGGATCAGGGTTGCTTCAAAGAAGAAGTAGAACAGCAAGCCGTCGAGCGCGCAGAACACGCCGATCATCAGGCCAGACAGGATCAGGAAGGAGCCCATGTACTGGGCGATGCGCTTCTCGATCACTTGCCAGGCCGAAATGACGACGATGACCGTGATGAAGGCCGTCAGCGGAATGAACCACAGCGACAGGCCATCGATACCCAGCGAGTACCAGATATTGAAGGTTTCGATCCACGGTGCTTTTTCGACGAATTGCATGCCGTGCGCGGCGTTGTCGAAATGCTGGATCAGCGGCCAGGTGCACAGCATGCTGAGCACCGCGCCGGCCAGCGACAGCCAGCGGGTAAAGCCCGCTTTGCTGTCACGGCCGAGAGCCAGGACCAGGACGCCGCAAATGATCGGCACCCAGATCGACAGACTCAGGTAAGGAGGTAGTGTAGAAATCGTAGACTGCATCATGGTTCTCAGTATTCTTTTATCAGGTCAGCTTACTTAGCGGGCCAGAATGGCAGGAAATAGATCAGGAAGCCCAGC
Organism: Janthinobacterium sp. GW822-FHT07H10; assembly: GCF_058798675.1. Classification (NCBI taxonomy): domain Bacteria; kingdom Pseudomonadati; phylum Pseudomonadota; class Betaproteobacteria; order Burkholderiales; family Oxalobacteraceae; genus Janthinobacterium; species Janthinobacterium sp. GW822-FHT07H10. The sequence continues at coordinate 325,026 of NZ_JBXAKS010000007.1, forward strand.
ACGCCCAGGATCATCACGAATGCATAGTGATAGATGTAGCCGGTCTGCAGCACTCGCGACAGCGAGGACAGCCAGGCGACGACCTTGGCGCTACCGTTGACCAGCAGGCCATCGATCAGCTTCTTGTCACCGAAGTTCCACAGGCCATTACCCAGCAAGCGGGCACCGCCGGCGAACACGACTTCATTGAACTTGTCCATGTAGTACTTGTTGTCCAGCAGGGTGTGGATCGCGTGGAACTTGGCAAAGAACCAGGCCGGTACACGCGGATTGACCATGTAGCAGTAGTAGGCTGCCACCACGCCGGACAATGCCAGCCAGAACGGTGCGGTCGACAGGCCGTGGATCGCCATCGCCATCGCGCCGTGGAATTCATGCGACAACTCTTCCATTGCTGGATGGTTTTCGCCAACGAAGATCACGCCCTTGAAGAAATCGCCATGCAGCATCGGGCCGATCGTCAGGTAGCCGATGATCAGCGAAGGAATCGCCAGCATCACCAGCGGGAACCACACGACGAATGGGGATTCATGCGGCTTCTGGCCAGGTTCCAGGCCATGGTGGCCGTGGTCGTCCTCTTCCTCTTCGTGATGGTCGTCATGCGCATCGCCGTGCGCGCCATGGGCCGCTTTCGGTGCGTGATGGTCGTCGTGACCGTGGGCATGCGCCTGGCCGAAACGTTCCTTGCCGTGGAAGACGAGGAAATACATGCGGAACGAGTAGAACGCGGTGACGAACACGCCAGCCAGCACGGCGAACTGGGCAAAGCCAGCACCCCAGATGTGCGTCGCTTCGACGGCTTCGATGATGCTGTCTTTCGAGTAGAAGCCGGAGAACAGCGGCGTGCCGATCAGGGCCAGCGAACCGATCAGGGAAGTGATCCACGTGATCGGCATGTACTTGCGCAGGCCGCCCATGTTGCGGATATCCTGGTCGTGGTGCATGCCGATGATGACGGAACCGGCGCCCAGGAACAGCAGTGCCTTGAAGAATGCGTGCGTCATCAGGTGGAATACGGCCACGGAGTACGCGGACGAACCCAGCGCCACCGTCATGTAGCCCAGCTGCGACAGGGTCGAGTAAGCGACGACGCGCTTGATGTCGTTCTGGATGATGCCCAGGAAGCCCATGAACAGCGCCGTGATGGAGCCGATCACCAGGATGAAGGACAGTGCCGTATCGGACAGTTCGAACAGCGGCGACATGCGCGAGACCATGAAGATACCGGCCGTCACCATCGTCGCGGCGTGAATCAGTGCCGAGATCGGGGTAGGACCTTCCATCGAGTCAGGCAGCCACACGTGCAGCGGGAACTGGGCCGACTTGCCCATCGCGCCGATGAACAGGCAGATGCAGGCCACGGTCAGCAGGGCCCAGTCGGTGCCCGGCATCGTCAGCAGCGCCAGTTCGTCTTTCTTGGCGAATACTTCCTGGTAGTTCATGGTGCCGGCAAACGCCAGCAGCAGGCCGATGCCCAGGATGAAGCCGAAGTCGCCCACGCGGTTGACGAGGAAAGCCTTCATGTTGGCCACGATGGCCGTCGGACGCTGGTACCAGAAACCGATCAAGAGGTAGGAGACCAGACCCACGGCTTCCCAACCGAAGAACAGTTGCAGGAAGTTGTTGGCCATGACCAGCATCAGCATCGAGAACGTGAACAGCGAGATGTAGGCGAAGAAGCGGTTGTAGCCTTCGTCGTCCTTCATGTAGCCGATCGTGTAGATATGCACCATCAGCGACACGAAGGTGACCACGCACATCATCATCGCCGACAGCGAATCGATCTGGAAGCCCACTTCCATCTTCAGGGTGCCGATCGTCATCCAGTTATAGATCGTGCCATTGAATGTCGCGCCATCCATCACTGCCAGCAGCGTCTGCACGGACAGGATGAACGCGATCAGTACGCCCAGGATCGTCGCGGTATGCGACGTCTTGCGTCCGACCAAATTACCCAGGAACTGGGTGCCAAGCAAGCCTGCAATCGCGGCACCGGCCAGCGGCGCCAGCGGTACGGCAAGAAGGAGGTTAGGGTTGAGGAGTTGCCCCGCCATGATGAACCTTAATCGTTATTATTCGAGAGATCGAGTCTGAAAAACATCAGCCTTTGAGGCTGTCCAGGTCTTCGACGTTGATGGTATCCAGATTACGGAACATCACCACCAGAATAGCCAGACCGATAGCCGACTCAGCGGCGGCAACCGTCAGGATGAAGAAAACGAAGATCTGACCGGCCGCGTCGCCCAGGTAATGGGAAAACGCGATGAAATTCATATTCACCGCCAGCAGCATCAATTCGATTGCCATCAGCAATACGATGATGTTCTTGCGGTTCAGGAAAATCCCGACGATCGAGATTGCGAACAGGATCGCGCCCAGGACCAAAAAATGTGTGAGCGATAATGTCATGGTGCCTCCTTAACTTCCGGCTCAGCCGCAGGACGCTCGACGACCGCGTCCATCTTGATGATCTTCAGACGGTCGTTACGCTTGACGCGCACGGCATCGCCCGGAGCAAAATGCTTGGTGTCCTTGCGTTTGCGCAGGGTCAATGCGACGGCGGCAACGATGGCCACCAGCAGCACGACGGCGGCGATTTCAAAGGCAAACACATATTTCGTGTAGATCAGCATGCCCAGTTCCTTGGTGCCGCCCAGGTTGGCGCCAGCCAGTGCCACGCGCGGCTCGAACTCGAGGAAACCACGCCACAGCACGGCAGCCATTTCCAGCACGATGATCACGCCGACCGTGGCGGCCAATGGCAGATAGCCCCAGAAGCCTTCGCGCATGCGGTCGATATTGATATCGAGCATCATGACGACGAAGAGGAACAGCACCATCACGGCGCCGACATACACCAATACCAGCACGATGGCCAGGAATTCAGCTTGCAGCAGCATCCAGATGCCCGCTGCGGAAAAGAAGGACAGTACCAGGAACAGTACCGCGTGGACCGGATTACGGGCCGTGATGACGCGCGTCGCCGCTATGATCAGAATCAGCGAGAAGGCGTAAAACAAAATTGTTTTAAAGTCCATAAAAAACCCAATAGACGTACAGATGAACGAGGGGCGCGGCGCAGCTTGTCAGCTGCGGCGCATCCATCAGCGATAAGGTGCGTCGGCGGCGCGCGCAGCGGCGATGTCATTTTCATAACGATCGCCTACGGCCAGCAACATCTCTTTCGTGTAATACAAATCCCCGCGTTTCTCGCCGTGGTATTCCAGGATTTGCGTCTCGACGATCGAATCGACCGGGCAGGACTCTTCGCAGAAACCGCAGAAGATGCACTTGGTCAAGTCGATATCGTAGCGCGTGGTGCGGCGCGAACCGTCGTCACGCTGCTCCGATTCGATCGTGATGGCCATCGCCGGGCAAACCGCTTCGCACAGTTTGCAGGCGATGCAACGTTCCTCGCCGTTCGGGTAGCGGCGCAGCGCGTGCAAGCCACGGAAACGCGGCGAGATCGGTGTCTTCTCTTCCGGGAATTGCACCGTGATCTTGCGCGAAAACATGTACTTGCCTGTCAGCGCCATGCCCTTGATCAGCTCGCCTAACAACAGGCTGCTGAAGAAATCTTTTACCTTATCCATTCGTATGCACTCTCTTACTTCCAAATATTCCAGGATGTCTGCATCCAGGCAGCGACGAAGACCAGGTAGACCAGCGTCAACGGGATAAACACTTTCCAACCGAGGCGCATGATCTGGTCATAACGATAGCGAGGGAAAGTACCGCGCACCCAGATGAACACCGACACGATGAAGAAGGTTTTTGCAAACAGCCAGAAGAAGCCGCCGAAACCGCCCCAGAATTCGAGGAAGGCAAACGGTGCGGACCAGCCGCCGAGGAACATGATCGAAGCCAGGGCGCCGATCAGGATCATGTTGGCGTATTCGGCCAGCATGAACATGGCGTAGGCCATGCCCGAGTATTCGACCATGTGGCCGGCCACGATTTCCGACTCGCCTTCGACGACGTCGAACGGGTGACGGTTGGCTTCAGCCAGGCCCGACACCAGGTAGATGACGAACATCGGCAGCAGCGGCAGCCAGTTCCACGACATGAAGTTCACGCCCTTGTCGGCGAAGTAGCCGATTTGCTGGCCGCCGACGATGTCGATGAAGTTCAGGCTGCCCGAGACCATCAGCACGATGACCATCACGAAGCCCATCGGGATTTCATACGAAATCATCTGTGCCGAAGCGCGCATGGCGCCCATGAACGAGTACTTCGAGTTCGAAGCCCAGCCGGCGATGATGATGCCGTAGACTTCCATCGAGGTAATCGCCAGCAGCAGCAGCAAGCCCGCGTTGACGTTGGCCAGCACGGCTTCCGGACCGAACGGCACGACCGACCAGGCGGCCAGGGCCGGCATGATGGTCATGATCGGGCCGATCACGAACAGGCCTTTGGCGGCCTTGGACGGGATGATGATCTCTTTGAACAGCAGTTTCAGCGCATCGGCGATCGGTTGCAGCAAGCCCAGCGGGCCCACGCGGTTCGGGCCCACGCGGATCTGGATCCAGCCGATCAGCTTGCGCTCCCACAGGGTGGCGTAAGCAACCAGGCCCATCAGCGGCAACAGCACGCACAGGATCTTGATCAAGGTCCAGAAGAAAGGCCAGCTGCCGCCCAGCAAATCCTGGCCGGTAGTGTTGATGACGTTTACAAATTCAGGCAGAGCCATCAGATTTTCCCCTCTGCTGTTTCAACTGTGATGTCACCGAACATGCCGCCCAGGCCAGCCGTCGAGGCATGCGCCGCCGACACCTTGACCACATTGGCTGGCAGGCCGGCATGAATTGCCGCCACCAGGATGGCGCTGCCGGAGCCTTGCGCTACCTTGACCTTGTCGCCCGCCTTGACGCCCAGCTTCTCAGCCAGTGCCAGGGACAGGTGCGCTTGCGGCGCGGCGCCGTCGACCGTGCGCAGCAGCGGTTCGGAGCGGCGTACCAGCGCGTCGGCGAAGTAGATCGGCACGTCGGCGATGCGTTGCAGCGCCGGCGATGCCGGTGCGTAGACGGCCGCTTCCGGCGCGTTCCTGGCGATGTTGTTCAGCTGTGCCGACAAGTCGGTCACGCCGGCGCCAAACGCTTCGTCGCGGATCGCTTCGGAAGTGTCGTAGTCGAAACCGGCCAGGCCCAGGATGTTGCCCAGAACGCGCAGCACTTTCCAGGCTGGACGGGTTTCCGCCAGCGGTTTCACGGTGCCGTTGAAGCTTTGCGCGCGGCCTTCGCAGTTGACGAAGGTGCCCGAGGTTTCGGCGAACGGCGCGATCGGCAGCAAGACATCGGCGTAATCCATGCCATGCTTGAAGGCCGACATCGCCACGACCATCTCGGCCTTGTCCAGCGCGGCGCGGGCCGCTTGCGGATTGGCGGCGTCGAGTTCCGGCTCGGCGTGCAGCAGCACGTAGGCTTTCTTCGGCGCGGCGAACGCGGCTTGCACGTTGGCGCGCGGCTTGGCGACCAGGTGCGCGCCTACCGTGTTGGCCGCTTCCGTCAGGTAGCCCAGCTTGGCGCCCGTCTGTTCGGCGATCCATTGCGCGGCAGCATGCAGTTGCGACGCTTGCGGGTGTTGCGTTGCGGCGTTACCCAGCAGCACGGCGCCGTTGTCGCCGGCCATCAGGCTGGCGGCAATGGCAACGGCCACGTCCGAAGCGGCAATCGCTTCGAAACCGGCTGGCGCGGCGATTTCTTTCGCTTTGGCAACAGCGACGACCACTTCCGACAAGGCTGCCAGCCAGTCGCTCGGCGCGACGATCATCTTGTTGGCGATGGTGATCAGCTGATCATCGTCGGACGCGTGCAGGATCGACAGCTTGGCGCCGCCCTTGACGGATGCGCGCAAACGCGTTGCCAGCAATGGGTGGTCCTTGCGCAGGAACGAGCCGATGACGAAGGCGCGCTTGATCTGGCCAAATTCGTTGATCGGCATGCCCAGCCATGGCTTCACGCCGGCGTCCAGCGCGAAGTCGGTCTGGCGCAGGCGGAAGTCGACGTTCTCGCTGCCGAGACCGTGAACCACTTTTTGCAGCAGGACCAGCTCTTCGACGGTCGAATGCGGCGTTGCCAGCGCGGCGATGGCGTCAGCGCCATGCTCGTGCTTGATATTTTTCAAACCGTGCGCCACGTATTCCAGCGCCGTCTGCCAATCGACTTCCTTCCACTCGTTGCCCTGCTTCAGCATCGGGGTGGTCAGGCGTTCGGCGCTGTCCAGCGCTTCGTACGAGAAACGGTCCTTGTCCGAGATCCAGCACTCGTTGACGGCTTCGTTTTCCAGCGGCAATACGCGCTTGACCTTGCCAGCTTTCACTTGCACGATCAGGTTCGCGCCCAGGCCGTCATGCGGGCTGACCGATTTGCGGCGCGACAGTTCCCACGTACGGGCGCTGTAGCGGAACGGCTTCGACGTCAGTGCGCCAACCGGGCACAGGTCGATCATGTTGCCCGACAGTTCGGAATCGACCGACTGGCCGACAAACGACACGATTTCCGAGTGTTCGCCGCGGCCGATCATGCCCAGCTCCATCACGCCGGCCACTTCCTGGCCAAAACGCACGCAGCGGGTGCACTGGATGCAGCGCGACATTTCTTGCATGGAAACCAGCGGACCGGCTTCCTTCGGCTGTACCACGCGCTTGTCTTCCTTGTAGCGCGATTCGCCCTTGCCGTAGCCCACTGCCAAGTCTTGCAACTGGCATTCGCCGCCCTGATCGCAGATAGGGCAATCGAGCGGGTGGTTAATCAGCAAGAATTCCATGACCGACTTTTGCGCCTGCACAGCTTTGTCGCTGGCGGAGCGCACGATCATGCCGGCACTGACCGGGGTCGCACAAGCGGGCAAAGGCTTGGGCGCCTTTTCCACTTCGACCAGGCACATGCGGCAGTTCGCTGCGATCGACAATTTCTTGTGATAGCAGAAGTGCGGAATGTAGGTTCCCAATTTGTTGGCGGCGTCCATCACCATGCTACCAGCAGGGACTTCGACTTTTTTGCCGTCTATTTCGATTTCAACCATGGTGATCGTTACCTGACGCAGCTTAGATATATGCGGGCACTAGGCAATGCTTGTGCTCGATATGATATTCAAATTCTTCACGGAAATTCTTAATGAAGGCCCGTACCGGCATGGCAGCCGCATCGCCCAGCGCGCAAATGGTGCGGCCCTGGATGTTGTCGGCGATCGAGTTGAGCATGTCCAGGTCGTCTGGACGACCCTGCCCCTGCTCGATGCGATGCACCATGCGGTACATCCAGCCTGTGCCTTCACGGCAAGGCGTACACTGGCCGCACGATTCTTCAAAGTAGAAGTAGGACAGGCGTTCCAGCGCCTTTACCATGCAGCGTGTTTCGTCCATCACGATGACGGCGCCCGAACCGAGCATCGAACCGGCTTTCGCGATCGAGTCGTAGTCCAGGTCGGTCTGCATCATGATGTCGCCGCGGATCACCGGAGCGGACGAACCGCCAGGGATCACGGCCTTGATCTTTTTGCCACCGCGCATGCCGCCCGCCAGTTCCAGCAGGGTCGCAAACGGGGTGCCGAGCGGCACTTCATAGTTGCCCGGTTTTTCCACGTCGCCCGAGATCGAGAAGATCTTCGAACCGCCGTTGTTCGGCTTGCCCATGGCCAGGTATTTCTCTGGACCGATGTTCAGCACGAATGGCACGGCCGCGAAGGTTTCCGTGTTGTTGATCGTCGTCGGCTTGCCGTACAGGCCAAACGAGGCAGGGAAAGGCGGCTTGAAGCGCGGCTGGCCTTTCTTGCCTTCCAGCGACTCCAGCAGGGCCGTTTCTTCGCCGCAGATGTAGGCGCCATAACCATGGTGCGCGTGCAACTGGAACGAGAACTCGCTGCCCATGATCTTGTCACCCAGGAAGCCGGCGGCGCGCGCCTCTTCCAGCGCTTCTTCGAAACGCAGGTATTCCTGGAAGATTTCACCGTGGATATAGTTGTAGCCGACGGTGATGCCCATCGCATAAGCGCCAATGGCCATGCCTTCGATCAGCGCATGGGGATTGTAACGAATGATGTCGCGGTCCTTGAAAGTACCCGGTTCGCCTTCATCTGTATTGCAGACGAGGTATTTTTGACCCGGGAACTGGCGCGGCATGAAGCTCCACTTCAGGCCGGTAGGGAAACCCGCGCCGCCACGGCCGCGCAAGGACGAAGCCTTGAGGTCGGCGATGATCTGTTCCGGCGTGATCTTCTCTTCCAGGATACGCCGCAGGGCGCTATAGCCGCCGCGGTTCACATAATCTTGCAAATGCCAGTTCTTGCCATCCAGATCCTTCAGGATCAATGGATCGATATGGCGGTTGTGGAGTGACGTCATTTCTTGAGTTCCTCCAGCATGGCGTCGATTTTCTCGTTCGACATCCAGCTGCACATGGTTTTATTGCTGACCAGCAAGACAGGCGCATCGCCGCACGCACCCATGCACTCGCCTTCAACCAGGGTGAACTGGCCGTCAGGGGTGGTTTCGCGGAAATCGATGCCCAGCTTCTGCTTCAGGTAGTCTGCTGCGCGCACGCCGCCCGACAGGGCGCATGGCAGGTTGGTGCACACGGTGATCTTGTGCTTGCCCACAGGCTTGACGTTGTACATATTGTAGAACGTGGCCACTTCCTGCACGGCAATGGCCGGCATGCCGATGTAATCGGCCAGTTCCTTCATGGTTTCCGGCGCCAGCCAGCCCAGTTCATCCTGGGCATGGGCCAGCGCGGCCATGACGGCGGATTGACGCTGGTCGGCCGGGTACTTGGCCAGCTCGCGGTCAATTTTCTTATAGCATTGCTCTGATAACAACATACTTTTTGCCTCTTAGCGGTCAATACTGCCGAACACGATATCTTGCGTACCGATGATGGTCACGGCGTCGGCAAGCATGTGCCCACGCGCCATCTCATCGAGCGACTGCAAGTGGGCGTAGTCTGGCGCGCGCAGTTTCATGCGGTACGGCTTGTTGGCGCCATCGGACACCAGGTACACGCCGAACTCGCCCTTCGGATGTTCCACGGCGCTGTAGGCCTCGCCTGGCGGCACGTGGAAACCTTCCGTAAACAGCTTGAAGTGGTGAATCAGCGATTCCATGTTGGTCTTCATGTCGACGCGGCCCGGAGGCGCCACCTTGCGGTTGCTGGTCATGACAGGACCTTCATTGTTGCGCAGCCACTCCACGCATTGCTTGATGATGCGGTTCGACTGGCGCAGCTCTTCCACGCGGACCAGGTAGCGGTCGTAGCAATCGCCGTTGGTGCCGATAGGAATGTCGAAATCCATCAAGTCGTACACTTCGTACGGCTGTTTCTTGCGCAAGTCCCACTGCACGCCGGAGCCGCGCAGCATGGCGCCCGTAAAGCCCATGGCCAGCGCATCTTCGGGCGAGACCACGCCGATGCCGACGGTACGCTGTTTCCAGATACGGTTGTCGGTCAACAAGGTTTCGTACTCGTCCACCGAGTTCGGGAAACGGCGCGCGAAGTCTTCGATGAAGTCCAGCAGGGAACCCTGGCGGTTTTCATTCAGCTTGGAAATCGCTTTTGCGTTGCGGATGATCGAGGCCTTGTGCTGCGGCATCGCGTCCGGCAGGTCGCGGTAGACGCCGCCCGGACGGTAGTAGGCCGCGTGCATGCGTGCGCCCGATACGGCCTCGTAGGCGTCGAACAAGTCTTCGCGGTCGCGGAAGCAATACAGGAACGGGCCCATGGCGCCGACGTCGAGCGCATGGGTGCCGAGCCACATCAGGTGGTTCAGGATGCGCGTCATCTCGTCGAACATGACGCGGATGTATTGCGCGCGCAGCGGCACTTCCAGACCCAGCATCTTTTCGATGGCCATCACGTACGCGTGTTCATTGCACATCATCGACACATAGTCGAGACGGTCCATGTACGGCACGGATTGCAGGTAGGTCTTCTGTTCGGCCAGCTTTTCGGTGGCGCGGTGCAGCAGGCCGATATGCGGGTCGGCGCGCTGGATGACTTCGCCATCCATCTCCAGCACCAGGCGCAGCACACCGTGCGCGGCCGGATGCTGCGGCCCAAAGTTCAGGGTGTAGTTCTTAATCTCAGCCATTATTTCATCCCGTAATGTTCTTCGCGGATCACGCGCGGCACGTTTTCCCGCGGCTCGATCGTCACGGGCTGGTAAATCACGCGCTTCTGTTCCGGGTCGTAACGCATCTCGACATAGCCGGAGACGGGGAAGTCCTTGCGGAACGGATGGCCGATGAAACCGTAGTCGGTCAGCAGGCGGCGCAAGTCGTTGTGGCCTTCGAAGAGGATGCCCAGCAGGTCGAACGCTTCGCGCTCGTACCAGTTGACCGCGCGCCAGATGCCGACCACGGAGGGCAGCAGCGGCATGTCGTCGTCCGGCGCGAACACGCGCACGCGCACGCGCCAGTTGTGCTTGACCGACAGCAAGTGCGAAACGGCCGCGTAACGCAGGCCATCCCAGCTACCATCGCCGTAGGTCGAGTAGTCGACGCCGCACAGATCGATCAATTGTTCGAAATGCAGGGTCGGATCGTCGCGCAAGGTCTGCATCACGGCCAGGTAGTCCTCGGCCTTGACGACCAGAGTGACCTCGCCCAGCGTGACGGTCGTGCTAACGCGTTCGCCCAGGGCAGTGCCGAGGGCGTTTTGCAAAACTTCTAAATGTGTTGTCATAATCTGAAGCGGCCCGGTTAGCGTGCGATCGTGCTGGTACGCTTGATCTTGTTCTGCAACTGCATGATGCCGTACAGCAAGGCTTCAGCGGTCGGAGGACAGCCAGGCACATACACGTCGACGGGCACGATGCGGTCGCAACCGCGCACCACGGAGTAGGAGTAATGGTAGTACCCGCCGCCATTGGCGCAGGAACCCATCGAGATGACCCAGCGCGGCTCGGCCATCTGGTCGTAGACCTTGCGCAGTGCCGGCGCCATCTTGTTGCACAGGGTACCGGCAACGATCATGACGTCGGACTGACGCGGCGACGGACGGAACACGACGCCGAAACGGTCCATATCGTAGCGGGCTGCGCCCACATGCATCATTTCGACCGCACAGCAGGCCAGACCGAACGTCATCGGGAACATAGACCCGGTGCGCGCCCAGTTGATCAGCTTGTCGGCCGAGGTGGTGATGAAACCTTCGCTTAATACGCCTTCAATAGCCATGGCTTATTCCCAGTCAAGGGCACCTTTCTTCCAAATGTACCAAAATCCGACCACGAATTCAGCGATGAACACCATCATCGTGACGAAACCGGCCCAGCCCAGGTCGCGCATTGCAACGCCCCATGGGAAAAAGAATGCCGTTTCCAGATCGAACAAAATAAACAGGATTGCGACCAGATAGTAGCGCACATCAAATTTCATGCGCGCGTCTTCGAATGCTTCAAAGCCACATTCGTACGGGGAGAGTTTTGCTGCGTCAGGCTTGTTAGGACCTAACAGGCGCCCCAGGAGCTGGGGAGCGATGCCGACACCGAGGCCGACAAGAATAAACAGCAGGACGGGGAAGTAATTTTCGAGGTTCACGATTGATGAGCTTATATTGAACGATCGGTTAAATGAGGACGCTGCGATCATTTGCAGCGTATCTAACGCACGACCCCAATCAAAGCTAAGACCAGGATCGAACGACACATCCTCGTAAAAAAAGCCAGCAACTTTGTACGAGCCATGGCTCGTGCGCCGTTGCTGGCTTCTGATTTCTGGTGCCGACGACGAGACTCGAACTCGTACAGCTTGCGCCACTACCCCCTCAAGATAGCGTGTCTACCAATTTCACCACGTCGGCGGTAAGGCCCGTATTCTACTCTGCTTTGCCGCTAAAGTTAATGCACAAATGCATCAAAACACAGATAAAAACGATAAATTTTTACATCTTCCAGCGCGCCAGGGATTTTTCCTGCCGCACTGCTAAAACATTGAGCAACAATCTGCCCGTAATGAGAATTACTCTCGATGAGGTATCGAGCAACTGCAGAATTACTTCGGAATGGCACCGGCCGGGGTGCTGGCAACCGGAGCCGCCGCTGCCGGAGCGCTGGCCGCTGGCGCCGCAGGCACCGTGGTCGGGATCGCGCCCGCGCCGGTGACCGGCACTGGCTTGACGACTTTATCCATCACGCCGCCGCCCACCGTGGTGGCGCGCTGGTTGGCCATCAGCGACAGAGCCAGGGTGGCGCCGAAGAAGATCGCGGCGGCAACGCCCGTCGACTTCGACATGAAGTTCGACGAACCGGTCGCGCCAAACAGGCTGCCCGAGGCGCCCGAACCGAAGGCGGCGCCCATATCGGCGCCCTTGCCGTGCTGCAGCAACACCAGCGCGATAATCGACAATGCCGAAATAACCTGTACCACCACTACCAGATTGAACATCATGTTCATTGCAATTCCATTCTTAGTTTAAATTAATTCAATCGGCGGCGTGAATAATTGCCAGGAAATCCGCCGCCTTCAATGCTGCTCCACCGATCAGACCGCCATCGATATCCGGCATCGCCATCAATTCTTTTGCGTTCTCTGGCTTCATGCTGCCGCCGTACAAGATCTGCACGCCGGCGGCCGCTACCGCATTCTTTGCTGCCAGCTGGCCGCGCAGCACCAGATGCACGTCCTGCGCCATCTGCGGCGTGGCCGTCTTGCCCGTGCCGATGGCCCAGACTGGTTCATACGCCAGCACCAGCCTGGCCACGTCGTCGGCGCCAATCGCCGCCAGTACGGCGCCCAGCTGCTGCGCCACGACCGCGTCGGTCTGGCCCGCTTCGCGCTGCGCCAGCGTTTCGCCGATGCAGACGATAGGCGTAATGCCTGCCGCCAGCGCGGCGACCGTCTTGGCCGCGACCTGCGCATCGCTCTCGCCATGGTAGGCGCGGCGCTCGGAATGCCCGATCACCACATAGCTGCAGCCAAAATCCTGCAGCATGGCGGTCGAGATTTCGCCCGTGTAGGCGCCGCCGGCGTGGGCGGAAACATCCTGCGCACCCCATGCAAGAGCCGAGCCTGCCAATTGCGCCTGGCACTGCGCCAGGTACGGTGCAGGCACGCAGACGGCGCTGGCGGCGCCAGAGGCAGCCAGGCCAGCGACTATTTCAGACAATAACACCGCGTTCGAGGTGCGACTGCCGTTCATTTTCCAATTTCCGACGACGAGTTTGCGACGCATAGTAGCCTAAATTCTAATAACCCGTCATTCTAACTCCAGCACCGATGCCGGTCAAACAGGCAGTGGCCCGTTTCAGGCAACTTGCAACATGATCTTGCCCACGTGCGTGCTCGCTTCCATCAGCGCATGCGCCTCGTTGGCTTTTTCCAGTGGGAACGTTTGATAGATCACGGGCTTGATCTTGCCCGCCTCGATCAGCGGCCAGACGGTCGTGCGCAGGTGGTTTGCGATGGCCGCCTTGAAGGCGACCGAACGGGGACGCAGGGTGGAACCCGTCACCGTCAGGCGGCGGCGCAGCAAGCTACCCAGGTCCAGTTCCGCCTTGGTGCCGCCCTGCACGGCGATCAGGCCGATGCGGCCATCGTCGGCCAGGCAATCGATTTCGCGCGGCAGGTAGTCGCCGCCCACCATGTCGAGGATGACGTCGACGCCCTTGCCACCGGTCAACTCCTTGACGACGGCAACGAAATCTTCCGTGCGGTAATTGATGCCCCGTTCGGCGCCCAGCGCTTCGCAGGCGCGCGCCTTGTCGTCGCTGCCCGCCGTGGCGAAGACGCGGTGGCCGAGCGCGGCCGCCAGCTGGATGGCCGTCACGCCGATGCCGGACGTGCCGCCCTGCACCAACAGCGTTTCGCCATCGGCCAGCGCACAGCGGTCGAAGACATTGCTCCAGACGGTAAAGAAGTTTTCCGGCAGGGACGCGCCTTCCAGCGCCGTCAAGCCTTGCGGCAAGGGCAGGCATTGGCCGGCGGGCGCGGCACAGTATTCGGCATAGCCGCCACCCTGCACCAGCGCGCAGACCAGGTCGCCCTTCTTGAATGCGGTGCTGCTGAAATCGCCATCGACGACTTCACCCGCCACTTCCAGGCCCGGCAAGTCCGACGCGCCGGCTGGCGGCGCGTATTTTCCCAGGCGCTGCAGCACGTCGGGACGGTTGATGCCGGCCGCGTGCACCTTGATCAGCAGCTCGCCCGCCTTGAACGCGGGCATGGGACGCTCGGCAACTTGCAAAACGTCGGCGGGACCGGGCTGGCTGATGGCAACTGCACGCATGGCGGAACTCTCTGAAAGGGGAAACGGCGATTGTACGCCAAGCCGCCAGCCCTTGCAGAGGCCCCCTCGATGTGCCCCGCCCCTTACGCGCCGCCCGTCTTCGATTGCCGCGGCAGCGGCGTGCCCGGCTTCCATTTCGCCGACAGGGCCTGGCCTTCCTCGACTTGCTCATGCGTCATCTTGCGCACGACGGCGGCGCGCTGGTCGGCCGCGTTGGCATTGCCGTTGGCGGCCGCCAGGTTCCACAGCATGTAGGCGATGACGTTATCCTGCTGCACGCCCCCCATGTGGTAGCGGTACATCAGGCCCAGCACCTGCTGCGCCTCGGCGTGGTTTTGCTCGGCCGCCTTGCGGAACCAGCCCACGGCCTGCTTGTGGTCCTGCAGCACGGCATTGCCCGTGTAATACATGGCGCCCACCACGTACTGGGCGTCGGCCTTGCCCTGCTCGGCCGCCTTGCGGTGCCAGAACATGGCTTGCTTGTAATCCTGCGGCAAGCCCCGTCCCATGTAATACATCAGGCCCAGCAAATGCTGGGCATCGGCATTGCCGGTCCTGGCCAACGGCAGGATTTCCTTGTAGGCCAGCGCGTAATTCTTGTTGTTGTAAGCGCTGGCGCCCTCGCTGAAGCCGGCCCGCGCAGGCAGCTGTATGGCGCACAGCATGAGTAGTGTAATGATCAGTTTTTTCATCGGAATGGGATGTGGTCTGACTGTTTTCTCTTGTCCTGCCAAGAACACTTGCGGCAGGATGCTTTCACTTCCAGCTAACTTTGCCCAGGCCCTCGACGCTGACATCGCGGTTGGCCGGCTTGCCGTACACCACCACCGAACCGAGTCCGCTCAGGTTCAGCTTGGCATTCGTATGCGCATTGACTGTTGCGTTGCCCAGGCCGCTCAATTCGAGGTTGACGGCGTCCGCTTCGAACTGCTGCGCGTTCAGGCTGCCCAGGCCGCCCAGGGTGGCCTTCAGCACGCGTCCGCGCCCGCCCAGCACGACGGAACCGGCGCCCTGCAAGTCCAGCTCCGCCCGCTCATTGTTGCCGATCCAGAGCTGCATGCTGCCCACGCCGCCGAGGCTGGCATTGAGCTTGCGGTAGTCGCCCACCAGCTTGATGCTGCCCGCCCCTTCCAGCGACAGGGTCAGTTCCTCGCCCGTGAAACCCGTGATATCGGTGCTGCCAAAGCCTTCCGAGCTCAGTTCGCGCAAGTTCGGCAAGACCAGGTCGGCGCGTATCGAGGCGGGATTGATCTTGAAGCCGCGCACTTCCGTTTCGATATGCAGGGTGTCGCCGCTTTGCGCCGTGCTGATGTCGGCGATATAGCGCTTGTCGGCCGTGATGCTCAGCGAGGGCACATTGCCCTGGCGAATGCGCACTTCCATCACGCCATCGAGTTTCACGCGTACCACGCGGGCATCGACGGTGCGCATTTCCAGCAAGCGGGTCTCGGCGGCCACGCCGCGCACCAGACCCAGTGTTGCCAGGAACAGCAGCGCCAGTTGCAATGTCTTTTTCATGTAATGCATCCTCGGTATCTTGTTTTTATCTGTCATGGCGCCCGCCGGGGGCCGCCTGCATGGCCTCATGCCGTGCCACTGTAGCAGCGTGAAAAATGGCTGACAATGACTTTAACAGGTGCTCTTATGCAAAACGGGCTTTTTCCGCGGCGCTCAGGCGCTTGGCTTTCACCTGCACCACGTGCATGGCGACCTGGCCGGCCGGGG